>DFVG01000017.1 GCA_002379985.1 Flavobacteriaceae bacterium UBA4166
TTGGAAAAAACTCTGCGGAAGTTTCATTCCTAACAGCACCGGATACCCTTCTGCCAATGCTTTTTTCGTGGCGTTGGTCTTTACACCATAATCGGGTGTATTGAAGAAGAAGAGTGTCTGGTAATCCCGAATGCGATAATCGATCGCTTCCATCTGTACCGTGGTAGATATCTGCGGATTACAAGCATACGGCAGCGTACTTAAACGAGGTGCTCCATAAACTTTGAGAGCTTCTAACCCTAGCTTCGGGTTGGCCCCTTTATTACAGGCTACATCATCCTCCTTCTTAATAAGAGAATACACATAAGAAGGTGATAATGCGTTGGCCGTAATGGTTTGCTTGTTTGTAAGTCCGTTGTCCTTTGCCAACATGATCGTTCGCAAGCCGTATGCCGAAGCGTAGGCCACACAGGTACCGTATTGCCCTTGATTACCCGGGATAGGCGCATACTGCTCTAAAGAATAAGAAGCTGGTAAGGTTTCATAAGTAGATGCGGTAAATTGTGCTTTATACGGAATGCTCCGATAGGATTCTTCGTCCCACACCATTCCAGTAGGATATTGTTGCGCAAAAGAAATACTAACGAATAAAAAGAGTAGTAATGATAAGTGTTTCATAACGTAGGGTTTTTACGTTATAAAAGTCTATCAATTCAGAAAGTTCTGAAATAGGGCAACTGTCGTATATCTGAAAGAGACGTCCTACAGATTATAGCGAACTACCAACATCATGATGCGTGGTAGCACGAAATACTGACTCGTGGTATTGAACTGATCGTTAAAGCTGTCGTTATTCAAGAATTCCGTGTTGAGTAAATTCGTACCTCTAATGGAAAATTCCCACGGACTATCGCCCTTTTGGTAATATAAGTTGGCATTCACAAACGAATAACTATTATCTACCGTATTGTCTTTATTGGTGTAATTGTAGTAGTTCCATTCGGCATCAAAGGTGAAATCTTTCAGAAACCGTACGTCTACATTGGCAAACGGTTGGTGGGTATAGAACGTTTGTTCGAGTCCGCCGTTATCATAATCATTCAGCGTTAGCGCATATCCTACCTCAAAGTTGGGCCACTCTTTAAAATTACTGCGAACACTTCCGCGGTAATTTTGTGTAAAACTCTCGCTGGTTCTTATATTCTGAGTATCGGTCGCAGAACCCGTACCCGGACCGGATTGAATGATGTTATTCGACTTTACATACGCCACGTTGGCATTGGCGATAAATTCAATCTTCTTCACACGCTTGCTAAACCGCCCAAACGCTGAAACGGTCTCGTCCGGAAAGTTGCTATTTAGGTTCACCGGACTGCTTACTTGGTTAATTGCGATAATATTAGTGTTGTTCTTTATGCCTTCTACCCGGCGCGTATAGCTAATATTTCCGCTGATGTTGGTATAGCTGAACAAATTAAAGTTGAAATACGTCAAGTTATAGGTATGCGAAATGGCGTTCTCCAAAAATCGATTTCCGCGGAAAATTCGGTTGTAGTTGTTGAAAACATAGGCTTCTGCATAATTGATCACGTCGGTATATTCTGCAGCCAAGGCATAATTGAAGCGTAGTGATTCACTTTTCTTGATCTGCCAGATGGCGTTCACGTCCGGTAAGAGCATCCAATTGTTTTGTCGGTTTTCAAAGCCTAACTGTTCGTTCACCAGCGTGTAATTGTGAAGTGTCACACCTGGTGTAAAAATGAATTGCCCCGTTTTCACTTTGTAATGTAAGCCTAAGAAGATGTCCGAAAAACCGTAAGAAACATCGTTCTGAAGGGGTTGTGTGTTTCCGTCAATGGGCGGAGTTTCATTGAGATTGCTTTGTGTACCGTTGTCGAGTAACTGAAAAATATTTGAGTCGAATTCCTGATCACTAACCGTAGCACCTGCCGTCACGTTCAAGTTGCTGGTATTATTCAGCACATAAAACCAATCGATCTTCGCATCCAGCTTATGGGTTTTCACATTTTTTTGTTGATTGACATTAAAACGTGTTTGCGTGGTGTCTACCGGAAGTATGCCCGGGAACGGCTGTAAGTCGGTAATAGCGTTGTAAAACGGATCTTCCTCTTGCCATAGGTGTTGCAATTGTCCGGCGAAGATGTTCTTCTCGTTCAAGGTATAATACGCGTTGATATTCTGGTTGATGCTGAAGGGATCGTTCTCTTTTGCTTCGGAAATGTTGTTGGTCGCGGTTTCAAACTGAGAAACCGTCATCGCATCTTCAGTTTGCTGAGACCCTTTCACCAAAATATCGTAGTCTAGCTGAAAGTCAACATTTGGCTTGTACACTGCACTTCCTTTGAACATCCCTAATTGGGTTTGTTGGTCGTTGGTGGACGTGGTAGTTTCCGTCGTACCGGTAGCAATATACCTTCGGATGGAATTCTGAACAATATTCGTTCGGTTGTCTGAAAGGATCGCAAAGCCGCTCAGATCTAGGCTTTCCGAAGTGTTCCAACTAAAATTTCCCGCGACAAACTTCGCTTCAATGGCATTCGCACGATTGTTTTGCGCGACGGCGAAGCCCAGATCTCCTTCCGAAATATTAAAACGCGTTCCGCCACCACGATTGAAGTTTCTGAAACCTCCGGTAAAATTGAAATAATCGCGCCAGGTAAAGGGAACTTCGCCAATATCGTTGAAGTCGGTGATAAGGTTGACGCTGTATTTCGGACTGTAGTAAAATAATTTGGGATGCACGAGATAGCGCGCTTCTTCGTTGCCATCGATGCCCGCTCCGGCGGTCAATTCCCCAAACCAAAAATTCTTCTTGCCTTCCTTCAGTTTGATGTTGATCGCTACATTGTCCTGGTCATTCCCCAACCCACGCATCTGATCGACCTCATTGTAATTCCGAAGCACTTGTACCTTATCGACCGCATCAGCCGGAATGTTCTTGGTGGCGAGTTTCGAATCGCCATCAAAGAAATCTTTGCCTTCCACCATCACCTTGGTCACCGGTTTGCCTTCCACTTGAATTTCTCCGTCATCATTTACCTCAATACCGGGAAGGTTTTTCATCACATCGCCCAACTTGCGTTCGTCGCCACGATTAAAAGAATCGGCATTATACACGATGGTATCGCCTTTGACCGTTACGGGCATTTCGTAGACAATTTCCACTCCGTCTAATTCATCGGCTTTTGATTGCAATACAAAATCGCGCGTCATATCGGAAGCTTCTTCGGGAACTTCTAATGTCAGTTCAAACGTTTCATATCCTAAAAAACTAGCTTTCAGCGTGTAGGTATTCCCAACGGGTAAATCTACTTGATAGCGTCCCTCGTAGTTGGTAATGGCATACGATTCGATATCGCCGGTCTCTTGAACGGAAGCGATCACATTGGCCAATTCTAACGGGTCACCAATACTGTCTTTGATGGTTCCACGCACTTTAATGGTTTGTGCTGTAGCATGTAAACAGAAAAGAAAGGCTATAGCCCACAGGAAATACTTCATGAAATGATGTTGAGATTATGGAAAGGGTTATCCGCCAAAACGTCTATTACCGCGTCCGCCACGACCCCGGAAATTCTCTCGCATTTCCTGCATTTTCTCGGCTACGATCTCGTTATATTCGGCTCGGGACACTTCTTTCCCCTTGGTTGGTTTTTCTATTTCTACGGTTTCTTTTGGATTCAGTACGATCTTCGAACATAAGATCGTGGTGCGATAGGCGTTCAATTCTAGGATCAAACCGGGCAGCCCCGCATATTCTCCGGGTCCGTTGCCCACCGGGATTTGCGGTGTAAACCAAGCGGTCACGATAATTTCCTTCGGAATTTCAATTTGCTCAAAAGGATCTTCAGGTTCGGTTTGAGTTGAGTCGGCTTTCTTTTCTGCATCTTCGTCGCGATCTCTTCGGCGCGCCATGCTAAAATCATTTTCATCGATGGGCTTTACTGCGGTCGCTTTGATGGCCAAGTATTGACCGATTTGTTTGGATTCTTTCCCGACTTCCCATTCAAGATTCGCCAACGTATCGTTGATCAAGAATTCCTTTCCGAAGAACTCGCGCTCCTCCAAAATTTGATTCTCTTTCAAGTTTTTATATTGCGCACCGGGAGCAAAACTTCCCATCATCATTCCGAAGCCTCCTCCGGCACCTGCTTCTAATTTTTCTTCTTCTTCATAGACCGATTCGTTTCCATTGAAGGTAAGGATATAGGTCTTTTCTAAGAAGTTCTTCATACGCTGTGCGATCATCTGTTTCATCTGTTCGCTCATCTCTCTATTTCCAAAATTATCCATATCGATGGTCGTTTTGGATTCATAAAAAGCTTTTCCGCTAATATTCTGAGCGTGAAAGGAAAAAGTGATAAAAGCCGCTGCTAAAAAAGTAAGGAATTTCATGTTCATAGAATTATAACGCGTTATAAGTACCAAAGTACTCTTTTTGTTACAAAATCTTGGACGGTTTTTCTGCAAAAAGGTTTAGCCACCTATCTTAATTTCAAAACTATTGCCTTTGCCACCGTGTTGTTGCTCTTGGAGCTCTTCCATCTTTTTCGCTACGATCTCTTGATATTCAGATTCGGTTACCTTTTTTCCTTTTCTGGGTTCTTTAATGGCAATACCCCCTTCCGGATTCAAGACGATCTTAGAACAGAGGATTGTTTCCGACCCATCGTTGACTTCAAGAATAAGACCCGGCAAACCTTGGTAATTAGCCGGCCCGTGCCCCAGCGGGATTTGCGGGGTGTACCATGCAGTAACCAACACCTCTTCTTCTTCATTTTGACTGGTAGAATTACTCCCTTTTTCATCTGAAGAAGAAGATACAGAGCGAATGGTTCTCGTGGTTTCATAAGTGGCTTTGAAACAAGTATATTCTCCAATATTCTTGGTCTCCTTGTGTAGCTCCCACTTCGGTTGTTCTAAGCTGTCTAGAATTAAGAACTGCTTTCCGAAGAGTTCCACCTGATTCGCAAAACGTTGCTCTTGCAGATTTTTGTACAATTCATCATTTCCACCGGCCCCGGCGACGATCACTTGTACTCCGCCTCCGGACGACATGGGACTGGGACTGTCTAAACTTTCCTTTTCTTTATATGAAGACTCATTGTTTGTGAAATTGAGCTGAAATTCTTTTTCAAACTGTTTCCGCATCATAGCCAGCATTTGCTGTCGCATTTCGTCGGAAAACTGTGTGCTGTCTAACTTAATATCCATCTTCCGCTGTGATTTATAGGTAGCGATTCCGGAAAAGTGTTGTGCGTTTAGGGGAATTGCGAAAACAATGAAGAATAGAAAGGGTAGTAGTGCTCTCATACTAAAGTGATTTAATGATGTGTGGAAAAGACGAAAGTATACTACAAATGTTACAACCATCATCATTGGCCCGCATTTTGTATCTTGCTACACATGAAATGGTTCCTTACTATCTTATTGTTTAGCACGACCCTTGCGCATTCGCAAGAATTGAAGTTGGTCGCTTCGGTGCCTTTGGTGGCTAATCATTTTATCGGAATCGACGCGTATGACAACACCTATTTCGTCAAAGACATGGCCCTACGGAAAGAAGGCCCCTTGGGGTCGTTCGTCTTTCAAGATTTTCAATTGGGGCCTTTAGCATCGGTCGATATTATCAATCCGCTGAACGTGGTGTTATTTTTTGAAGAAGCCAATACCGTGGTTTTTTTAGATAATCGCTTGAATGAAATTGAACGCATTAATTTCAACATCTTGCCTGAGTTTACGAATGTAGGCAAGGTTACCAACGCC
Source organism: Flavobacteriaceae bacterium UBA4166 (assembly GCA_002379985.1). Taxonomy (GTDB): domain Bacteria; phylum Bacteroidota; class Bacteroidia; order Flavobacteriales; family Flavobacteriaceae; genus DFVG01. Next base: position 5,728 of record DFVG01000017.1, read on the forward strand.
GGAAACAATCGACTTTGGCTTTTTAATATCGATACCCAACAATTAGAGTTATTCAATTACCGAAGCAACCGAAAAACCATTGTGTCACAACCTTTTCGAGGAACGGTCTTAGAACAGGCGAGTGATTTCAATTATTGCTACGTACTTACCGACACGTCTTTGTACGCTTTTAATGTCTACGGAAGTATTCTTTGGAAACGCCCGATGGAAGTAGCAACACATGTACTACAACAAGACGAGAACTTACTACTGGTGACCAACGGAAGCCTGCAATGGCACCCTGAAGGAAGCAGCGAACCGCAGGCCGTCTATACGCCCGAAATAAACATAAAAGACTTGCAGCTTACTGTGGATTTCCTGTATATTTATGACGGTAAAAAACTGCACACTTTTACCCTAACCCAACCAAAGAAATAATACGTATGCACGTTGCGATTGCAGGAAACATAGGCTCCGGAAAAACAACCCTCACCCGTCTCTTATCCAAACACTACAAATGGAAAGCTCAATTTGAAGATGTAGAAGACAATCCTTATTTGGATGATTTTTATAACAAGATGGAACGTTGGTCTTTCAACCTGCAGATCTACTTTTTGAACAGTCGGTTTCGCCAAATTCTAGAAATTCGGGAGAAGGGTAAGGACGTCATTCAAGACCGCACCATTTATGAAGATGCCTACATTTTTGCTCCGAATCTGCACGCGATGGGTCTTATGACCAATCGCGATTTTGAGAATTATCGTTCGCTTTTCGACCTAATGGAAAGCGTCACCGAAGGCCCCGACCTTTTGATCTACTTGCGCAGTTCTATTCCTAATTTGGTGAACCAGATCCATAAACGCGGACGCGAATATGAGAACAGTATTAGTATTGATTACTTAAGCCGTCTCAACGAACGCTACGAGGCTTGGATTCATGATTACAACAAAGGAAAATTGATCATTCTCGATGTCGACAACCTCAATTTTGTAGACAACCCTGAGCACCTTGGACAGGTGATCAATAAGATCGATGCCGAGTTACACGGACTCTTCTAAAACTTAACATTTCGCTGACATAGATTCGAGGTGAATATATGTATTTTGCCTTTCAAGCTATGGCAAAACTCTACAATACCAAATACTACCACCGCGACCTGTCGTGGTTGCGTTTTAATCATCGCGTCTTACAAGAAGCGGCCGATAAGCGCAATCCGTTGTACGAGCGCATCAAATTCTTAGCCATCTTTTCATCGAACCTCGACGAATTTTATCGTGTACGTGTTTCAGACATTCGGCAAATAAAGCATGTAGAGAAACCGCTTCGGAAAAAATTGATCACCAAACCCAATAAAGTATTGAAGGAGATCAGCAAACAAGTGGAGATTCAGCAAGAAGCCTTCGGAAAAATTTTTCAGGAAACCATTATCCCCGATCTCAAACGTGAAGGAATACATCTTATTCGCTACGAGAATTTTTCAGCCACTCAAAAAGAAGTAGCCAAAACCTATTATGAAGAAACACTTCGGGCGAAAATAAGGGTGGAGCGATACGCCAATAATACATCGACTCCTGTGTTCATTGAAAATGAAGCGTTGTATTTGACGGCTCGTATTGCCGACGACAAATTTATCCTAGCAAAAATTCCGGAAGAAGAACCGCGTTTTTTTGTATTTCCGAAGCAAAACGGAAATCATTATATCACATTTATTGATGACATCTTACAATTCAACCTAAAACAAAGTCCGAAGAAAGAACACACCATCGATTTTTACGCCATCAAGAAATCCAGGGATGCCGAATTGTACATTGAAGATGAATTTTCCGGAAATCTAAAAGAGAAGATTAAAAATTCGTTGTCTAAACGCGAGACCGGTCAAGCCACGCGATTGTTGATAGACGAAAAGATGCCAAAGGCATTTCAAGAGATTTTGAAGAACGCTTTAGGCGTGTACAATGCCGATTTGATAGAGGGAGGGCGCTATCACAACTTTAAAGATTTCTTTACATTCCCCAATCCTAGTACTAAAGACCTATCGCAAAAAGAATGGACACCACTACCGCATCCCGAGTTAAGTACTTTCACCTCGCTATTGAACGCTATTGAAGAAAAAGATCGGTTGGTGCATTATCCATATCAATCGTTTGAACCGGTCATTCGGTTGATCGAAGAAGCTGCCACCGATCCAAAAGTAACCACGTTAAAAATCACCATTTACCGGGCGGCTAGCGAATCGCGCTTAAACGATGCCATCGCAAAAGCAGCTAAAAATGGCAAAAACGTCGTTGTTTTTATCGAAGTGAAGGCACGTTTTGATGAGCAAAACAATTTGAAATGGGGAAAAATTTTCGAAGATAACGGAGCACGCGTTATTTATAGTTTTCCAGCGATAAAGATCCATTCAAAAATTCTCTATATCGAACGAGAAGATGATGGAAAAAGAAAACGTTACGCCTATATCGCGACCGGAAATTTTAACGAAAAAACAGCCACGCTATACACAGACTATGGTCTTATGACGGCTCATGAAGAGATCACTGAAGACATTAATAAGGTGTTCTTAGTACTGGAAGGCAAGATGATCATCCCTAAACCTGAGCAGCTTTTGGTAGCGCCCTTTACAGCCCGAGAAACTTTCGAAAAATTAATCGAGAATGAGATTGCACAGGCCAAACAGGGTAACGATGCCTACATTTTGGCAAAGATGAACAGTCTGCAAGACAAAAAAATGATCAAACTGCTGTACGAAGCTAGCAATGCCGGAGTGAAAATTCGTATGGTCGTACGCGGAATTTGTTCGCTCGTGCCCGGCATCAAAGGACAAAGCGAAAATATTCACATCACCAGTATTTTAGATCGGTTTTTGGAGCACGGTAGGATGTATGTCTTCGGAAATGGCGGTAACGAAAAAATCTATATTGGTTCGGCTGATTGGATGAAGCGGAATTTAAGTCACCGTATTGAAGTGATTACTCCCATTCTCGACGCCGACGTTCAAAAAACACTACGAGCGCTATTGGACATACAGTTGAATGATACTGCAAAGGCTCGCATTATCGACAAAGATCAAAATAACCACTATGTTTCCGAAGAAAAAAATGGAGAACGAGCTCAGTTAAACACCTATCATTATTTTGAAGGTGTTAATGAATAAAGCCATTTTCGCGAGCATGCGTTATTGCCGCCTTACTGTCCTCAACTAAGAGTGTTGGCGTTGTGGTATAGGTAGCCAAGAGCCCTTGCACCCGCAAGACGCGCTTTTTATGGGTCACGCTACGCAGGTAGATCGCCTTGATCCTTCCGGGGAATTTTTCTGCGATCTCAATATAGATATCAGCATCGTGTTCGCCGCTATCACCAATAAGAATGAACTTCATGGCAGGATACATATTCAAAATATCGATGATCTCTCGTTGCTTTTGTGGTTTTTCTTCTTCCTTTCTACGTTTGAACACCGACAAGGACCGTAAGAGAATAGGGCCTTTTGGAAATGAATTCTTCCGAAGAAATAACGCTAAATAGCGATAAAGATTCCACGGACTGTGACTCACGTAGAAAAACGGATTGGCACGTTCATCGGAAGGACCACGGTGCAACGCATGATAAAAGTCGGCAGCGCCTTCCAACGGGCTCCTACTTTCAGCATTTCTAAAAAAGGTATTGAAGATCAATTTCATCTTCAAGAATGAAGTCACACCCGTATGCAAAATCGTGTCGTCAATATCACTGATCACCCCAAAATCTACATTTGAAGCAGGAATCAGAACCTCGCCCTGAAACCGATTATCTTGTATGATTACGCGATTGGGATGAGGGTCGTCAAAGGAAAGTTCGTAAGAAAGCCACCCTTCTTCATTTGTAAGTTCGGAAAGCCCCGAAATCTTCTGTTTAAATTTAAAATAACCCTTGGCATCTGTTTTTGTATAGTAGAATGAATTATCCGGAAGCTTGATCTTTATGGAGGTATTTGCTATTTCGTCGGCTTCGAAACGCTTCCAGGAATTCTTCAGTAAACCGAACAACCCTTTTCTAGAGAGGTCAATATTTTCATCTTCTAAGGCGCGTCCACGAATGTACAACATGGCATCGGTGCCATAACTGGCGAACGAAATGATCTGCAGCGGGTCTTTGGTAAATAATCCCATCTTAAAACAATCCGCTTTCCGGCCACAGCCAAATCAGTAATAGTCCGCCCACAATGGCAATCCCAAACGTAGCTCCCACCCATTTCGCTAAGGTTCGGGTTCCTAATAAAGCTGCCATTACACCTTTAAATGCAAGATTCGACAAAGACGCTAACAAAATAAGTCTCCAACCTGTGGAGGTCTGTAGTCCATCGCCTTTCATTAAGTTCGACAACGAAAGCGTGATCGCATCCACATCGGTAAGCCCGCTAATTATTGCCACTGCATACAAAGCAGTGTTGCCGAACTCTTCTTTGGTAAAAGCTACTGCCAAGAGGATGAGCCCATATAGAAGTCCGAATATCAATGCACTTTTGAACTGTGCCGGATTATCGGGTTCAGGCATGGTGTCATCTTCTTTGGAGTCTTTATTAATTCGGTAGAACAGGCCCACGCATAAAATCGCCATAAAAACGAATTCAATCACTAAAGGAGGCAGTAATTCACCTAGCTTTTGAGGCACTACGACCCCAATTTCTACCATGACCCGTACCAACGCGATTGCGGAAGCCGTCATGATTACGAAGGCGGCAATTTTATTGATATTATTAGTTTGTGCTGTTTTTCGAGCGTAGCTTACTGTGGTTGCCGTACTACTGATCAAGCCACCCAAAATACCGTTTGAAATGATGCCCACTTTTTTCCCTACGAACTTGTAAATGAAATATCCAATGACGCTTATTCCTACGATCAAGGTCACCATCAACCAAATATTTCTGGGATTGAGCACATCTAAGGGGCCGTAGGTTTCATTAGGAAGAATCGGTAAGATCACTAAAGAAATTCCGGCAAAGGTCATGATGGCAGCAATGTCCTTATCCTTTAACCGTTCAATAAAACCATGCAAATGTTCTTTAACATATAGCAACACGGCAAGCGCTCCACCCACAACGACACCCACAATCTGACTCCCCAATACCAAATACGCCCCAATGGCAAACATCAAGAGTGCCGCGAATTCGGTGGTTTGCCCAATGTCACTTCCCTCTTGTTTTTTCAGTTTGATAACGTTGGCTACCACTAAAAGTGCCGTAAGTGCGAGTCCGAATACTGGAAGTATAAACGGATTATCATAGCTTTCGGTAAGTAGCCCGGCGACGACTCCCAATACTGAAATTAACGTAAACGTTCGTACCCCGGCCATCTCATGATCTGAGCGCTGTCGTTGCACACCTACCAGCATTCCCAAGCCAAATGCAATGCCCAATGTGATGAGGTCACTATAATCCATAGGATAAAAGATACAGCAATTCCATAAAAAAACCCCACCAAAAGGGTGGGGTTTATCAGTATTTTAACGAAGTTTTGCTGGCTTAGTTCTTCTTTTCAGTTACTTCAAGCTCTTTCACTACAGCGCCACCCTCTACTTTAATATTGGCATTTTTCAAAGCTTCCACTTGAGCTTTCACTTCCTCCATCGTACCGGTAAAGGTTTTTGTTTCGGAGGTTGTTTTTCCATCCTTGGTTGTTTTGATGGTAACGTTCGCAGTGGTCAAGCTATCATTTGAAGACATTTCTACCATCACATCTCGAGAGACCTCCGTTTTATTGGCTTTTTTGATCTGATCGGCCTGTGCTCCGGTTAGTACTGTACGGTTTCCGTCTTCATCAATAAACACCATTTCTTCAGTATCGCTCATTGCAGTAACATCACCATGGTGACCTCCCAAGATGGGAGCAATTACCAATCCAACCAAACAGGTTAACTTGATAAGAATGTTCATAGAAGGTCCTGAAGTATCCTTAAACGGATCTCCTACGGTGTCTCCGGTTACAGCTGCTTTGTGCGCTTCGCTTCCTTTATAGGTCATTTCACCGTTGATCATCACCCCGGCTTCAAAAGATTTCTTCGCGTTATCCCAAGCACCTCCGGCATTGTTTTGGAAGATCGCCCACATCACACCACTCACACAAACTCCGGCCATATACCCTCCTAAAGGTTCCGCACCAAAGATCAACCCAATAAGAATTGGCGTGATGATGGTGATCAATCCCGGCATCAACATTTCCTGCAAGGCGGCTTTGGTAGAGATATCTACACATTTTCCATACTCCGGTGTGCCGGTTCCTTCCATAATTCCGGGAATTTCCTTGAACTGACGACGCACTTCCTGCACCATTTTCATGGCAGCTTTTCCTACCGATTTCATCGCTAAAGCGGAAAACACGACAGGGATCATTCCACCAACAAATAACATCGCTAGTACATCGGCACGGAAAATATTAATTCCGTCGATTCCGGTAAAGGTAACGTAGGCTGCGAACAATGCTAGGGCTGTTAAGGCCGCTGAAGCAATTGCAAATCCTTTTCCTACGGCCGCTGTGGTATTTCCAACAGAGTCTAGAATATCGGTACGCTCACGAACGTGATCTTCTAGTTCGCTCATTTCCGCAACACCTCCGGCATTATCGGCAATCGGACCAAAAGCATCAATCGCCAACTGCATCGCAGTCGTTGCCATCATAGCAGAGGCCGCCAAGGCCACTCCATAGAATCCGGCAAGCTCATACGATCCATAGATCGCAGCAGCAAATAATAGTACGCTCCAAAGGGTTGACTTCATCCCTACCGCTAGACCGGCGATGATATTTGTTGCCGCTCCGGTAGAGGAATTTTGTACAATATCAAGTACCGGCTTTTTCCCAAGACTCGTATAATAAGCCGTTACAAAAGAGATCAAAGCACCTACGGCAAGACCGATACATGCTGACCAGAATACATTTATTGATGGGACTTCGATCGCACCTTCCCCAAAGAAGTTCATGGTCATGGTTTCAGGCAACATCCAATCGATCAAGAAGTAACTCGCTGCCAAGGTGATAATAATTGCGGTCCAGTTCCCCATATCCAATGCCTTTTGAACTTGAGGTTCTTTCGCATCGTTGTTTTTAATACTTACTAAGAACGTTCCTACGATTGATGCTAGAACTCCTACTCCGGCAATCACAAGCGGAAGTAAGATCGGCCCCATATTATTGAACGCGTCTGTAAAAGGTGCCGTCGTACTCATATCACGGATTACATAGTTGCCTAACACCATGGCTGCCAAAACGGTCGCTACGTAACTACCGAATAAGTCGGCTCCCATACCAGCCACATCTCCTACGTTATCTCCTACGTTGTCAGCGATAGTCGCCGGATTACGTGGATCGTCTTCCGGGATACCGGCTTCAACTTTCCCTACAAGGTCGGCACCTACGTCGGCAGCTTTGGTATAAATACCTCCACCCACACGTGCAAACAAGGCAATACTTTCAGCTCCTAAAGAGAAACCAGCCAGTGCTTCCAAAACAACGGTCATATCGGTATAGAAATCGCCGCCTTCTACTAAAAACTGACTTAAGAAGAAAAGAAAGAACAGGCTCAATCCTAATACTGCCAAGCCGGCAACACCAAGTCCCATTACGGTACCACCACCAAAGGAAACTTTTAAGGCCTGTGGCAAACTTGTTTTAGCAGCTTCCGCCGTGCGCGCATTTGCTTCTGTAGCCACACGCATCCCGATGTTTCCCGCCAAAGCAGAAAAGATAGCACCGAAAATAAACGCCGGTACAATCATCCAACTGGTGGTTTCAACCATGGTTGAAATGAAGAAAAGTAGTCCCGCAGCAATCACCGCGAAAATGACTAGCAATCGGTATTCCGCATTAAGAAATGCCAAAGCACCTTCTTTAATGCTCTTAGAGATCGATTGCATACGCTCGCTTCCCGCAGCTTGTTTCTTTACCCAGCTCATTTTCACGAGCATAAATAAAAGCCCCAAAATAGCGAGGGCAATAGGTACATAGATAATGTTCTGTTCCATGTTATATTATTTAGTTGACATTAACATTTTTGCGGTTGCAAAAGTAGTAAATTTTTGCGGTGTGGGTACTATTAAATAAAGAAGAAAAATCCCAATACCCAATAGACCACTGAATTATTGATAGCGAAGAACTTACCAACGAACACTTCTCCCTACGCTAGATCATTCTGAAAATTAGCACTCGAATCCTGTAATTTTGGCTACATTTGTCGGAAGACCATGAAGCAATGCATTGCTGTATTTTTGATCGCTTCCCTGATCCTTCCGGTATCAGGCACCTTTCTGTGGCTTAAATTTCAGCAACAACACGTTCGTAAGGAAGTGAAACACCAACTGATGGCGAACGTTCATGAAGACGACCTAAAGCTGCTTGCTTTCAGCAAGGAAGACAGTGAACGCCTCCAATGGAAGCACGACAAAGAATTCGAATTTCAAGGCGTCATGTACGATATCGTATCGACAACAGAAAAAAACGACAGTCTTTATTATCGCGTTTTTCCCGACAAAAAAGAAACAAAGTTAAATCGCCAATTGGAAAAGCTGGCAACAGATGCCTTCGGAAAAGACCCACTTCAGCAAGAGAAACAACGTCAATTAAGTCATTTTTTTTCCATTCTATTTTTTACGCCGCTTGAAACTTGGACTCCATGGGAGTCTTCTGAGTTTACGGCAATGCAATACAACTATGCCAATACATTTCATTCGATAGTTTTGTTATTGGACGACCCACCGCCCAAGCACTTTCTTCATACATAAGTTTACATCATCTTTTATTATTTCGGGAACGGTTCTTGTGGCCGTATTTCCGCACAATTCATAATACTACAACTATAATGAAGAAACTACTATTATGTCTAGTGGCATTGGTAATGGCTATTCCTGCCATGTCACAGACAATTACTATAACCGATGCCGAATCGGGTGATCCTCTAGAACTTGTTACCTTATATAGTTCATCACCCCGTGCATCCGCAACTACTAATTATCAAGGACAAGCCAATATAGCCGCTTTTGAAGATGCCGAAGCGATCGAAATTCGTTCTTTAGGCTATGCACAGCAAACAAAGAGCTATGCTGAACTTGCCAACCAAAATTTTGAGTTAGCCCTTACTCCTCAAAATTTCACCATGGATGAAATTGTGATTTCAGCGACGCGCTGGAATCAATCCTCGAAGGACATTCCCTCTAAGATCACCACAATTTCTCCACAAGAAATTGCCCTTCAGAATCCACAAACGGCAGCCGATCTTCTTTCGCTTTCGGGTGGGGTTTTTATTCAGAAAAGCCAGCAAGGTGGCGGGAGCCCCATGATTCGTGGGTTTGCCACCAACCGCTTGTTGTACACGGTAGACGGAGTTCGTATGAACACGGCAATCTTTCGCGGTGGAAATATTCAAAACGTGATCTCACTAGATCCATTTGCTATTGAGAGTGCCGAAGTATTGTTTGGCCCCGATGCTGTGATCTACGGAAGCGATGCCATTGGTGGCGTGATGAGCTTTCAAACCTTAACCCCTCAATTCACGACGGAAGACAAATCGTTGGTTTCAGGGAAGGCTGTCGCTCGATTTGCTTCTGCCAACAATGAAAAAACCGGACATTTTGATGTCAATGTAGGGTGGAAAAAATGGGCTTTTTTGTCGAGCATTACCTATACCGATTTTGACGATTTGAAACAGGGAAGCGAAGGCCCCAATGAATTTTTGCGACCTTTTTATGTGGAACGCCAAGACAGTATGGATGTAGTGGTTGCCAATGAAGATCCGAGGGTGCAAACTCCTTCGGGATATTCGCAGATCAATATGATGCAAAAAGTTCGTTTTCAACCCAACGAAGCTTGGGATTTTCAATATGGATTTCATTATTCTGAAACTTCAGATTACGGTCGCTATGACCGTCACCTAAGAACACGGGATGGTGCTCCCCGTTACGGAGAGTGGAGTTACGGACCTCAAAAGTGGATGATGAATAATCTAAACGCTACTCATTTGAGCAATGCAACACTCTTCGATGAAATGGCAATTCGGTTGGCGATCCAGAATTTTGAAGAAAGTAGAATTAGTCGAAATTTTAATGACGAAGCCCGCGAAACGCGTGTAGAAAAAGTGGATGCTTACTCTGCAAACCTAGATTTCACGAAAATGATGGGGGACCGACATACCTTATTTTACGGCTTAGAAGTTGTATATAACGATGTGAATTCCACTGGAACCGATACGAATATCCTTACCGGAGTGAGTCAACCCGGACCCAGCAGATATCCGCAAGCGACATGGGCTTCCTATGCAGCATATGTTTCGGATCAATATAAAGTAAACGACCAAGTGTTGCTACAAGGAGGATTGCGTTACAATCATTTTACATTGAATGCGGAATTTGACACTACCTTCTACCCCTTTCCTTTCGAAGAAGCGAATCTCGACAATGGTTCCTTGACAGGGAACTTAGGAGTGGTTTATCGCCCCACAGATGATTGGGTGTTTAGCGCAAACGCTGCTACCGCATTTCGTTCACCCAATGTTGACGATGTTGGAAAAGTTTTCGATAGCGAACCCGGTGCTGTGGTTGTACCAAACCCTGATCTTAAAGCTGAATATGCCTACAATGGAGATGTCGGCGTAGCAAAGATTTTCAATGACAAGGTTAAGGTGGATGTAAGTGCATATTATACGTACTTGAAAAATGCCCTAGTGCGTCGGGATTTTCAATTGAATGGTCAAGATAGTATTGTTTACGACGGAGAATTGAGTAAAGTTCAAGCCATTCAAAATGCAGCTGTGGCACGTGTATTTGGTGTGCAAGCCGGTGTAGAGGTAAAGCTTCCTGCAGGTTTTGGATTTTCTTCCCAATTCAATATTCAAGATGGAGAAGAAGAGCTAGATGACGGCACGACTAGCACTTCACGCCATGCCGCACCTTGGTTTGGAGTATCACGCCTGACTTTTAAGGCGAGAAAATTAGACCTACAGATGTATGTAGATTATAGCGGAGAACGTTCTTTCGAGGATCTTCCCGTGGAAGAACAAAGCAAAACCGAGATCTATGCGATCGATGATAATGGAAACCCATATGCTCCAGGCTGGTACACTTTAAATTTTAAAGCAAATTATCGCTTGACAGAACTACTTTCTGTCAATGCGGGGTTAGAGAACATTACCGACCGTAGATACCGGCCTTATAGTTCGGGAATTTCAGGAGCGGGACGGAATTTTATTCTTGCGCTACGCGCTCAATTATAAGGGAACTATCCCATAATTTATAAAGCTGCCTCTCGTAATTGAGAGGTAGTTTTTTTTGGAGGCATACAAAGGGTACAAACCTTTACAATATTAAAGTGCTTTTCTGCTTCCTCAATGGCATGCTCAATTTTTCCTGATTCAATGGGAATTCGCGCATGCGCATCGGGTAAGATTTCGCAGTGTTGGCGATGAAGATAATGGGCGTTTTGAAGACGAGGTTTTTTTCCGACGAAAAACATGGGGAACATCTTTGCAACAAAGTTACGTTAAATTAACGTTCTCTTAACATATCGAAAAAACTTAACATTAGAATTGTAATCGTCTCAGAATGAGAAACCAAAGACACCGGTGACCCCAAATTCTCTAGCTCCAGGATTGTCCAAATAATTTCCACGGAAGTTAAAATCTAAGCGGAAAATCCTAAAAATGTTTCCAATCCCTACACTCCATTCCCAGTAGATGTCCTCGGGTGACTGAAGCAGCAAGCCATTAGGCTGGTTGAGCGCAATGTTTTCATCAGAAATTTGACCCCAAACGGCTCTAAATCCAACAACCTCTCGTAGATCGAGATCACGTAAGCCCGGAATTCTCGAAAAGATTCGGCCGCCAAAATTATGCTGAAGATGCAAGCTCACATAGGTGTCACTAACAAATTCATAAAAGTCTAGATTGGCGAATGTATTGTATAAACTGAAATAAGTTTGGTTACCGGGAATCGGACTCAACAATCCCAACGGTACAGGGTCTAGAATAGTTCCGGCTTCGACCGTAGACAACAATCTTCCGAAGCCTCCCAGGTTCCACGGCTGCGTATACAATCCTTGGATCTTCGAATATTCAAAATCTCCGCCCAAAATATTCTGCATTCCATACGTATATCCTGCATAAAAGCTGGGATAATCACCATCGTTAATGATGGTACGTTCTACGCCATATCCGGAAGTTTTTCGGCGTGGCGTATAAAATAATCCCACTTCTATTTCGGGTTGTTGAATTTCACTTTGAACAACCCCGTTCTCATCAAAATAATCAAGACTAAACGTTTCGGTGGCGGAGCGCAAGGTTCGATAGGATCCTGTTACTCGAATATTAAAGTTCTTGGCCGGTTCCAAAGAAAATCCTGCCGTGGTGAGATTAATTCGAGTAAGACGGTCATTCGCTCCCACAGAGATCAAGGAAGAAGACGCTAAACTTCGGCCCAACACATCGTTGCTGTTTGTTAAACTGGCCCCGGTTTGCTCCACATCCTTTCGATTTCCCGCAAAGACGGTAAGTCTCGATTTTCGATCTAACAACCATTTAGCCGAAATTCCATATTTAAAGCGATCATCGCGTAAGCCATAAGCTCCAAATACTTCCAAACGCCAAGGATCATTCTGACTGAAATAGGTTCGTCCTCCGAGTCGGAAACGAAATCCTTCAGCCTCATTAAATCCGAAGATAGAGAACACAGGACCTACATCTACATTACCCACCTGATAATATCCTGTCGCCAATGTGGCTCCAATATTGTAAAGGGTTTGAAATCTGGGAATGGTTTTCAAGGTGTCCAACATTTGATACACCCCTTTTTCATCTTTGCTGAGCTGTTCCATTCGCTTTTCATCCCAGTAGGAGTCGGGACGGTTATAGATCGCTTCACTGTAAGGATCTACCTGCTCGCCATAAAAGCTCTTGTCTTTCGGAATATCAAAGGCATAATTGTCGTACAAAGTGGTTCGCTTTCCATACACCCCTTGCGCTTCTTCTTTCTTTCGGAAACTAAAATCACTTAAAAAATAGTCGCGTGTAATAAGAAAGATAGAATCGTTCAACACGTCAAACTCTTGTTCAATATATACTTCTCGAACCCAGTTAAGGTTGGCACTTTTACTTGCCTGGAGGTTAATTTCCTTGATCGCCCAGGTGGTGTCATTCACCCAAAAATCGCCTTTAAAGGTCAACTCATTTTTACGACGCGGATAATACACAATGTTATAGCACCATTTGTTATCACGATACGCGCTGTCTAACAACACATAATTGTAGACGTCTATTCCGGTTCGGGACAACGGACTCGTAAATGCTTTGTCAAAGAATTTTAAATAATTATCGTAGACGTTGTATTCTTTATAGAGGTCTTTTACAAAGGCAATCAGCGTTTGGTTATTACTGAACCCACTGTTCTTATTTCCTTCCAGAATCTCTTTTTCTTCCTTTAACAAATTGTCTCCGTACACCTGACTGTACGCTTCATTCACGAAAATAGGAAGGTAACTGTTCCCGGTAATCGCCGAAGTATCGATTTGATCCCAGATAAATTCCATTCCTTTGAAAACGTTGCTATTGATCAATGTTGAGTCAATAGTATTGAGATCAAATTCTAGTTTTTCGTATTTATCGTAGCTGTATTGTTTGAATTTTTTTACACCGTTCTCCCGACGGTTTTCCCAAATCTTACGCAGTATATCAATAGCCGGATTATTCTTTTTTGAAGTTTTCCCGCTGAAGATAACAACCTCATCAAGGGCGGCGGCTTCCTCTTCAAGCGTAATCTCCATCCCATAGGTAGCCCGTTTCTCTAACGCGATCTCTTTGGGGGTAAAGCCAATAAAGGAAAAAACAACAGCTTCTTGTGTTTCGTCACTTTCTAGGTAAAAGCGACCGTCCTCATTAGTAATGGTACCTTCGTTGGTGTCTTTGAAGATGACATTAACAAACGGAAGACTTTCTCCATTCACATCATTTACAACACCACTGATTTTAGTTTGAGAGAACAGTGCAGTAGATAACAACAAAAAGATAGCAGGTAAAAGTACTCTCATAGCAAATGTTAGGGCCTTGTGAAAAGGAAAACGGTAAGTTGCAAAAAATAGTGCGGTTCGCTTAGCGATATAACACTTTTTTAACGGCTTTCACCACATCCTCACTGTTGGGCAACCACTCTTTTAGTAAGGCCGGAGAATACGGTGCCGGAGTATCGGCCGTATTGATCTTTTCCACAGGAGCATCGAGATAATCGAATATCCTACTTTGTACTTGATAGGTGATCTCAGTAGCAACATTCCCGAATGGCCAGGCCTCTTCGAGGATCACCAACCGATTTGTTTTCTTTACAGATTCAAGAATAGCGTCGTGATCCATTGGGCGTACGGTACGAAGGTCGATAATCTCGCATTCTATACCTTCTTCTGCTAAAGCATCAGCTGCTTTGTAAGCTTCTTTAATGATCTTTCCGAAGGAAACAATGGTCACGTCAGAGCCTTTTCGTTTGATATCTGCTACGCCAAGCGGAATAAGGTATTCGCCCTCAGGCACTTCTCCCTTATCACCATACATCTGCTCACTTTCCATAAAGATCACAGGGTCGTCATCGCGAATAGCGCTTTTCAGCAACCCTTTAGCATCCGCCGGATTGCTCGGAACAACTACTTTAAGACCAGGACAATTAGCAAACCAGCTTTCAAACGCTTGCGAGTGGGTAGCCGCTAATTGTCCTGCCGAAGCGGTGGGACCGCGAAACACGATGGGACATGGAAACTGCCCACCACTCATTTGACGGATTTTCGCTGCATTGTTAATAATTTGGTCAATTCCCACCAATGAAAAGTTGAAGGTCATAAACTCAATGATCGGGCGATTTCCTGTCATGGTACTTCCCACTCCGATTCCCGCAAAACCTAATTCTGAAATAGGAGTATCGATAACACGTTTCGGTCCAAATTCATCCAGCATTCCTTTACTGGCTTTATAGGCACCATTATACTCGGCTACTTCCTCACCCATCAAATAGATAGATTCGTCGCGGCGCATTTCTTCGCTCATGGCTTCACAAACCGCTTCCCGAAATTGAATTGTCTTCATAAAATAGTTTGAATTGTTGCTACTGAAAAGGTTCAGACGGACAAAAATAATGGGAAAATGCCAAGCATGGAAACTTTTACTCCATTTTTAGCCCGCTTTTATTATGCATGCATAGGAAAATTCCAATTATAATTGTATCTTCGTAGCCGCGTAAATAAACGTTCGATAACGTTTTTGTTTACACCTGAATACTAACGATAAAAAACCTTCAAATTTTATGAAAATATTAGTGTGTATTAGCCACGTGCCGGATACAACATCCAAGATCAATTTTACCGATGGAGACACTAAATTTGATACCAACGGCGTACAATTTGTGATCAACCCCAATGATGAATTTGGGCTTACACGTGCCATGTGGTTCAAAGAAAAACAAGGTGCTACCGTGCACGTTGCCAATGTAGGCGGCCCAGAAACCGAACCAACCCTCCGAAAAGCGTTGGCAATTGGTGCAGATGAAGCCATTCGTGTCAATACAGCGCCTACGGATGGCTATTCCGTAGCGAAACAATTGGCGCATATCGTAAAAGACGGTGGGTATGATCTTGTGATCGGAGGCCGCGAATCTATTGACTACAATGGTGGAATGGTTCCGGGAATGATCGCTCATCTAACGGGTGCTTCTTTTATCAATAATTGTATCGGACTCGAAATCGAAGGCGATACCGCTACGGCTATTCGTGAAATTGACGGTGGAAAAGAAACGTTAAAAGCTAATTTACCGTTAGTGATCGGTGGACAGAAAGGATTGGTAGAAGAAAGCGATCTTCGTATTCCAAACATGAGAGGCATTATGCAAGCCCGTTCAAAACCGCTTCAGGCCAAAGAAGCTGTGGATGCTTCCGCTGAAACACAAGCGGTGAAATTTGAAAAACCCGCCCCTAAGGGTGCTGTGAAATTAGTGGACAGCGTTGACGAGCTCGTAGCGCTTTTACACAATGAAGCAAAAGTGATATAACGGTATTCTTCCGAAGTCATTTAACAAAAAAAATAGAATTACATGTCAGTTTTAGTATATACAGAATCAGAACAAGGAACTTTTAAAAAGGCCGCACAAGAAGTGGTAAGCTACGCCAAGGGTATTGCAGATGCCATGGGCACGACCGTTACCGCGGTTGCTGTTAACGGTGAAGGACCGGAATCTTTAGGACAATTTGGAGCATCAAAAGTGCTTGCAGTGAAGAATGAAGCACTACAAAAATTCAATGCCCAAGCCTACTCAGATGTTATCGCTGCTGCCGCACGCGAAGAAGGTGCCAAGGTGGTCGTGATCGCCTCTACCGCAAACGGAAAATTTGTAGCACCAATGGTCGCGGCAAAATTGGAAGCGGGTTATGTGCCGAATGTTACCGGACTTCCCGAAAATACCGAACCGTTTCAAGTGAAGCACAGTGTTTTCACCAACAAAGCCTTTGCGACCACTGAGATCAAAACCGATATCAAAGTGGTAGGTCTTGCGAAAAATGCGTACGGCGTGCATGAAAATGCAACCGATGCTGAAACCGTTGATTTCAATCCGGAAACCAATAACGGAAGCGTTGAAACCGTTTCTGTAGATAAAGCTACCGATAAAGTGACGATTGCGGATGCAGAGATCGTTGTTTCCGGAGGACGCGGATTGAAAGGACCCGAAAATTGGGGTATGGTAGAAGACCTGGCCGAAACACTAGGTGCAGCTACAGCTTGTTCAAAGCCGGTGAGTGATATGGGATGGCGCCCACACAGTGAACACGTAGGCCAAACCGGTAAACCGGTAGCTTCTAACTTATACATAGCTATTGGAATTTCAGGGGCTATTCAACACCTCGCGGGAATCAATGCTTCCAAGACCAAAGTTGTGATCAACAACGATCCGGAGGCGCCGTTTTTCAAGGCAGCCGACTATGGGATCGTAGGGGATGCTTTTGAAGTGGTTCCACAACTCACGGAAAAATTAAAAGAGTTCAAGGCACAGAACGGATAAAATTTTAGTAATTTGCGCCACGAAAAAGGGGCTGTTTAATAAGGAATTTCCCTTGTTAACACGCCCTTTTTATTTTAATTTTAGTTCATAAAACAGCACGAATCACGATGTTTTTTCTGGATTATTCCTTTTTGAACAGTGATTCTTATGTTCATCGCAACGTATGAGTTTGGTACGCCTCAACATTAAAGGAATCTCTTACAGTCAAACCCAAAATGGTGCTTACGCCCTTATTTTGAGTGAGATGGATGGTAATAGAAAACTCCCGATCGTTATTGGAGCTTTTGAAGCACAATCTATCGCCATTGCCTTGGAAAAAGAGATCAAGCCTCCGCGACCACTCACTCATGATCTTTTTAAAAATTTTGCGGATCGCTACGAGATTGTCGTAAAACAAGTCATTATTCACAAATTGGTGGATGGAGTATTCTATTCTAGTATCATTTGTGAACGCGATGCGCTAGAGGAGATCATCGATGCCAGAACCAGCGATGCGATTGCCTTGGCACTTCGTTTTCAAGCGCCTATTTTTACCTACAAGAACATCTTGGATAAAGCAGGCATCTATCTTAAAACCTCTACAAAGAAAAAGGAGGATAGTGCTTCCGAAGAAAAAATTATTGAAGAGCTCATTGCAGGAGAAGATAAAGAATCAGTTGCCAAGAGCACGGAAGACTACACAAAATTTACCCGAAAAGAACTTAATAAAATGTTAGGCGAGGCCGTCGCTAACGAAGATTACGAAACCGCAGCACAAATACGCGACGAACTTTCTAAACGAGGAGAATAATGATGCAGAAATACCTTCTCATTATTTTGGGGTGCCTGTTTGCCTCCACCGGAATTTCACAAAACATTGAACGAGATTGGGAGTTTTCTTCTATTACGAAAGAAGGAGCATCCTTGTTTTCCATAGACAGCGAAACAGATTACTTTCATCTGGAGAATGGACGCTTTGAGTATGCCTTACAAGCGAAAACACTAAAAGCTTCCGGAGATTACATCTACCAAAACAATCTCTTAGTATTCTTTTACGAAACACCAAGCGATACCTTACGGCGTTACCGTGTTTCTCAACTTACAGATAGCACCTTAGTGCTTACTGAAAATGAAGTACAATATTCCTTTACCTCTCCTACACAAACTGAGGTAAGCGAGGTCGTAACTACAACGAATGATAAGAGCAACTTAGCCCT
This sequence comes from Flavobacteriaceae bacterium UBA4166, assembly GCA_002379985.1. GTDB lineage: Bacteria > Bacteroidota > Bacteroidia > Flavobacteriales > Flavobacteriaceae > DFVG01. Next base: position 23,938 of record DFVG01000017.1, read on the forward strand.
TAACAACGAACAAGGCTTGGGGGTAAGCACTCAAAGCATCCTGCGCGGCGTCTTAGGAATGGTCTTTTTATTAGCGGTTTGTTTTGCCTTAAGCAGCAATCGACGTCGTATTAATTGGCGGTTGGTGGGCACCGGACTCGCTCTTCAGTTGCTTTTCGCCATTTTAGTGTTGAAAGTTCCGGTAGTTGCACAAGTGTTTGATTGGGTTTCAGACAAAGTGGTCACCTTTTTAAATTTCTCGGAAAAAGGCGCCGAATTCTTGTTTGGCGGTCTTGTCACCGACATGGATACGTTTGGGTACATCTTTGCCTTTAAAGTGCTGCCCACGATTGTATTCTTTTCAGCGTTTACGTCTTTGTTGTATTACCTTGGAATCCTTCAATGGATCGTAAAAGGCTTTGCTTGGGTAATGAGCAAGACCATGCAGCTTTCGGGAGCAGAGAGTCTTGCGGCGGCTGCCAATATCTTTATCGGTCAAACGGAAGCCCCTTTAGTGGTAAAACCATACTTGGACCGCATGACGAAGTCAGAGATACTCTGCTTAATGGTCGGAGGTATGGCAACGATTGCCGGAGGCGTCCTCGCCGCGTTTATTGCTTTCTTGGGTGGAGATAGCGATGTAGAAAAGATCATGTTCACGAAACACTTGCTCACCGCCTCGATCATGTCGGCACCGGCTGCAATTATTATCGCGAAGATGCTTTATCCTGAAACTGAAGCGGTAGATCGTAAACTAGACATCAGCAAAGATAAAATTGGAAGCAACATTCTCGATGCGGTTTCCCGCGGAACTACAGAAGGCTTAAAGCTAGCCGTTAATGTTGGAGCGATGCTCTTAGTATTTACAGCTATTATCGCTGTATTCAATTGGGTAACGGTTGATTGGATTGGAGCGCCTTTAGGCTTAAATGACAAGATCGCTTCGGCTACGGAAGGGCGTTATACCGGATTTTCGATGCAATACATTTTGGGGAATCTCTTTGCACCTGTAGCTTGGATTATTGGGGTACCTTCCGAAGACATCACCGTCGTGGGACAGTTATTAGGGGAAAAAACGATCCTGAATGAGTTCTATGCATATGCCACCTTGAGCGAACTGAAACAGGCCGGCACGATAATCAACTATCGCTCTATCGTAATTGCCACCTATGCACTCTGTGGATTTGCGAATTTCGCGTCTATCGGAATACAAATTGGCGGAATCGGAGTACTTGCGCCAAGCAAACGCGTAACCCTGGCAAAGTTTGGAATTAAAGCCTTGATCGGTGGAACAGTCGCTGCCTTACTCACCGCTACCATTGCCGGTATGTTGATAGGTTAATTAACTCCGCTTTACAACCGTATTCGCCCAATCTGTGGCATCTTCCAAAGAGGTGAAAAAACTAAAAGCCCCATCGAACCATCCTTGTTCTGAAACCGCCCCTTTCCGAACGTTCTCATCACTAGAAACAATAGCGATCCCCACCATATACTTGGGATTGATATCTTTGTAGGCCTCTTCGGAAATAGAAGCGGGCAAGGTTCTATTGGAGATAAAAACATACTTTTTCTTTCGATAGTGTGTCTCAGCAACCGAAATAATTTGCTTCGCCTCCACTCGTGTAATTTTTGGAGATTTTAGACTGAAAACCAGATAGTTTTCAAAGCATTGCATAACCCCAAAGGGTGTAGAATATGTTTTCACAGGAGCTTTCATTAGCACCTCTAAAATAGTAAAATAATCAATTGAAATGAATCGTTAATAACTTATAATAAATCTACTTTCCAAGGGTTTACTTTATAGGCTGTCTTTGTTACTTTTAAAACCTAATTTTTTCTCATGAAACAATACCACAATCTTATCAAGCATGTGCTCGAACACGGACACGAGAAAGGAGACAGAACCGGTACCGGCACGTTAAGTGTTTTTGGCTATCAGATGCGCTTTGACCTCAGCGAGGGGTTTCCGATGGTCACCACCAAAAAATTGCATTTAAAATCGATTATACACGAATTGCTTTGGTTCTTGAATGGAGACACGAATATTGAATATTTACAAGAAAACGGTGTGCGTATTTGGAATGAATGGGCTGATGAAGCCGGAAATTTAGGACCGGTATACGGTCACCAATGGCGTAACTGGAACAGCGAAGAGATCGATCAGATCAAAGAGGTGATTCATACGCTAAAAAACAATCCCGATAGCAGAAGAATGTTAGTGAGTGCGTGGAACCCAAGTGTGATGCCAAACACCTCGCAATCCTTTTCTGAAAATGTGGCACAAGGCAAAGCTGCCCTTCCACCGTGCCATGCGTTCTTTCAGTTTTATGTGGCCAACGGAAAATTATCGTGTCAATTATACCAACGAAGCGCCGATATCTTTCTAGGGGTACCGTTCAATATTGCTTCGTATGCTTTGCTCACAATGATGGTAGCACAAGTATGTGGTTACCAACCCGGCGACTTCATTCACACCTTTGGAGATGCACATATCTACAGCAATCACAGAGAACAAATTGACTTGCAGTTGTCAAGAGAACCGCGTCCATTACCGAAAATGTTGATAAATCCAAATGTAACCGATATATTTGGCTTCAAATTTGATGATTTTACATTAACGGATTACAACCCACATCCTCATATTAAAGGTGCGGTTGCCGTATAAATCAAACCCTACTTTATGAAAAAATTGCTTCTTGTTGTTATGGTACTTTGTACCACATCACTATTTGCGCAACGCGAATGGGGAAATTTAGAAAAGAATGAACTTACCATGCGCGAACTGGCCCCTATCTGGCCGGGATGTGAAGATGGAAATGCATCCCAACGCGATGCTTGTTTTAAAAAGAAATTAGCAACTCATATCGCGAAGAATTTTAAATATCCTTCCGAAGAATACAAAAAGAATATCCAAGGCCGTGTGGTGATCACCTTCTTTATCAATGAAGCCGGATTGGTAGACATTAAAAGCGTCACCGGCGGGAATGAAAACCTGCAAGCAGAAGCCAAGCGAAACATTGCTTCCATCCCTAAAATGGCGAAACCGGGAATGATGGGAGGAAAGCCACGCGCTATTAAATACACGGTGCCCATCACCTTTAGTACGGGCAAATAGCATTTAACAATCCTTAAACAAAGAGGGTATACAGATTTCGTATCTTTAAAGTGTTGTCAAAAAAATGGCAGCACTTTTTTATATGATTAAAACCACCGACCTAGTTTCTTTATTTTTAGAAACGCGTTCCTATACCGAAACTCTTTGCAAACCACTAGAAATTGAAGATTATGTGGTACAGCCCATCGTAGATGTTTCTCCTCCTAAATGGCATCTGGGGCACACTACTTGGTTTTTTGAAGAATTTATTCTGAAACCTCATAAGCCCGATTACCGTGTTTTTCACGAAGACTTTTCTTTTGTGTTCAATAGTTATTACGAAACGGTAGGAAAACGGGTGATGCGCTCAGACCGTGGAAACCTCTCGCGCCCTGGAGTTGCAAAGGTGTACGATTACCGTCATTATGTAACAACCGAATTGGAAGCTTTTGTTTCGGAAACTATGACCGAGGAAATCGAAGCCCTGCTCGAAATAGGAATTCACCACGAAAAGCAACATCAGGAATTGCTGGTAACCGATATTAAATACATTCTTGGACATAATCCGCTTCTCCCGAAATACAATGATCAGTTTATAGAACATAAAGCAGAAGCAAAGAAGCGCTCTTGGATCGCTATTCCGGAAGGAACCTATACCATTGGCCACGATGGAAATGGATTTTATTATGATAATGAAGTAGGACGCCATGACGTGTTGTTAGAGTCTTTTGAGATTGCTTCGTCTTTAGTAACAAACGGAGAGTTTCTAGAGTTTATGAAAGATGGTGGGTACTCCGACTTCAATTTGTGGCATGCTGAAGCTTGGGATTGGGTACAACAGCAACAAATCACCCAACCAATGTACTGGCATCAAATTGAGGACGAATGGCAATATTACACCCTACAAGGGCTTCAAAAGATCGATCCCCATGCTCCGCTTTGTCACATTTCCTATTTCGAGGCCTTTGCCTTTGCACAATGGAAAGGATGTCGCCTACCCACAGAATTTGAATGGGAAGCAGCGCAACAGCATTTTGATTGGGGCAGCCGTTGGGAATGGACCGAAAGCGCCTATCTGCCGTATCCACGCTATAAAAAGGCGCCCGGCGCCATTGGTGAGTACAACGGCAAGTTCATGGTCAATCAAAAAGTACTGAGAGGTGGATCGGTCGCTACTTCAGCAAAGCATACACGACCCACCTATAGAAATTTTTTTCAACCTAATTTACGGTGGCAGTTTACCGGCCTTCGTTTAGCTAAATAACCATTTGTTCTATGGAAACGAAGACAGATACGTCCTTTGATACGATGTTTCAGCAAGATGTGTTCGACGGACTCACGGCGCACCCTAAATTCTTGTACTCTAAATACATTTATGACAAAAAAGGAGATGCCTTATTTCAAGAGATTATGGCGATGCCCGAGTATTATTTAACGGAATGCGAATATGAAATCCTCAAAACACATTCTGAAGAGATTGTTGATCTGTTTCAAGACAAAGAAACGGGCTTTGACCTTATAGAACTTGGCGCAGGAGACGGAAAGAAAACAAAGGTGCTTTTACGAGAATTAGTAACGCAAGAAATAGACGTCACCTACAAACCCATAGATATTAGTCAGAATGCCATCGAATCGTTAACTACTGCGCTCACAGCCGAATTCCCCTCTTTGGAAGTTGCCCCCGAACGCGGTGAATATTTTAAGGTACTGGAGCGTTTAAAAAGTTTTACAGATCGAAAGAAGGTGATCATGGTACTAGGTTCTAACATTGGAAATCTATTGCATCCTAAAGCCATCGATTTTCTCACCCAATTACAGGAAAGTCTGGCCGAAGGCGATTTACTATTTATGGGCTTTGACCAGAAAAAGAATCCGCAAACAATCCTTGATGCCTACAATGATCCGACCGGAATCACAGAAGCTTTCAATAAAAATCTCTTACACAGAATTAATACAGAACTGGGTGCTGATTTTGAGGTGGAAAAATTTACCCATTGGGAAGTGTACGATCCTGAAAACGGAACCGCAAAAAGCTTTTTAGTGGCAACCGAAGCGATGAAAGTAGATATTGATGCGCTTGACCTTTCGGTTACTTTTGACCCTTGGGAAACGATACACACAGAAATCTCACAGAAATATGATGATAAGGTTGTATCTTGGTTGGCAGAAGAATCCGGGTTGCGAATAAGAACTTCCTACACGGACGCAAAAATGTATTATAAGAATTATGTGTTTCAAAAAGGGAATTGATCGATGAAAAATAGTGTTGCCGTCTTACTGATTGTGCTTGTTGTGAGTTGCTTCGGAAGTTGTGAAAGTCCGGTGAAACAACACAACGACCTTCAGCTACCAAAAGTAGATTGGTCTGCTCATGAATGGAAAGGCACAGCAAAAGACAGTTTGGAAACCGGAAGCACCTACCTCCCGGTCTACTCTGAAATCTACCAACGTACCGATGCCTACACCTATCCTTTAACGATTACGGTTAGTATTAGAAACATCAGCCGAAGTGATACGATCTTTCTGGAAAATGCCGAATACTATAATACTCACGGAGACCTCATTAGAAATTACGTCAAGAAAACGGTCTTTGTGAAGCCCATGGAAACGATTGAAATTGTGGTTCGTGAAGACGACCTTCACGGAGGTACCGGAGCTAATTTTGTGTTTGATTGGGAAAAGACTCCCGGAACTGTGGATCCGCTGTTTGAAGCCGTCATGATCTCTACGACCGGACAGCAAGGACTTTCTTTTACCACACGTGGCGTTCGAAAGAAGTAATCATGTTGTTGCTGGGCTAGAGCACATCCAAGAGCCTATTGAGATCTTCTTCCGTATTATAAAAATGGAACCCTACACGAATGCCGCCCCCTCGTTGTGAAACGACAATTTTTTCAGCTTTTAATTTATCGAATACCTTCTGATCACCCTCAATATTGAAAAATGGAGCGTGCTGAGATCGAGTTGCATACGCTTCAGAAAGCAATCCCTTTTCAATAAACGCCGCTCTTGCTTGAAAGGCCAATTTCTTAGCTTTAATATTCATTTCAGCATTATTCCACTGCTCCATCAAGGTGAGCGAATTCCCTAAACTCCCGAAGTTCAAAGGGTCTAAATGTCCGGGCTCCCAATGTTTCATAAAGCGAGTCGCGCTAGGCGGACTATCAAATCCTTCCGAAGAATTAAAACCAATGGTCGCGGGAAAGATCTTGCTTCGCGCTTCCTCTTTGATCATAAAAAATCCATTACCATAACCACTTAACAACCATTTATAGGCACTACACCCCATCACGTCTACGGCGCTTTTTTGGAAAGAAAAAGGCTCGGTCCCTAAATATTGCGTACCATCTGCGATCAGCAACATCTCGGGATGATACGCTTTGAGCTGTTGTAAGAATTTCTCCGAAATTTGGAGTCCGTTGAGCCATTGCACCTGACTAAAAACAAACAGATCAGGACGGTGTTCGGCCACGGCGGTCTCAATATTCTTTTCCAGATTAGTATCTACTTTCGCATAACACACATCAAAATCGCGATGTTCCACAGGCCAATTTACCGAGGGATAATCATTTTCCAGCAACAATATTTTTTGCCCCTTTGAAAGACTTTCTAACAACACATTGAATCCTAGTGAAAAATTAGGAACGAGGGCAATAGTATCAGAAGACGTTCCGAAAAACCGACCCAAAGTATTGCGTACCGATTCAAGTAGCTTGATGGCTTCCGCATAATTGCTTCCATCCGAAAGAAATTGCGCTTCATGCTGCTGTCTCCAAGCGGCCAAAGATCTTGATAACAATCCAGAAGCCGGGGTGTTTAAGTAGGTTTGTTCGGCGAGTGCCTGAAATTCATTTCTAATAGCATTCATAGGATTAACGTTGAAATTTCGGTATTTTTACAATACGCTTAAAAGTAACTAACTATGGCTTCAAAAACCAACAAATCGGCAAGAATCGACGCAGAACAGCGCGAACAATACGAATATGCACGCAGGCGCATCAAACAGAAAAAGCGTTTGATGCAACACTTTATTATATTCTTAGCAGGCTCGGTATTGATTATTATCCTAAATCCGGTATTGGGTGTGGGAGAAGACTTTTTGATCACCGATTGGTATTTGTGGGCCATCCTCATCTGGGCGTTTATTTTTATTATTCATGTTTTCAATGTTTTTATTATGAATAAATTCATGGATAAAGAGTGGGAAAACAGGCAACTGGAAAAGTTGAAGGCGAAGCAAGAACAGCGCATTTCAGAATTAGAGACAAAAGTGAACAAGGAACAACAAGCAGAAGTACAATTGCCTACAGATGATGATATAAAAAAAAAGGAGAACCCCAACCTGCTTCCGCCCGACGTAGAATGATCACACTTATTGCCGCCGCGGGCGAGAATAACGAACTTGGAAAAGACAATGACCTTGTTTGGCATCTTCCGGATGACTTCAAACGCTTCAAAAAACTTACTACCGGCCATCATATTATCATGGGGCGAAAAACCTTTGAGTCGTTTCCCAAACCGTTACCCAATCGCACGCATATCGTCATCACTCGAAATAAAAACTATCAAAAAGAAGGGATTATCGTGGTTCACAATCTTTCTGACGCTATCGCAAAAGCAAAAGGAGACGAACAACCTTTTATTATTGGAGGTGGTGAGATCTATCGCCAAAGTATGGACGTCGCCGACAAAATTGAACTTACCCGCGTTCACGGAAGTTTTGAAGCCGACACCTACTTTCCGGACATTCCGCCAAAACATTGGAAGCTTCTGCATCAAATAACGCATGAGAAGGACGAGAAACACGCCTACCGTTTTACTTATGAAACTTGGGTTCGAAAATAGATGGCGCTCACTTCCATACTATCTGATATAGCTGCAACTCAGGGTTGGGAGCTGCTTCAAAGCAAACCGCTTTCCGGCGGAGACATCAACGCGGTGTATTTATTAGAATGCAACCAACGATTAGTAGTCATCAAACTCAATCACTCGAATGCCTTCCCAGGAATGTTTCAGGCGGAAGCAAAAGGATTACAGTTGTTAGCTGCCACAAATAGCTTTCGCATCCCGGAAGTGATTGGCACCGGAACTCATGGAACCTATGATTATCTTTTGTTAGAATATATTCCGAAGCAACAGCCAGAAACCGGGTTTTGGATTGAATTTGCTTCCAACCTTACCAAACTTCATAAAGAACAACGAACCCAGTTTGGATTAGATCATGACAATTACATTGGAAGTCTTCCGCAGTCTAACAATTCACACCCTGATGCGGCCACTTTCTATATTGAAGAACGATTAAGACCGCAACTTGTACTATCAAGAGACGCAGGGTTTTCGCTCTCAAAGGCCGAGAATGCCTTTAAAAATATTGCTCAAGAAATTCCTGACGAACCAGCCAGCCTGCTCCACGGTGATCTATGGAGCGGTAATTTTTTAGCTTCAGACACCAATGAAGCCGTGTTGATTGATCCTGCGGTAAGTTTTGGACCTAGAGAAATGGATTTGGCCATGATGGCGCTATTTGGTGGATTTTCTTCGGAAGTATTTAAGCATTACAATGAAGAATTTCCGTTGCCTGAAGGTTGGAAGCAGCGGCAAGCCTTGTGGCAATTGTATTATCTATGGGTACATCTCAATATTTTTGGATCTTCCTATTTGAGACGTGTTCAAGATATTATCAAACACTACTCTTAACACATATTTATTTATTGTTTGGCAAAGCGTTGGCTATCAAATACTCTGTTTGAAGGTATCTTTATAGAAAACAATAATCATGGGAAAAGAAAATCTATACAATCAATAGGCGAAAGAAAAACTCAAAGAAATCGTAACCGATGTTAGCATAGCAATGATGGCAACCCACTTAGGAAATGCACCCTTTGACGCTATTCCAATGGACACAAAAATGGTAGATCAACAGGGCGATATCTGGTTTTTAAGTGATGGTGCTAGCGATCACAACGCAAACATTAAGAACGATAGTCGCACCCAATTGCTGTACAGCGGCACTAATGACATGAAATTCTTAAGTGTTTATGGCACTTCAGAAATTGTTACTGATGTGGAAAAGATAAAGGAGATTTATGATAAAGCTGATAATGCGTATCTAAACGGGCCGGAAGACCCAAACACCACAGCCATACGATTTACACCAAAGGAAGCAGCCTACTGGGACACTTCAGAAAACAAATTGGTGATCCTTTTTAAAATGGCAAAAGCCGTGGTAACGGGCGAGAATCAAGATATTGGTAGTAGTGGAAAGATGAATCTATAGATCTTTGCAGTAAATCAAGAATCCCCTTCGCGAAATTCGTCAAGGGGATTTTTATTTTTTATTTTTGAAGTATAAATATACCATCATGAAAGCATATATTTTTCCCGGTCAAGGAGCCCAGTTCACAGGAATGGGACAAGACCTGTATGAAGCCTCTCCTATGGCGAAAGACCTATTTAAAGAGGCCAATGAAGTTCTTGGTTTTGATATTACGAAAATCATGTTCGAAGGCTCTGCCGAAGAGCTTAAAGAAACCAAAGTTACGCAACCCGCTATCTTTCTTCATTCTACTATTCTTGCGAAGGTTTTGGGAGATTCATTTCAACCTGATATGGTTGCAGGGCATTCTCTGGGAGAAATTTCAGCTTTGGTTGCAAATCGGACGCTGGCCTTTGGCGACGGACTCCAACTCGTCTCAAAGCGCGCCCAAGCGATGCAGAAAGCGTGCGAACTTGAACCTTCTACCATGGCAGCTGTGTTGGGGTTAGAAGACAGTACTGTTGAGTCCATTTGCGCAGACACTCCGGGAACGGTGGTGGCTGCCAATTATAATTGTCCGGGACAATTGGTGATCAGTGGAGATGTTGCCGCCGTTGGAAAAGCGTGCGAAGCTATGTCGGAAGCCGGTGCACGAAGAGCTTTAGTACTTCCGGTAGGAGGCGCGTTTCACAGTCCGTTAATGGAACCTGCTCGCGAAGAATTAGCAGCCGCCATAGAGGCAGTGACCTTCACGGAACCCGCTTGCCCTATTTATCAAAACGTAAGCACTTTTGCTGTTACAGATCCTTCAGAGATCAAAAAGAACTTGATCTTTCAACTAACTGCTCCGGTAAAATGGACGCATAGCATTCAAAATATGATCAAAGATGGAGCCTCACAATTTATTGAAGTGGGGCCTGGGAATGTGCTGCAAGGCTTGGTTCGTAAAATTGATCGAAGTGTCCAAACAGAAAAAGCAACGCTATAGTTTTATCAACATTCAAGAAATAAAAAAACCCTCCATCGGAGGGCTTTTTTATTACATTAGGTGCCTCTATTAAGCACTCAAGGTACAGGACTTGCAGTCCTTAATTTCCCCATAATATGTCTCACGATATTTGTGAACTGTTTTTACGGGAATGTTTAAAAATCTTTTTTGAATATACACCACGTTCGCGGTAAGGATACCCATCTTTTCTGAAAATCGTTTCTCTTGTTTGGTCTTTCTTCTGACCGTTACTAGCTTCATTATCTTGGTTTTGTGCAAAGAAACAAAGGAACATTGCCGAGCCCAAGCTATCAATGTTAAAGCTATGTTAAGAGCCTGTTAATCCTTATGGACCACACCATTCTTCATCACAAAGACCACATTCTCCATGGTAGCGATCTCTTTGGTAGGATCTTCGTCCACCGCAATAATATCGGCCAAGAAGCCTTCTTTGATCTGCCCTAGCGACGTTTCCATATCCAACAATTTGGCATTGGTAATGGTAGCCGACTGGAGGGTTGCCATAGCCGGCATCCCTGCTTCTACCATATATCCAAATTCTTTTCCATTCTGTCCATGGGGAAACACTCCGGCATCTGTTCCGAAGGCAATATTAACACCGGCATTGTATGCCATTGCATACATATTCTGGATCTTCGACCCGATCTCCAGCGCTTTCGGCACAATGATCGCAGGATAATATCCTGGCACTTTCGCTTTTTCTGCTACGTACCTTCCAGCAGAGATGGTTGGCACCAAATAGGTACCATATTCTTTCATAAGGGCAGCAGTTTCTTTATCCATCAAAGAACCGTGCTCGATAGTCGTCACTCCAGCGCGAATGGCGCGTTTCATTCCCTCAATACCATGGGCGTGTGCCGCTACTTTCATTCCGTACTCTTTTGCTGTTCGTACGATCTCATCCACCTCTTCTTGCGTGAATTGGGGATTTTGCCCGCTCTTCGCAACGCTCAATACTCCTCCAGTAGCAGTGATCTTGATCCAATCGGCTCCATTTTTATAGCGTTGTCGAACGGCTTTTCTAGCATCCGCTACGCCGTTAATCACACCTTCTTTGGGACCCGGATCCCCCATGAGTTCGCGATTCCGACCGTTAGTAGGATCGGCATGACCTCCTGTGGTTCCAATGGCTTTTTCTGCAGTAAAAATTCGTGGTCCCGGTACTTTACCACGAGCAATCGCATCTCGCAACGAAACATTCACACCACTTCCTCCCAAGTCACGAACGGTGGTAAATCCTGCCATCAACGTGCGTTTGGCAATTTCCGCAGCATTATAAGCTACATCGGCGTCATTCAAGGTAAAGGTTTCTAAGTACCGATTTGGGTTGGTTTCTCCTTCAATATGAACATGCATATCAATAAGGCCGGGCATGACGGTTTTATCACTCAGATCTATAATCACGTCATCAGAGCGTTTGGTGGCAAAAAAACCATCTCGCACTTGCGTGATCTTATTGCCTTGTACAACGATGGTTTTCTTTTCGGAAATGGTTCCGGATTGTGTATCCACGAGCTTTCCACAGTGAATATAAGTACTCTGTGCAGAAAGACTTCCGAAGCATACAACAATAAAGAGAAGGTATAAATATTTCATAAGGGTAATTATTGATTTCTAATTTTTTGCTCCCACTTCCAAGCCGAAGCTAATGCTTCTTCCATAGTCTTTTTTGCTTTCCAACCTAGCGTCTTATTAGCCTGTGTGGTGTCTGCATAAACCGACACTACGTCGCCGGATCTGCGGTCTGTAATTTCATAAAACAACGAAATTCCCGTTGTTTCTTCAAAAGCAGTAATCACTTCTAACACAGAACTTCCTTTACCTGTGCCTACATTAAAGACTTCGAAAGAATTTTTGTTTTTCCCGTCAAGCAATCGTTGCAGTGCCACGACATGTGCTTCGGCAAGGTCAACAACATGAATATAATCGCGAATGCAGCTACCGTCCTTCGTTGGATAATCGTTTCCAAAAACTAACAACTTTTCTCGAAGTCCGACAGCAGTCTGCGTTATAAATGGCACTAAATTCTGCGGAACACCTACAGGAAGTTCTCCAATGTGTGCCGTTTCATGTGCGCCGATAGGGTTGAAATAGCGCAACGAAATAGCCTGCAATTTGGAAGCGACACAAGTATCTTTGATAATTTCTTCATTGATCTGCTTCGTGTTTCCATAAGGCGACGTGGCCTCTTTTATCGGAGCATTTTCAGTAATGGGAAGGGCATCGGGTTCGCCATACACAGTGCAAGAGGAACTAAAGATAAGGTTTGGGACATCGTATTCTTTGCAATTCTGAAGAAGATACACTAAGGAGTGAATGTTATTTTCATAATACAATAACGGATTTTCAACACTTTCTCCTACGGCTTTGCTTGCCGCAAAATGGATCACTCCGTCAAGATCAGGATGCGATTGAAAAAAGTCGGCTACAGCCGACTTATCCCTTAGTTCCAAACGTTCAAATTGGGGTGCCTTTCCGGTAATCGATTCAATACCCACCAACACATCGATAGACGCATTAGACAGATTATCTACCACAACCACTTCAAAACCTGTTTCCTGAAGGGCTACGACCGTATGAGAGCCAATATACCCTAATCCACCTGTTACTAGAATTTTTTTCATCAGGCTGTTACAAATGTTATCACTGCTTTTGTAATATAGTCAATTTGCTCATCATTTAACTCCGTATGCATAGGAAGCGAAATCACTTCTTTTACCAATTGATTGGTCACAGCAAAATCGGCTTCCTTATAACGCTCATCTGCATATGCTTTTTGAAGATGCAAGGGAATAGGATAATAGACGCCACAAGGAATTCCTTGTTCATTCAAATGATTTACCAGCGCATCTCGGTCTGTATTAATTAGTCGTAATGTATATTGATGAAACACGTGACAATCACAAACATCACAGATTCCCAAGGGAGCCTCACAATAGCCGGTAGGCGTAATGATATTCTCAATACCTTGGAAAGCTTCCGTATACTTCCTCGCTGCATTTCTTCGGCTGGCATTGTACGAATCTAACTGTGGTAATTTAGCACGTAAAATAGTAGCTTGAATAGAATCCAAGCGTGAATTCACGCCTACCACATCATGATGATATCGCACATACATTCCGTGATTTACGATACCGCGTATGGTATGGGCCAGTTCGTCATCATTCGTAAAGATGGCACCTCCATCACCATAGCATCCTAAATTTTTACTAGGGAAGAACGAAGTAGATCCCACATGGCCAATCGTTCCTGTTTTTTTCTTGGTTCCGTCTTCTGAAGTGTACGTTCCGCCGATGGCTTGAGCATTATCTTCAATAACATATAGATCGTGTTCTTCGGCCAGCGCCATTAAAGCGTCCATAGGTGCCGATAACCCAAACAGGTGTACGGGAACAATTGCTTTGGTTTTAGGAGTGATGGCTTTCTTCACGGCCTCAACATCTATATTGAAACTCACGGGATCTACATCTACCAAAACCGGTGTTAGCCCAAGTAGGGCAATCACCTCCACGGTAGCGGCGAACGTGAAATCAGCAGTAATCACTTCATCTCCCGGTTGCAATCCCAATCCCATCATGGCAATTTGCAAAGCATCGGTACCGTTGGCACACGGAATCACGTGTTTGACGTCTAGATAGCTTTCTAATTCTTGCTGAAAAGCATGAACTTCAGGACCATTAATGTAGGCTGCAGAAGAGATCACATCGAGAACCGACCGATCTACCTGTTCTTTAATTTTTTCGTATTGACCTTTCAGGTCGACCATCTGTATCTTTTTCATACGCTGCGTTGAAATCACCTAATATTCTCTCCGTAAAACTACAAATTTGTTCGCGTTCAGCAGGGCCGAAAAATAGCTTTTTAGCATTTTACCATTTGGATTCTTCTATCTTTGTGTTCTTCGGATCTCTTAACGCCAACTGCATTCATGCGTTTTTTATACAATGTCCTCATTCAAATTTCCTATGCCGCCATTTGGTGCGCACAAGGATTTAGTTTGAAGATGAAAGCATTTGTACAAGGCAGAAAACACAGCTTCACTGACCTAGAGAAAACCATACATCCAACCGATACTACGGTTTGGTTTCACTGTGCTTCGCTGGGAGAATTTGAACAAGGACTACCTATCATGGAGGCTCTTAAAAAGACATATCCCCATGTGAAATTGGTGATTACTTTCTTTTCGCCTTCTGGATATGAAATTAAAAAAAACGCCCCTATCGCGGATGCGGTTGTCTATCTTCCATGGGATACTCGAAAGAATGCACAGCGCTTCATAGCGCAGGTGCGACCACAATGGGCCTTTTTTGTAAAGTATGAGTTTTGGCCCAATTACTTATTTGAACTGAAAGCGCAACAAATCCCTACGTTTCTAGTCTCCGGATTATTTCGACCCAACCAACTTTTCTTTAAGTGGTATGGTGGTTTTTATCGGAAGGCATTGGAAACGTTCGACCACTTTTTTTTACAGAGTGCATCTTCACAGGCTTTATTAGAGGGCATTGATATTACGCATACTACCCTTAGCGGTGATACTCGTTTTGATCGCGTAGCAAAACAAATTGAAATTGACAATACGGTTCCTTTTATTGAAGAGTTTATTGATGAAAATCTTTGTTTGGTCTGCGGAAGTACATGGCCTGAAGACGAACAAGTGCTCTTACCCTATTTGCTTCAGCGTAATAACCAACTAAAAAGCATCGTGGCTCCACATAATGTGGACGAATCAACCATTCGTCAATTGAAATCCCGCTTGGGGGAAGCATGCATTTTATATTCCGAAGTACTTAAAAATGGAATGAATGGCAGTCCAGATGTTTTGATCATCGACAGCATCGGGCTCCTAAGCAAACTGTATAGCTATGCCGACATCGCTTATGTAGGCGGGGCCATGGGAAGTACGGGACTTCACAATATTTTAGAACCGGCCACCTTTGGGGTTCCTATCATCATCGGAAAACATTTTGAAAAATTTCCGGAAGCCGAGCGGCTACGTCAATTGGCAGGACTTTTTTCTATTGATAGTTCCGAAAGTTGTGCAAAGATGCTAAACCAACTGATTACAGAGCGTTCTTTCCGAGAGAAAACAGGAATGATCGCCGGCCATTTTGTAAATAGTAATACCGGAGCCACACAGCGCATTATGCAACATTTAAAAGAGCATTATACTGTCACTGCCTGATTGAGGTAGCGTCTAAATGGCAACATTTCTTTATAAATACCAATCACTAATTCCTCAAAAGAATCTGAAAAGATCTCAGCTTTTGTAAGAGGTCGCGTCACCGCAAAAGATCTTCTGCGAAGCAAATTGATGTGTTCATGATCTTGTGAAAACCCTTTTGGGGCTGTTTTTAAAGGATTGTTTTCAACAAGGGAACCAAACATTTTTACAAAACTGGGACGGTGCAGTACCTTTTTTAATTCGTGACCATTATAATCGATTGCTTGTCGGATACTCCGCAATAGCTTCGAGCTGGGATGCCAGTAACCTCCGCCGATAAAGCACTCGTTCACCCCAAAATGTAGATAAAAATCACCTTGCTTGCTCACTTGATCCAGTCCGGCTCCAAAATGATCTTTATACACCGGTCGATCGGGATGAAACATAAGGTTATTGTTGATCCTATTAATAGCTTTTTTACCGGGAGTATCATAATAATTGGGATCTATCTGAGCCAGTTTCATGTTCATTTGATCCAGCCACGCAATCAACGAATCACGCACATCATGGTATTCTGAACGGTGTGCATCCATCCAAGCCGTTTCGTTGTTTTGAGTGAGTTTTTCCAGAAATGTAAATAGCTTTTGAAAGTCCATATATGTGTATAAAATTAAGGCTATAACAACGAATTCATTTAAAAATTTAATAAAACTTTACAATATCTCAAATGTTAAATCCTGTAGATTTGTTTCATAATCTTTAAACACCAACCCTATGAAACGCATCGTATTAACACTTGCATTGGCTTCAACGATGACCTTTGCAGTTTCTTGTAGAGAAACCACCGAAAAAGAGGTGATTCGTGAAGTAGAAGTAGAAACTACTGACGACGAAGACGCTGAAGGAATTTTAGAAAGAACCGCAAAAGAAGTTGATAAAGAGGTCAATGAAGAAATTAACGAAGAGATCGACAAAATAGGAAATGACGATTAATCACAATCTAACCATTAAAACGTAACATATGAAAAAGTTAATGATAAGCCTGCTTTTGGTAGCGGCTTTTAGTACCAGTTTCGTCTCCTGTCGTGATACCAAAAAGGCAGATGACATGGAAGACGTAGTAGATGATGTTGAAGACGCTATTGATGATGCCGCAGACGAAGTAGAAGATGCTGTTGATGATGACGCTACCGATCCCGTGGAAAACACACTTCAAGAAGGCGTAAACGAGGCACAGGAAAACACCGGACTTGGTGGTACCGATGATGCTTCATAACAAATCACAAAAATGTATATCATGAAAAAAGTATTGTTTATAACTCTATGTACGCTATTAATGGCAACTTCATTCACTTCATGTCGAGAGACCAATGAAGATGAGAAGACTGCTGAAGAGCTTGTAGAAGAAATGGAAGCCGAAGGTGCCGACATCAAAAAGAAAGTAGATGATGACGAAACCAAGATCAAGATGGAAACCGAAAATAAAGAGGTGAAAATCAAGACTGAAGACGGCGAATCCAAAATCAAAATTAAGACCGAGAATGATGATGCATAAGATGCATTATTAGAAACAATCTGAAAATGGTCCCTCTTGGGGCCATTTTTTATGTATTTAAGGTATTGATCTGCCCTTTCAATTCTTCCATCGATTGTTGTAATTGCCTTAGCAAGGTGCTATCTGAAGGCTCTTCAATACCGAACGTCAATTTACTATTAACCTGCCATAGTTCTTGAATATCAGTTACCTCAACTTCTATAGGAAGGTATTCAGGATTAAGCGATATGAGTCGGATTTTCTCTGGATTTCCGGAAACTTTCTGAAGTTTTTTCACCAATACCGAATCGTGCAATACCACGATAAAGATCTTACTATCACTAGCTTCGGCAATACTTGAAACAGCTTTTCCCAAAACCCATTCGTTAGGCCGGATATTTGGCAACATACTATCTCCTTCCACCTGAAAACCACGATAGGTAGCGTTTCGATACTGCGGTAAGGGAATATTGAATGACGGAAGACTCTGGTACCATTCTACATCTTGAATATTATGTGGATATCCGGCAGCAGCCTTCTGGTTCACCAAAAGAATACTGTCTTCGGAAGCCTCATTCAGCGTGATGACCTTCGGACTTACATCGCCACCATGGATAGAAACATATTGACGTACACTTTTTCCGAATAACCAAAGAGGATTTATCTGAAACTGATGCAAAAGCTCCATGACGGCCTTCCCGGATATTTTGGTCTTACCGCGCTCAATATCTGCGGTAGTTGTTCCAATTCCGAGCAATTCAGCAAAGGATTGTTGCGTGTGATGTTGCTCTTCGCGAACGCGCTTAAAACGCTTGGCTTCAATACTTACTTCTTTTCCCATAGGCACAAGATACAGTATTTTGGAATATATCCAAAATGACAACGGATATAATCCTATTTTTAGGAAATTTTCCATAATTTTGGAACAAATCCATTTGCTATGAATTTTGATCGGATTAAAGAAAAATTAGAGATCCTGGCCGATGCAGCCAAATACGATGTTTCCTGTGCCTCTAGCGGAAGTACTCGAAAAAATAAGAACAAAGGGTTGGGAAATAGTTCGGGGATGGGCATTTGCCATTCGTATACGGAAGACGGTCGCTGTGTATCCCTACTGAAAATACTATTGACAAATCACTGCATTTTTGATTGTGCCTATTGTGTCACCCGAAAGAGCAATGATATTAAGCGGGCCGCTTTTAAAGTTCAGGAGGTGGTAGATCTCACCATTCAATTCTATCGAAGAAATTATATTGAAGGGCTCTTTCTTTCTAGCGGAATCTTCAAAAACCCCGATACCACTATGGAACGCTTGGTTCAGGTGGCAAAAAAGTTACGAGAAGAAGAAAATTTCAACGGTTACATTCATCTGAAATCGATCCCGGGTGCCAGTGATGAACTTATGCGAGAAGCCGGATTGTATGCAGACCGACTTTCAGTGAATATTGAAATTCCGACAGAACAAGGATTGAAGCAATTAGCTCCCGATAAAAACCGCGAAGATTTTATCAAACCGATGCGGAAAGTAAAGCAGGAAATACAACTATATCGTTCCGAAAAGAAAAAATTTCGGCACACCCCAGTCTACGCTCCGGCCGGACAGAGCACCCAAATGATTATTGGCGCCACGGGTGAATCGGATGCACAGATCATGTATACATCCGCTTATTTTTACAAGCAATTTCGCATGAAGCGGGTGTACTATTCCGGCTACATCCCTATTAGCTACGATCCACGTTTGCCTATGATAGGCACCGAAGTACCGATGATGCGAGAAAACAGGTTATATCAAACCGACTGGCTATTGCGCTTTTATGGTTTTGACATTCGGGAATTGTTAAACAAAGAGCATCCTAATCTTGACATGGACATTGATCCAAAACTTAGCTGGGCCCTACGCAACCTTTCCTTTTTTCCGATAGACATCAATACCGCAGACAAACAATGGCTGGCGCGCATTCCCGGCGTTGGAATGAAGTCGGTGCACAAAATCCTTACCGGAAGAAAGCATCAAACCATTCGATGGCATGACTTGCAAAAGATGGGTATCGCTATGAATCGTGCAAAATACTTTATCCATTGCCCCGGGACTCCTTATGATTTCAAAGACCGTACGTCTTCTCAAATTAAGGGTTTAATTCTCGGGCACACAACAAGTAAATATCACAAAACCTATAATGGTCAGTTGAATTTGTTCGAGAATGCAACGACCTCCCTAACCCTTTCTTCCTAGATCATGCTACTTAAATACGACTTTACGTTTGAGGGACTTTTGACAGCCGTTTTTATGATGTATGATGAAAAAATAAAAGACCTACAGCTGCTTCGGCCCGAGCAATCACAGCCTTCACTTTTTTCGGATATGGAATATATTATCACTGATGATAGCAAAGCCTCTCGGGTCTGGAAAGGAATTGCCAAGAAAGGGGGCGTGCGCACACAACAGTTGCTTTATAGAGTATTTCTAAGTGAATTGCCGCAAATGGAAGCCTTGATCTTATCCTTTTTACGAGTATTTTTTCAGACACAAGGTACCGTGGTGAAGAATCCGGCGCATCCGCTTACATCCAAACTGTTAGAGATTCAGAAGATGATTGGGCGCGAAAAGCACCGTATGGATGCCTTTGTGCGGTTTATGCAAACAAAAGAGGGATGGTACGTGGCTACTATTGCACCCGATTTCAATGTATTACCCTTAAATGTAACGCATTTCAAGAATCGCTATGCAGACCAGCATTGGTTGCTGTATGATGTAAAGCGAAACTATGGATTCTTCTATGACCAGGAGAAGGTTCAAGAAGTACAATTAGCGCTTGAATCGACAGCCCCTTTAACGCATCATATTAAGACGTTTTGCCTTTCGGAAGAAGAAACGCGTTTTCAAGAATTATGGAAATTGTATTTCGATAGTACCAATATTACTTCCCGGAAGAACATGAAACTTCACTTACAACATGTTCCGAAGCGATACTGGAAATATTTAACCGAAAAACAACCCATTCTAAAAAAATGATTAATTTTAACATATAACAAAAAACCAATCAACATGAAGAAATTCACAACCGCCTTGTTACTGTTATTGTTTGTTTTCAGTGTAAGCTGTCGAGAAACCACCCAAGAAAAAGCGCAAGATGCATTAGAAGCTGCCGCAGAAGATACGGAGAACAATCTTGAAAATGCTGGAGAAGCCATCGAAGAAGCTGTAGAAGAAACTGGAGATGCTATCGAAAACGCAGGAGAAGAAATTAATGAAGAAATTGAAGGTACCGATGAGATGCCGGGAGGAGATGATAACTAAATTTTAACAAATTTATCCTTGAATTGAATTAATTTCGTTCCATTAACACAAAATAAACCATTATGAAAAAAGTATTTATAGCCGTAACCGCCCTTTTATTGAGCGTTTCAGTATTTTCTTGTCGTGAAACTACAGAAGAAAGAACAGAAGAATCTATTGAAACAGCAATTGATGATACAGGAGATGCCATTGAAGATGCTGCAGAAGATGTAGAAGATGCCGTTAACGAAGCCGGTGAAGAAATTGAGGAAGAAGTAGAAGGCACTGACGATATGGACAATTAATCAGGTCCCGAAACATAGAAAAGCCCGGCGAAAGTCCGGGTTTTTTTTGCACTACATATAATATTTTTTCTAACAACATCGCCAAGAGCAATTAAGATCTTCATGAAAACCATTCTCGCTCCTTTGAAAGATACCACTCCAACACAATGGTTTGTTTATATTGCTTTTTACTTCTGTTGGGGAATCACCATGAACTGGATTGGTCAAGAGTTAGCAATCGCTAAATTCACCTATTGGTGGCAGGTCATCACCACCTATGTTCTATATATGGTTCCTATTTCTATCCTACTTAGACCTTATCCAATACACACGCAATATGCCTATGGTCTCATTGCTATGGGGTTGTTGGAGTTTGGAGGATATACTCTCAAAACTTCGTATATTTATCCTGACAACATATTGGAAAGGTGGTTCGGGGCACACGTGTTCGCACTGTGTATGACATTATTTTTCGCCTGGTATTTCCCTCTTGGAAATTATGTCGTTAATCGTATATTTATGCCGTTAATCGATAAATCAAAGAAAAATAACTAACAAAGGTACCATAAACTTATATTTCTTAAGCTATTACATTTTTGAAAAGATCTGCGTAGGTTTGTTACATAATTAACAACAAAAAACCTATTCTTCATGAAAAAATTAATGTTTATTTTAGCATTGCTTGCATTTGCTGCAAGTTGTACCCCAGAAGCCATCACAACTGATGAACAACAAATCGACAAAGCAGACTACGAAGTTCCTCCCAACGGATAAGAAACTTTCAATGATATCAGGGGTGTTTCTATCGTTTTTATTGATAGCAACACCCTTTCTTTTTTACATCTATAAGTATGCTCCTACAGATTCGAAGGAATGGAATACCATTGTAGGGACTATTAATGCAGGAAATTTTGCCCATGCACAATCGTACATGCATGCATTGTTCACCAAAGTAACTTTCGTATTAATGACCGGCATTTGGTTCTTAACTTCTAAGAATTGGTGGAAGTATGCCATTTTAGTTCCCCTCACTATGTTTTTATTTCAGTTGGCAGGGGTCATTAATCATAAGAACGACTACATCGATGAGTTTGATTTTTGGTACTCCTTACCCATCATCTTACCTATCCTTATCTTTCTGATCTATATTTCCTATCAAATTGGCAAAAGAAGCGAATCGAACACCATGGACCTTAAAGATCAGGTAGATGATGAGATCAGTAAAATTTTCAGTGACAAATTATAGAAAAGCTCTTCGCACCCTTTAAATTTTCCATAATAAATACTTTGGATTTAGGACAAAAGTTTTAAATTTGCTCCCGCTTTGAAACAAAAGCACGTTCTTTATTATGCGAAAATAGCTCACACTCGTATCCCACGAGTGTAGCGAGAGGAATACGCGAGTGCCAACTTGCCATTTCTCAGCACGTAAATGCGAAAATAGCTCAGTTGGTAGAGCGCCACCTTGCCAAGGTGGAGGTCGCGGGTTCGAATCCCGTTTTTCGCTCTAAGCCGAAGACGATTCGGCTTTTTTATTAAAGGTCCGATGCTCGGGTGGTGGAATTGGTAGACACGTTGGACTTAAAATCCAATGACCAGTAACGGTCGTACGGGTTCAAGTCCCGTCCCGAGTACTTGAAGCGAAAGCCGAACCGATAAGGTTCGGTTTTTTTTATGCGTATCATCCGTGAAAAACCTTGTTTTTCTAAGGATGGGAAGCGAAAAAAGAAAGCCCGATAGGGCATTAGGCTTTCATTTCCGATAGTAGGTAAAGAGACTCACCGTAGGTACGTCCCGTCCCGAGTACTTGAAGCGAAAGCCGAACCTTAAAGACCCGGGCATTTATATGCAGATGTTACGATTTTATCTTTACAGAAGCCTTTCGCTCTAACATACGCTTGATCTCATTTAACTTCATCAAAGCTTCAACAGGTGTAAGCGTATCAATATCCAGATGAAGAATCTCTTCACGCAACTCCTCTAGTAAGGGGTCGTCTAATTTGAAGAAACTCAATTGCATTTCTTCTTTCCCGAGCTCCTTCATCTGGTGAGAGAGTTCTTCGGAACCATGTGATTTTTCTAATCGCTCCAAAATTTTCTGAGAACGCTTCAACACCGTTTGTGGCATCCCCGCCATTTTCGCAACGTGAATTCCGAAGCTATGATGCGAACCTCCGGGCACTAATTTCCGAAGAAATAATACTTGATCTTTTAATTCTTTAACAGATACATTATAATTTTTAATACGATCAAACGTATCTGTCATTTCATTTAACTCATGATAATGGGTGGCAAATAATGTTTTTGGTCGCGCCGGATGTTCGTGTAAATATTCGCTTATCGCCCAAGCAATAGAAATGCCATCATAGGTACTCGTACCACGACCTATCTCGTCCAACAACACTAAACTTCGGTCTGAAATATTATTTAGAATACTCGCCGTCTCGTTCATTTCAACCATAAACGTAGATTCTCCCATCGAGATATTGTCACTGGCACCCACCCGCGTAAAGATCTTGTCTACACAACCCATACGTACTTCCGAAGCCGGCACAAAACTCCCCATCTGGGCCAACAATACAATGAGCGCAGTCTGCCGAAGGATCGCCGACTTACCACTCATGTTGGGTCCCGTAATCATGATAAGTTGCTGCGCTTCACGATCTAGATACACATCATTAGGAATAAATGGCGCTTCGGGAGGAAGTTGTTGTTCGATCACGGGGTGACGCCCGCCTTTAATATCAAGATCAAAATCGTCAGTCAATTCAGGACGCTTATAATGATGCGTTCTAGCCTGCTCTGCAAAAGAACACAAACAATCTAATTGTGCTAGATATCCAGCAGTTTGCTGTACTTTCGGAATAAATACCAGCAATTCTTCGATCAGTTCTGAAAACAGTTGCTGCTCTAAGACCGCTATCTTTTCTTCGGCACCTAGGATCTTCTGCTCGTATTCTTTAAGTTCTTCGGTAATGTATCGCTCCGCACTAACCAAGGTTTGTTTGCGAGTCCATTCGGAAGGTACTTTTTCTTTGTGCGTGTTGCGCACCTCAATGTAGTAGCCAAACACATTATTAGAGGCGATCTTTAGTGAAGTGATCCCCGTGCGTTTGCTCTCCCGCTCCAGCATGGCGTCTAAATATTCTTTCCCACCGGAAGCAATGCTACGAAGTTCATCAAGCTCATTATGATAGCCGTCAGCAATCACATTGCCTTTGGAAATTAGAACGGGAACCTCTGCCTTTAAGGAGGTTAACACTAAGGAGCACAGGTCTTCACAAGTATCTAAATGCTTAGCTATCTTAACAATGGCTGGTATTTCGGAAGCCGCTAAGAGCTCTTGAATAGGTTGCACCGCTTCTAGTGAATTCTTTAATTGAACCACTTCGCGGGGGTTGATCTTTCCGGTCGCTACTTTTGAAATTAATCGCTCTAGATCATAGATTCCTGACAATCCTTCTTGCACCGACTCCAATACGGATCTTTCCGAGACTAAATAAGCAACACAATCGTGACGTTCCTGAATGGTTGAAACGTCCTTCAACGGCAATGCTAGCCAGCGCTTTAATAACCGACCACCCATTGGTGATTTGGTCTTGTCTATGACATCTAATAACGTAATCGCATTTTCTTGAGTGCTGTGATATAGTTCCAGATTTCGAATGGTAAATCGATCCATCCAAACATAGGCGTCTGCGGCAATTCTTGAAATACGCGTAATATGTTGTAGACGGTCGTGACGTGTTTCACTCAAATAGTGTAATGCAGCACCTGCAGCGACAATTCCGGTTTCTAAATGGGCCACACCAAATCCTTTTAAGGAAGTGGTTCCAAACTGTTTTTCCAGTGATTCTTGCGCATAATCTTCCTGAAACACCCAATCCTCCATAAAGAAAGCGTGGTAGTGTTCTCCAAAGGTTTCGGTAAAAATCTTTCGCTTTGGTTTACTGACCAATACTTCGGAAGGCGCAAAATTTTGAAGTAAGGTATCGATGTATTCCGAAGAACCTTCAGCTGTTAGAAACTCGCCGGTAGAAACATCTAAAAAGGACACGCCAAGTCGTTGCTTCCCAAAATGGACAGCTCCTAAAAAATTGTTTCGCTTGCGCTCTAAAATATCATCATTCAAGGCAACACCGGGCGTCACCAGCTCGGTCACTCCTCGCTTCACGATCTTTTTGGTTTGTTTTGGATCTTCTAATTGATCACATATGGCCACACGACATCCGGCCATCACCAATTTCGGCAAGTAGGTATGCAATGAGTGGTGTGGAAATCCGGCCAACTCGGTTTGATCGCCTCCATTATTCCGGGCGGTCAACGTAATATTCAAAATCTTTGCAGCCCGAACGGCATCGCTTCCAAAGGTCTCATAAAAATCCCCCACCCGAAACAACAATAAGGCATCAGGATACTTCGCCTTGATGCTATTGTATTGTTTCATTAAAGGGGTCACTTTCTTCGCCATGAATCATATTTTCAGAGGGAATAAAAATAAAGAAATACCCTTGGCCTTCCCCGAAATCTATAGCGCATTTTATCCGATGTTATCAACAAATAACACACTTGCTTTGATTATTTTTGCGGCATGCGTTACCGGAAATTGAAAAATAGTGAACTAGACCGACTCAGTACGAATGAATTCAAGGCGGCCGAAAAAACCAAATTGATCGTCATATTGGATAACGTGCGTAGTCTGAACAATATTGGCGCTATTTTTCGCACTGCGGATGCCTTTTTGATCGAAAAGATCTACCTCTGCGGAATCACAGCGAAACCCCCACACAAGGACATTCAGAAAACAGCCTTAGGCGCTACAGAAAGTGTGGCTTGGGAACATGTTGAAAATACGCTGCAATTGGTGTCTCAACTTAAGAGTGAGGGCGTCTTCGTAGCTTCCATTGAACAAGCCGAAACAGCGATCATGCTCGATGAATTTTCAGTACAAGAAGCAATGACCTATGCTTTGGTATTTGGTCATGAAGTAAAAGGAGTGTCACAAGAGGTGGTCTCCGCCAGCGATGCAGTCATTGAAATTCCGCAATTGGGAACCAAACATTCACTAAATATCTCGGTAAGTTCCGGCGTAGTGCTTTGGGATTTTTTCAGCAAGCTGAAAGCATTGCGTTAGCTAACAATGGTGCGTACCAAGCTTAGATAGTCTGATCGGTTTTTCACAAAATCCAAATCCGAAACGTCGATCACCTTCACTTTTTCTGCAGGTTGCGCTTTGATGTAATTAAAATATCCTTCGTGGATCTTCTGTAAGTATTCTGGCTGAATGTCTTGCTCGTAACTGCGACCTCGTTTTTTGATATTCTCCAGCAATCGTTCAGTGCTTTGATACAAATACACGTAAACATCAGGTTGCGGCAGCTCTTTATGCATGATTTGAAACAACTTTTTGTACAAGTTGAATTCTTCTTCCGCAAGGGTTACCTGAGCAAATATCAAGGATTTATACAGGTCATAATCGGTAATCACGCAATCTTTAAAAAGATCGAATTGTGCAATATCTTCCACCAATTGCTGATAGCGATCTGCCAAAAAACTCATCTCCAACGGAAACGCATACCGCTGCTGATCTTTATAGAATTTCGGAAGAAACGGATTGTCCTTAAATCGTTCTAGGATAAGTTTCGCATTGAATTCACCCGCCATCTGAGTGCTTAGACTCGTCTTTCCAGCACCAATATTTCCCTCAATGGCGATATAGTTGAAGCGGGCAAAATCAATATTCTTAATAGGGTTGCGCAACCATTTGGATTGTTTTACCAAGTTCGTTTTATCGGGTGTTTCTGCCAATAGGCGAACCATATTTTTCTCTGAAACCGGATGCACCCATTGGGCATGTACTTCGGCCATGGGCTGCAATACGAACCTGCGACTTTCCATTTCAGGATGCGGTATTGTGAGACGTTTGGATGCTTTAACTTCTGCATCGTAAAACAACACATCAATATCAATAGGTCGTGACGCATATCCATGCGAATCACCACGTTCACGCCCCATGCTTTTTTCAATGGAAAGAACTGCTTTCAACACTTTGGTGGAACTCAAACGCGTACGCATCCAAATCACACAATTCAAAAACGCCGGGCCCTCGAAACCCATTGCAGGCGACTCATACACTGATGATATTTTATGGACCGCACCTACTTCTTCAAAAAGCATATCGACCGCCTGCTGTAGCTGCTCGTATCGGTTGCCCATATTGCTGCCTAGCGCTAAGAAAACATCATGAAGGGTGTCGTTCAAATTGGTGATTTTAACATTTAGCACGAAATTAACGAAAAGAATACGTCTGGCAAGTACCTTTGTTTGTTAAAGAATTTGTGTGGGCACATTATCAAAGAAAGACCATCGGCTGGCGCAACGCATCTATCTTATTTTAGGCGCTTTATTTATCGCTTCGCTGGTAGTTTCAAACTTGATCTTTCAGAAGTTTTTCTACTGGGATTTCTTCGGAATTTACACCTTCGAAATTTCCGTAGGAATTCTTCCCTATCCTATCACTTTTCTGATCACAGACATTATCAGTGAAGTGTACGGAAAGAGAAAAGCAAATTTGGTAGTAACCTCCGGAATTTTTGCCTCGTTCTTTTCTTTATTGATCGTTTTTGTCGCTTCGGCAGTACCCGCTACCGAATGGAGCCCGATAGGAAACACTTTATTTGATACAGTGTTTGGAGCTACCGCCATTGCGGTTTTTGCCTCAATGATGGCTTATTTACTAGCCCAATACATTGACATTCAGATCTTCCACTTTTGGAAGCGGCTTACGAAAGGGAAACACCTCTGGCTGCGGAATAATTTTTCAACGTTTTTATCACAATTCGTAGACACTTTTACGGTGCTTTTTCTGCTGTGTAGCTTCGGAAAGATTGAGTGGTCATTGTTTGGCGGACTTCTACTCAGTGGATTCCTATTTAAAGTGCTCGTCGCAGCACTGGACACACCACTGCTCTATGCAAGCGTGTATGCGCTTCGGAAACGATTTGGATTGACATGGGGAGAAGAACTTCGGCTTGAAAATGAATAATCTATGAAAAAGTTATTGAAAATAATTGGGATCGTTGTGGGCATTCTGCTCATCGTACTTCTCTTATCCCCTTTATTCCTGAAAGGATCTATCGAAAAGATCGTTAAGAACAGCATTGATAAAAATTTGGATGCAGACGTCGCTTGGAATGATTTTGACCTCAGTCTCTTTAGAAACTTTCCAAATGCCGCCCTTACCATCAAAGATTTTAGTGTGATCAATCGCGCTCCGTTTGAAGGAGACACCCTCGCCGCCGGAAAGCGCTTAACATTGGCCATGGGCGTCATGCAGCTGTTTAAGACAAGTGAGGAATCTATCGTAGTAGATGCCCTTACGTTTGATGAAACCTTGGTAAATATCAAAGTAGATTCCTTAGGAAATGCCAATTATGACATCGCGATTAAAAGTGATGCCCCTTTAGCCGACGAGACCGAAGGGAACAGCTCTTTTCGTTTTGATCTAAAAGAATATCAAATTCAAGATTCGGAAATTCGTTATCGCGACGCTGCTACCCAAACCTACTTTAGGTTACAAAATGTAAATCACCAGGGTAAAGGCGACTTCTCGCTTGCAGAAAGTACGCTAGAAACCGAAACGAACGCTCTCGTTACATTCGGATTGGGAGAAATGGAATACCTCACGAACAATAAGGTTTCCTTACTTGCCGATATTCAAATGGATCTGGAAGCACAGCGATATACGTTTCTAGAGAATGAAGCCAAGATCAACGAACTACCGTTGCAATTTGATGGATTTGTGCAACTTATAGAAGAAGGCACCAACATAGATCTGACATTTAAGACGCCCTCTTCTGATTTTAAAAATTTCTTGGCAGTACTTCCGGAAACCTACGTGAAGAATATCAATAATGTGCAAACCACCGGGGATTTTACGGTAGACGGTATGCTCAACGGAATCGTTTCGGAAACGACGATTCCCAAAATGGATATTCAGGTAAAAAGTAACAATGCTTCGTTTAAATATCCAGATTTACCGAAATCGGTTCAAAACATCACCATTGATGCACGTCTTGTGAATGATACCGGAAATACCGATGACACGTTTCTAACCATTGGAAATCTTACATTTTCTATTGACAATGAACCTTTTCAAGCATCGGGAACCATCCGAAATCTTACAGGGAACAGTCTCGTGAATCTTGACATGAAAGGCGCTCTGAACCTCGGAAATATTGAAAATGTATTACCTGTAACCATGAAGGCTCCCTTACAAGGTCGTTTTGTTGCCGACCTCAATACACGCTTCGATATGGAGTCTATCGAAAAAGAGCAATATCAAAATATTGAAGGGAGTGGTACCGCGCAACTTAGCGATTTTACCTACAGCGATCCCAGTTTCCAAAATGACATACAAATTTCAACCGCTCGTCTGGCATTAGCTCCGGGAACGATCACTCTTCAAGAACTAAATGCGCGCAGCGGACAAACAGATCTTTCGGCTAGCGGAAGTATTCAAAACCTGATCCCTTTCTTGATGCAAAAGCAGGATCTGAAAGGAAATTTTGAAGTACGTTCCAAGACCTTTAATGTCAATGATTTTAAAGCTCCGGGAACCGCTTCCGAAGAAACAACTAAAAACAATACCCCATCCACTCCGAAAAAAGGGGTAAGCATCCCCGATTTTCTGGATGCCACGCTAAATTTTAAAGCAGACCGGGTAATTTATGATGATCTGGAACTGACCAATGTACAAGGTATTGCAGGCATTCGTCAAGAAACACTTCGATTGCAAAATCTCACGTCGAATATTCTCGGCGGAAACGTGACGGTGGGTGGTACCGTTTCGACACAAAATGCGACTCCTACGTTCGCGATGGATGTGGATCTGAGTAAGATCAATATTTCTGAATCGTTTCAAAAACTTGAACTACTGGAATTTTTGACGCCTATTGCCCGGGCCTTAGACGGTACTTTAAATACGCAATTGGAACTTCAAGGAAGCCTGTCTGAAGACATGACGCCAAAATTGGAAACGCTTGCAGGGAATGCCTTGGCACAGATTTTAACCGCCGAAGTAGACAATTCTAAAACGCCATTGATGTCTCGCTTGGGAGAAAAACTTCCGTTTTTGGATATTAGTAGGTTGAGCTTACGCGATGTGAGCACCGTGCTCAATTTCAACAATGGGAATATTGAGGTGCAACCGTTCGACTTTGATATCAAAGGTATTAATATTGCTGTGCAAGGACGTCACGGGCTCGATAAAAGCATCAACTACAATGTAACCATGGATGTTCCCGGACGCTATATGGGCAGCTCTGTGGCAGGATTACTCGCAAAGCTAGACCCCGCTGACGCTGAAAATGTTACAGTAGCCCTTCCGGTACAGATTGGTGGAACGATTAACAGTCCGCAGGTTTCAGTAAACACGCAAGCCGCTGTGAATACGTTAACACAACGCTTGATCGAAAAGCAAAAACAAGAGTTACAAGACAAGGGAACCAATATACTGAAGGACATTATTTCAGGAGGAAACAAACCTAAAGATAGTACTGCTACCCAACAAGACAGTACACAAACGCAGTCTTCGACCACACAAGTCGTTCAAGATATTCTAGGTGGAATTTTCAATAGAAAAAAGAAAAAAGACAGCATTAACCAGTAACGCCAAGGGAGACAACGTAGCCCTCATTGCTACGAACGTTAAATACAGTGTTGTCCTCAAATAAGAGGTATTGCCCCTTGATTCCTTTAAGGACTCCTTCATAAAAAGGTGATTTTTCTAAGTTAAGGCTCTTGAGCTTCTTTGGATACTGCAAGACGGGAA
This sequence comes from Flavobacteriaceae bacterium UBA4166, assembly GCA_002379985.1. Lineage (GTDB taxonomy): Bacteria > Bacteroidota > Bacteroidia > Flavobacteriales > Flavobacteriaceae > DFVG01. The sequence goes on from DFVG01000017.1 coordinate 54,364, forward strand.
AGTCGAGTTGCGTCTCCTTATTAGAAGCGATAAAATATTGCTGTGCCTCCTCAGGTATGTATTGTTTGAGTTGATTTCGCCATGCCACAAGATCTTCATCCTCCACTTCGTTCTTAAGCATCGTGCGCCAATTGGTCTTGTCACTTACGTGATCTTTGAGCGCAACTTCGGTAATACCCGCTAGGTAACGATTAGGCACCTCAACAATTTCGATAGCTTCATGAGCCCCTTGATCGATCCATCGTGTAGGCACTTGACTTTTACGAGTAACGCCTACTTTTACATTGCTACTGTTGGCCAAATAAACGATATGTGGTTGGAGCTGTACTTTCTTCTCATATTCCAGGTCGCGTTCTTCCTGATCTAAGTGCGCTTTGCTCAATTCGGGTTTAATGACCCAGTCGGCTGCCTGTGGAATTTCAAAAAAACAATCATAGCAAAATCCTTGGCGGTATATCTTTTTTTCTTTTCCGCAGTGCAAACATTGATACCGTAAAAAATTGATGGAAAGCGTTTTATCGAGCAACTGATTCATATGCAGAAAATCAGTTTCAAAAATCAAATAATATTGAATAGGCGTTCCGTTCTCAGTTTGCATTTTTGTTAGGACCCCTTCGTATTTCATAAAAAAAGAAATTGCTATTTTTATGAAATAAAGATAGGTTAAAAAAATGCCAATACCCATCGTAAATTCAATTGCTTCTTGGTTTTTAAAGAAACGATTCCATCAAATAGAATTGTTCTTAAAATACCCTAATGAGGTTCAAGAAGAGCTCCTGCTCGACTTGCTTCATAAAGCTCGTAATACGGAAATCGGCAAAGAGCATGATTTTTCTTCCATTGCGTCTTACAGTGAATTCGCCGAACGCCTGCCTATTACGTCCTACGAAGACACAGAAGCACGCATTGAACGAGCACGCCGCGGGGAAACTAATATTTTTTGGCCCAAACCTATCAAGTGGTTTGCGAAATCGAGCGGAACCACCAATAGCAAAAGCAAATTCATTCCAGTGAGTGAGGAGTCTTTGGAAGATTGTCATTATGCTGCCAGTAAAGACCTGCTGTGTATGTACTTGAACAACAACCCCGAGTCACAACTTTTTGTTGGGAAAGGCTTGCGTTTGGGCGGAAGCAAAGAACTATACCGCGAAAACGGAACTGTTTTCGGAGATCTTTCGGCCATCCTGATCGATAACATGCCTTTTTGGGCAGAGTTTAGTAGCACCCCTAAGAATGAAGTTTCTTTAATGGCCGACTGGGAAACGAAGATGCAAGCCATTGTGGAAGAAACCATGCGAGAGAATGTCACCAGCCTGGCCGGCGTTCCTTCATGGATGTTGGTACTATTGAACAATGTTTTGGAGACTAGTGGTAAATCAAATTTATTTGAGATCTGGCCGCACCTTGAGGTCTACTTCCATGGGGGCGTAAGTTTTGAACCGTATTTAGAACAGTATCAAAAGATCTTACCACGCGATTCTTTCAAATACTATGAGATCTACAATGCTTCCGAAGGTTTTTTTGCTATTCAAGATCAGAATCACAGTAAGGAATTGTTGCTGATGCTGGACTATGGTATTTTTTACGAGTTTATTCCTATGAACAGTTATGGTACTGATTCCGAAAAGGTCATTCCGCTTAGCGAAGTAGAAACCGATGTGAATTATGCGATCGTTATTACCACCAATGCGGGACTTTGGCGCTATCAAATTGGAGACACCGTTCGCTTCACTTCCATAAATCCGTACCGAATCAAAGTAACCGGAAGAACCAAGCACTTTATCAATGTATTTGGAGAAGAGTTGATCATTGAAAATGCAGAAGCGGCGCTTCGGAAGGCTTCACAGCTCACGCAAACTGAGATCGTTGATTACACCGCTGCCCCGATCTTTATGAAAGAACGCGAAAAAGGCGCGCATGAGTGGGTAATCGAATTCAAACAACCTCCAGATGACTTTGCGTTCTTCTCAAAAGTTTTGGACAAGGCATTGCAAGAAGTGAATAGCGATTACGAAGCCAAGCGCTATAAAAACACTACATTAAATGCGCCTACCATTCATTGTGCCAGAACGCGATTGTTCTATGATTGGATGAAGGACAAAGGAAAACTGGGAGGGCAACATAAAGTACCCCGACTTTCAAATTCTCGTGATTATTTAGAAGAGCTACTCGCTTTAAATCAGCCCTCTCTATAACACGCGATTTTTTCCGATAAACTACAAGTCGTTTTGTTAAAAGGGTTTTTACAGAAAGTCTCTTGTGTTTTTCATCGATTATTTGAGAGGTATATCTAAAATTTTTGGTAGTCTTTTTCCTACGCTCTAGATTTGAATCATCATTTAAACATTGGGGCTATAAATGAAACATTTACTTTACATCGCAATACTTCTTTTTATGGTAGCATCATTTACATCATGCGCGACCACTTCTGAAATTTCGAAACAAGAAATTGCAGGATATACGTTAAAGAACAAAAAGGAGTTGATGCATCAAAAAATTCTGCGCACCACGCAGGAAACAATCGTAGCACATCCATAATAGCTACATTTTATTTGTTTTGACCATAAAAAAACCCGGATCGACTGATCCGGGTTTTTTCATGATGGTTGGTGTTAGGAAACAGCTTTCAACTTTTTAATTGTTGACTTGTTTAGTTTTTGCTCTGCGTATTCTCTGGTAACCTGTAGTTTCTTTTCATCGGTTCCAGGAAGTTCGAACATGGCGTCGGTTAAAATCGCCTCACATAGCGAACGCAATCCGCGAGCCCCTAGTTTGTATTCTACCGCTTGATCTACAATGAACTCTAAGGCTTCTTCGGTGATCACAAAATCGATTTCATCCATTTCAAAAAGCTTCTTGTATTGCTTTATGATCGCATTCTTCGGCTCTGTGAGTATGGCGCGAAGCGTTCCGCGATCCAGCGGATTCATATACGATAAGACCGGTAAACGCCCGATGATCTCAGGGATCAATCCAAAGTCTTTTAAGTCCTTCGGAATAATATATCGCAACAGGTTTTCACGATCTAGCGTATCTTCAGATTTCGACGCGCTAAACCCAACGGCCTGCATGTTCAAACGCTTGGAAATATGGCGTTCAATACCGTCAAAGGCACCTCCAGCGATAAATAATATGTTTTCGGTATTGACCTCGATAAATTTTTGATCGGGATGCTTTCGTCCTCCTTTCGGCGGAACATTCACCGTGGTACCTTCCAATAGCTTCAGAAGCGCCTGTTGTACTCCTTCTCCACTTACATCGCGTGTAATTGAAGGATTATCACTTTTACGAGCGATCTTGTCGATCTCGTCGATAAATACAATGCCATGTTGCGCTTTTTCCACGTTGTAATCGGCTGCTTGTAACAAACGCGTTAAGATGCTTTCCACATCTTCACCTACGTATCCGGCTTCCGTTAGAACCGTTGCATCCACGATCGCCAATGGCACATTAAGCATGCGTGCTACCGTTTTCGCTAAAAGCGTTTTTCCCGTTCCGGTTTGCCCTACGATGATGATATTACTTTTTTGAATATCAATATCATCTTCAGACTTTGGCTGTAATAAGCGTTTGTAATGATTATACACCGCAACAGACATCACCTTTTTAGTGTATTCTTGCCCGATGATGTAGTCATCCAAGAACGATTTGATCGCCTTCGGTTTCTTCAGCATTAATTCTTTGCTCAATTCGCTATTGGTAGAATGAAGGGCCTCCTCGACTACAATTCCGTGCGCCTGTTCGATACAACGATCACAGATGTGCGCATCCAATCCGGCAATAAGCAAATTGGTTTCAGCCTTCTTTCGACCACAAAATGAGCATTCTAATTCTTCTTTCGACATACGAATTCTTTTTTGGAATGGCGATTATCTCGCCAAGATCTCATCGATCATTCCATATTCTTTCGCCTTCTCGGCTTTCATCCAATAATCTCTATCACTGTCTTCATACACCTTCTCATACGGTTGCCCGCTATGCTTAGAGATTATTTTGTACAATTCTTCTTTGAGGGTGATAATTTCACGGGCCGTGATCTCGATGTCACTTGCCTGTCCTTGCGCACCTCCCAACGGTTGGTGGATCATCACCCGCGAATGTGTGAGTCCGCTACGCTTCCCCTTTTCACCAGCACACAATAATACGGCGCCCATAGAAGCTGCCATACCCGTACATATGGTGGCTACATCAGGCTTGATGAACTGCATGGTATCGTAAATACCTAACCCTGCGTAGACGCTACCGCCCGGTGAGTTAATGTATATCTGAATGTCTTTGGAAGCATCTGTACTTTCCAAAAACAATAACTGCGCTTGCACAATATTCGCCACTTGATCGTTGATGCCGGTTCCTAGAAAAATGATCCGGTCCATCATTAAACGTGAAAACACGTCCATAGCAACGGCGTTCATTTGGCGTTCTTCTATAATATTTGGAGTAAGACCCACGGGATGCATACTACTGATGATCTTATCATAATAAGTACTGCTGACTCCCTGGTCTTTGATAGCAAAATTTTTAAATTCTTTTCCGTAGTTCATATAGGTATTTCTCCTTGATTGATGATTCTATTCGAATGTATTAAACAATAAACAAAAAGGCGTTAAATGTACCATTCAACGCCTTAAAGATAACCATTTATCGTTGAATTACGCGTAGGCTTCCTTTACGAATTGATCGTAAGGAACCTCTTTCGTTTTCAATTTCGCTTCTTCTTTAAAGAAGGCTAAAAGTTTGTTCGTATTCAATTGTTCTGAAATACGCTTCACTTCTTCTTGATTGCTCAAGATACGTGCCGCGATTTGATTGACCTCTTCCTCGCTGGGATCTGTCTGGCCAAACTGTGCCATTTGTGCTTTGATCATTTGACCCGCATATTCTTTTAATTCATCAAAGGAAACATTTAGATTATTTTCAGATCTGATCTTTCCTTCAATCAATTGATAACGCAGACCTTTTTCACTTCGCTCGTATTCGGCTTTTGCCTCTTCTTCGGTCATTGGTTTTTCGCCGCTCACCTGGATCCAGCGCTGTAAGAATTCACCGGGAAGTTCAAACGTAGTATTTTCAATAAGCGATTCTACCACATCATTCAATAATTTTTGATCGCTCTGCTGTACAAATTGACGCTCGGCATCCTCTTTGATCTTTTCGCGAAGTTCTGCTTCTGAAGTTACAGTTCCTTCCCCAAACAATTTATCAAACAAGTCTTGGTTCATTTCCGCCAATTCACGTGCATTTACCTCTTCAATTGCAAGGGTTACTTCAATATCCAAGCCATGTGCATCGTCATGAGAAACGCCAAGGTGACGCTGATTATCATGATCATTCTTGAAAAGGCCTTTGGTCTTTAAGGTTAAGGTATCGCCTACTTTCGCACCCATGAGCGCATCTTTTTGCTTTTTCCCCTTGACATCTTCAAGAGAGAAGGTGGCTTTGTTTTCGATCTCTTTTTCTTCGGAAGTAAACGTTCCTGTGATCTCATCGCCTTTTTCTACTTCTTTTTTAGCGATCAACTTTCCGTATTGTTTCCGGATGGTTTTTACTTGATTGTCGATCATTTCATCATCAGCAACGATCTTATAGTGCGTAATCGCCTTTTTTCCTTTTAGATCAACCTCAAATTCAGGCGCCAGTCCTAATTCAAAATCGAAGGTAAAATCATCTGCCTCCCAATTGATCTCTGCTTCATTTTTGGGAAGCGGATTGCCAAGTACGTCCAGCTTTTCTTCCGTTAGGAATTTCTGAAGGGAATCTTGCAACAATTTATTCACCTCTTCCACCAATACGGCCGTTCCGTATTTCTTCTTTACCATCCCCATAGGCACATGCCCCTTTCGGAAACCGGGAATATTGGCATTCTTTCGATAATCTTTTAAAATGCGATCTACTTTATCAAAGTAATCCTCCTTTGAAATTTCAACGGTAACCACCGCATTCAACGCATCGATGTCTTTTTTTGTAATGTTCATTGGTTCTGAAAAATTATCCCTTTAAAATCGGACGGCAAAAGTACGATTTTTATACCAACTCAACAACAATTACGAGTTGATGTTCAAGACCTTATTCTTCGGAACCTACCAGTGAGTGGAGAATGGATTGTAAAAACGAAAGCAACAGACTGAATAAGAGTGCCCACCAAAATCCTGCCACCGAAAAACCCTCTAAAAAGGCGTCGGCCATCAGAATAATGAGCGCATTGATGACCAGTAAGAAGAGCCCCAGTGTAATGATGGTCACCGGAAGAGTTAGAATAACCAATATCGGTTTTACAATAAGACGAAGTAGGGCGATCACAATCGCTACGATAATAGCAGCCACATAACCGGCAACCGATACGCCGGGCAACACTTTAGCCAAGATCACCACAGCCACGGCGGTTAGTAATATTTTTAGGATCGTTTTCATACTTCAGATTAGAAACTCTAAAATACAAAAAACCGCGCTTGAAGCGCGGTTTTTCTAATCTAATTGATCTATAATCTTAATTATTTGCTGCCGTTACAGTACCGTAATTTCCAATATTTACCTTTGGAATGGTCGCGTTATATGTATTATTAATGGCATCAATAATGAGGTTAGCCGTATAAGCGTATCCACGTGGTGTTGGGTGAACACCGTCTAATGAAAAGGCACCTCCGGTAACATATTGAGAACTCAACACACCACCATCGTACGCTATTCCATCTTGTGCTACTTGCGCCAATGCCGCACGAGCATCTACAAACGCAAGGCCATTAGCCGAAGCCAATCCTTGGATCGTCGCGTTATAGGCTGCTGAAGCAGTCGCTACACGTCCTTGTTCCGTAGCCGTTAGCACCAAACTGTCTTCTAATGGAATAGAAACTCCTACCACACCCAATGGGTTGGATGGATCTGGAGTGGTACCCAATACTGAAGATGCAGGCAAGACTACCAAGTCATCTGCATTTGCTTGACGCAATTGTCCTAGCAAATTCGCTGTGGGTGCCGGTAAGTTAAAAGGAGGCCCTTGCAAAATCAGAGAGATGTCGGTAAGGTCATCGTCCATGATAATTGGGAAGTTCACACCCGCTGTAAAATTGATCATTCGCGCGGCTGCTTCTTCAGGACTTAACACCCCTGCACCAACCAATCCCGGGAGTACTTGGGTATTGTACAATCCAAATTGCGCATTTACTGTAGCCGCAGTGGCCGCATCTAACGGAATGGATTGAACAGGCACTGTCGTAAAGTAAGGAATAGAGGTTACATCCGGAATATTTACCAAGGCACCACCGGAAGCACCCGCTGAAAGGGCTGTTACTTGCTCGCTATAAACTGATGCAAATACGTTCGGGTCGGTAATATCGTTTGCTCCATAGGTGGAAGGATCAAAATTACCCGTTTGGTCTACTCCCGATCCACCGGACGTAGCGTATCCTAAGATATCATTGTTTCCGATCCATAAGGTAAAGAAAGTCGGACTCAAAGAAACAGCGTCTCCCAGTACTGTCGCGCTTGCGCTGGTTGCAAATCGCGCATAGTAAGGATTCGCTGCATCAGGCAAGCCTGCTGTACTGCCGTACCCAGGAGCCACTAAGTGAAAACTTTTAGCTCCGGGAACCCCCATATTGTTGTAAGGGCCAGGGATACTATTTGCAACATCAGTTGTTGGAGTTCCTTCCAAAAGGGTTGGAGATGGATTTCCGGAAGCATCTACAGAAAGAACTAAACGATTCGGCTGAATTTGCATTCCACCTAACAATAATCCTCCTAAGTTATCTGCCATCAACGGTTGCGTAAAGGTTTCACTTCCACCCGCCTTGGCGAATTGTTGTGCCATGATGTTAGGAAAAGAATTTTCTTGTCCGGTGATGTATAGAGCTCCATCGGCATATCCCGCAGTAAGGGAGTTTCCAACGGCAACAAAGTTAGAGAGGTTCGCCTCTCCGCTGCTGTAAAATCCGGAATCTTCTACCGAATTTTCAAATTCTGGTTCACAACTAGCAAGGGCCGCAATGGCTGCTAGTGCAATATATTTTACTGTATGTTTCATTTTTCTCAATTTTTTTTGAATTACATTCTATACGTTAGCCCAAGACCAGGGATGAAGGCGTTCGACTTGTACTTTCCTTCGAACGGTACCACTTGTCCGTTTTCAGTATATCCTTCATACGAAGCATCCACTTCTTTGAAGTGTAGGTACAAGAAAGAAGCATCGATCTGAAGACGCTGCCCTACATTAAACGTAAGTCCGGCCGTGTACCCATTACTGTCGTTACGCGGTGTTTCAGGAGCGAAAAATCCTTCTTGAACAGGACTTTCATCGAAATAATATCCAGCGCGTAACGTAAACATTTTTGTCGCCTCATACTGGAGTCCGAAGCGATAGGTAGAGGCATTCTTATAATTTCTAGGGTTGAACGAATCCGGGATATTTGGATCTGCGAAATCGATATCCAACGAGTCGTATACATCCCAGAAGGCACGGTTATAATCGAATGCAAACAACCATTTATCACAGAATTCATAGGATAACCCTACAGTTAGTTCTGCCGGCAATGGCAGCGATGCATCGATCTGTGTATCGGCAAAAGGAGTTAATGGTGAATTAGGAATATTTTCGAAATCAGCATCACCACCTTCAGCATCTAAAATAATCTCAGAACGATAATTTGCACCAATGCGAAGTCGTTCTGTTGGAGAGAACATGGCTCCTACGGTCCATCCCCAATTACTTACTCCGGAGGCATCGATCGTTACCTCACTGCGGTTTCCATCAATGTCGGTCAACGTTCGGTTTAGGTTTCGGTTGAAGTTTACAGAACCAGTTACATAGATTGGTCCTCCTCCTACACTAAAGTATTCACTTAGTTTGAATGACACGGTAGGCTGAATGTAGATCGCTTGCAAGTCGATGTTGTTCAATAAGTGAGATCCTGCCCAGTCGTCTTCATATTCTACCGTACTTCCGTATGGAGTGTATACCCCAATACCAAATGCCATCCAGTCGGTAGCTTGATAAGAAGCATAGAAATAAAGGGGCGTTCCTACAGGACTATCGGTACGTGCGAAAGCACCCGTTTCTTCATTTTGATACGCTACATTAGAGAATACACCGCTTACTCCGGCTGAGATGCTCAATTTGTTTTCCAAGTACACCAATCCCGCTGGATTGAAGAACAAGGATTCACTACTATTTACAACGGCTACTCCGGTGTGCCCCATCGCAAGTGCTTTTTGCCCTTGCAAGCTCACCCGGTATCCGCCGGCATAGGTCACTGCGGCCGTTAAAAAGAAGGCAGCAACTAGTAAAACTTTCTTCATAATTCGATTCATTTGGGTTCTGAAATTGTTAAAAATTGTAGTTATTTATTATTAAATTCTTGATATCTACCTACATTAGGCTCATAATATTGAGAACTTTTTATTATGTATGCATAATATCTCAATGCAATGTTATAAAAAATTAATAACATTTTCGTAAAATTCATCAGGATTTTCAGCATGTAGCCAATGTCCTGCATTTGATATTTCAACGACTTTTGCCTTCGGAAAATGCTTCCGGATCAACACCTCATCCATAGGTTCAATATATCCGGAATGTTCTCCGCCTAAAAACAAGGTCTTACCTTCATAGCTTCGGTCATTTTCTAAGGCCACACCAACGGCGGCCACTTCCTTGGTTAGCACCGGAAGATTCATTCGGAGTGCTAATACGCCTTTTTCCTTCCAATATAAATTCTTCAACAAAAATTGACGAATTCCTTTCTCCTTAATATAAACCGCCAGCACCTTATCCGCATCGCCACGGGAAGTGATGCTAGAAAAATCTAACATAGACAGTGCTTTTAAAATATCTTGATGATGTTGGGGATAGGTTTTTGGCGCAATATCTGCCACGATCAGCGCCTCCACATCTTCGGGATAGTGTGTCGCGTATTCCATCGCCGTCTTCCCGCCCATACTATGCCCCAGTAAAATGATGTGCTGTAGTTTGTGTTCTTCAACATATTCTTTTAGATCGGCTGCCATGGCTGCGTAGGTGAACTCATCATCATGAAAGCTCCTCCCGTGATTACGTTGATCCACCAAATGCACTTCGTAACCGGCCTCTGCAAAACGATTCCCCAATGTTTTCCAATTATCTCCCATTCCCAAAAAACCATGTAGAATGATAAAAGGAGTACCGCTTCCGTAAATCTGTGAATGTAATTTCATGCTACGCTAGCTTTTTTAAATATTGTTGAATAACGGACGGCAGTCCCTCGTACAAGGCCTCGCAAATGAGGGCGTGACCAATAGAAACTTCCGCTAAATGAGGGACATTATTCTTAAAGTATGCAATGTTCTGAAGTGAAAGATCATGACCAGCATTGATTCCTAGTCCCAATTCATGCGCGCGAACTGCACAAGCGGTATAGGGTTTTATGGCAGTCTTGTTTCCTTTGGAATAGGCATCGGCATAGGCCTCAGTATATAATTCAATACGATCGACGCCTGTGGCAGCAGCTCCTTCAATCATCGCTAATTCAGGGTCTACAAATATCGAAGTTCGAATATCCTGGGCCTTACATTCAGAGATTACCTCTTGCAAAAACGACTTATGGGTAACCGTATCCCAACCCGCATTCGAGGTAATTGCATCCACGGCATCGGGCACCAAGGTGACTTGTGTGGGTTTGATCTTTAAGACCATTTCCAGAAAGGAATCGATTGGGTTCCCTTCAATATTGTATTCTGTGTGGACCATCTCTTTTAAATCGTAGGCATCTTGATATCGAATATGGCGTTCATCGGGTCGCGGATGGATGGTGATACCCTGCGCGCCCATTTCCTGAATAGCCACTGCCGCCTGCACTACATTGGGCATATTTCCACCACGAGCATTCCGTAAGGTGGCAATCTTATTGATATTTACACTTAATCGTACCATGTTTGCTTTTCTAAAACAAAAATACGAAGTTGAGATGCGCTTTTACAGCATTATTTTAAGTAATTTGCATAAAAACACGACTGTGGATACCGAAACCTACATTATTAATGATATTGCAGCATTTGGACTTGATTCATCGGTGCGAGAACTGCAAAATACCTTCAATCAACTTACCTATTCACACATTCCCATTATTGATAACGAAGGGTATTTGGGTTGCCTTTCGGAAACGGATGCGCATTGCTTCGAGGCATCGAAACCGGTGCGAGAATTTCAATATGCTTTAGAGACCTTTCATGTGCGAAAAGAAACGCATTGGCTGGACATCCTTGAAGCGTTTGCCTTACACGGAAGCAATATTATGCCCGTATTAGGTGATCTAAATAACTACTTGGGTTATTTTGAATTGAGTGATATCATGAGCCTGTTCAATAACACGCCTTTTTTGAACGAAACTGGAGGAATCATTGTCGTGGAAAAAGGATTGCGAGATTATTCCTTTAGCGAGATGAGTCAGATAGTAGAATCAAACGAAGGAAAGATCTTAGGGATGTTTATCTCTAGCATGAATGACGATACGATGCAAGCAACGATTAAGATCGGGCATTCTGCCATGAATGAGATCGTTCAAACGTTTCGTCGGTATAGCTATGTGGTGGTATCCAATCACGATGAGGACAAGTTGCTAGAGGACCTTAAAAACAGATCACGCTACTTAGATAAATACCTAAATATTTAGTTATGAAGATTGGTATTTACGGGCAATTTTACCATAAACATTCTGAAAAGTACGTACAGCTCATCCTCGATTTGCTGCGCAAAAAAGAGGTGGACATTTATATTGAAGAAGATTTTTTAGACCTCATCAGCTTACATGAAGGTATCCCCGATAGCTTCGGATCGTTTCAAACCTTCACCCAACTGGATGCTTCCTATGATCTTTTTTTTAGTATTGGCGGCGATGGAACCATCTTAAAATCGGTAACTTTGGTACGCGACCTGAACATTCCTATCGTTGGGATCAATACCGGCCGGCTAGGATTCTTAGCAACCCTTCCGAAAGAAAAAATTTCAGAAAGTATTTCACAGATCTTACAAGGAAACTACACGTTGTCGCATCGCGCACTGCTCCATGTTTCGACCATGCCCGAAAACCGCGATCTTCAGAAATGGCCCTACGCACTCAATGAAATTGCCGTAAACAGAAAAAACACTACCTCAATGATCAAGGTAGACACCCAGGTCAATGAAGAGCATCTTACTTCTTATTGGAGTGACGGGCTCATCGTTTCGACGCCTACCGGCTCTACCGGATATTCCTTGAGTTGCGGCGGTCCCGTCATTGAACCCGGCACCCACAGCATTTCGCTCACTCCCATCGCTCCTCATAATCTGAACGCACGACCTTTTGTGATCTCTGATGAAAGTACGGTAACACTAAAAGTTTCCGGACGCGAAAAATCGTACCTCATCTCACTGGACTCTAGAATCGCTACGCTGGAAAACAACACAGAGATCACCATTAAAAAAGCCCCTTTTACCATACAACTGGTACAACTTCATGAAGACACCTTTATCAAAACCCTCAGAAAAAAACTACTTTGGGGAGAAGACAAGCGTAATTAGACAATAAATAGACGTAATTATTGTTAATCAACGTACACAATCTTACGGCTTCTTATGAGGAGCAAAGATTATTGTTATATTTGCAAACTTTTAAGCATAATGAAGCAATTTACAACGGTATTTTTTGTAGTAGTAATGGCAGTTGGGGCCACTGCACAAACCTATGAAATAGGTCCTTTGGTGGGCGGCATGAATTACATTGGCGATGTAGGTCGAACCAATTACATTGCACCCAATTCACTTGGTTTTGGTGGTGTGTTTAAGTGGAACCGAAGTGCGCGTCATTCGTTCAGAGCTTCTGTACTCTTCGGAAAGATTAAAGGTGACGATGCAGATGCCAGTGATCCCAGAAGAGAACAACGCGGTTTGTCTTTCGAAAATAATATTACAGAAGCATCGATCGGGTTAGAATACACCTTTTGGGAATTCAATTTGCACAAAGGAACCCCCCAATCAACTCCTTATCTCTATACAGGCCTCACCTATTTTCAGTACAATGCCCTTAGACGCACCTCTGATGATCGAATTGTAGATTATGACAGTGCCGGAACCGTGGCCATTCCCATGGTACTAGGATTTAAGACCTCTGTTGGCACCAAGTTGGTACTCGCGCTAGAAGGTGGGGCACGTTACACCTTTACAGACAATCTAGACGGAAGCAACCCAAATAAAGGTTTGGAGGATGCAGAGGGATTGAAGTTTGGAAATGTTAATAGTAACGATTGGTATGTATTTACCGGTATAACTCTTACCTTTACCTTCGGCAGAAAACCCTGTTACTGTAACTTTTAGCATGGACTTAGAAGCAAATATAGATTCTGAAAAACTTCCACAGCATGTGGCCATTATCATGGATGGTAATGGTCGTTGGGCGAAGCAAAAAGGGTTATTTCGCTCTATTGGTCATGAAAACGGAACCAAAGCCGTTAAAGAAACTGTAGAATCGTGTGCCAAACTTGGCATTCCATACCTTACGCTCTATGCTTTTTCTACCGAAAATTGGAACCGTCCTAAACTTGAGGTAGATACCTTGATGAAATTGTTGGTTTCTTCGCTCAAAAAAGAAATCAGCACCCTCCAAGAGAATAACATAAAACTTCACGCTATTGGTAATCTCAATGCACTGCCAGGTAAGGCTAATAAGGAGCTACAAGATGTAATAGCGAAAACAAAAGACAATTCTCGCATGACCCTCACCTTGGCCCTTAGCTACGGATCGCGAGAAGAATTGACAAAAACCATCCAAGAGATTAGTCTTAAAGTTAAAAATAACCTAATTTCGCCGTCGTCTATAAATGAATCGGTAATTAATAATCATCTTTACACGCGCGATTTGCCGGATGTAGATTTGCTTATTAGGACGAGTGGAGAACAGCGTATTAGCAATTTCCTTCTTTGGCAGATTGCTTATGCTGAATTACACTTTACCGAAACATTTTGGCCCGATTTTACGAAGAACCATCTTTTTGAAGCCATAGTAAATTATCAAAACAGAGAACGAAGATTTGGAAAGACCAGTGAACAGATTGAAAATTAATACCTTACTACCTTACAAAAAGTTGTGCTTTATCTTTCTCTTCTCGCTTTTAGCGACTGCATCGCTTTGGGCACAACAGAAGGAATTAGATAGTGGAAAAAAATACACGCTCAACTCCATTACCGTTACGGGAGAACAATCGTTTAACGAAAATACGGTCATTGCTTTTACCGGACTTCGAAAAGGGGATGAACTCTATATTCCCGGGCAAAAGTTAAGTGATGTTACCAAAAAACTTTGGGAGCAAAACCTCTTTAGTGACATTGCCTTCTATGTAACGAACATAGATGGTGACCTCGTAGATCTTGAACTTTACATTGAAGAACTACCAAAACTGGGACAAGTCACGGTGGAAGGAGTTCGCAAAGGAAAACAGAAGGAGATCATCAAAGACAACAACCTTACTGCAGGGGTTAAGATCACTAAGAACCTTTTAGAAACTACCAAGAACTACATCCGGAACAAGTACAAGGAAAAAGGGTTTTACAATACACAAATTCGTATCAGCACAACCAAGGTAACCGACTCCACCGGGCAAGAGACAGCGCAAAACATGCGTATCTTGATCGATAAGGGAGATCGTGTAAAGGTACGCGCTATCAAATTCAATGGAAATGATGCTTTATCTAACGGAAAACTGCGTCGTTCTATGAAAAATACGAAACGTCGTAATTTCTTCAGAGTTTGGAAGATGTCTCGCTATACCGAGAATGGTTTTGAAGAAGACAAGGCTTCTATTATAGATAAATATAAGGAGAACGGATACCGTGATGCACGAATCGTGCGAGATACGGTCTATCCAGTGAGTGATGATCGACTAGCGATAGAAATGGATATCGAAGAAGGACAACAATATTATTTTGGGGATATCGAATTTATTGGAAACACCGTGTATACAGATAATACGCTTCGAAGCTATCTTGGGATTGCTGAAGGGGACGTCTACAACGGAGTGTTGCTTCAAGAACGAATCGCTGACGATGAGGATCCGGAAGCAGCAGACATCACGAACCTGTATCAAAACAACGGATATCTCTTTTCGCAGATCAACCCGGTAGAAGTGGCAGTGCGACAGGACACCATCGATTTTGAAATTCGTATTCGCGAAGGAAAACTCGCTTATTTCGATCACGTGACTGTAGTAGGTAACGATAAAACGAACGACCATGTGATCTATCGAGAGCTACGTACTCGTCCGGGACAAAAATACAGCAAGCGAAATGTATTGCGTACCATTCGCGAATTAGGGCAATTAGGCTACTTTGACGCAGAACAATTAAAACCTGAATTCAAGAATGTAGACCCCAATAACGGAACACTGGATATGGAATATTCAGTAGTGGAAAAAGGATCAAGCCAAATTGAATTACAAGGGGGTTATGGCGGTGGTGGCTTCGTAGGAACCCTAGGACTATCCTTCAACAACTTCAGCCTGCGTAATATCTTCAATTTAGATGCTTACAAACCGTTACCTATGGGGGATGGCCAAAAACTTTCTTTGAGAGCGCAAGCCAGTAGTTTCTACCAAACGTACAGTTTATCATTGATCGAGCCCTGGTTGGGAGGCAAGAAACCTATTCAGTTTAGTACGAGTTTCTCACATACTATTCAGTATTTATTCGACTTTGTTAATCGAGAAGCCGATCGGGATCGTCGCTTCTTGATCACCGGTGGTTCTGTAGGGTTTGCAAAACGCTTACAGTGGCCGGATGACTATTTCCAGCTTTCACAAGCGCTAAGTTTTCAGCATTATAACTTAAAGAATTACAACACCGGACTCTTTACCTTTGGAGATGGGTATTCAAATAACTTGGCATACACCATTGGTTTGAGTAGAAATAGTACTACAGCAAACCCAATTTATCCTCGAGGGGGTTCTATTTGGAATGTATCAGCAAAACTTACCTTTCCGTATTCTGCATTCAACGGAGTGGATTACGGCGCGCTGCGTGATGAGCGTGACGGACTGGTGGATTTCTTGGCAGAAAATCCAACCAGCGTTGACAGTCAGGAGCGTATCGCAGAGATCGACCAGCAACGTTTTAATTGGTTAGAATATTATAAGATCAAGTTTTCGGGAGATTGGTACACGCCATTAACGAATGACTTGATTTTAAGAACCCGTACGGAATTTGGGTTCTTGGGTGCTTACAACAATGATCGTGGTATTCCGCCTTTTGAGCGTTTCTTTGTTGGTGGAGACGGTTTAGGTGCCTTTAGCTTGGATGGTCGTGAAGTGATCCAATTGAGAGGATACCCTAACCAATCACTTTCTACTAATGACGGAAATACCATTTACAATAAATTTTCGTTAGAATTAAGACACCCGGTCACTCTAAGTCAATTGGCCTCAATTTATGTGTTAGCATTTGCGGAAGGAGGAGCCGCCTACGATGGCTTCAGAAATTATAATCCTTTCGATATTAGTAGGTCTGCTGGCGCAGGATTGCGTATATTTATGCCGGCATTCGGTTTGTTAGGGATTGATTTTGGGTATGGTTTCGATCCTATTTTGAATGGTACCGAACGCAACGGATGGGAAACGCACTTCATTATTGGACAACAATTTTAATTTTGGCACGATATTTTCTAACTATAAATCGCATTATGAAAACCTATAAGCTTCTTTTTCTTTTGTTCACCTTCCTCTGTGTATCAGTTTCGGTGGAAGCACAGCGAGGGGCCCGCATTGGGTACATTGATATGGAATATATTTTAGAAAGTGTTCCCGAATACCAAGAGTCGGCTACCCAGTTGGATGGAAAAGTACAACGGTGGAAAGCAGACATTGAGAAGATGAACAAGGAGATTGATCAAATGAAGTTGAATTTGAGCAACGAACGTGTGTTGTTAACGACCGAACTTATTGAAGAGCGTGAAGAAGACATAAAGATCAAGGTCGATGAGATGTTAAAGTATCAGCAAGACCGTTTCGGGCCTAATGGTGATTTAGACATTCAACGCAGACAACTTATTCAACCCATTCAAGATCAAGTTTTCAATATCGTTCAGGAAATAGCAGAAAATAAAAAATACGATTACATCATGGATCGTTCTACCGATCCTTCTATTCTTTTTGCCGCCAAGCGGAATGACATCAGTGAAATGGTGCTACGGCAAATAAATCGTGCGGCGAAGCGTGAAGAAGCTACCAATCGTCGTGAAAAGAAAGAAATTGAAAAACGGGAAGAACTCTCTGTTGAAGAAGAAGAGGCCATCAACGAACGTGAAGAAGAAGTACAGGCAAAAAAAGAAGAACGCGAAGCCATTATGGAAGAGCGCAGACGTGTAAGAGACTCGATTCGCGCGGCGCGTAAAGCCGAGTTTGATGCTCGTAGACAAAGGCTTTTAGAAGAAAGACAACAACGTCGTGATTCTATTATGAACGCCCGTAAAAATAAAAACGGGGGGGGGCCTCCGGAAGGCGATGGAAATGAAGATGGTGAAGGGGAAGGCGACGGAAACCTATAACTGAAAATTTAAATTATAACACTTAAAATAAATTTTAACTAGAGAATGATGAAACAAGTGAAATTACTATTCGTAGCGGCAGTGATGTTTTTAGGAGTTGCTACTGTTCAAGCACAAGAAGTGGCGCATATCAACACCCAAGAGTTGGTGGAAGCAATGCCTGAAATGAAAGAAGCACAAAGCCAATTAGAAAAGCTTCAGAAAACATATGACACCGAGATCAAAGCAATGGCGAAAGAACTCGATGCAAAGTTGAAGCAATATGAGGTAGAAGCTGAAAGCAAAACAGATGCTGAAAACCAAAAGCGTTTTGAAGAGGTACAAACCATGCAAAACAACATCGGAGCTTACCGTCAGCAAGCCATGCAAGATCTTCAGAAAAAAGAAGTAGACATTTACAAGCCTATCCTAGATAAGGCACGTCAGGCGATCCAAAAAGTAGGTCGCGCGAAGGGATACAAATACGTTATCGATGCAAGCCCGGGAGGTGGAATTCTACTAGCAGAAGGTCCAAACCTCATGGCAGACGTAAAGAAAGAATTGGGAATTTAATCCTACCAATTTCTAACAAAAAATCAAAGTGCTCGTCGAAATTCGACGAGCACTTTTTTTATCTTTAAACCATGAGTAGACACCCCATAGGCGTATTCGATTCTGGCGTAGGAGGCATTTCTATTTGGAAGGAAATCCACAACTGCTTACCTCACGAAGACACGATCTATTTAGCAGACAGCAAATATGCTCCTTATGGAAACAAATCAGCAGAAGAAATTACAGCACTTTCGGTAAAGAACACTGAGTTCTTACGCAAACAACAATGTAAGCTTATCGTAGTAGCCTGTAATACGGCCACCACGAATGCTATTGAACACCTACGCGAGCGCTACGACATTCCTTTCATTGGAATCGAGCCTGCTATCAAACCGGCAGCCCTT
>DFVG01000052.1:0-1522 GCA_002379985.1 Flavobacteriaceae bacterium UBA4166
GCAAAAAGCTGCGCATCCGGAAACTTTTCGGAGAGTTTTACAAGGTGTTCCAGATGGTCAGGCAACCAAAGATCGTCAGCATCAAGAAGAGCGATGAGTTCATTTTTGGCTTCCGCTACTCCGTGATTTCGGGTTTTTGATAGTCCGTGGTTTTCTTGATCAATGATGCGTATGCGCGCATCTTTAAAGCGCTGCATAACCTTTAGGCTATCATCGGTAGAGCCGTCATTGATAAGAAGAAGTTCAAAATGCGTGTAGGTTTGTTTCAGTACAGAAGTAATGGTTTCTGTCAGATAAGCTTCCTTATTAAAAACCGGAATGATGATGCTAATTGCTCTCATCTTGCAAAGTTAATTTTAAATAATAGCAAAGACGGTACAGGTCAAAAAGTCTCAGATTGGGATTGTTTCCGCAGAGGTTTTTGAGAATATGATGCTCATACCTTTTAAAGAAACGCAGCAATTTATGCTGAAGATTTCGTTTTACTATCTGCCGGGCTACACGTTGTAAAGGCCGATAGTTTCTAAGCATTTTTTCTTTGTGTTCTAAACGCACCAAGGTTTGTAAAGCTTGATGCGTTTTTAATACATAAGAAGCCGAAGTTTCTAAACCAAAATGCGTCGTAGGATTGTTTATATGTAAAACCGAAACCTGTTGCTGCTCCAGTCGATGAGCGAAATAGGGGTCTAAGCCATAGGCATTTTCTTCGGCGGGATTACATTTAAGAAAAACCGATTTGTCAATCAATAAATGCTGACTAACCAGCGATAAGTAGGGCTTTTTTTTACGTTTAGAAACCGACCGGCCTTCGCGTGATTTTCCGTAAGTGTAGTGGAGTGCGCGTTCGGGATCGGGTAGAATTTTGGGATACGCGATTCCGCCAAAAATCACCTGAGCTTTATCAAGATGTTCAACACACGACTTTAAGAAATTTTCCCGTAGCGGAAGCACATCAGCATCGAGAAAGAGTAGATGATCGTAGTGCGCTTTGGTTGCGAGATATTGGCGCGTTGCGGTTCTGCCACGGTTTTCATTAAATCGGGTATACCGGCAATTATGCTGTGCTGCAAGTAGCTGATTTGCTTTTTCAATTTTACTAGCTGTCGAAGCATCATCTGCTATACAGATCTCAAAAGCGATCTGCAAATCGCCGGTCATCTTAGACAAGCCGGTTAAAAGTTTATCTAGCGCAACATTATAGGCGGGTATGAGAATGGACAACATATCCCGAAATTAAAATTAAATCGTCTTTTGTACGACTTCAAAGATTTTATTGCCGTCGCATTTGAGTGTTTTAGAAGGGTATTTTAAAAGCAATGCATAATCGTGCGTCGCCATTAGAATGGTATTTCCATTTTTGTTGATCTCTTGCAAAACGCCCATTACTTCTACAGAGGTCTGCGGATCGAGATTTCCGGTAGGCTCATCGGCAAGAATTAATTCCGGATCGTTCAAAAGCGCACGCGCTATAGCCACACGTTGCTGCTCACCACCTGAGAGTTGATAAGGATATTTAAAACCT
>DFVG01000052.1:1739-2129 GCA_002379985.1 Flavobacteriaceae bacterium UBA4166
GAGATTTCCGGTAGGCTCATCGGCTAAGATCAATTCGGGGTCGTTCAGCAAGGCGCGTGCAATGGCGACACGTTGTTGTTCCCCTCCGGACAGCTGATAGGGGAATTTAAAACTCTTGGTCTTCATCCCCACTTTATTCAAAACGGCATCGATACGCGTCTCCATCTCACTTTTGTCTTTCCAGCCCGTTGCGGTGAGTACAAACTTGAGATTGTCGTGAACAGTGCGGTCATTCAGCAGTAAAAAATCTTGAAAGACAACCCCCAGCTTTCGTCGCAGAAAAGGGATCTCTTTTTCTTGTAGCGTGGCCAAATTGAACCCAACAATGGTTCCTTCTCCTTTTTGAAGGGGAAGATCACCGTACAAGGTTTTCATAAAACTACTTTTACC
>DFVG01000052.1:2444-25703 GCA_002379985.1 Flavobacteriaceae bacterium UBA4166
GTTTTCATAAAACTACTTTTACCGGTACCGGTCTTTCCGATGAGGTATACAAATTCACCTTTCTCTACTGAAACGGTAACGTCAGACAGAATGAGGTTCTCACGTTGAAAAATGGAAGCGTCGGTAAGTTGCAGTACAGTTTCTGAGGCCATAAAAAGGTTTGATATAGAACGAATCAAAAATAGGGTTATTCCTCAAGCTTGGAAAGTTTTTCTCGTAACTGTTCAATTTCTTTTTGTTGTTCCAGCGTGTAGAGTGTAAGTTCTTCAATTTTCTCCAAGAGTAATAGATTGAATTGCTTTAACGCGATCCCTTCTTTTTCCATGGTAGCTGCGGAAGGAATATTGGGGAGGTGTCCGTTAGACCGAATATAAGCAGCGAGTTCTTGCAGCGAACGTCGCTCGTACGACGGAAGGCGTTGACTGGTTCCGGTAAGGTAGTGTTCAAAGACATAATCGGGTGCTACGGCACCTTCCAGATCTACCTGAACTTCTCGTGTGTGGATGGTTCCTTTTACCGTAAGCAATTCATCGGGAGTGGCCGTTCCAATTCCAACCTTTCCTTGATTCTCTACAATGATAGATGATGTATTGCGCTGTGCAGAACACTGAATTGAAATTAATACCACGAATACTAAGAAACTCCATTTTTGCATGACAACATTTTTTAGGATTGAATTTGAAAGGTACGAAAAAGTGGCTGATTCCGCTTCAAACGTAAACTTCCGAAGCCAATCTTCAAATCACCCTTTGAAGGAATATAATTAACCCGACTTTCTTACGTTATTATCCCAAGAGATTCTCGTATTTTTATACGCGTTTAAACCTGAATCGCATGAACAAAAACCTCATCAATCTAGCCTTCTTTGGGCTGTTCTCCTTCTCTATTTTTGCCCAACAATCTGCTGTATTTACCAATGAGCTGGCACGCTATAACAAAGCGATTGAGCTTTACAACAACCAACAGTTTTTGGCGGCACAATCATTATTTACACAAATCAAGCAATCTGCAACCGATATCACCGTTCAGGGCGATTGTGCCTATTACATCGCCAATTGTGCAGTTCGGCTGAATCAACAGAATGCGGATGCCTTAATGGAAGAGTTTGTAGAAGAGTATCCTACCAGTATCAAGCGAAATGACGCGTATCTAAATGTAGCGCACTACTACTTTGAAAATGGAAAATACGCCTATGCCCGAAAATGGTACGATAAGATCGATCCTTCTAGTCTTTCTCGAGCAGAACGCGAGCGCTTCGACTTCAATAATGGCTATGCCTACTTCACCAGCAAACGCTACAATGAGGCAAAGAAATATTTCAACCGCGTAAGTACGTCCCAACAATACGGCTCGCAAGCAAAGTATTACTTAGGGTTTATCGCCTACGAAGGTGATGATTACCAAGAGGCCACCGAACTCTTTGAAGAGGTGCAAGATCAAGAACGCTATGCCGAAGGATTGAGCTACTACCAAGCCGATATGAATTTCAAGCTTGGTAATTTTCAGAAAGCCATCGACATGGCCTTAGAACAATACGATGGCAGCAATCCGCGGGAACGGAGCGAATTGGCAAAGATCATTGGCGAAAGCTATTTCAACTTAGAACAATATCAACAAGCCATCCCTTATTTACAGGAATACAAAGGTAAGCGCGGTAAGTGGAACAACACCGACTACTATCAATTGGGGTATGCCTATTATAAGCAAGGAAGCTATCAAGAAGCGATCAATGAATTCAACAAGATTATTGACGGAAACAATGCCGTGGCCCAAAATGCCTATTATCACTTAGCGGAAAGCTATCTGAAACTCGATCAAAAACAACAGGCGTTGAATGCTTTTAAAAATGCTTCAGAAATGGATTTTTCCGCAGAGATCAAAGAAGATGCCTGGCTTAATTATGCGAAATTAAGCTACGATATCGGGAACAGCTACCAACCGGTCCCAGATGTACTTCAATCCTTTATGGAAGCCTACCCTGAGAATTCAAATAATGATGCCTTAGAAGGATTGTTGATTGACAGCTATATTTCTTCAAAGAATTATGCCGGTGCCATCGAATTATTAGAAAATAACAAACGCTTCGAAAATAAATTGGCCTATCAAAAGGTAACCTTCCTTCGCGGTATGGAGCTTTATAACGAAGGCGATTACGAAGCGGCACGCGTACTCTTCAATAAATCGTTACAAGAACCTCGAGATGCCGTTTATACGGCACGCGCTACTTATTGGAAAGCCGAAAGCGATTATCTTTCTTCCAACTTTGAGGAAGCCTTGATCGGCTACAAGCAATTTATGCAATTGCCAAACGCTTCGGGAACACCAGAATTTTCGAATGCGGCCTATCATCTAGGATACACGCAGTTCAAACTAAAGAACTATTCCGAAGCCATTACACATTTCAAAAGTTTTGCAGATAGAGCAGCGTCAGGTCCGCGAAAGAACGATGCCTATGTTCGCTTGGGGGATAGTTACTTTGTGACGAGTCAGTATTGGCCCGCGCTGGAAAATTATAATGCGGCCATTGAGGCCGGAACGGCTGATGCTGATTATGCAGCATTTCAAAAAGCCATTAGTTACGGTTTTGTAGATCGTATCAGCCAAAAAGTAGACGGCTTAAAAAGTTTTGGAAGCAGTTATCTTAGTTCTATCTACCGTGATGACGCCCTGTACGAGCTTGGAAACACCTATGTTTCGATGGATGATAACGCCACTGCGGTTACTACGTATGACGCCTTGGTGCGACAGCATCCTAAAAGCAGTTATGTGTCAAAAGCCTTGTTGAAGAAAGCATTGATCTTTGACAATACCAGTCGGAGTAACGATGCGCTACAGATCTTTAGAAAAGTAGCGGCTGATTTCCCGGGTACTCCAGAAGCGCTACAAGCGGTTTCATCCGCGAAGATTATTTATATCGATCAAGGGCGAGTAGACGAATATGCCAATTGGGTGTCGTCGCTGGATTTTGTAGAGGTGGCAGATAATGAATTGGATGATGCTGCCTATCAAGCTGCAGAGCAACCTTATTTGGAGAATAAAGCCGACTTGGCCAAAAAGCGCTTCAACACCTACCTTCAGGATTTTCCAAATGGGCTCCATGCGTTGCAGGCGCATTTCTATTTGGCTCAGCTGTATTTTGCTGAGAACGCTTCCGCGGAAGCGATCCCGCACTACGAATATGTGGTAAATAAAGAACGAAGTGAATTCACAGAGCAAGCATTGGCTCGGGTAGCGGAGTTGTATCTGGGGCAGAAGAACTACGAAAAATCCTTGCAATATCTGAAGCGCTTGGAAGCAGAAGCCGATTTTCCGCAGAACATCATATTTGCTCAGACCAATAGCATGAAAGCAAGTTTCGAATTAAAGCGGTATCAAGAAGCTGGACAATATGCCGAAAAGGTCTTGCAGAACAGTAAGATCGATAATGCGATCAAAAGCGATGCACAGATTATCATTGCACGAGCCGCTATGAAAACTGGTGATGAGACGCGCGCCAAAACAGCTTACGCAGAAGTAGGAAAGATCGCTACAGGAGCATTGGCAGCAGAGGCCCTGTATTATGATGCCTATTTTAAACACCAAGAGCAAGCGTATGAAGCCTCAAATGCTTCGGTGCAGCGACTCGCAAAGGATTTTGCTGCATACAAGCAATTCGGAGCAAAGGGATTGATCTTAATGGCGAAGAATTTCTACGCCCTAGGGGATGCCTATCAAGCGACCTATATTTTGGAAAGCGTGATCACGAATTTTGCTGAATTTACCGAAGTGGTCAATGAGGCGAAAGCCGAATTGGAAGTGATCAAAGCGAATGAAGCGAAGACCAATGCTTCGGTGGAAACCGACGGAAACGACTAACCCCAACCTTAACCTAATCTCATTCAACGCTAAGAATCTGATATGATTTACCTTCGTACCTTATCAAAACCTTTTTTATTTCTTTATTTCTTTTGCTTCGGAACCGCAATGATCTGGGGGCAAGAAGAAGATGATCTCGATACAGAAATAGTAACGGTCGTGAAACCTTACACGCCAACCATCTCTGATGCGTTTAAAGTGAAGGAAACTCCGGTGCTTGACGATTCAGTTACCACACAGAAAAAGGAGGTCAATTATTCCATCTTTTCGGTGCCGGTAGCATCCACATTTACGCCCGCCAAAGGAAAGGCCGAGACGGTGGAAAAAGCAAAAAAGATCAAACTTTATGATAATTATGCCACTTTAGGCTTCGGAAATTATACCACCATTCTGGGAGAGCTTTTTAGTAACTTCGAGATCAGCAGAACCGATCAAGCCGGATTTTTCTTTCGGCATAATTCTGCGCAAGGAGATATCGACGGCATTGTTTTAGAAAATAAGTTTTACAATACATCCTTGGACGGATATTACAACAGTCGGCAACGCGATCTTTCCTATCGTGTGGACGCCGGCGTGTCTCACCAGCTCTATAATTGGTACGGATTGCCTGATGAAATGGTTCCCTTTACAGCAGAGACCATTGCGGGTATCGATCCGCAGCAAACCTACTTGGGGGCTCAGTTGGGTGGGAATATAGCTGTTGAGGATTCGTTCTTTGAACAACTTTCCGCCAAGATACAATATGTGAGCGATGCGTTTTCTTCTTCGGAATTTCGCATTACCGCACAGCCGGAATTTCAATTTCCACTATCAGAATTCGAACTAAAAGTAAAGGGGGAAGTGGATTACCTGACCGGGTCCTTCGAACGAAATTATGCCAACACCTCTGAACTACCTTACGGATTGTTGATCGCCGGAGTGGCACCGGCTTGGGTTTATGCCAATGAAGACCTTACCGTAGCGTTAGGAGCTGCAGCGGTGGTAGGCGTAGATACAGAACGCAGTCAATCCGACTTTTTCATCTACCCTCGTATTCAGGCGAGCTACCGCCTCGTGGATGAGGTGCTTGTAGCCTACGCGGGAGCCGATGGAGGATTGCGTCAAAATAGTTTTTATCAATTTAAAGAAGAGAACCCGTTTGTTTCTCCAACCCTCTTTATAGCGCCAACCAATGAATTGGTGGATGGATATGTAGGGCTAAAAGGAAAATTGTCCAACGCTGTGGGATACAATGTGCGTGGAGGCTATCGCTCTCAGGAGAATCGTGCCTTGTTTCGCTTAAATCCTTACAAAGGGTCTTCCACCGCTTTTGAAGGATATGAAAATGGAAACTCTTTTGGAGTGGTATACGACGACATCAATACGTTTTCGCTCTTTGGTGAATTGCAAGTACAAGTCTCGGACGATTTTTCCTTAGGGATCAATGCCGAATATCAACAATACAATACGACCAATCAGGCCGAAGCGTGGAATTTACCTGAATTACAAGCAACTGTATTTTCAAATTTCAACATCACCGAACAAATATATGCGGGAGCCTCTGTATTCTACGTGGGGGAACGGTTTGATCTGTTTCAAGATACCACGGGAGCCTCAGGACCTGCTGTGACCCTCACCTTAGATGGGTATGTAGATGCCAATGCGCATGTAGGGTATAAAGTAAATGATCGCCTTAATATCTTTTTAAAAGGCAGCAACTTAGTAGGGGGCAACTACGAAAAATGGGCTAATTTCCCGGTACAGAGCATTCAAGGCTTGTTGGGAGCGACCTATAAATTCGACTGGTAACGAGTTTATCAATCTATTAAGAACAAAATAACGTTTGTTAACGGAAATTTTCAAGGCTTCAAAGTATCTTGTATTCAGACAATAATATTAAAACTAGAAGCTATGAAGGTCCAACCTTATTTAACCTTCCGAGGAAATTGCCAAGAGGCCCTTTCTTTTTATCAAGAATGCCTTGGTGGGGATATCGTAAACAAACAAACGTATGAAAAGGCCCCTATGGATATCCCGGATAACTATAGGAACAAACTACAACATGCCGAACTAAAGTCGAATGGCTTTCAGATCATGGCCTATGATGCCGCACCGGATACCCCGATCAATGAGGGAAATCAAGTACAAATGAGCATCAACACTCAAAACCGGCAAGAAGGACAAGAACTCTTTGAAAAACTCTCTCAAGGAGGGCAAGTACTTCAAAATTACGATGAAGTACATTGGGACGCTATGTTTGGGCGTTGTAAAGACAAATACGGCGTGCAATGGATGGTCAATGCACCCTTAAATTAATCACCCTTTTAGAAATTCATTAAAAAACATCTGTCGCTCGACAGATGTTTTTTATTTTTAGGACATAAAACCAACCTATGAGATTCTTTATTTCCCTCCTTTTGATTGCCGCCCTCGGATCTTGTGTTCCTGAAAAGGAATCGGCAGATCTACTTGTAAAAAACGCCACTATCTATACCGTTAACGATGCCTTTGATACTGTTTCAGCCTTTGTGGTACGTGACGGAAAGATCTTAGAAATAGGCATCAAACCCGAACTGGAACTTAAATATCGTATCGCAGAAACGTATGATGCCAAAGGACAAACCATCGTTCCTGGTTTGATCGACGCACATGCACATCTTTATAATTTAGGGGTTACCAAACAACAAGTTGATCTAACCGGTACGAAAAGTTTGGAAGAAGTGTTGGAACGCGTTGTGACTTTTCAGAAGGAAAAAAATACCGACTTTATCTTAGGCCGCGGATGGGATCAAAACGATTGGGAAGACACCAACTACCCCAATAAATCTGTACTCGATTCTTTATTTCCGAATACACCCGTGGCACTCACTAGAATTGATGGTCATGCGTTGTGGGTAAATTCTTTGGTCCTCGAACAAGCCGGAATTACCGCAGAAACCCAACAGGCAGGTGGAGAAGTGGTGTTGGAAAATGGCGAACCTTCGGGAATTCTTATTGATAGTCCGATGGCATTGGTGCGACGTATCATTCCAAATCCAAATGCAGCGTATAACATCAATGCGCTTAAAGACGCCGAAGCAAATTGCTTGGAGCTGGGGCTTACTACCGTAAATGATGCCGGACTCGATAGAAACATCATTCAATTGATCGATAGCTTACAACAAAGTGGAGCAATGAAACTTCGAGTCTATGCAATGGTCAGCAACACCCCTCAGAATCTGGATTATTATTTGGCTGAAGGTCCCTACGCAACTGATCGACTCACTGTTCGTTCCGTAAAAGTGTATGGTGATGGCGCCTTAGGTTCTCGTGGAGCGGCACTGCGCGCTCCGTATTCAGACCTTTCAGGACATTACGGGGCCATGATTACCGAAGAGGACTCCCTACAAAAATTAGCCGAACGCATTGTTGCTGCCGGATTTCAGATGAACACTCATGCCATTGGCGATTCTGCCAATGTTTCGGTATTGCGTGTGTATAAAAATGTATTGGCAAACCAAACCGATGCCCGTTGGAAGGTGGAACACGCACAGGTGATTAGCCCTGATAATTTTAAAGATTTCTCCGGAAATATTATTCCTTCCGTACAACCTACCCATGCCACGAGCGACATGTACTGGGCGGAAGATCGATTGGGATCTGAACGCATGGAAGGTGCCTACGCCTATCAAACGCTGCTGGAAGCTGCAGGAATGGTGGTGCTAGGAACTGACTTCCCTGTGGAACAAGTGAATCCTATGTACACGTTCTACGCTGCGGTTGCCAGAAAGGATCTAGAACAATATCCGGAAGAAGGATTCCAAATGGATGATGCGTTGACGCGAGAACAAACCTTGCGGGGAATGACGCAATGGGCGGCCTATTCCAATTTTGAAGAAGACCAAAAAGGAAGTATTGAAGTTGGAAAAGTAGCCGATTTTGTAGTACTAGATCGCGACCTTATGAAGATTCCGGCAGATAGTATTCCGAAGGTAAAAGTGCTCGCCACCTTTATTAACGGGGAAAAGGTATACGAGTCTGATACTACCGTAGAAGAGTAGTTATTTCCCTCCTTTGGCCTGAAGATCTTCTAAGCACAGCGGATCAAAACCGGGTGCTTCTGCTCTGGAGGCAATGCGTTGTACAGCACTTTTGGTAAGTCCGGAAGCATCAAAATACATCAGGCAGTCTTCCACAAAACAATGTTTTACACGGAATTCATCCTCATGTTCGGTATGGATGTCATCTTCGGAAATATTGACCAAGCCTAAGATATGACCCATTTCATGGTGGAGGGTCGTTGCTTCTAATACAGGAAAGGAGGAAGCCCCAATATCCCGAAGGGTTTTCTCATAAACCACCATAGAAGTATTGCGGTATGCCGTTCCTAAAGAAACCGAAGTACTAGTGTCTCCAAAGGCACTTCCGTCAGAAAAGAATACATATACCGCAATGGTGTTTTCATCCGTAAATTGGGTTCTGTTGGCATCTTCAATTTCGCGAATTTCAGTACTGTTATAGGGTGCTCCCGGAGGTGGGTCGATCACCGTTTCAACAAAAACAACGCCGCCTGGTTTATTGAGTCGGTTTTGCAAAAACGTTCGAAATCCGTCAATGGTTTCTTGAAGCGGGCGAAAACCTTCGGAGTAGACAAATTCTACCACCATACGATCATAGGTGCCGTTGGCCAGCAGGTCTTCAGCCGACTCTCCAAGGGCTTTCTTATTTTCAGCAGTAGGGTCTTCTTGAGGAGGTGTGTCATTATTGTCATCGTCTTTGCAGGCGGTCAGTAATACAAATGAGGCAAGCAGTAACGAAAGTAGGAATCGGGGGAATTTCATCATCAATTTTTGGTAAATATAATAAACTCTATCACTATGGTACAATAAAAGCTGCGTTATGAATAACGTACCCACTGCTTTTTTGTTTCTTTGCGGAAGTAATATTTTCTCATGGAATCTATTCTGAAACAATTACCACAACGAGCTGCCGAAAAGCATGCGACGCATAAAAAGTTTTTTCAGAAGCTAAAGAAAAAGCCTCCAAAGCATTTAGACAGTTTGATGCAAGAATTGCACGAAGAGGAGTTTCAGCGAACCGATTGTCTCGCTTGTGCTAATTGCTGTAAAACCACAGGTCCTTTATTTACAGATCGCGATATAGAACGATTATCCAAGCGTTTCCGCCTGAAACCAAGCCAATTCATCGAGCAATACCTGCGTATTGATGAAGAGAATGATTATGTGTTACAGTCGGTGCCATGTCCTTTTCTTGGCGCTGATAATTTTTGTAGCGTGTACGATGTGCGGCCAAAAGCATGTCGCGAGTTTCCGCATACCGATCGGAAGAAATTCCAGCAAATTTCCAATCTAACGCTTAAAAATGTAGCGATCTGTCCGGCAGCATTCAACATTGTTGAAGAGCTACGAGAACGCATTTCCTAATTTATGGGTAGAGCAAGTACCGCTCTCGAAGCTTCTTAAAAGCTTCAAGATCTTTCAGCCATGTTTTCCGAATCTCGCGAAATGTAAGTCCGTCTTCAATTTGCTTCTGCAGTTTTTCCGTTCCGGCATGAGCCGTAAAATTTTTAGTGTTGAAAAAGTGCTTCGGTGCCGAATGCGACCGATAGGCTTCAATGATCCAAGTAAGGTCTACCTTGCTCATGCGCTCGGTTTCCCGAAGATCGAGTCCGTTACACTTTTTACCTTGCTGTTTTGGATATTTGGCACCTTCATTTGGTTTTGGGGTGTACTGAAACGGATAGTGTGCTTTGGGTAATTCGGGTGCACCAAACACTTGAAATTGCATCTCGGTACCGCGTCCGGCATTGAGGGTGGTTCCTTCTAATAAGCCTAAACTGGGATATAAATTAATAGCAGTGTCGTTTGGTAAGTTAGGGGAAGGTTTAACGGGCACCGAGTAAAAGGTGTCATGGGTATACCCTTTCATAGAAATCACTGTGAGGTTAACGTTATTATTGTTTGCTAACCAGCCTTCTCCATTGATCATTTGCGCATATTCACCCACCGTCATGCCATGCACTAGAGGAACAGGGTGAAGCCCTAGAAAACTGGTGTGCTGTGGTTCCATCATTGGGCCGTCTACGTAATGCCCGT
The DNA here is from genome assembly GCA_002379985.1 of Flavobacteriaceae bacterium UBA4166. Lineage (GTDB taxonomy): Bacteria > Bacteroidota > Bacteroidia > Flavobacteriales > Flavobacteriaceae > DFVG01. The sequence continues at coordinate 12,374 of DFVG01000052.1, forward strand.
TCGGGTTGGGTCGGTCAAGTACAATGACAGGTATATTGGCTTCGGCACAGGCTTCCATGACATAATGAAGCGTGGAAATGTATGTGTAAAACCGAACCCCAACATCTTGTATGTCGAACACGACTATATCAATCCCTTCAAGTTGTTTTGGTGTAGGTTTCTTGTTCTTACCATATAGCGAGACAAGAGGTAAACCTGTTTTGGTGTCGATACCATCCTTAACTGTCTCACCGGCATCAGCGGTTCCGCGAAAACCGTGTTCGGGAGCGAATACAGTGGTCAGCGAGATTCCTTCCGAAACCAAAAAATCCACTAAGTGAACGGTGTTTTGTTCTTCTTCACCTTGCAGTGATTTTTGAGAAGTAGGATTGGCAACCAGCGCCACTTTTTTATTACGAAGTAACGGCAAGTAGGCTTCAGGAAGATCGGCGCCGAGGATTAATTTGTTTTCTTCCGTTTCAGTTTCGGAAACAGCGTTATCGCTCTCAGAATTTTCGGAAACCTCCTTATTCTGACTTCCGCAGGAAAAACAGATGCCTAGAACTAGAATTAATAATGTATTTTTGAGTGTTGTTAATTGCATAAACAGCCTTGTGAATTTCGAATATTTTATCGCCCGGCGCATCATTGCTGCCAAGGAATATAAAAGTAGCGTTTCGGCCCCAATAATAAAAATTGCCATCGTGGCAATTGCGTTGGGATTGATCATGATGTTGATCTCTATCGCGACGGGCGTTGGACTCCAAAAAAAGATCCGCGAGAAGGTGTCGGCTTTTCAGGGAGATATCATTATTTCTAATTACGACACCAATTTTTCGAACGATTCGCAAGTTCCGATCTCCATTCATCAAGATTTTTATCCGGAGTTTACCGCAGTTCCGGAAGTAACCCACATACAAGTCACGGCGCTCAAAGGAGGAGTCATCAGAACCGAAACTGATTTTGAAGGAATCGTCCTAAAAGGAGTCGCCACCGATTATCGATGGGAAACCTTCGAGGAGTTTTTGATGGAAGGGTCATTGCCCGATTATTCCGGAGAAATCTCTAATGATGTATTACTCTCATCATACTTGGCAAACCGACTGCAGTTAAAAGTAGGAGATCGAATTACCACCCACTTTTTTGATGAAGAGTCGTCTAGTAAGATTAGAAGTCGGGGCTTCGATATTGTAGGCATTTACAGTAGTGGTTTTCAGGAATTCGATGAGCAGTTTATGATTGGTGATCTTCGTCATATTCAGTTGTTGAACCGTTGGGAAGAAGACCAAATTGGCGCATTCGAGTTGCTGGTCAATGATTTCGATCGCGTTGGGGAAATTGGCACAGCCGTGTACAACGAGACCGGAAGCGACTTGGATACCCAAACCATTCGCGATAAATACTATTCTATTTTTGAATGGCTCGATCTCTTCGATTTCAACATTGCGTTAATTATCGGAATTATGATCCTCGTGGCGGGAATCAACATGATCACAGCGTTACTCGTGCTAATTTTAGAACGTACGCAAATGATCGGGATCTTAAAAGCTTTAGGTAGTTCAGATTGGAGCATTCGAAAGGTCTTTTTGTACAATGCAATGTACTTGATTGGTGTGGGGTTGTTTTGGGGTAATGTGATTGGAATTGGGTTGTTGTTGCTTCAGAAATACGGAAAGTTCTTTCCGCTAGATCCAGATACATATTACGTAACTGAAGCACCTGTGTATTTGGATTTTGGATATGTGTTACTGTTGAATGCAGGTACGTTCGTACTGTGTTTAGTAATGCTTCTGATCCCTTCCTTCATCATTTCAAAAATATCTCCTGTAAAAGCCATTCGTTTTGAGTAGCGTAACGGAATTACGGAATGGTTAATTGACACACCGTAACTTGCAGACCAAGGGAATTAAAAGTATCTTTGCGCCCGCAAAATAACAGAATGGAATACGCTGAAAATATCTTAGGAACCATAGGGAATACGCCCTTGGTGAAAATGAATGCCTTGACCAAAGAACTACCTTGTTTGGTCTTGGCCAAATACGAAACATTTAACCCCGGAAACTCGGTAAAAGATCGCATGGCCGTTCAGATGATCGAAGATGCCGAAGCAGATGGCCGACTAAAACCCGGGGGGACCATCATTGAGGGAACGTCTGGAAACACCGGAATGGGCTTGGCCCTTGCCGCCATTGTGAAAGGGTACAAGCTTGTGTGTGTGATGAGCGATAAGCAGAGTAAAGAAAAGATGGATATCTTGCGTGCGGTGGGTAGTAAAGTAGTAGTATGCCCCACAGACGTAGCGCCTGAAGATCCACGTTCATATTATTCGGTTTCCAAGCGTTTGGCAGAAGAAACACCCAACAGTTGGTACGTGAACCAATACGACAATCTTAGTAATACCAAAGCGCATTATCAAAGCACCGGACCCGAGATATGGAAACAGACCGATGGTAAAGTCACTCATTTTGTGGTGGGAGTAGGAACCGGAGGAACCATCAGTGGGGTTGGAAAATACTTAAAAGAACAAAACCCGAATGTAAAAGTTTGGGGTGTGGACACCTACGGAAGTGTCTTTAAAAAATACCATGAGACCGGAGAATTTGATGAGAACGAGATCTATTCCTACATCACGGAAGGGATCGGCGAAGATATTCTTCCTGCCAATGTGAATTTTGATATTATTGACGGATTTACGAAGGTAACCGACAAGGACGCTGCTATCTATACGCAAAAACTTTCGAAAGAAGAAGGGATGTTCTTGGGGAATTCTGCTGGAGCGGCCATTAAAGGCGTGCTGCAACTAAAAGAGCATTTTTCTGAAGATGACGTTGTGGTCGTATTGTTTCACGATCACGGAAGCAGATACGTAGGGAAGATGTTTAACGACGATTGGATGCGTGAACGCGGCTTTATAGAAGATAAAGTGGTGAATGCCGAAGACCTGATCAAAAACCATGAAGATAAACCTCTGGTTACGGTAAAGACTGGTGAACTGGTCTCTCACGCGATTGAACGCATGAAGAAATATAAGATCTCTCAAATTCCGGTAGAAGATACGAGTGGTATTGTTGGGGCTTTGGATGAAACAGATTTATTGCGCCGCTATTTGGCCGATAAAGATGTAGCCGACCTTCCCATCAAAGAGGTCATGCACGAACCGTTTCCAGTAGTGGAAAAAACAACCTCTATCGATGAGGTCAGTAAGCTAATTCATAAAGAGAACAATGCGGTTTTAGTGCATTTGGGCAATGGGAAGTATCATATTATCACCAAACACGATATTATAAGCTCCCTCTAAAAATTATCATCCCGCTTCGGCGGGATTTTTTGTATTTTTAAACGAATGAAACGACAAGCTAAAAAACTTTTTAAGTATTTGCGCACCAAACCTGTGCCGGTGAATACGCGAGAAATTTTAGCCTTAGAACGCACAAAACTCGCGAATGAACGCACGTTGTTAGCCTACATTCGTGCTTCTTTGTATTTGTTGTTAGGAGGCTTGGCGTTGCTACAGCTAGAGGAATTTAAGCAAATTCAATGGCTTGGGTATGTGGCTTTGGTGGTTTGTGTGATCTTTTTGATGGTGGGAATCGTTAGGTACATTTCGTTAACGCGGCGTCTACATAAATGGAACCGAATTTTATTTACAGATACCATCGCAGAAGTATCCCCTGAAACTTCCGATTCAGCTTAATAGTATGTTCTCTTGAAACGACTCCCCGTTTCATCCTATGCGTTTACAAGAAGATTTTCTTCATTACATATGGAAATATCAAAAATTTGAAACCGCTCAATTAGTGACTTCCGAAGGGATCCCAATTCAGGTGATTCATCCCGGTCATCACAATCATCAGGCGGGTCCCGACTTCTTCAATGCGCAGCTTTGTATTGAAAATACACAATGGGCCGGCACCGTAGAAATCCATATAAAAAGTTCTGATTGGTACCAACATCAACACGAAGTCGATGAAGCCTACGATACGGTAATTCTTCATGTAGTTTGGGAACATGATGTGGAGGTGTTCCGAAAGGATAATACTCCCATTCCCACCCTCATTCTAGCATCTCTTGTTACGCCAAAACTTCTCAAAAGCTATGACGGTCTGTTTACCGAAGAACGTCGATGGATTCCCTGTGAACAGGAATTGCCAAAGGTAGAGGATTTCTACTGGGAGCATTGGTTGGAACGCCTATTTTTTGAACGTTTGGAAGAAAAGGCAGCCCTAATAGAAGAGCAACTAAAACTACAACATCATCATTGGGAAGCGGTGTTGTTTGAATTGTTGTGTAAAAATTTCGGACTCAATCTCAATGGTGTGTCCTTTCTTTCTCTGGCAAAGTCGATTTCATTTCCTGTCCTTCAAAAATGTGCCAATACGGCCTTAGAACTGGAAGCGTTATTTTTCGGTCAAATGGGCTTGTTGTCAATAGCTTCGGAAGACCCCTATGTTTCAGAATTAGCAACAGTTTATAAGTATCAAAAGCACAAGTTCAAATTCTCTTCAGAAGGCGTTATTTCACCAACATTCTTTCGATTGCGCCCTGCAAACTTTCCAACCCTTCGATTGGCACAACTGGCCGATCTTTATGCGCGAAGAAAAACATTATTTTCAGACTTGATGACGTGTGCTACGCCTTCCGAAGCGATAACAATACTTACTGCCACAGCGAGTTCTTATTGGGATACTCATTATCAATTTGGAACGACGTCAAAAGCGTATAGAAAAACAACCTCCAAAGCATTCATTTCTTTGTTGATGATTAATACCGTGGCGCCAATGCAGTGGTGTTACAAAAAACATTTTGGAAAGGAAGCAGACCAGTCGCTTTTACACTTCTTTCAGCAACTACCGCCGGAAAAGAATAGTGTGGTTCAAAAATTTAATACCCTCCGCCCAAAAGCGACCAATGCCATGAAGAGTCAGGCGCTATTACATTTAAAATCGAAGTATTGTGATCGCAAACGCTGTTTAGAATGTGCCGTGGGAAATGTCTTGATTACTGCATAAAAAATAGTACTTTGCAGTATGCTTACTATGGTCTATCGCATCAGACACTATTTGGAAAAACGAGGGTACTATGTGTGTTCTCGTTTGGCAGAACGTTTAGGAATGCGAGCAAAGAACGTCCGACTTTTCTTTATCTACGTTTCTTTTGCCACCTTGGGCGTAGGCTTTGCCGTATATTTAACACTGGCATTTTGGCTTCGATTAAAAGATTTGATCTATACAAAACGAACTTCGGTTTTTGATCTATGAAACGGCTATTTCAATCGCGCATCACGGGGGCCATTGCTTTGCTTTTATTGGTTTTCTTAGCCGGGTCGCTAGGGTTTAAATGGTTGTCTGGCTATTCTTGGATTGACGCCATTTATATGACCATCATTACCATCACTACCGTTGGCTTTAAAGAAGTGCAACCCTTAAGCACCACAGATAAGATCTTTACCTCCATCTTAATTTTAACGAGTATTTTTATTGTAGGGTACGCGATCAAGGTGATTACCGAATATGTTTTGAGCAAAAATGAAATAGGAAATTTTAAACGTAAGAAAGTGAGAGAGAAAATCGATTCATTAAAAGAACATGTCATCGTTTGTGGGTATGGCCGAAACGGAAAACAATCGGTTCAAAAACTGCAGGATTACAAAAAAGATTTCGTGATCATAGAAATGGACGAAGATCTTGCCGATCGAAGTGATGATGACAACGATTTGTTATTTGTTGTAGGAAACGCCATTGAGGATGACACGTTGAAAGAAGCCGGGATTGAACGCGCGCACTCCCTGATTTGTGCACTCCCCAGTGATGCCGACAATTTATTTATTGTGCTTTCGGCACGACAAATTAATCCTGACTTAAAAATCATTAGTCGGGCTACCGAAGAAACCAGCTTTCAGAAATTAAAACTAGCCGGAGCTGATAATGTGATCCTTCCAGATAAAATAGGAGGGGATCATATGGCAAATTTAGTAGTGACGCCCGACTTGGTAGAATTCTTAGATAATCTGTCTGTTTCCGGTGTTCAGGACAGTATTAATGTAGAGCAGATTCCATTTGAAAAAATGTGTCCGCACGGAAAGGAGCTCGCCATTGAAGATCTCGACGTTCGCAAAAAAACAGGCTGTTCTATTATTGGGTACAAAGCACCCGATGGCACCTATATTGTAAACCCGGAACCCTCCCTCGTGGTGCGGAAGGATTCAAAGCTAATTTTAATTGGAAGGCCCAACCAAATTCAAAACTTAAAGATGCAATACAATGTTTAACAAAATGTTAAATTTTTAACGGCAATTATTTGAAAACGCCCACTATTTTTTGCATCTTGCTCTCCACGATAACCAATTTCTAAATTGAAACATTCTATGAAGAAATTTCTTCTCTCAGTTGTAGCATTAATCTCCCCATTTTTCTTACTTGCACAAGAGGCTTCCACCTCAGAAAAGATCGACGCTGTTTTTAGCGATTATACCGGCTGGTTTGTGCAAGCTATTTTTTATGAAATTCCTTTTTCCGAAGAGTTTAAAATTCCATGGGTACTCATTGTACTCATCGGAGGTGCATTATACTTTACCATTTATTTTAAACTCATCAACTTTACCGGATTTTGGACCGCTATTAAAGTGGTGCGTGGTAAATATGAAGATATTGAAAAACACGGGGCAGACACCCTATACGGAGACCCTACCCCCAACGAAGGAGAAGATATTATTGAAACCATTCGCGACGATAGCGCTGACGGAGAAGTATCTCACTTCCAGGCGCTCACGGCGGCTTTGTCGGCTACCGTAGGTCTTGGGAACATTGCTGGTGTAGCGGTGGCCTTGTCCATTGGTGGTCCAGGGGCAACCTTCTGGATGATCGTTGCGGGACTGCTGGGGATGGCCTCCAAATTTGCAGAATGTACCCTAGGGGTAAAATACCGAGACGTAGGTGAAGACGGTACCGTTTACGGTGGACCGATGTACTACCTTAGAAAAGGACTTGGAGAAAAAGGCGCAGGCGGACTCGGAAAAGTGCTAGCTATCCTCTTCGCCATCTTTGTGATTGGTGGTTCTTTTGGAGGTGGAAATATGTTCCAAGCCAATCAGGCCGCTGCACAGTTTGTAGAATTATTTGATTTTCAGAATGAAAATGCCGGTATGTACTTCGGAATTGTGATGGCAGTGTTAGTGGCTGTGGTAATTATTGGAGGGATCAAGCGTATCGCTTCCGTAACCGAAAAGGTGGTGCCCTTTATGGCCGGAATCTATGTGTTGGCTGCGCTGGTCATTTTAGGAGCCAATTACACCGCTATTGATGATGCCTTTGGGTTGATCTTCGAAGGGGCCTTCTCAGGGCTTGGTATTGCCGGTGGACTGATCGGTGTGATGATCCAAGGGATTCGTCGTGGTGCTTTTTCAAACGAAGCGGGTGTTGGATCGGCTGCGATCGCCCACTCGGCGGTACGTACCAAATACCCTGCTTCCGAAGGAATTGTTGCTTTATTAGAACCGTTTGTAGATACGGTAGTGATCTGTACGATGACAGCCTTGGTCATTATTATTACGAATTACGATGCCGGATTCCTTGAGTACGGAACCCCTATCACAGAAGGAGTAGAAATTACGGCTTCTGCGTTTGATACGGTCATTCCGCATTTCTCAATTATTTTAACCGTTGCCGTAATTCTCTTTGCCTTCTCTACCATGATCTCTTGGTCCTACTACGGAATGCAAGGTTGGAAATATCTTTTTGGTCGTGGAAAAGTGACCGACATGGTCTATAAACTACTATTCCTTATATTTGTTATCATCGGTGCATCCATTAGTTTGGGATCGGTAATCGATTTCTCTGATGCGATGATCTTCGCGATGGTGGTTCCAAACATTATTGGAGTGGTGCTTTTGACGCCTATTGTGCGTAAAGAATTAAATAAATATATGAGCGCCATTCGAAAAAAAGCAGACGCTATTAGCGAAGGTGCCGACGATATTAATAAACACCTCTAACCAATAGAATAAATACGAATTATGAAACCTTCATCCCACATGCTGCTCCCCAGAGGACAGCAGCGTGGGATGTTGTTTTTAGTGCTGTTGCTTATTGCCCTCATGGGTACGTTGGCCTTTGTATCTTTTGAGACAGAACCCATACTCGATATTTCTTCTTCGGAAGTGCGAGAGGCTCAAGATCAATTAGACTCCCTGCGAATGCTTGCTCTGGAAAAAAAGTCTCCGAAGATCTACCCATTCAACCCAAATTTCATGACAGAGTATCGAGCCTATGTGTTAGGGGTCGCTCCTGAAGCATGGGAACGACTGCAGACGTTTCGAAGCCAAGAAAAATGGATCAATTCGGCAGCCGACTTTCAACGTGTTACCGGAGTGTCTGATTCTTTATTGAACGTACTGCAACCGTATTTTAAATTCCCTGAATGGGTACAGCGAGCAAAGAGGCCTTCTGCTAAGAATTATGCACAACAAGTCGTACCAAAAGAACAACGAATAGACCTGAACTTGGCTACCATTTCAGAGTTACAGCAAGTGTATGGAATTGGCCCGGCTTTCAGTAAACGGATCGTTGAATTTCGAGACCGACTGGGAGGTTTTTCAGATGATCGACAACTCTATTTGGTCTGGGGTTTGAATGACTCGACGGTCACGAAAGTGTTGCAAAGATTTACCGTAAAAGACCCGAAACCTCTTCTGAAACTCAATTTAAATACGGCCTCTGCTTCCGACTTAGCCACCTTGCCCGGAATTTCATTCGAAACAGCGAAAAAATTATGGGAGTTCCGAAGACTGCGAGAAAAGATTACCCACCTTTCCGATTTAGAGAAAATTGAAGGCCTGACCGCCCGAGAATTAAGGGTATTTCAATTATATTTGTCTGTTGAATAGTAGCGTGATCAGACTACTTCATTCCTAAAAAACACCTATGAATAGTACATATTTTACAGAAGAACACGATTTTTTTAGAAAGAGCTTTCAAGATTTTCTACAAAAAGAAGTCGTTCCGCATATTGAGACCTGGGAGAAAACAGGAACGATTGATCGTCCTGTTTGGGAGAAGATGGGGGAGATGGGATACTTCGGAATTTCATATCCGGAAGCCTACGGCGGACTCGATCTTGATATTTTTTACATGGTGATCTTCTTAGAAGAATTACAAAAAATCAATAGCGGAGGTTTTGCAGCAGCCATGTGGGCTCATGCTTATTTGGCCATGACACATTTAAATAAAGAAGGAAACGAAGCCCAGAAAGAAAAATACTTGACGCCGAGTATTACCGGGAAAATGATTGGATGTCTGTGTATTACAGAACCTTTTGGAGGAAGTGACGTGAGCGGAATGCGCTCTACGGCAGTCAAAGAGGGCGATCATTACGTATTGAACGGATCTAAGACATTTATTACGAACGGCGTTTATAGTGACTATCTCATTGTTGCGGCAAAGACAAAACCCGAACTTGGCAATAAAGGGATCAGCATCTTTGTGGTGGATCGCGAAGCCAAAGGTATTTCGGCAACCAAATTAGATAAATTGGGCTGGCGCGCCAGCGATACCGGTGAAATTGCTTTTGACAATGTAAAGGTTCCGGTAGAAAACCTAATGGGAGAAGAAAACAAAGGATTTGCCTATATCATGCAGCATTTTGCCTTAGAACGTTTGATCATGGGGATCAATGCGCATGCGCGAAGCGAATGGGCTATTGAATATGCAATAGGGTATATGAAAGAACGCTCCGCTTTCGGGAAGACCATTGATAAATTTCAAGCACTTCGCCATAAAGTGGCACAGATGAGTGCCGAAGTAGAAGTGTGTAAAACCTTCAACTATGCGGTAGCGCAACAAATGAAAGAAGGAAATTATGTGGTAAAAGAAGCCACGATGTCGAAATTGATCTCTACAAAAGTGGCCGATGAGGTGGCCTATGATTGCCTTCAATTGTTAGGGGGGTATGGATATATGGAAGAGTATCCGATGGCGCGATTGCTTCGGGATAGTAGGTTAGGACCCATTGGTGGGGGAACTTCAGAAATTTTACGAGAAATTATCGCCAAAATGGTGATCGACGGAAAAGAATACAAGCCGGCGACCTAAGCAATCCCAAAATTTGATCTTATGACTCGCAAGAACCTACTTCGCATCTCTTTATTGTGTACCTTTTCTATAGGGACATTTTTTTCCGCGCAAGCGCAAATAGAATTAAAAAGCAAGGTTGTAGACTTCTTGACCTATGCGCCTATTGAAAATGCGAGCGTATATGTAAAGAACACAATGATAGGGACCATAAGCAATGCCGATGGTAATTTTTCTTTGACGGTGCCGCGGACCTTGGTGAATGATACCTTGATTATTTCTTCCATTGGATACAAGAGCTTTAAGGCTACGGTAGGCGAATTTGAAGAAAGCATGGATATTTTCTTGGAAGAAGATATTGCTTCCTTAGATGAAGTATTGGTAGTGGCCGAAACACGACCCAAAACCGGAAATGAAATTGTACTGCGAGCCATTGAAGAACTTCCCGATAATCTACCGGAAGAACCCTATCTTCAAAAAGGGTTTTTGCGACATAAAGAGCGTAACAAACGTCAGTTCAAATGGTTGATTGAAAGTGCTTTGACGTTATACGATTCCAGTTACGCTTCCGGTGCCGAGGACAATTTGAAGATCAATGTGGATGAAATCCGAAAAAGTTATGACTTGCGAGATGTGGATAGTTTGTTTTCGTATTCGGCCTACCTTAAATACTTAGGAAATGATTTGGACCTGCGTTCAAAAAAACTAGATAGGGACACTATTGAAACTGCATCATTGATAGAAGCCATTAAGTGGAATGACCGACGTATCAACGGGCTCGACCAACTCTTTAAAGGAAAGCTCAACTTGGTGCGAAATGCAAATGTGTCACGTGCTCTATTGGGCAAAGACGTACTGGAAACCCATCAATTTACTTTAGATACGATTTTAGTGGAGAACGACCGTAAATTGTATAAGATTAAGATCGATAAGAGTCAGGAGTATATCGGCCTCAACACGCCTGGGGTTTATAATGAAGGGTTTGAAGCCGAGGGTTGGATCTATATCTTTTGGGATAATTTCGCTATTAAAAAGGTAGAATATGAATTGGTGGCGGCCTCTCAAGCGCAACGCAGACGGAGCAAAAGCTTGTTTGACACCTTGGTAAACCATAAATTGGTGATGACTTACCGCGAGTACGATGATAAAATGTATCCCAGTTACATTTATTACGAAACCCCGAAGTTAGTAAAGGTAGGTGACCGTTCTTCAGATCAGCCGAAGGATGAACGTGCCTTGAAGAGCGCGCGCGAGGAGCAATTTTATTATACCGTTCAAGAAATTCTATTTACAGAGATCGTTCGAGATTCTTCAGAAGTTATAAGAGCACGCCAACAAGATTGGTCCGCTGATATATTTTCTTCACGCCCCTATAATGCACAATTTTGGAAGAATTACAACGTGTTGTTAGAGAGTGAAGAAGAAGAGAAGCTCATTCAAGACCTAACACGACGCGCAACGTTATTCAAAGAATAATTTTTCGGCTTCCTGTATAATATATTGTTTTTAAGTTTGTATCTTTGCCGTCCCAAAAGAGAGGAGGTGATGACACTATGTTAATTATACCAGTTAAAGACGGAGAAAATATTGATAGAGCGCTGAAGCGTTTTAAGCGTAAATTTGACCGTACAGGGACCATGCGCCAATTGCGCAGTCGCCAGCAATTCACGAAACCTTCTGTAAAGCGCAGAAAAGAAGTGGAAAAAGCAAAATACATTCAGCACTTACGTGATCAAGAAGAGATCTAAACGTTAGTTTTGACACTATACATTGACCGTTGGTTTTGTATCTTTACGAACCAACGGTTTTTTTATGGCCTTTTCTGAATTTAAAGAATATCTTTCCTTAGAAAAAAAATACAGTCCGCATACCCTTACGGCCTATCTAAAGGACCTTTCTGATTTTTCTACATTTGCTTCGGAAGCATACGACTATGATAAAATAGCAGACGTTTCCTATGCTATTATTCGTCAATGGATGGTTACTTTAGTTGAGCAAGGCGTGTCCAACCGAAGCGTCAATCGCAAAATATCCTCCCTGCAGGCGTACTTTAAATTTCTACTGAAAACCAAACAGATCTCAGTCAATCCTTTGCTTCAGCATAAAGCATTAAAAACAGAGAAAAAAGTTCAAATACCATTTTCTCAAAAAGAAATTGAAGAGGTTTTGGCATTGTTGGCGCAGGAAACGGGTTTTGAAGGTCTGCGAAACAAGTTAATGGTTGAGTTGTTCTATACCACCGGAATGCGCCGTGCAGAATTGGTTCAATTAAAGTGTGCTGATGTCTCCCTCGCGGACCGTAGCTTGAAAGTGCTAGGAAAACGAAACAAAGAGCGTATCATTCCTTTGTTGCCTTCGGTACATAATACAATACGGCATTATTTGAAAGAACGATCACAATTACCTGAAATAGTAGATGATAGGTATTTATTTCTTACGGAAAAAGGCGTAAAAGTATATGAAACACTTGTATATCGTGTCATAAATAATTACTTTAGTAAGACTTCAGTGAAAGTGAAAAAAAGTCCGCATATTCTTCGGCATTCTTTCGCAACACATCTGTTGAACGAGGGTGCTGATTTAACTGCGGTAAAAGAGCTTCTGGGCCATTCTAGTTTGGCGGCTACGCAAGTGTATACGCATAATAGTATTGCCAAGCTAAAACAAGTATATCAGGATGCGCATCCCAGGAATTCGAAATAAACTAGTAACCTAAATCTTCGCGTATGAAAGTAAATGTGCAAGCCCCAAATTTTGCAGCGGATGTCAAACTTGTTCAATTTATTGAAAAAAGGCTTTCCAAGCTCGAACAATTTTATGATCGAATTATTTTTGCAGATGTTTTTTTGAAAGTTCAAAAAACGAGCGAAAAAGAAAATAAGCACACTGAAATTTTAATCAGTATTCCTGGAGGAGATTTGATTTGTAAAAAGGAAGCAAAAACCTTCGAAGCTGCTACCGATGAATGTATTCAATCACTAGAACGACAACTGAAAAAAAGAAAACAAAAACAAAGGGCGCACGCCTGATGAAATTTTATTGAAAAAATTTTTTAGAATAAAATATTTACATACATTTGCAGTCCGTTAGAAATAGCGGACTTTTTTATGCTGAAAATTTCACGTAAAAAAGGGCGTAACGGCCGATGTAGCTCAGCTGGCTAGAGCACGTGATTTGTAATCTCGGGGTCGGGGGTTCGAGTCCCTTCATCGGCTCTTTTTTAAGAGCAATTAAAACGTTCTTTTTTCATATTGAAAATGCTTAGGGGAGATACTCAAGCGGCCAAC
>DFVG01000007.1:0-88941 GCA_002379985.1 Flavobacteriaceae bacterium UBA4166
TGACCTTTGTATTTTTTGGCAAAATCAATGGTTGCAACGGTATTGGCGTAGGTAAAAAAGAGTTTGTTTGGGTGTTTATCGCGGGAAATTCGCTCTTCGATTAGTTTGGTTTCGTGTGCCAGCATTTTTTTTAGTCTGGACTCGGTCACGTAACGGCGATCATCCTCAACTCCATAGATCGCATCACTAAAATCCTTATCGTAGGCCGAAATAGTCTTAGCGATGGTACCCGAAGCACCTCCTGCTCGAAAGAAATTACGAACCGTCTCTTGGCCGGCTCCAATTTCTGCAAAAGTTCCGTAAATATTCTCGTTGAGATTAATACGGAGCGCCTTGCTTTTTATGGAAGGGATATTTTCAAATTCCTTATCTCCTGATAGCGTTTCGGGCATAGTGTATAATTGAATGTAAGGTGCTTAACAAAGGTAACAAATCGACTAGCCAAACAAAAAAAATACTGCTATTTTTGTGTTAATGAAATCAGCCGTAACGCTCACATTTTTGGGGACAGGAACTTCGCAAGGAGTTCCGGTGATTGGTAGCGATCATCCGGTGTGTAAAAGCACCGATCCCAAAGATCAGCGCCTTCGTGTATCTGTTTTATTAGAATGGGAAGATGCCACTTATGTCATCGATTGCGGCCCTGATTTTCGCCAACAAATGCTTCGTGCGGGTTGTGATGAAATCAATGGTGTACTGCTGACCCACGAACATAGCGATCATACGGCCGGATTAGATGATATCAGGCCTTTTTACTTCCGACAAGGCGATATTCCATTTTACGCGCACGAACGTGTGTTTGCCTCCCTCCATGATCGTTTCGGATATATCTTTGAAACTAAAGATAAATATCCCGGTGCTCCCACCATTACTGAGATCAACATCAATAAGGATACCTCTTTTACCCTTCACGGAAAAGAAGTCATTCCCATAGAGGTACTACATGCAACCCTTCCGGTAATGGGGTTTCGTATCGATAACTTAGCATATCTAACAGATGTGAAAACAATTTCAGCAGAAGAAATGCAAAAGCTTGAAGGGCTGGATGTATTGATCATCAGTGCACTTCGAGAAGAACCTCACTACTCACACCTAAACGTGTCCGAAGCACTAGCAATTGTTGAGAAGTTACAGCCAAAACAAACCTATTTTACTCATATTAGTCACTTAATGGGCTTCCATGAAACCATGGAGAAAAAATTACCCAAAGGGGTACATTTGGCCTATGACGGACTAACAATTACATGTTCCTAATGAAGTCACGAATTTTTATGTACTTATTTTTCTTCGCTGTACTGTTTATCATATTTCAGTACATGAATGAAAAGTCCATTTTTGAACGACAGGAAAATCGTATTTCCAGTTTGAGAAGTCAGGTTGAAAAAGCAGATGACTCTATTTCCAAACTGAACGATAGACTCTTTGAGGCTACCGAGTTTTCTTTAATGGGAAATGGTATGGCGATGGATTATTTAGAGCGACTTGGCTTTGAAGCCGAAGCGGTGCAGCAGCAAGTAGCCGAAGCCATTTACGAACAAAACGGGCAGACGGGAGACAACCCATTGATCCCTTACGAAGGGTTAGAAGGAGCTATGAAGATCAATACCATTTTCTTTTTGAACCATCGTTGGATCATTGCCGATTTTACCGATGGAACTTATTGGGGCGAGATGCTACTAAGCTATATTTTTGATGAAAATAACCAATTACAGATCGACGTAGTTTCTTCTGTACTTTATCCCCGCTAAGTCTGTTTTGCTAACCACTCTTTGAATTCGTAAAAATTTTGTGGGGCGACTCCGTGACCTACCGGAAATTCAGAATAGGTACAGGGAATATTCAAGGCTTTCAAAAAAGGCTCGGTCTTTCGGGCCCAGGTAACGGGGATCACTTGATCTACCGATCCATGAGAACTATATACGTTCAAATGACGGAAATCGTTATTTTCAAAACCTTCTTTTATAATATCTTGATTGATATAACCACTAAGTCCGATGACATTCTTTATCAATTCAGGATAACTCAACGCAATCGCGAAGCTTAAGATCGTTCCCTGGCTAAAGCCTAATAAAGTAAGTTGTTTGGGGTCTACGGGATATTTTTCACAGATTTCTTTCAATACCTTCACCACCGCATCTCTAGAAGAAATAGCTTCTTTGTCATCACTAAACTTTCCGCCCGGAGCGTCAAAATAAATGGCATACCAAGCATTTCCGTAAGGCTGCAATGCATGTGGCGCCTTCAGTGAAATAATAGCATATTCCTCGGGAAGCTCACTTGCGAACGAGAACAGATCATTTTCATCGCTTCCGTAGCCATGTAACATAATTATGGCAGGAGCCAAGTCTGAATTTGTTGTTGCGGGGCGATAGTTGTGTTCTAGGGACAATTGTTTCTTTTCCATACTAAAAAATAACGCCGCATCTACTGATACGGCGTTACAAAGGTATGCATTTTAAGGCTATCCGATGCCCTTAAACCACTGTTGAAATTGTGCTCCAACGATAGGAACCGGTTTCTTTTCTCCTTGAATGGCCGCCAACAACCCTAGAATCCAGAGCACGAGAAGACCGAGATACAAAACCGTAGATAAAAAAGGAATGTTGATCAGAAAGGCCAGTACAAAGAACAATACCCATACGGCCAAATAGAGTAGGACAAGCCCTAAACTTTGCCGAATGTGATACGCGGCAAAATCATTTTTCTTCTCATTGTTCATCACAAATGCGATGATCAGTCCAATGAGCGTGATGTACGAAATAATTGCGATGGTTTTTCCTTCTTCTACAGAAGGTGTTTGTGTTGGTGCTTCCATTTGTGACCCTTAGTTTGGTTAGTATTTGATTTTTAGTTCCTTAAAGATAGGAGAACTAATCGAAAAAGGTAAACCAATCTTGAAATTTTTCACTCAAGTAGGGAATCCCTTGTTCTTTATTGAATAGTGCCATGCAAAACGAAAAAAACCATAATGCCACCGCAATCCAGTAAATGTAGAAGCCTAACTCATAGTGTTGAAACATCAAAGAGATAAAAAGGATAACCACTAAGCCGAACATGTTTTTTATGTGCCAGGTCGCAAATTCATGCTTTTCTTCTTTGTTCATAAAAAAAGCGATCAACATCCCCACAAAAGTGAGATACGCAATGATAGCTTTGTTCTTTCCGGCGGGCGTATTACTCATGAAGCGTGATCTTTTTATTAGCAATGATACCGTACGCTTTTCCCTGTAGCTTCGTACCTAAAAGCGCTGCATTTTTTGAGGTAGAAAGAATCGCTTCAGCATTAAACTCGTAGTTGATATTTGGATTGAAAAGCGATAGTGATGTCAACTTGCCTTCTTCTATACTAGCTTCAGAAACTCCAAACCGATCCTTTAAACGGGTCAGTGCCGTGACCGCCAATTCGGTTCCAACAAGCTTCTGTAATGCCCCATAGCAACTTTCGAGTCCGATACTTCCGAAGGAGGCATTCTCAAATTCTATTTTTTTATGTTCAATGTCCATGGGGTCGTGATCACTGGTCACTCCGTCAATTGTTCCGTCTTTTAACCCCTTAATGAGTGCTTTGGTATCCTCTAGCGTCCGCAAGGGTGGAAGCAGTTTGTAGCGTGAATCAAAGGTTTGAAGGACTTCGTCCGTAAGCATTAAGTTATTGATAGAAACACTACAGCTTACGTCAAGTCCGTTTTTCTTGGCTTCTTTAATCAGAGCTACTGATTTTTTTGTAGAGATCGTTGGAATATGAAGTTTTCCACCGGTGTATTCTAAAATTGAAAGGTCCCTAGCAATCTGAAGTTCTTCGGAAAGTGCCGGGATTCCTTTTAATCCCAACAGCGTACTGTTCTTTTCCTCGTTGACAAGTCCCTTTCCGGCAATGGCACGATTCATTGGAAACGATAGCACCAATCCGTCAAAATTCTGAGCATATTGCAAGGCGATCTTTAGCAAATTGGCATTATCCAGTGGCTTTTTGTAATCGTAGAAAGCCACAGCACCTTCTTGCTGCATGTCGAACAGTTCCGCCAGGTCTTCACCTTTGCTTCCCACGGTTAAGGCACCAATGGGATAGACAGACACTGCATGATTGCCGGCTCTAGAGGACAAAAACTTTAAATGTGATTTAGAATCGCTTACCGGAAAGCTGTTAGGGTTGATCGCCACATGGGAAAACCCACTGTAGGCTGCGGTTTTCAAAGCATTTTCTAAGGTTTCCCGTTCCTCAAACCCGGGTTCTCCCACGGAAATACCGGAATCAAACCAGCCCTGAGAAACATGAAGATCGGGAAGGGCTACTTCTTTGGCTTTTTCAGCTTTGAGCCGACTTCCGATCTTAGATATCTTCCCGTTCTCAATAAGAATATCTCTTTTCTTGCCGTGATGAGCGCTTGAGGGGTCGATGATGGTGGCCGACTTTAATACAATCTTCATTTATAGAATTTTAAGATCAACATTTCTAATAGAAGAAACAGTAATGCAAAAATAGCAAACCATTTCCAATATTGGTTTTTTTCATTCGCTTCGGCTAATTCACCTAATAAATCACTTACCGAATCAAATACCTCCACACCGTCCCAGTCGGTAGCATTACCATAACGCAAGCTACTTTCAGCACGGTCGTAATTAAAGCTTACGCGTTGTAACACTTCTTGTTCTTTAGTGACTTGAAACGTGCCTTGTTTTGAGGGTTGTTCTGTCGTTGTTACGAGTACTGTATTGGCTTTTGTTTGTTGCTGCGGAATAAATCGCAGAGTGCTGTCCTGAAGCGCCACGATCTCATCTTGCATCAATTGCACCGGTACGGCGAAGGAATTGGTTTTTCCGATGGTGTAGGAAAGCGTAGGAAGCGGCAAACTTCGTTGCGCCATATTGTATAAGGTAGGAACAATTAAAGGAGAATTTGTAAAATTCGAGTTGCGCTCCGTCAAAGCCGCAGTAAGAAGATAAGCAGTTCCTTGTTGCAGCAGGAATGGTTGTCTATCTTCAAACCGAAGCACCGGAGTGGCTGCAGATTGTACCTTATAATAGGATTGTACTTTGGGATATTGAAAGTTCGTGATTTCTTTTTCAAACACATCTGCATACAGCGGGTGCGCGAAAGAAATGTTGGTAACTTGCTTTTCTGTTGTGGTCTCTTCTCCAAGACTTCCCAATCCAAACCTGCTTAAGAGTGCATTGTAGGAGTTGGTGTCTGCCGTTTCCGAAGGAATGATCAATAGACTCCCTCCATTTTCCATAAATGCATTCAACGCATTTTGCAAGGCGTTGGGGATCGTTTCCAACTGATTTAACACAATGAAATGCTGCGAGGAGATCGCATCGTAATTTAATGATTCCAATGATTGTTGTACATAATCGAATTCTTCCTGCTGAAAAAGGCGTTGCAAGAAAGTAGCATCTTCGCCATTGATGGTCATTACTTTGATGGCTTCGGAAGCGTTGGTGTTGAAATAAAACTGATTATCAAAGGGAACCTCTGTGTCATTTACTTCAATGCGACCACGAAAGGCACTGGGATTTTCGAGGGAGAACGCCACTTTTTGCTGTCCTGAAGCCTCAAAGCGAACCGAAGATTTTGCGGCGAGAACATCCGCTCTAAAAAGCGATACGGGAATCTCGCGTTCTGCCACACCTTGAGCTGTCACCCAAACCTCTAAGTCCATAGCGTCTGCGTTCCTAGAAACGACGCGCAGCGAATCGATACTGATATTAGAAGGATTGACAGGTCGTACTTCCGAAGCTAATATCGAAATATCGTTAGGCACCTCTGGCCACGCTGCAGGCGATTGAAAATCGGAGATATACAACAGCTTTTTATCGGTACCTGCGTTGTTTGAGAACCATTGTTCTGCCTTCCGAAGCACAGTGGCAGCACTTAACTGTGAATTGCTGTAGGGCGTCAACAGGATTTGTCGTTTAAAATCATTTAAAGAGAGGTCTCGGTATTCTTTATCGTTGGTAAAATAACTTATGGTCTCGCCGTCAAGATCAGCATCGTACAATTCTTGTAAGCTACGTTCTAGTAGCGGTCCGTTGCTGCCTCTTGCTTGCATGCTATGTGAATTATCTAGATACAGCACGACCTCTTGAGGTTTCCCGGTATCTGCTTCGTTGGTACTGAAGGGTTGCGCAAATGCGACGATCAAACATGTTAACGCCAGAAGGCGGGTGCACAGCACTAACCACTTTTTAAGTTGAGAGCTTTTTCGTGTTTGTAGTGTAGCCTTTTTCAGAAACGCGACATTAGTAAATGCTACCTTTTGAAAACGGCGCAATTGAAACAGGTGAATAAAAATTGGGATGAGCAGCAGAAAAAGGGCGTAAAGGACTTCAGGGTGTTGAAACTGCATGGACTCGAATATTGCTCAAAGATATAAAATGGGAATCATTTGAAACGAAAATACGATCACATTTCTGCCGTTAAAAATCTTCCATCGCTCCTAATCCAAAGAGTGCAAAATCGTACTTCACGGGATCTTTCGGGTCGAATTTCCGCAGGGCAGCATCTAATTCTACCACCGCTTTGCCATCGTTCTGTTTCCGTTTTAACAGCTTAAGCTTTCGAGCAATGTTTCCCGAATGAACATCTAACGGACAACTTAATTGGGAAGGAGAGAGTTCTTTCCAAATCCCGAAATCGACTCCAGCCGCATCATTACGCACCATCCAACGCAAGAACATGTTGATGCGTTTGGCAGCCGAATTCTTTGCGGGATCACTGATGTGTTTTTGAGTGCGTGAAGGATGCGGAACCGCAAAAAATAATTTCTTGAATTCATGAATTGCAGGTTGCACCGAATGGGTCGTGGCATAACGCGCAAAGACAGCTTCCATACCTTCATGATCACGATAGATGCGTTGCAGGGCTTTTATGAAATAATCTAGGTCTATGCTGTTGAACGTTCGATGAACAAATCCCTCCAAGTGATGCGATTGAGAAGCATCATACTGCATGACAAAATCATAGGGATCATTTCCCATACGTTGCATCATTTTTTCTGCATTAGTAATGATACTTTTCCGATTGCCCCATGCAATGGTTGCCGTTAAGAACCCGGCTATCTCTACTGCTTCTTTTTGTTGAAAGCGATGCGGAATTTGAATAGGGTCTGTTGCAATGAATTTCGGGTGGTTGTAACGCACCACTTTTTCTTCTAAAAATGCTTTGAGATCAGATGTTTTCAAACGCCTTCGTTAGGATAAAATCACGCCGTCTTGCATCTCCAGCTTCCGGTCGGCCATGGTGGCAAGTTCTTCGTTATGGGTCACGATGACGAACGTTTGGCCAAATTCATCGCGTAATTTAAAGAAGAGATGGTGTAGGTTTTCGGCACTTTCGGTATCTAAATTTCCACTGGGTTCATCGGCTAAGATGATCGCAGGATTGTTTATCAATGCTCTTGCCACGGCCACACGCTGCTGTTCTCCGCCACTCAACGCATTGGGCTTGTGATGTTCTCGTTGTGATAGCCCTAAGAAATGCAACAGCTCTTTTGCTCTTTTTTCGGCTTCCGATCTGGGCGTGTTTTTAATAAAAGCCGGAATGCAAATGTTCTCCAAGGCATTGAATTCCGGAAGTAATTGATGAAACTGAAAGATAAATCCTAAGGATTGATTTCGAAATTTTGCTAATTGCTTCCGATTCAAACTTGCAATATCGGTATCGTTAATTTGTAATGAACCCGAATGAATATCGGCCTTGTCCAAAGTACCTAAAATCTGTAGCAGGGTGGTTTTTCCCGCACCGGAAGCGCCTACGATAGAAACAATCTCTCCCGCTTTAATATGAAGATCAACACCTTTCAACACGTGAAGATCATCGTAATGTTTGTGAATATTGCTCGCTTTGATCATTGGGTTGAAAGTACTATTTTCTTTTCTGAATTAAGAATTTTTTTTCGTGAGCTGCACGAGCGAATTATAATCCACGAAATACGTAATTCGCAGCGAGAGAGAATGCAATTGCGGTTGCGCAAAAAGTTGGTCTAAACTTTCGGTATACGAAAGGGTAGCGGCTTCATTTTGATTGAACAGTTGATTGCGATATAGCAAAGAAGCTTCACTTCCAGGCGCAAAACGCCACCGAAAGCGTACATCCAGATTCCAAATATTGAAATTTCGATTTGGGTCATTTTCTGAAGTATCGTACGCAACAAGTGTTCTGCTTCCGTTATCGTTCAATTTAAAAAAGCGATCTACGCCATAATCCGCCGTACTCCAAAAATTTCGAAACCTCAAGTCGATAGCCTTCAAGGGGTCAAAATTATAACTCGCGGTGAGCGTGTTCTCAAGGTTGGTAATATCGCGTTGTCCAAAAAACACATCGGTGTCTGTGTTGTCTATGTACCCAAAATTATCTTTCCGCTGGAAAAAGTCAGCTGAAAGAATCACTAAAAACCGATTAGAAAAGCGATAGCGCGGGGATACGTTAAAGCCAAAGTTTCGCTGCGGATCCTCTAAAAAACTTCGGTAATTGATGCCCAGATCATACGCGAATTTTTTTCGATAGTCTGAAGAAACCCAAGCATTGCCACCAATATTTTGGTGAAAGGTCACAAATTTTCCTGGGACTCGTGGTTCAAAATAATCCTGCTTTTTACTGTTAACATTGGTATTGCTTCCAAATGCAAATCGCTCTGTGGTTACAAAGAACGTATTGATGTTGAACTCATTTTCGGTTTGTAAACTGGGTTGATATAGGCGACGATGTCGGGCCGTAGCTTCGATGCGGTAGTTGTTGAAGGTGTTGGTGGGTTCAAAGATCTGGTACGAAGCCCCCACGACAACGTTATTGTAATTGTTGGTAAAATTAACGCCTAGATCGTTGATATCATAAGTCGTATTTGCGAAATCATGCCCCACGCGATATCGAAAGTTCCCTTTGATATTAATGATATCTAATTCTGAACGAAATCCTGATCGCCATCCTGCTTTTTCATGAACATTACTAAAAATAGCACGTCCTGCCGTTCGAATGGTGTTATTCTTGTCGGTTACATTGAAGGATAAGGCCGAAACATTGGCATCGCGAAACGAACCGTTTCGTGTGACGTTAGTATTGACCAAAGATAATGTAGAATTGTCATTGAACTGTTGATCGAGCACCACGACATTGTAGTTGGAAAGCGGCTCTACCAAAACGGTGCGTTGTACACCGGTTAGGGTATCCTGAACAGTTGCAAAGGTTTTTTCGGTTACTGAATTTAAAAAACCTACCCCTAGATTTTGCTGCGTTCTACCCGAAACTTTCAAGGCATTCAAGAGATTTACCTTGGCAGGCGCTTCTGCGATAATTTCATTCTCGAACGTTTCTGCTTCGGTCGAAGGCGCGCCCCCAATTCGTCTTGAAAAAAAGATTCCTCCGCGATTGAAAAGCTCAATTCCCTCACGGAAAAATTGACGGTTTTCTCCAAAGGTTTGTTCAAAAGGGCCCAAATTAAGACGTACCGGATCAAAGGCTACTTGTCCAAAATCCGGAATCAACGTAGCATCTAACGTAAAGCTATCGCTCAATCCGTATTTAATATCCATCCCGGCACTGGCTTCGGCTTCCACGTCACTGTCAAATGTGGAAAGTGTTCCCTGTACAAAAGGAAACAAGCTGAGTCGGGTAGGAGGTTCAATATCCCGTACTCCCGTAACAGGGCCGTTGTATTGCGTTTCCCGACCTTCTCCATTGGGAATGAAGTTCCAGGTATGTGTTTCATTACGAAGCGTTAAGCGTCGGTAAAAATTGATACTCCAATTCTGGATATTCGCTTCAGGAAAACGTAAGGCGTGATAGGGAATTTTATATTCAGCATACCAACCGTTGGCATCTTTGGTGACACGGCATTGGAACACTACATCATAACGAAAATCTTGATTTCCCAAGGAAACCCTAGAATCGCCTATAGTGCCTGCACTGGTAACATAAAAACGCGTTTCATTGATTCCGTCATTGTAAGTGTTGAGGGCTACTGCAAATTGATCGGCTTGTGCGTTGAGATCATCGCGTTGAGCAAATTGTGAAGGGATGGACTCGGGGTTGGGGTGATAGAGGTAGGCTGCAATGTACACGGCTTCGTTATCGTAGGCCATTTTGACTTCCGACAGGTATTCTTCGGGAATTATCAGGTCGTTTCCGGGTTGATAGACATGGAAATTTCCACTGGCAGTTATATTTTGCCAAACCACGTCATTCAGTGATCCATCAATAACAGGTGCAGTACTGATACGCTGGGCATGCAAAGTCTTTTGTTGTGAAAATAAAAAAGGGATACAAGAGAAGAACGCTACCAAAATGGTAGTTAGTTTTCTATAGTTCATGAATTACTAATTAAGGGTGCCTCAAACAATGAAGAAACAAAACTAGCATATCATCCCTGTGTAACTATTAATGAAAAGTTAAAAAAGAAACCCCAACGTTCTCTCTGGTCTTTTAAGTTGTAATTTTGTTTAAGATATGGCAGAACAAATACAACAAATTGTTTTGGCTTCCGGTTGCTTTTGGTGCACGGAAGCTGTTTTTCAAAAGGTTGAAGGAGTTTTGGAAGTAGTTTCGGGATTTACCGGAGGTACGATCAAAAATCCGGCGTATCGAGAGATTTGTACCGGCCGAACCGGTCATGCTGAAGGCGTTCAAGTAACCTATGATGCAAATAAGGTGGGTGTGCGTAAACTCCTTGAAATTTTCTTCGCAACGCACGATCCTACCACCTTAAACCGACAAGGAAATGATGTGGGAACACAATACCGAAGTGGTATTTTTTATACTTCTGAAGCACAACGAGAGGTGGCAGAACAGTATATTGAATTCCTGGAGAAAGAACAGGTGTTCAACCAACCCATTGTTACCGAAGTGACGCCACTAGATGTATTTTACAAAGCCGAAGAAGATCATCAAAATTTCTACAATCAACACACACAGCAGCCGTATTGTCAGGTCATTATTAATCCGAAGCTGAAAAAATTGTCACAGTATTTTAATGAATCGTTGAAAGACACAACCCATTAATCCAATTTTCGTATATGAATTCCGAAGAAAACCTCAATATACTTATTCATTCCTTTAAAGATGTGATCCAACATGTTGGAGAAGATGTAACCCGCGAAGGACTTCTAAAAACCCCAGAGCGCGCGGCAAAGGCTATGCAGTTCTTAACCTCAGGTTACGAGCAAGATGCGCCGGCGATTCTCAAAAAAGCCATGTTCGCTGAAAATTATCACGATATGGTCGTGGTGAAGGATATCGAGTTGTATTCGCTCTGTGAGCATCACATGCTTCCTTTCTTCGGAAAAGCACATATTGCATATATTCCCGACGGGCACATTGTGGGCTTAAGCAAGTTGCCCAGGGTAGTGGATGTGTTTGCACGCCGACTCCAAGTACAGGAGCGTTTAACCCACGATATTTTGGAATGTATCAATGATACGCTGAAGCCGCAGGGAGTGGCCGTGGTCATAGAAGCTGCTCATATGTGTATGATGATGCGAGGGGTACAGAAGCAAAATAGTGTGACAACTACTTCTGGATTTAGAGGACAATTTGAAAAGCAGGAAACGCGAAATGAATTTTTAAAACTGATCAGCAGTAATCTATCATAATTTTTGGCAAGTTTATTGCGTTGTATATCATGTAACTAAATCTTTGCAACATGACACATACTAAATATAAATTATTAGGTCGCGGATTACTGTACGATGCCATCGGTATGGTAACGATGGGTATTCCGGTTATCGGTCCGTTTTTAGATCTCATCTGGGCGCCTTTTGCAGCACGCGAAATGCAGAAAATGTACAAGGGCGAGAAGGGAAAAATAGCTTCTATTCTTGTGTTTATAGAGGAGATCTTACCCGTTTCAGACATTATCCCAACATTTACACTGATGTGGTTGTATACGTTTGTATGGAACCGAAAGGAACAACCGGTTCCGCAGACCATCGAAGTAGAGGTAAACGATTAAACGATATTATGAATAAAAAAAGCCGCTCATTTGAGCGGCTTTTTTTATACCCATCCAACTTATTCAATAGTAATATTGAAGTCAGCACGAATGTCGGTTTCACCTCCGGCATCTTCCAAGGTTCCGTCATTGGGCTTATTGGGTTCGTGTCGTAAGACGATCGTTAGCGTGCCTGAACTGGCATCTCCTGTATCTAGTGCGAAATTCACTCCTAATGGATTTCCATTATCGTCAAAGTCGCCATAGGATGTTGTTGCGTTTAGGCCGCCTCCGACTAAATGGAAGAACTGGTGCTCTTCGTCTTCTTCCAGAACCTCTAGCGTAATGTCCTCTGCAGGATCTTCAGTTTCATTAAGTACTTCAAGAATTCCTACATAGGTAGTGTTGGCAAGTAGGTTTCCGGAAACGGTTACTTCCGGTGGATTGGGACCATCACCATCTAAATCTCTAGAGGTAAGCATCACAAAGCTACCTTCTGCCGTCAGACTCACATTTAAGGTTGTAATAATTTCTTCTTCATTAACCACTTGTGGAGTGGCATCATCATCGTTATTACTGCAGCTTGTAAAGCCTAGTATCACGATGGAAAAAATACATGCATATTTGAAAAGTTTCATAGTTGTCTAATGTTTAAATTAATAATTGATTTTTAAGGAAAGAAGCACATTCCTTCCTTGATCATCGGCGTAATATCGAAGCCGATTTAAATAGTCACGGTATTCTGTGTTGAATAAATTAGTCACGTCCAAACCTACCTCGCCGGTAGTTCCCGCACCCATCGAAAACGCATAGCTTCCGTTAAAATGGATCAAATGATAGGCGTCGGGAGGCGTGCTGATATCCACCAGAACATTGCTTTCTTGTTCCGGTAAAAACACTTCAAAGTTATTATTGGGGAATTCATTTTGGCGAAATACATATTCGCTCTGAAGCCCTAATCTTAGCTTATTATTCTTCAGAAAAGAACCAGACAATCCGTTTCTCAAGCGAGCGGGAGGCATATTGATAAGCGGCCGATCAAGATCGGTATCGGTTCCTTTCACTAATGAGAATTGAAATTGATAGTCAAGCCAATTGGAAACCGCTACTTGTGCATCTAAGTCCAATCCTAACAATCTCGCCGCCGTTTGCCGATATTCCCATACTTGAAAGTTTCCACGAAGGGTTTGCTGAATTCCGGTAGGTTCGATAAGAATAAAATCTTCGATAAAATTCGCGTACGGGTTTACAGAAAAAGTAAGCCTACCTGCAGTACGTTGGAACGTTAGTGTAATCTTTTGTGCTTGTTCTGAATTAAATCTCAAGTCTCCCAGCTCAATACGAGAAGCCGAATGATGCAGTCCTTCGCTAAACAATTCTGAAGGATTTGGTGCTCGCGATGCAAACGCATAGTTGGCTAACAAGCTCATTCCGTTTCCGATGCGATAGGCAGCTCCGGCGGTAGCCGAAACATTGTTGAAGGTCAACTGCGGATTTGTGAGAATTTGGTTTCCAAATTCGCCCACAACCAAGTCCGGAAACTCTTCATCGTAGCCTCTTGCTTCCCAAAATGAGGTGCGGTAGAATTTATCGACATCCATAAAGGTATAGTCAAATCTGCCTCCTAATTCGAACGTCCATTGCGTACTCGCTTCATACTCTCCAATGGCATACACTCCCAGATTATATTCATCATAGTCAGGAATTAAACGGCGCACGCCCGTATTTGGATCCGCAAAATTATTTTGCCACATTCCCGTAATCCCTGCCTTGACTGACATGTCTTGCGGCTCATTCCAAAGCATGTTCACATCTGCTCTATGTGTGGTGAGTTGAAGATCTACGGAAGGTTTATTGGCATCATCACCTCTGCGGATGTCAAATTCAAATCGTTGATTGTATTGAAAATTATACTGTGCGTCAATCTTTCCGAAGCCTTCCAATTGTTTAAAACCAGACAAACGCGCGGTATGATGTGTCACCTCTTGTCTAGGCCGATCAATTTCATAGGTGAACGGTTCGATGATCTGTGGTACGTCACTTTCGATGGCCGTAACCTGATCGGATGCACCACCTAAATGTGAAGCACGTAAGATTCCTAATTTACTAGCAAAGAAAGAGTAATACCCTTCCAAACCGTAACTTATCTTGTTCAACCCTCCACGAAATGAAACGGCTTGTTCAGACAATCCTGTATTGCTCAACACATAATCGGGTGCTTCAAAATCGCCATACCGTTTCAACGACCCTTGAAGCGAAGCGAACCAACCGTCTCCACTCGATTTGGTAAGTTGAGAGGTGAGACTTCCGCCTCTTCCGTTACTGGAAAAGCTTGCAATGGTTTTTCCGAAGAGCGAATCTTTGATGGGCATCGCCTTGGGTTCTGAAATAACAATTCCGCCAATAGCATCTCCGCTGTACTGCAATGCAGAAGCCCCTTTAAGAACGCTGATGCTGTTTGCGGTATTCACGTCAATATTCGGCGCATGCTCGGCACCCCATTCTTGGTCCTCCATGCGAACGCCGTTGTTGATGATCGTGACTCGGCTGCTATGTAAGCCATTAATGACCGGCTTTACAACAGCATTCCCTGTGGTTAAGGTGGATACACCACTCAACGTATTTAATACATCTCCAAGAGAAGCATTACTTTGACCTTCAATGGTTTCCAGCTCGATCGTATTTTCAGCCAAGGTCTCTACTTTGGTTCGATATACACGCGCGGTAACCATCACTTCATCAAGCGATTCCAAATGATGCTCTAAACGAAACGTACGTTCTGTGTTGCCAGTCATTCGCACTGAAAACCCTCTGGTAGCACATTCCGGATGTGAAATTTGAAGTGAATATGTTTCTTCACATAGCGTTTCAAATGAAAACGTTCCGTCAAGATCAGTAAGCACAGCCTCTTCGGTACCGGCCACAATCACGGTGGCTCCCGATAGGGGAGACCCGTCGTGAAGGTCAATAACGGTTCCGTTTAAGGTGTAATCACAAGTTTGAGCCATGGCCCAATACCCTGAAAGCATCAGGGAAAGCATACATATAAAGCGCATTGAATTGGCTTTGGAGGTTATAAAATTGTTATATCGTTAGATAACAACCTCCGGAGGACCCCGCAAATAAATGCTATGCGTATTTTCAAGGTCATGTTGAAGTGTATACTGAAAATAATTTGTGACGTGCGTCGCAGGTGTCAATGAGTTGAAGGTAGCTGCGAGTCCGTCATAAAATTGCGAAAAATGAAAGAGATCAATATCGCAATGGACTTTTTGTTCGTGCAAGTGGGTGCTTACGTCACCACATTCTTTATGCTCATGGTCGGCAAACAGGTGTGAAAACTGAATCGACGTAGGAAACAGCAGTGCTGCCGCGAGAAACGCAGGAAGGATAACATGAATACTTATGTAGGTTAGTCGATTCA
The DNA here is from genome assembly GCA_002379985.1 of Flavobacteriaceae bacterium UBA4166. Classification (GTDB taxonomy): domain Bacteria; phylum Bacteroidota; class Bacteroidia; order Flavobacteriales; family Flavobacteriaceae; genus DFVG01. The sequence continues at coordinate 15,346 of DFVG01000007.1, forward strand.
TTTAGGTATTAAAAATCCAAGTTTCATGCTGCGCAGCATCTTTTTTTCAAAGTTCCAAAAAAATGTGTATTCACCAAAAAGCCATCCAAAAAAAACCAAGAGCACTTGATAAATTGGAAAGATGATCAAGATCCGTACCGGCCAGTAGATCCAAGCACCCATTTCTCTTTCTATACCCACTATTTCCGTGAGCGGTGCTGCAAATTTAGCCGACGTGCTTCCGGTAATGGCAAAAACAATCAAGATTACTGTTAGTTGCCAATTCGAAGTAATATTCCAACGTTCCTTTAGCTTTTTCAACGCAGTCTTTGATTGTATTTTTTTTCGAAATATTGAAAGTAATTATACAAGAGATAATTCACTTCTTTTCCGTAGCGAACATTGGCTTCATAATTGATCAATTGTGGGTAGAGCTCTTTAGAATACTGCCCGTTCAACACACGCCGATTGTATTCATTCACATAAAAAATGTTCTTATTCTCCAGAAAAGCAATTCCGTAGTAATCTTCCGGAAACTGAGTTACAAGCCAACTGTTGAAGCCGGGTTCAATGATTATAATTTCGTATTCTAAACTGTCGTTCGCAATGCGAACGGTATCGCCCTCTTGCGCTACCTCATTGCCATTATCGCTCATGGTAGACTTTGTACTGTCGCAACTGGCAACAGCAATAATCAATAAGAGTATGGGTACAATATATTTCATAGCATCAACTGTCAAAAATACAAAAACGGTTATGGGAAGACATTCTTTTAACGATTCTTAACAAAAAACGCTCCAAATTTGGAGCGTTGTATATTGAGATACGGTTTTTTTTAGTTTCCGAAGAGACCACCCAACATACCGCCAAGGCCGCCTTTTTTCTTATTACCGCTCAACACCATTCCGGCAATATCGTCTACCACACTACCGTCATTATCTCCATCTAGAAGCGATTCTATAAGAGATTGCTGTTTGCGTTGCTGTTTTTTTCCGCCCCCTAACATACCGCCAAGTAAGCTCTCTATACCACTGTCTGAAGCAACATTTTGCTGGCGCTTCTGTTTTCCTAGATAGCCTAGAGCGATTGGCGCTAAGACTTGTAAGATGTTCATTACCGAGTTAGAATCTAAGCCCGATTTTTTAGAAATGGCCCCAACCACATTGTCTTGAGATCCTCCTAATACGTGCCCTAAAATTCCCAAGCCATCTACTTTAATATCATCATTAACACCCCCATCAAAGAGGCCGCCTAGATTATCTAAAATACTTCCGTCGTGTTTATTGTTAAGAGCGCCCATAAGACCTGCGGCTCCTTGTGGGGTTTGTGCATTCCGTTTCATGGCTCCCATAAGTAATGGTAATGCCATAGTCACCACAGAAGCGGTTTTGTCTTCCGGTTGATTGGTTTCACGACTTACCCCTTGAAGGATCTTTTGCCCCGTGTCACCCGTTAATAAATCTAATATTCCAGCCATAATGTGTTGTTTTTTAGGTTCTTCTATGGAAAGTTACGTCAATTATTTTAAAATTGAAATAATTTGTTCTGCCAGTTCTGTTCCTATGCGGTCTTGCGCTTCTAGGGTAGCGGCACCGATATGCGGACTCAAAGACAGCTTGCCGTTCATTAAGACCTTGATCGCTGGAGTAGGTTCGTTTTCAAATACATCTAGCGCAGCAAAAGCAAGGGTTCCCGACTCTAATGCATCAATAAGCGCCACTTCATCAACCACACCACCACGAGCGGCATTGATTAAGCCCGCTGTGTTTTTCATTTGCTTCAGTTCTTTTTTTCCAATGACATATTCCTTCTGCGCCGGCACGTGTAGCGTAACAAAATCACTTTCCTTTAATACGGAACTCATGTCTTGTGCTTTCAGCTTAAATTCGGCTGTCTGTCCATCAAAAAAATCTAGGGTAACGGTCGCTTCTTCCACATAATTATCGGCAGCGATAACCTTCATTCCACAGCCTATGGCAATCTTCGCTACTTCTTGTCCAATACGCCCAAGTCCGATAATTCCTAATGTCTTTCCGCGAAGCTCTCTTCCCGCTGCGTAATTTTTCTTTAGTTGTTTGAAACTGCTTTCACCTTCTAACGGCATATTTCGGTTGGCATCGTATAAATAGCGAACGCCTCCAAACAAATGCGCAAACACCAATTCTGCCACTGAGGCCGACGAAGCCGCAGGCGTATTGATCACTTTTAGCCCTTTATCGCGAGCGTATTGTACATCGATATTATCCATGCCTACACCGCCACGACCAATAACCTTTAGCGAGGGACAATTGTCAATAAGATCTTTCCGAACTTGAGTTGCGCTTCGCACCAAGAGTACGGTTACGTTGTTCTCGTTGATATAGGATTGTAGTTGTTCTTGAGCGACTTTTACGGTTAATACCTCAAAGCCAGCTTGTTCTAAAGCGTCAATTCCACTTTGAGAGATTCCGTCGTTAGCAAGTACTTTCATAATTTATTTTTATGCTTGTTTTTCTAATTGTTGCATAGCCTCCACCAATACTTGTACACTTTCCTTTGGAAGCGCATTGTACATGGAAGCGCGATAACCACCGACACTTCGATGCCCGTTGAGTCCGTTGATACCGGCCTCTTTCCAAAGACCATCAAAGGTTGATTGCAGCGAAGCATCCGTTAAGGTGAAGGTTGCATTCATGTTTGATCGGTCTTCTTTATTGGCAACAAATCCGGTAAAAAGCGGATTTCGATCAATTTCTGAATAGATAAGCTCGGCTTTCTCAGTATTTGCTTTTTCAATGGCTGAAATTCCTCCTTTGTTTTGCAACCATTGAAGCGTAAGGAGTGAAACGTAGACTGAAAATACTGGTGGCGTGTTGAACATGCTCTCTTTGCCGGTATGTACCGAATAGTCTAACATAGAAGGAATACTTCGACTTACCTTCCCTAAGATAGATTCTTTTATAATTACTAAGGTAGCCCCGGCAGGTCCCATATTTTTTTGAGCGCCGGCATAGATGAGTCCGAATTTCGAAAAGTCCAAGGCACGAGAAAAAATATCACTACTCATATCGCAGACGAGCGGTGCTTCGGAAGTAGGAAATTCTTTTAGTTGTGTTCCGAAGATGGTATTGTTACTGGTACAGTGTACGTAATCTAAGCCTGAAGGTACGCTGAAATCTTTGGGAATATAATTGAAGTTCTGATCTTTTGAAGATGCAATTTCAACGACCTCGCCAAATAATTTAGCCTCTTTGATCGCCTTGGTAGACCAAGTTCCGGTGTTAATGTAGCCCGCTTTGTTCTCAAGCAGGTTGTACGCTGCCATTAAGAATTGCGTGCTGGCACCTCCCTGAAGAAACAGTGCTTTGTATCCTTTGTCAGAGAGCCCTAAAAGGGACAATGCCAAGTGTTGTGCTTCTTCCATGACCGCGACAAACTCGGCACTACGGTGAGAAATTTCCAAGATCGACAGATCGATTCCTTGAAAATTGAGAACGGCATCGGCTGCTTTTTGAAATACCTCGGCGGGTAAAATACAAGGACCGGCACTAAAATTATGTTTTTTCATGGTTACTTTCTTAGGAACTACAAAGATTGCAATTCTGAAAAAGGTAAAGATTAAAAAATCAATAAATTATTAAGACAATGTCAACAATGACCTGTGTTTTGAAAATGTTCAAAAGCAGGCCTGTTTATTTGTGAAACCCGTAAATTTTAAGAGAGATTCAGTAAGAAATTTACGGTATCTACACCATCTGCGTAATCCCAAAGGTTGGGTTCTTGTGCTTTTCCTAGCGGAACTGTTTCGAAGGGCACCGAATTACCTACCAACACTTGAATATTTTCTTCTTGTTCCTTAAGTATCGCTTCCGCCGAAGCGAGGTCCTCATAATATTCATAAAAAACCACCGAAATAGGGGAGGCCATAGCGGAATCTTTTTTCAATAGCATGAACTCGTTGTCTAGTAATGAGAGTTCGCCCATAAGATACACCGCTTTGTTATAATCGTAGTTATTAATGTATTTGTGATGATTGATGACGTCGCGTTGTTCGTACATGGCATTGAAAAAGGCATCAAAGGAATATCCCTTTGGAACATATAGTTTTGAAACATTGCGACATCCCAAACCAAAATACCTGAAAATGTCTTCGGAAAGCCCTAATAATTCTTCGTGGGTTTCCGTTCCGGTGAGTACAGCAACTCCGTTTCTATTCTTCCGAATGATATTTGGGTATTTTCCGAAGTACTGCTCGAAATACCGCGCCGTGTTATTGCTGCCCGTGGCGATCACAGCATCAAAATCTTCTAAACGATCTTCTGTAAACTGAATGCAGCCTTTCAGTTGTGGCGCAATGGCTTCTAGATACGAAGCAAGAAAAGGTAGTAACACCGTATCGTTGGAAGAAAGTTTGGCCTGCACCTTGTGACCACAAAGCACAACGCAAAGTAGGTCGTGAAACCCCACTAAGGGAATATTTCCGGCCATAACAATGCCAATGGTCTTCTGGTTTTCCGGTGAATGTATTTCATACGAAGCGAGCCATTTTTTAAGATTCTCTTCAGAAAGTGCATCCGACCAATGCTGGAGGGTTAATCGGAGATGAGGGAGGGTAAACCAAGCGTTCTGTTGCTGTGCGCGAAGTAATGCTTCAGACATCCCGTCAAAGAATAGGTTGTTTTTCGGAAGATCGTCTATTTTTTGTGGTGTTTCCGAAGAAAACTGACTTAAAAACCTTCCTAGGGTACTAAATGCAGTAATTCGCTGTTCTAATGACATATCGTTTGGAGTTGCCCTTTCTAGGCATTAAATTTGCGCAAAGTTAGAAAAAGAAATGCTATGGCTATTGTAATAACAGATGAATGTATTAATTGTGGTGCCTGTGAACCTGAGTGTCCGAATACCGCAATTTATGAAGGAGCAGATGATTGGCGTTATGCTGATGGTACCGACTTAAATGGAAATATCGTCTTACCGAATGGAAAGGCGGCAGATGCCAATGAGGCGCAAGAGCCGGTTAGTGACGAGATCTATTATATTGTTCCTGATAAGTGCACCGAATGCAAAGGGTTTCATGAAGAGCCACAATGTGCGGCAGTATGTCCGGTAGATTGTTGTGTTCCTGATGATGATCATGTAGAGAGTGAAGAGACACTACTTCAAAAGCAAGCTTTTATGCATCACGAATAAATATTGAATCCATAAAAAAAGCGAGACCATTGGTCTCGCTTTTTTTGTTTCAGATAAAAGAGATTATTTCTCCATTTTATCCTTTTTCATTTTCTCCTTTTTCATCTTCAGATCGTCATACTCAATCTTATAAACGTAGTTCATTACTCCGTCGTTATCGGGATCGTAGCTTTCCACTACAAAATCACCATCACTGTTAAAGTATCCGAAAGAATTATTTCCTTCTTGAGTTACGATATAGTATCCGCGTTGTGAGGATGGACGAATACGAGCATATGTAGTTTCTCCATTTTCACCGGTCATGATAGTATATCCGGTATCGGCTGGTTGAAAACGGTACGTAGCACCATCATAATTATAATCTACGTCCGTATTCACATTCGTAGGCGTCATAATAGTGTTGAAATTATGCGTTCCGTCAAATCCGCGTAACGCTAATTCCTGCGTTGCGGTTTTTTTAGTTTCTTTAGTGGTTACATTTACACCACTGTTGTCAGTAACACGTGTTTTTGTTTGCGTTGTTACTGTGGTCTTATTTTCGTTTTTATTCGTTTCTTGCGCGTATACTCCTGTAAAGGCAGCCAGTGCAAAAACAATCAATATCTTTTTCATAATTCTCGGTTTTAGGTTTTTCGATTATTACTAGAACAAATGTACTTCGTGATGCTGTTAAAAACCGATAAGGCCCTAATAATACTCTGCTAAACTTTTTGTTGTTTAACACTATTTATGATAAAAACCCTTAAAATTGATCGATTCATTGCTTTTTCTTCTGAAAACTAAGCGCTATTCATTCCTTCGGCAACTTGTCTTTTTTAGTACCTTCGTTACATGATCGTTTTTTTGCATATCGTACTTTGGGTGTTGGTGATCTACGTAATCGTAAGTATCCTGCTGTATTATTTGCAAGATTATTTCTTTTTTAAGCCCGAAAAACTACCACCTTCCTATCAATTTATCTATGAAAATCAAGTTGTGGACGAGTACAATTTGACCACAAAAGATGGTGCGACGATCAACGGACTCCATTTTAAGACGGAAAACCCTAAAGGGGTGGTGCTCTATCTGAAGGGAAACTCTAAAAGCATTCGTGGTTGGGGGAAGTTTGCTGTCGATTTTACACGCCATCAGTACGATGTGATCATGGTAGATTATCGTGGCTTCGGAAAGAGCACCGGAAGGCGCACACAGCAAAATATTGCAGCTGATCTTCAGTATGTGTATAATAAAATTAGAGAACGCGTTTCGCAATCTTATATAATTCTATACGGGCGTTCCTTGGGGTCCGGTTTTGCGACCAAGCTAGCCTCCATGAATCATCCTAAAATGCTTATTCTAGATGCGCCTTATTATAGCCTAACCCAAGTGGCGACGCGCTATATTCCTTTTATGCCGTTGTCGCTCATCATTAAATTTCCGATGCCAACCTATAAATGGATCAAGGAAGTGAGTTGTCCCATTCATATTATCCACGGGACGCAAGACGGACTTATACCTTTTAAGAGTAGTGTTAAACTGTCTAAAATTCGACCTAAGGCGACACGTTTATGGCCTGTAGTGGGAGGCGGACATAAAAATTTGAATACTTTTGAATCGTATCATCATATTCTCAATGATATCATTCATTATAAAAAAGCAGATATCGATTTGAATACTACCAGTCACCCTAAAAAATCGATTTCAGACCCTACATGAAGTATTTAAGAAGAACGCTTATTGGCCTGTTGTGTTTTTATATTCTCTTGGTCGCATTTTTATATGTGTCTCAAGAAAAGATGTTATTTCTACCCGATCGCTTACCGGAAGATTTCCAATATCGTTTTTCAACGGAATTTGATGAGTTGTTTCTTCAAGCCGAAGAAGGTGCGGTGATCAATGCTCTTCATTTCAAAACAGAAAATCCCAAAGGAATCTTGGTGTATTACCACGGAAACGCCGGTGACCTGTCACGATGGGGGCGTGTGATGCAAGATTATATAGCCTACGGATACGATGTCATGGTGTATGATTACCGTTCCTACGGAAAAAGTACGGGAAGTATTGATGAAACCGACTTCTACTTAGACGCCCAAAAAATTTACAACGAAGCAAAGAAGCATTTTCCGGAAGATCAGATCACGGTCTATGGCAGATCGCTGGGGACTACATTCGCCACATTTGTAGCCAGTAGGAATCACCCCAAACAACTTATTCTAGAAGCACCGTTTTATAGTATTAAAGATGTCGCACAGCGAAGATTCCCGATTGTTCCCGTGGGAAGTTTGCTCTCTTTTTATATGCCTACCTATGCTTTTATGGAACAGATGGGCTGCCCGGTAACGATCTTTCACGGAACTGAAGATCCCATTGTGCCTATTAGCAGTGGAGAACGTCTTTTTGAGAAAATCCCTAATGAATTGGGAAGTTTTTACCGTTTGCCCGAAGTAGGGCATATGCGCGTTCGGAAGCATCCACGATATCAAGAGCTCATGAAAACATTATTGCCATAAAAAAAGCTCCCGGTTGGGAGCTTTAGGATTTATTGATCGTCTTTAGAATCTTTCTTCTTCTTTTGTTGTTTTTCTGCTTTGATATCAGCATCTGTCTTTAACTTTCCTTCTTTCATAAGTTTACGTCGCTCCATCTCTTCTTCTTTAGAAAGTTTTTCTCGCTTCACCACTTTACGCTTCACCTTTTGCTTATTTTTCTTGGCGAGCATTTTCTGTCTACCCTCATTAGAATTAAGCTTGGCAGCGGCTTTTTGTTGTTCAGGGGTAAGTTTCTTCAACAATACATCGTCCTCTTCCTCTTCAACTTCAACTACCTTTTCAACCTTTGTTTCGGTATCAATAGATTCTTTTACTGCCTGCTTGGTCTCTACTTCTTGCGCTTGCGCCATGAATCCTCCAAAGAGCAATAGCACGGCAACAGTTCCTATCTTTTTCATAAATTCTGTGATATTAAAGTTTATGTCGCGAAAGATACAAAAAAGACGGCTGTGTTAGTATTGATCGTTCTTTTTTCCTATAAATTATAAATCGAAACCGTATATTTGCACCCGCTAAAAAACACCTTATGAAAGCTGGAATCGTAGGCCTACCGAATGTTGGAAAATCCACCTTGTTTAATTGTCTCTCGAACGCAAAAGCTCAGAGTGCCAATTTTCCTTTTTGTACGATTGAACCGAATATCGGCGTGGTAAATGTACCCGATCCACGCCTTGAAAAATTAGAATCTTTGGTGAATCCGGAGCGCGTGGTTCCAGCGACCGTTGAGATCGTGGATATTGCAGGTCTCGTTAAAGGCGCTAGCAAAGGGGAGGGGTTAGGCAATCAATTCCTCGGGAACATTCGGGAAACGGATGCCATCCTGCATGTGCTTCGTTGTTTTGACAATGACAACGTAGTCCACGTTGACGGAAGTGTAGATCCCATTCGCGATAAGGAAACCATCGATATTGAACTTCAGTTAAAAGACCTGGAAACGGTTGAAAAACGAATCGATAAAGTATTTCGCGCCGCTCGAACGGGTGATAAAGAGGCAAAGAAAGAACTCGAAGTGCTCGAGATGGTCAAAAAAGGCTTGGAGTCGGGAATTTCAGTTCGTGCTATCTCAGTTTCGGAAGAGCAACGTGAGGCCTATGTAAAACCCATTCAGTTCATTACCTCAAAACCGGTACTCTATGTTTGTAATGTGGACGAAGGTTCGGCTGCAAACGGAAATGAATACGTCGAAAAAGTAAGGGCAGCGGTGGCCGATGAACAAGCTGAAGTATTGGTACTTGCAGTGGGTACAGAAGCAGATATCACCGAGCTGGACACCTTCGAAGAACGACAGTTATTCTTGGAGGATCTCGGACTCGAAGAGCCTGGTGCTTCAAAGTTGATCCGAGGCGCCTACCAATTACTGGATCTACAAACTTATTTTACTGCCGGTGAAAAAGAAGTCCGCGCTTGGACTATCCCCGTGGGAGCTACGGCACCGCAGGCTGCCGGTGTGATTCATACCGATTTTGAAAAAGGCTTTATTCGTGCCGAAGTGATCAAATATGACGACTACGTGACCTACGGAAGTGAAGCCAAAGTTCGTGAAGCCGGAAAGTTAGGCGTTGAAGGAAAAGAATACATTGTCAAGGATGGCGACGTGATGCACTTTCGCTTTAACGTGTAACGCAGCCCTTTCGAAGATTTTTAGATATTTCCCTGCGGAATTTATAAACAATGCTATTTTTGTTCCGCAACGAGCAATACCATGATCAATACCAAAAAAGTAGCGGTTGTTCTCCCTGCCTATAATGCAGAACGAACTTTAGAACAAACCTATAACGAAATTCCTTTCGATATCGTGGATGAGGTGATTTTGGTAGATGATTTTAGTACAGATAACACCTACGAACTAGCGCAGAAGATCGGTGTATCTCATGTGATCAAGCACGAATCCAATAAAGGGTATGGTGGAAATCAAAAATCTTGTTATGACAAGGCACTTGAAATTGGAGCCGATATTGTCGTAATGTTACACCCTGATTACCAGTACACCCCCAAATTGATCCACTCTATGTGCTATTTGATTGCCAATGACGTCTATCCGGTGGTCTTGGGTTCGCGTATTCTGGGAAAGGGAGCTTTGCAAGGCGGTATGCCCATCTACAAGTATATTGCCAATCGGTTTTTGACGTTTACGCAGAATGTATTGATGAATCAAAAACTTTCTGAATACCACACGGGGTATCGCGCTTTTTCTTCGGAAGTCTTGCGTGCGATCGCTCTTGAAAAAAATTCGGATGATTTTGTTTTTGACAATCAAATGTTGGCGCAGATCTGCCATAAAGGCTATGCCATTGCCGAAATTACGTGTCCGACTAAATATTTTGAAGAGGCTTCTTCTATCAATCTTAAGCGTAGTACGGTATACGGACTCGGAGTGCTGTACACTTCTTTTCGGTATTTTTTATCAAAAACCCTTCGCATAAAGTATGCTATCTTTGAGAACGATGCGTCTCAATAGCTCCAAAATTTCTCTTGTCTTTACCTGGCTTTCCTATGGCTATGTTGCCGTGTTGGTAGTAAGTAGCGTGTCGCATTTTTTCTTTTGGGATACGGTACAACTCGCTTCTAAACATGCCCACTTCTTTTATAACGACAATTTCGAGTCTATTTTGCTGCCGGAACACTTGGATAGCGGTCATATTCCAACGTTTGGTTGGGTGTTGGGGTTGCTATGGAGTGTCTTCGGAAAATCGTTGTGGGTAGGGCATTTGTTAATGTTGCCTTTTGGAATAGGAATCGTCTATCAATTACGGAAGCTCGCGCAGCAGTTTGTGGCGCCGCCATGGACAAGTGTCGTCTGTTTTTTGGTGCTTTTAGATCCTACACTTTCAAGTCAACTAACGCTTGTAACCCCAGACATTCCTTTAGTATTTGTCTTTCTATGGTTGGTAAATTCTGTTGTAAAGAACCACCGTATAGGAATTATGTTTGGAGTGGCGCTACTCTTTCTAATAAGTATGCGCGGCATGATGATCGCCTTTTGTTTGCTGCTGTTGGATATTATGCTGAATACCTCTTTCAAACAACCAGGAAAGCAAATTTTTATGAATCTGTGTAAAAAAAGTATCGCGTACTTTCCCGCAGTTATCATTTTTATAGCGTATTTCGGGTATCACTATATGGAGAAAGGATGGGTGGGGTTTCACGAAAGCTCTCCCTGGGCCGAAAGTTTTGCACGCGTAGGATGGAAAGGATTTCTTCGGAATTTGGGGATCTTCGGATGGCGGCTTCTTGATTTTGGCCGCATCGGAATATGGATAGCGCTGTTGTTTCTTGGAATTCGCTTCCGAAAGCAACTATTTCAGAGGGACCGTAAACCACTTTTGCTGTTAGCGTTGGTACTATTCTGTTTGCTTCCGCTGAATATGTTGTGGGCCAAAGGGCTGTTAGGGCATCGATATTTGCTTCCCATCTATATCATGATCGCTTTGGTGGGGTTGTTTACCCTTACTTCCGAAGCCATCTCAAAAAAATTACGCGTTATCTTATTGACCGGCATCGGAGTGCTCTTAATAACCGGAAACCTTTGGATCTATCCTCCAAAGGTGGCACAGGGGTGGGACGCTACCTTAGCACATCGACCTTATTATTCACTTCGTGGAGAAGCGTTAAACTATATGAAGACCCAACAAATTCCTGTGACAGAAAGCGGCTCGTTCTTTCCTAACACCGCGTCCTTTTCAGCCATAGACCTCACTGAAAATGAACAGCGGTTTCATCAATTTAATGGAAAACAAACATATGTTTTCTATTCGAACGTTTACAATTTAAGCGATCAAGAATGGATGTGGTTAGAAACCAATTATTCCGAAGTAAAGCGCTTTGAAAGAGCGGGAGTGTGGGTAGCGATATTTAAAAAGACACTTCCTTAAAAGGTGTATTTTAATGCCATAGCTTGGTATTCATCACCGGTAAAGCGGTTGATACCGCGTGTTGGATAAAACGAAAAATCACTATTTTTTTTCTTGTGCAGTTCAGGGATCACAATTCCTGCGGTCGCTCCCAAAGCATATCCTAAGATAACATCCGTCAAGAAATGTTGTCCGGCTTGAATTCTAAAGTACCCTACACTTGCTGGAAGCACCGCAGCACCTGTCCAAACCCAAAATTTTCCGTTGGCATCAGGGTTGAAGTCGCTGTAAGCTTTCGCCATAAAGAAGGTCGCAGTAGCGGTGGCTGCTACGTGTCCGGAGTAAAAAGAACGTTGTCCGTTGTTACTCATCCGCCGATCGCGTCCGGTTACCCCACTATCATCATAAACATACGGTCGACTGCGATCTACGAGTCCGGCCGTTATGGTATAAATGGCTGCGGTAGTTGCTAAGCTTTCCACATACAAGCCGATATATTGCCCGGTATGATCATTAATTTCATCATCAAACAACATCGCAAAAGGAGCTGCAAAAGAAAGTGCAAAAGGGATATCGCTGATCTTACTAGCATCTTCATCGTGATTACCCGCCGCCCATCGATCAATAAAATTGATGTCATCGATAGCGCCATCTAAGTCGTTTTCAATCCGCGCAAACTCTTCAGGGTCTATATCATCTTTGTTTTGGATCAGCAGGAGTCCCCCGGCAGAGGCTCCAATTCCTACTCCGGTCCAGATTCCGTCACGCACCCAATTCCATTCATAAGGAGAGGGGTGGGAGGTGTTGTCGCTTTCGGTCTGAGCGAGAAGCGGTTGAACAATTAAAAACAGTAAGCTGGCAAGTAAAGTCGATTTTCTCATGTGTTAAAGATACTACAAGCGAGAATGCGTAACGTTGATTTAACATTCCATTAATTCAATTTTAGGGAATTGTAAAGGAATCAAATTCGGTAGAGAAACCTGATAATTACTAACAAATAGAGCCTCATATTTGTTAATTACTTTCTCTTGTCTTTGTTTCTATTTTTTCGTCGAAACCCTATATTTAACGCCTATTCGCACGATTTTATGGCTACATCACAATATACCGAAGAGAACATTCGCTCCCTCGATTGGAAAGAACATATTCGCATGCGTCCTGGAATGTATATCGGGAAGTTGGGCGATGGGTCTTCTGCAGATGACGGGATCTATATTCTTTTGAAAGAGGTGATCGATAACTGTATCGATGAATTTGTAATGGGAGCTGGGAAGACCATTGAAATTCGCATTAAGGATAAAGAGGTGAAGGTACGTGATTACGGACGAGGGATCCCCTTAGGAAAGGTAGTAGATGTGGTTTCTAAGATGAATACCGGCGGAAAATATGATACCCGAGCGTTTAAGAAATCGGTCGGACTCAACGGTGTGGGTACCAAAGCGGTGAATGCGTTATCAGCTTCTTTTAAAGTGGAGTCGGTTCGCGACGGAAAGTTGAAGCGCGCTTCGTTTGAATTGGGAGAATTGAAAGAGAATCCTGAGGTTGAGGACACCTCGAAGCGCAAAGGAACACGGGTGATGTTCATTCCAGATGAAAGTATTTTTAAGAATTATAAGTTCCGAAAGGAATACGTTGAAAAAATGCTTCGGAATTATGTCTATCTCAATCCCGGGCTTACCATTGATTTCAACGGTGAGAAGTTCTTTTCAGAAAACGGACTCAAAGATCTGCTCGAAGACAATATGGCGAAAGAGGATATGTTGTATCCCATCGTGCATTTAAAAGGTGATGACATTGAGATCGCCATTACCCATCACAAGAGTCAGTATAGCGAAGAATACCACAGTTTTGTCAATGGACAAAATACCACGCAAGGCGGCACGCACCAATCGGCATTCCGCGAAGCGATCGTTAAAACACTTCGTGATTTCTACGGAAAGAATTACGATGCCAGCGATATTAGAAAATCTATCGTAGCGGCCATCAGTATCAAAGTGATGGAGCCTGTTTTTGAGAGTCAAACAAAAACCAAACTTGGTTCTACCGATATGGGCGGTAATCTTCCTACGGTACGAACCTATGTGAATGATTTTGTGAAGACACAGTTGGATAATTTTCTTCATAAGAATACAGAAGTAGCCGAGAAGATCCAAAAGAAGATCGTTCAAGCTGAAAAGGAGCGAAAAGAATTAAGCGGCATCCGAAAATTGGCGAGAGATCGTGCAAAAAAAGCAAATCTTCATAATAAAAAACTTCGTGATTGCCGGGTACATTTGGGTGATATGAAAAAAGACAATCGCTTAGACACTACCTTGTTTATCACCGAGGGAGATTCGGCCAGCGGAAGTATTACGAAAAGCAGAAATGTAAATACACAAGCGGTTTTTAGTTTGAAAGGAAAACCGTTGAACAGCTATGGTCTTTCAAAAAAGATCGTGTACGAAAACGAAGAGTTCAATTTACTACAAGCAGCATTGAATATTGAAGAGTCTATTGAAGATCTTCGGTATAATAATATCGTGATCGCCACAGATGCCGATGTGGATGGAATGCACATTCGGCTGTTGTTGATCACCTTTTTTCTGCAATTCTTTCCGGAAGTGATCAAAGAAGGGCATCTGTATATCTTGCAAACACCCTTATTCCGCGTGCGAAATAAAAAAGAGACTATTTATTGCTATTCGGAACAAGAACGAATTGATGCCATTGAAAAATTGAAACCAAAGCCTGAAATCACACGATTTAAGGGGCTGGGAGAAATCTCTCCCGATGAATTTCAGCATTTTATTGGTGATGATATTCGGTTGGACCCCGTAATGTTGGATAAGGCCATGAGTATTGAAGAGTTATTGAAATTCTATATGGGAAAAAACACCCCTGATCGGCAAGAATTTATTATCGAAAATCTAAAAGTTGAACTGGATAAGGTTGAAGCGTAACGGATGAGCGACGAGAACAACAACGAACCCTTGGATCCCGAATTGGATCCTCAAGAAAATACCGCTTCGGAGCAAGACCCTTCTTCCGAAGAAACCATCACACGTGTTACCGGGATGTACCGAGAATGGTTCTTGGACTACGCGAGCTATGTGATCTTAGAACGTGCGGTCCCTGCCATTGAAGACGGCTTCAAACCGGTACAGCGCCGTATTATGCATTCCATGAAAGATCTGGACGATGGGCGCTACAACAAGGTGGCAAATATCGTAGGACACACAATGCAGTACCATCCGCATGGAGATGCAAGTATTGCAGATGCCATGGTGCAAATTGGCCAAAAAGACCTGTTAATCGATACCCAAGGGAACTGGGGAAACGTGTACACCGGTGATAGTGCCGCCGCTTCACGATACATTGAAGCGCGCCTTTCAAAGTTTGCGTTAGATGTTGTGTTTAATCCCAAGGTAACGGAATGGCAAGCGTCTTATGACGGACGAAAGAAGGAGCCTATAAATTTACCGGTAAAGTTTCCGTTATTGTTAGCACAAGGAGCCGAAGGAATTGCTGTTGGACTTTCCACGAAAGTGCTTCCACATAACTTTTTGGAATTGATCGATGCGTCCATCAAACACTTACAGGGTAAACGCTTTCAATTGGTTCCGGATTTTCCAACAGGTGGAATCATGGATGCTACGAATTATAACGACGGACTCAGAGGTGGGAAGATTCGAAGTAGGGCGCGCATTCTTCAGCAAGACAAAAATACCTTAGTGATTACCGAAATTCCCTTCGGAACCACCACCAGTAGTTTGATCGATTCTATCTTAAAGGCGAACGACAAAGGAAAAATCAAGATAAAACGCATAGAAGATAACACGGCAGCGGAGGTAGAAATTCTGGTGCATATCCCTAGTGGTATATCACCGGACAAAACGATAGACGCACTGTATGCTTTTACCAATTGCGAGACGTCTATCTCTCCGTTGGGCTGTGTTATTGAAGATAATAAGCCGCTGTTTATTGGGGTTTCTGAAATGCTGCGGCGCTCTACCGATCTTACGGTTGAGTTATTGAAACAGGAATTGGAGATCCGATTGCAAGAGTTGGAAGAGCAATGGCATTTTGCTTCTCTGGAGCGCATTTTTATTGAAAACCGAATTTACCGCGACATCGAGGAGGAAGAAACCTGGGAAGGCGTCATCGCTGCCATCGACAAAGGCTTACAGCCGCATATCAAACATCTCAAACGAGACGTGACGGAAGAAGATATTGTGCGGCTTACGGAAATACGTATCAAACGTATTTCGAAATTCGATATCGATAAAGCGCAACAAAAAATTGAAGCATTGGAAGCTCAAATTGCTGAAGTAAAACATCACTTGGCACATTTGATTGACTTTGCGATCGATTACTTCAAGCGATTGAAGAAGGATTACGGAGATGGAAAGGAACGAAAAGCGGAGATTCGCGTTTTTGATGAAATTCAAAAATCGAAAGTTGTTATTCGAAATACAAAACTGTATGTAAATCGTGAAGAAGGCTTTGTGGGTACGAGCTTACGGAAAGATGAATATGTTACTGATTGTAGTGATATAGACGATGTGATCGTATTCACGGAAGAAGGAATCATGATGGTTACGAAAGTAGACACTAAAACCTTCGTCGGAAAGAATATCATTCATGTGGCGGTCTTTAAGAAGAAAGACAAGCGCACTATTTATAACATGATCTATCGTGATGGAGCAAGAGGTGCCACTTATGTAAAACGTTTTGCGGTGACGTCTGTAACGCGCGATCGTGAATATGATATGACCAATGGCAATAAAGGCTCGAAGGTCTGGTATTTCACGGCAAATCCCAATGGTGAAGCAGAGATCGTAACGGTTCATTTACGCCAATCGGGAAGTATTAAAAAATTGAAATGGGATCTCGATTTTGCCGATATTCTGGTGAAAGGTCGTCGTTCCAAAGGAAATATTGTCACAAAATATTCCGTAAAGCGAATCGAACTCAAAGAAAAAGGGTTGTCCACCTTAAAACCACGCAAGATTTGGTTTGATGATACCGTACAACGTTTGAATGTTGACGGCAGAGGAGAATTGATGGGTGAATTTACCAGTGAAGACCGTCTATTGATCATAAAACAAGACGGAACGGTTAAAACGGTGATTCCGGAGCTGACCTTGCGTTTTGATGAAGATGATATTATCGTTTTGGAAAAATGGGATCCCAAAAAACCGTTATCGGCTATTTATTGGGAAGGTGAAAAGGAGTTGTTCTATGTGAAACGCTTTTTGATAGAAAACCCTGATAAAGAAGAGAATATTCTGACCGAACACCAAGACTCCTATTTAGAACGGGTTTTTACCGAACATCGACCCATGGCTGAGGTTGTCTTTGTGAAAGAGCGCAATAAGCCAAGAAAAGACAATCTTGAGGTGAATTTAGAAGAATTTATTGCTATCAAAGGGATTAGTGCGATGGGAAATCAATTAACAAAAGAAAAAGTGCTCGAGATCAATGCGCTTTCTCCGTTGCCTTATGAAGCGCCTGAGCCTATTCCTGCGGAAGAAATGGACGTGATCGATGAAGAATCGGTTTCGTCTGAAGATGACTATCACGTTCAAGATGGTACAAGTGCTAAAACGACTTCAGAATCGGGTGGTACTGCCAATAACGATAACGGCGAAGGACAAACGAGCTTATTTTAAAACCAATGGCAAAGTTTATTCAGGAGTTTAAGGATTTTGCCATCAAAGGCAATGTCGTTGATATGGCGGTAGGGATCATCATTGGTACTGCCTTCAATAATGTGGTCAATACGCTTGTAAAAAAAGTGGTGATGCCGCCGCTGAGTTTGCTTACGGACGGTGTCAATTTTGTGGATAAGAAGTACGTATTGCGTACCGCTTCCGAAACTTCAGAGGAAGTGGCGATTGGGTATGGAGAATTGATCAGTGTTTTGATCGACTTTTTAATTATTGCTTTGACGATCTTTATGGTGATCAAATTCATGAATCGCTTTAAGAAAAAAGCCGAAGATCCTAAAAATCAAACCGTAGAAACCCCTAAAAATATTGAACTATTGTCCAATATTGAGCAGTTACTGGAACAACAAAATCACATCCTTCAGAAGAAAAAAGAATAAGCTACTCATTGTTTCCGTAGCTATCATCTAAAAATCGATACCGATCATCCTGCAACGCCTTCACTGACTTCGATTCTGTATCAATAATCATAATGGTTGGCGTGGAACTATTGGCTTCAGCTGAAGGCCAAGTTGGTAAATCAGCTCCATTAGGATCTCCCGTCTTAATAAAATTCGCAAAATACGATTGCATGGTTTTAGACACTGTGTAATCTTCTTCCGTCCATTGATAGGCATCTACCAATTTTAAATTCCCCATCGCATAGGGAATTTCACAGGCATGTGGCGCTCCTATGGGCTCAAAATTAGCAGGTGTGTTTTCGGTAGAAGCAGGCAACTTTTTGCTGTATAGATAGCGATATACTGCTTGTTTGCTGTTTTTTCGATGTAGGTCGAACCATTTCCAGGTGCTGTAGGCTATGAAACGATCGGAGGCCAAGGCCGTAGCTGAGCGTTCTATAACCTCTTCTGAGCCGGAAGGATAGAGTTGTAGCACTTTTTTTGAATCGTTCGGATATAATTCTTGAAGACGTTTTCTATAGTTTTCTTCGGAATACGAAGCACCTTGCATTAAAGCCATTCCGGGTATTTCCGCAGAATTCCACCCTAATAACAACGGAATTTGTGCCTGATTCCTATTCTGAAAGATTTCAGGGAGGGTTTTGGATAGGAAATAATTATCTAAAACAACCGGAAAACCAAAACGTTGCGAAGCAACGTACGCCTCGTAGATTTCTTTTGTCGGCAGTTTCCGAAACGCGTCAAGGGATGCATAGCCTGCCTTCTTAATAAATTCTTCGCCAATTTTTTCCGCTTCTGCGAGGGGAACAGGAGCTAACGTAGGATGAATACCGGCACCACTTTCTCCAATAGCTCCGGAAATCAGGTCTTTTGAAAGGGGAGAGGCCATTTGGTAGCTTACGGAAATGCTTCCGGCAGACTCACCGGCAATAGTGACTTTAGTGGGATCTCCGCCAAAGGCAGCAATGTTTTTCTGAACCCATAGCAATGCTGCATGCTGATCTAACAATCCATAGTTTCCGGAAGCTTTATGAGGGGATTCCTTAGTTAATTCAGGATGTGCAAAAAATCCAAAAATATTAAGGCGGTAATTTACGGTAACCACCACAATACCTTCTTTTGCCATATTTTCGCCGTCATAACGATACTCAGAACCATCACCAGCCACGAATCCACCACCGTAGAAATACACCAATACCGGAAGGTCTTTTGTATTCGTCTGCGCAGGTGTCCAAACGTTTAAGTACAAACAATCTTCTGAAAGTCCGTTGGACCGAAATTCCATATCACTAAACACCGGTGCCTGTATTGCCCTTGGGGCAAACGATTTGGTTTCTTTTACTACCGACCACGATTTTACCGGCTGTGGTGCTTTCCAGCGAAGCGGACCTACCGGAGGTGCTGCATAAGGAATTCCGAAGAATTTTTGCACTCTGGTTTTGGTGTCAAAATGACCCTCAATAATACCTTGCTCAATAGCGACTCGTGTTGAAAAGCTGTCTTTGTTTTGACAAAACGAACGAGCCGAAAACCCTACAAGCGTAATAGTTAATATTATAAAATGTATGTTGTTGATATTAGGTGCTTTATGATCTTTCATTTCTTGCTTTTCTTTAATTTTCTAATACCGAAGATAATAAAGAGATCACCCACTAAAATAAGCCCTATCCAGTAATACCAATTTGGAGCGCCACCCTCTACATCACTTACGAGGAAATAGATGCCTAAAATTAAGAAAATGATGCCTGCGATGAGCATAAGTTTGGCATTGCGAAGTGCGATTTGTTGGTCTTGCATAGTTATTTTTTTTCAGAATCAGAGGTTTCTTCTAAGGGGACTGTTGTCACGATGTCACTCGTTTTTTTGCGATATCGCATATTTATAAATTCAATAAAGAGGGAAAATGCAATGGTAAAGTATAAATACCCTTTGGGTATGGTTCCTACCTCTTGGTCGAAAATTACGAGATGTGAGAGGTGAGCTGCTTCCGCAATCAACATAAAACCGATAAGAATCAAAAATGCGAGTCCGAGTAACTGCACCGTAGGGTGTTTGTTGACAAAGCGACCTACGGGATTGGCAAACGCCATCATAATGATAACCGAAACCACCACGGCAATCACCATAATTACGAGAGCGTCTTCGGGAGATTCCCCAATTCCGTTGGTCATTCCTATGGCGGTTAGGATAGAGTCAAAAGAGAATACTATATTGATCAAGCAAATTTGAACGATTGCTTTGGAAAGAGTCGTAGCGCGCCCTTTTTTGACTTCTCGTTCGTCATGGCCTTTGTCTTCTACTTTTTCATGAATTTCAGTAGTACTTTTATACAGAAGAAACATTCCACCGGCGAATAATATCAAGCTTTGTCCGCTAATCCCCACATCCAACCACGAAAGGTGTAGCGACCAAAAAGGCGCCTCCATGGCTACGAGCCAAGAGATTCCGAAGAGCAAAATAATACGGATGATCATCGCCATGAAAAGTCCGATATTCACCGCTTTTTTCTGATGTTCCGGTTTTAATTTACTGGATGCTAGCGAGATGAAGATAATGTTGTCAATACCCAGTACAATTTCCAGGAATGTAAGGGTAAGTAAAGCCACGAGGGCATCGGGAGAGGTGAGTATTTCAAACATAGTGACAATTTGAAATACTAAGGTACTAAGTTATTGGTAAATTTCCTCAGCACTAATTTTTGTTGCCGCCCCGCGTTCTTTTCTATCTTCTCCCACGATGTTATATTCAAACTGATACGTATCTGCTTCGGTGGTAAGGATTTTCATGTGGATCGCTTTTTCTTCGGAACGGTTTTTAGGATGTAATTTTTTTACGATGTATTCACAATCATTGATCCAGCGAATACTTGAAGTGTCTGCTTTTCCGCGGAAATAATCAATTTCAATAGAATCATTACGAACAAACCGGGTTGTTTCTAGGGTAGTTCCGACCATAGCTTTAAATTCGAATGTACCGGTTCTAAAAGCGTCACAGCGACGTTCAGCTTGGTAACAACCGGTGATCAAAAAGATGGAACAGAATAACAACGCGCGCAACATGTATGAATTTTTTGCAAAGTTCGCAAAAAATTAGCGGGTACTCATGGGCGATACGATTTAAAATGACCATTCTTATAAAAGACAACGATGCGGTCAATGTCGTCATTTGGTTTGTTCTGAGGGTCTTCTGTAAGTTGAAGAGTGTTTTCTTGGGTTTCTTCGGAAGGCTTTGGCTGTTTATGAGTTTCTTCTGATGATGCAGAAATGTGTAACGATTTTTCTGGTGAAGATTCCGAAGGAGGGAAGGAGCCTTTCCCTTTCAACAGCCAATACAATTCTACTTCCGGAAATTCTTGAACGACCTTCATTACAAAATCCAAACTTGGTTTGTTTCTACCCGAAAGAATATGCGAGATAGTCGAACGATTGAATTCAATCGCATCGCTAAATGCGGTCGCAGACAATCCATAAAAATCGAGGATTTTTTCAATCCGTTTTGCAAATTCCTTACTGTTTACCATTGTAAATAAAGATTTTCCGTAAGCTGTATTACAAATGTAACATATTCGTGTATTTTACACAACAACACTACTAAATCTCAATAGAAAATAATAAGTAAAACTTTAGTTAATATAACTTAAGTAACAGAAAATAAATAATTTAATTATGCATATTAAAGGTTGTGTTATTTTCGTGTGGTATGTCATCAACTTTGTTTACAGAACACCACATTGAAGCATACATTTTCTGTATACATTTGTAAACATAGACTTGTTTAACTTTGTAAACAGATGATTTGAACATGAATAATATTCCCTTACATGGCACCTATAAAAATACCGCATTAGCAGGTCGGTATATTACCTTATCTGACCTCTTCCCACACATTGAAAATTTTTCAAGTCGATGTACTGTTTCGGTAGAAGGTCATTCAGTATTGGGGGCAAATTTGTATTCTCTTCGGTGGGGTTACGGCCCCAAAAAAATATTAGCGTGGTCACAGATGCACGGAAATGAATCGACTACGACCAAGGCTGTTTTTGATATATTCCACTTTTTTGAAAATTCCGGGGCTTATAACGATGCTGTAGCACGCTTTCTAGAGCAGCATACATTGTTAGTTCTTCCCATGTTGAATCCGGATGGCGCTGCTTCTTACACGCGTGAAAATGCCAATCAAGTAGATCTAAATAGGGATGCGAAGAAGCGTACTCAGCCAGAGAGCCAAGTATTGCGTTCCGTTTTTGAACGATTTAAACCAGATCTATGCCTTAATCTGCACGATCAACGTACCATTTACGGAGTGTCCGGAGGAACATCGGCTACCCTCTCTTTTTTAGCGCCTGCTGCCGACAGAAAACGTAGCATCACGCCCGCACGTAAAACAGCCATGCAATTGATCGCGGCCATGTCTGAAGTATTATCGGCCCACATTCCCGGTCACATAGGGCGGTATGACGATACGTTCAACGTGAATTGCGTGGGCGACACCTTCCAGAAGAAAGGGGTGCCTACCATATTGTTCGAAGCCGGGCACTTTCCGGGGGATTATCAGCGTGAGCAAACTAGGAAGTATATATTCTATGCATTTTTATCCTTATTCGATATAATTGAACGACCGGAGCCACCTTACAAAAAGTATTTTGATATCCCCGAAAATCAGAATCATTTTAGGGATGTGGTTCTTCGAGATATTAGCTTGCCGGAGGTTGAAGGGGTACAAAGCATTGCAATTCAATTTAAAGAAGTTTTGAAGGATGATACGATCCGGTTTGTTCCTCACCTCGATGCGATAGGCAGCAAATTGGAGTTGCGAGGGCATGTAGAGAAAAATTTAAACGGAAAGAAAGTATTGATAAATTCTCACGAAAACGTTTTCGTCAATGAGGAAATCGTAACATTAACCGATGAAAATGGAGATTCTATTGAAGATTTTTTAGCAATTTAACTTTATCGTGTTTGTAAACTAACTATTTTTGTGCCAGATAATCTCATCTTATGGCAAAGTTTAAATTAGACGATACCGATCACCAGATCCTTGATATGTTGATCGAAAATACACGAACTCCCTTTACTGATATTGCGAAACGATTAGGAATTTCCGCAGGAACCGTACACGTACGTGTAAAAAAGATGGAAGAGGCCGGAATCATTACCGGTTCTTCGCTTACTCTGGATTACAAAAAATTAGGATACTCCTTTATCGCGTATGTGGGAATATTTTTGAATAAGACCTCACAAACGCAATTTGTGTTAGAGCGAATCAACGAAATTCCTTTTGTAACTGTTGCCCATGTAACGACCGGAAAGTTCAATGTTTACTGCAAGATTCGAGCTAAAGACACGAGTCATGCAAAAGAAATTATATATCTCATTGACGATATAGAAGGGGTGACGCGTACAGAGACAATGATCTCTCTAGAGGAAAGTATCAATGACAAAAAGCGATTGATGCATTCTATCTTCAATGACTTCAAATAATAGCTATCAAATTCTGCTGATAATCAATGCGTAAAAGTTCAATTTCAAAAGGAGAATATGGTGACTTTTACCAACGCTATATACATCTGGCGGGTGATGGTTCGATTCATTCGGAATTAAAAAATAGTGGAGAACGTATTTATAAGTTATTTGCTGCGCTTTCTTCGGAAGAATGGGAGCGACGGTATGCGCCGGAAAAATGGTCATTAAAAGAAATGCTTTGTCATATTATTGATACCGAACGCGTATTTTCCTTCCGAGCGTTTTGGGTGTCGAGATCTTCTGAAATAGCCTTGCCGGGTTTTGACCAAGACGCTTTTTTATTGCAAAGTGGTGTTGAGCATCGCACAACAGACTCTTTGCTTTCTGAATACCATGACGTACGTTCTCAAACAAGGAAGCTTTTCGAGAGTTTTTCTGAAGAACAATTGCTTCGCACCGGAGAGGCTAGTGGAGCTCCCTTGTCGGTTCGTGCCGCTGGATATATTATCTGTGGACACGAACAATGGCATCTTCAAATTGTGAAAGATCGATACCTACATTAAGGTTCTCCGTGCCTTTCTATTTTCTTAACAAAGATTAGTAAAACCTTAGTATGAATACTTTGTGAACGCCTACGTTTCCTAGTATTTTAGTGATGAATTAATAACTAATATAAAAAAAGAAAGATATGAATAAGCGAGTAGCCATATTGGCAACCAACGGATTTGAAGAATCAGAATTGAAATCTCCAAAAGACGCTATGGAAGCGGAAGGATTTGAAGTTGATATCATTAGTGAAGAATCAGGGACCATCCGCGCATGGGATAATGGAAATTGGAGCAACGAATACAAGGTAGATAAAACCTTAAATGAGGTGAAATCAGGAAATTATAACGCTTTGGTATTACCGGGTGGAGTCATTAATCCAGATAAGCTTAGACGCAACGAAGATGCCTTAGTCTTCGTACGTGATTTCTTTAAAGAAAAGAAGCCCGTAGCAGCTATTTGCCACGGACCTCAAATATTAATTTCTGCAGATGTGGTAAAGGGTAGAAGGTTAACCTCATTTGCATCTATTAAGGACGATCTTTTAAATGCCGGAGCAGAATGGACCGATGAAGAAGTTGTGGTAGATGAAGGGTTTGTAACAAGCAGAAGTCCGGAAGACCTTCCTGCCTTTAATGCTAAAGTTATTGAAGAGGTAAAAGAAGGAAAGCATGAATTACAACATGCCTAAAACGGTAAATTAAATCAAGAAAAAAGCGGTGATAATATCACCGCTTTTTTTTATTCTTCATCGTCGTCTATGTCATCGAGATCATCCTCTTCGTTGTCTAGTTCTTCTTTATCAAGGATATCACTGATAGGTTCGTTGTAGTCATCATCATCATAGTCTTCTTCATCAAAATTAGCCATAGTTGACTCTAGACGAGAACTCACTTTGACAAGGTATATGGTTTCTTCCGTTCGAACTTCAACAGCTTCGACCGTTTCGTTTTTTGCATTTTTGAATACAATAATGTGGTCATCATCATACCCGTCAGGATATTTTTCAACCAAAAGACTTAAAATCTCTGGTGTTAGTTTTTTGTAATCAACTATGATACGTTTCATAAGTATTCGTTGGCTAGGTTAAGGGGTAAATCTAATAAAAAAATAGTGTCGTTACTGATTAAGAGTTTAATTTATTGTAAAATTCAAAAGCAAGGAATATTTGTTCTGTGGGAACTTCGCAATCAATTACATGCGTTCCGAAATCAGACAAAAGTACGAAGCAAACCTTTCCTCGATCATTTTTTTTGTCGAAAGCAAGGAGTTCAACGATCTCGTGAATGGCTGTTTTTGAAAAGAATGGTGTGGGGTAATGTTTTTGAATGGTATCGCAAACATCGGTCAAAATAGCTTCCGGAAATTCATGGCGTTGGAAAGACAAATGACACGCTAAGATGATGCCAATGGCTACAGCTTCACCATGTAACAGGGTTTGATGGTCCTTTTCCTTTAGGCAATAAGACTCAATGGCATGCCCTAGTGTATGTCCAAAGTTCAACGTCTTTCGTAACCCTTTCTCACGAGGATCTTTTCTAACAATATCATGCTTTATTTCAATGGAGTCCCACACCAATTGTTCTAGCTGTGATTTATTTGAAAAGTCAATGGCGACGGCTTTTTCCCAATATTCTTTTGAATGAATAAGGCCGTGTTTTAATATTTCCGCATAGCCTGAAATGAGTTCTTCCTCAGGTAATGTATCCAGAAAATCAATGTCAATCAGCGTAAACAATGGATCTTGAATCACGCCAATTTGATTTTTTAGATACCCGAGATCTACTCCGTTCTTTCCGCCTACGGCGGCATCAACCATCGCGAGTAGGGAAGTGGGAATATTGATAAACGTGATACCGCGTTTGAATGTGCTTGCGACGAAACCACCCAGATCAGTGACAACACCACCACCCAAATGAATACAAACAGAATGTCTGTCGGCTCCATATTGAGATAATTCATTCCAAAAAGTCACGCATTGATCAATTTTTTTGTTGATTTCTCCGGCGGGCATCTCTAGAAAGATGGGCGTTACTGGAAAATCATAATGTTTTTGAAACAAGGTAGAACAATGCTGTCGGGTATGGGTGTCTGTAATTACAAAGACCTTGCTTGGATCGAGTGCTTCCATTTTTTTATGGAATTCTGTCCAGGCTTCTTTGCCACAAAATACACTGCCAAATTCTTTAGAAATCTTTTGCACTTTTCTTTGTAAAGTAGGTTCGAATGCGTGTCAAATCTAATTATATTTGTTTAGAATAACGCATGCAAATGATATCAAAATCTCTCTTTGACAATACCGAAACCGCTTTTGCGCTCAAGACTGATTCAGAATTAGAACGAGCGTATTTTCTTTTTAAAATGATCTCGATGGAGCCCTTAGTGAAAATAGGGGCTGCTGTTACTAAATTTGCTCTCAATGCTCGGCTGCCGGTAGAAGGGTTGGTGCGGTCTACGGTATTTGATCATTTCTGCGGCGGTGTTAATGAGCAAGATTGCATGCCTACCGTGGAGGCACTGAAAACGGCAGGAGTGTATTCGGTTCTGGACTTTTCTGTGGAAGGAAAAGATACGCAAGCTCAGTTTGATGCCACTATGGAAAAAGTAATTTTCTTGACCCGCTTTGCAAAGGATAATCGTTCTATGCCATTTTCTGTGTTTAAACCTACGGGATTAGGGAGGTTTGAAATTTGGAGAAAAAAGACCGAAAGAGTTGCGTTTACTCCGGCCGAAGCAGAAGAATGGGATGCTATAGTAGACCGTTATGATCAAATTTGTAGGGTTGCTAGTGACTGCGACATAGCCTTGTTGATTGATGCAGAAGAAAGTTGGATGCAAGATGCTGCTGATGCTTTGTGTGAGGAGATGATGGAGAAGTACAATAAAGAAAAGGTTGTTGTCTATAACACACTACAATGCTATCGATGGGATCGTTATGATTATTTAGTTGAATGTCATAAGAACGCGATAGCAAAGGGTTACAAGCTTGGATTCAAAGTGGTGCGGGGAGCGTATATGGAAAAAGAACGTGATAGGGCCTTAGAAAGGGAATATGATTCGCCTATATGCGAAAATAAACTAGCAACAGATACGCTATACGATAACGCAGTACAATATATTCTAGAGCATTTGGACACCGTTCATTTATTTATGGGTACTCACAATGAAAATAGTTGTTATAAAGCGTTAGAGCAAATGCAGGCGCTCCAGCTACCGAACAACGACAGTAGGGTATGGTTCGGCCAGCTGTATGGAATGAGTGACCATATCTCTTATAATCTAGCATCTTTGGGCTTTAATGTTTCTAAATACATACCTTTTGGTCCTGTGAAAGACGTTATGCCTTATTTGATTCGCAGAGCGGAAGAAAATACTTCCGTAGCGGGACAAACGAGCAGAGAATTAGGATTGTTACAGCGAGAAAAGAAGCGAAGAGGGTTGTAATAATATGATAAGCCCGTAATCCGAACAACTCCCCAGTTATTAAAAAAGATCCGGGCTTATCAAGGTCTACTGTTTCAAAGATTGAACTAAATATGTTCCTAGGCAAGTGAGGTTCAACGCATTTCAAAAATTGCGACCGTAAATTCTTGAATTTCGAGTATCCTCATGTGATTTATGTTTGGAACTAACTTTTTTTAGATACCTTGTCTACAAATCCTTTAAATTTCACTGGGGAGATGAAGTTTATTTTACTTTATATATGCACTTTTATGTTGCACTGGGCATCTGCCCAGAATCCGTTTCCGTCCAGACTTAGTGCATTGGATGATGAAGAACTTTTAGAGATATTTAATGAATTTTCAGGGGATTCGATCGCTCAAGAGCAGATTGCAAGGACCTATTTAGATCGGGCAAGAAGAGCTAAGGATACCATTAAAATGGCTCGGGGTTATGATCGATTGGCTCGAATTTTTCACCATGAGAAAAATTTGGCATTTGCGGATAGTATTATTGCATTAACGGAGCATTTACATCATAAAACCTACCCGGCATTGGGGTATATTTTAAAGGCAGCGTCATATTATAATAGAAATGATTATTTATATGCTTTAGATAATTTCCTTTTAGCTGAAGATGCTTCTAAATTAAATAACAACTTATATTTTCAAACATTTATCCAAAAGAATATAATACATATGAAAATGATTTTGGGCAATTCAGAAGAAAGTATAAAGCTTAGTAAAAAGTATTTAAAGGAAATAGAGTCAACTAAATTCAGAGATGCATATAAAAATTACATTCGCGAATCATATGAATTAAAAAAAGGAGAAGTCGAGGAAGATTATTTTAGACACTATTTAGAAGCTTTAGATCTTATTACTCAAGCCTACATGTATAGTAAAAAATACGATTCAGCTCTAAAGTATTCAAAGAGGTCTATTATAGAATCAGATGCAATTATTAATAATGAGATGTATTATAGTTTACTAGCTAGATCAGGTGAAGTGGAATTTTACTTAGGTAATTATAAAAATGCAATTGATAGTTTGGTTAAAGGAATAAATTCCCGAAAAAAACCGCATTCATTATTAAATGATTACTATTATTTGGGTAGTGCTTATTTAAAATTAAATAATAATAAATTGGGAATTTATTATTTAGATAAAGCTGATTCTATCTACAATAGGCACAAAAAAATAAATCCTAGTCAATCTAGGCTTTTCCACCTATTGTATGATTATTATTTGAATGAAGGTAATAAAAACAAACAGCTGGAGTATTTAAATAAAGTAACATTTATAGATAGTCTTTTTAGTGAAGATGTTAGGTATTTCAATGAAAAGATTACGTATGAATACGATATTCCTAAAATGTTTAAGGCAAAAAATGAACTAATTGAAATCTTAAAGAGTCAGAATAAGCATAAAAGTAAAATGCTTATTATACTAATTGTAGCCTTAACTATAATTTCAATTTTACTTATATACTTCTGGAGGCAAAGATTTATTTTAAGAAGAAGGTTCAATAATTTATTGGAAAACGAATCAAAGAAAAAAAATCAAATTTCTAGTATAAGTGATATTTCCATAGAGAAGGTAAATGATCTTTTAGATAAGTTGGATTTTTTCGAAAAAAATAAAAACTTCTTAGAGGTTAATTTGAACCTTAATAAACTTGCAAAATCCTTCGAAACAAATTCAAATTATCTTTCTCGTGTGGTTAATTTAAAGAAAGAAAAAAATTTTTCCCAATACCTACATGATCTTAGAATAGAATATGCAACAGAACGCTTAATAAAAGATTCTTTTTTTCGAAAATATACTATCAAAGCTGTAGCTGAGGAATGCGGCTATTCCAGTGCAGAATCTTTTTCAAAGGCATTTTATAGGAAGCATGGTATTTATCCGTCTTATTTTGTCAAGAAACTGAATAAGCCTAAATCATAGAGTTCATTTTTCAGCTTTTTGAATGCCAGTAATATAAGAGGTATCTTTACAATTTTCAATAATGAAAATTATGTGCTTCGAAAGATTCTTCTTGTCATTGATCTTGTAAATATTACAAGAGTCAAGGTCTGTAATGCTTTCAGAAAATAAAACATCACCGTCTTGTAGTACTTGCTTTATAAAACTGGTATCTATTTGTATTGTTTTGGCATCACGTAAAGCACTTTCAGTAAATACTCTAGGTTTTGAGCGAATATTTTTCAAAACTCGCGCGTTAGGACCATAATCACAAGAAGCGCGTTTCCCTCCTAGAAAAAAAAATAATAATATGAGCCCGATACTAAATCCCCCCATATAATAGGCAATTCTATGCACTAGTTTCATACCACAAAGATACTGTGTTTAATTCGAAAAGAGATCCCTTATCAAAAGATCAATAGATTAATATCGCTATAGTTCATATCAAACCAATCTGCAATGGTTTTTTGTGTCAAAATACCTCGATAACAATATATTCCATTTCTTAATCCCGGGTCAAACCGAATTGATTCTTCGAGTCCGCCGCACTCGGCCATTTCCAATAAATAAGGGGTTAATATATTGCTTAACGATACTGATGCTGTCTTAGGGTAGCGAGCAGGAATGTTGGGAACCCCATAATGAATGACTCCATTTCTGGTTTTTGTTGGTTTATCATGGGTTGTCATTTCGGTGGTCTCAAAACATCCTCCCATATCAATACTCACATCAATAATCACGGCTCCACGTTTCATTTTTTCAACCATTTCATTCGTTACGATCACGGGCGCTCTATTTTTTCCACGAACAGCGCCAATGGCAACATCACAGCGTCTTAGTGCTTTAAGTAGATTTTTAGGTTGAATAGTGGAGGTAGCAATGGGGCGGCCAATTTTGGTTTGTACTCTTCTCAATTTGGCGATAGAACTATCAAAAACCTTCACATTGGCACCGAGCCCTAAGGCTGCTCTTATAGCGTATTGCCCTACAGTGCCGGCTCCAATCACTACAACCTCAACCGGCGGAACGCCACTAATATTACCAAACAGAAGGCCGTTTCCTTTGGGGGCATTTACCATTAATTCCGAAGCAATAAGTATGGAAGCAGTTCCGGCGATTTCACTTAGCGCATTAACTACCGGGTAGCTACCGTCTGCTTCTTTCATGAATTCAAAAGCTAAAGCCGTAATTTTCTTTTTTGCTAAAATTTCAAAGTATTGAGATTCTTGAGTTTTTAATTGCAATGCGGATACCAATACAGTTTTGGGCTGAATAAGCTGTAATTCTTCAGCCGTAGGGGGCTCTACTTTTAGCAGTAGTGGGCATCCAAAAACTTTCTTCTTGTCTTCAGTAATTTGTGCTCCTGCCTCGCTATAGTCCTGATCAGTAAATCCTGCTTGATTTCCCGCGCCTTTTTCAATAAGAATTTTATGACCGTTAGCTACAATAGCTCCCACGGCATCCGGAGTGAGGCAAATACGTTTCTCTTGGAAGTGATTTTCTGTTGGAATCCCTATAAATAAATCCCCTTTTTTCCGGGCAATTTCTAAGGTTTCCTCTTGAGGAATTAACTGTGCCTTTGTAAAAGGAGATTTGGGTTGTGTCATTGCGACTAAGTTGTAGTACTAAGTTACATAATTATCGTAACGAGTGCAATGATTGTTAGCGAAACAGGTCTTTTAATTGTCCCCAAAATGATCTTTTTCGTTGAAGTTCTTTTTCAAAATCACTCAAATTATCATTCCTTACTTTATTAAATAACTTTGCTCTGATTAAGTAAACTGAAGGGACTAGAATTAACATCAATGGAAGAATTAAATAAATCTCTAGTTCATCTAGATCATTACTTTCATTAATTACTCCCCATAGCTGGAATGAATACATAGCAATTGGAACCAATATAATCCAATGCCACCAATGTTTGCAGGTAAAGAACCACAAAAGTAAAAGATAAAGCGGAATAACTTTTCCAGTAAAATACCATGCAAAAGAATACCAAGAAGGAAAGCTGGTTTCTATCTTAAATAAAGAAGTTTCCCAGATCTGGCTATCTGGGAAACTTTCGTAAGTATAAAATAAAAAAGGTGATATAGCAATACAAAATACTATTACCCCTCCAACAAATAAAGATTTTCTATCCGTTTTGTAGAGGTTTTTGGTACTTGTCGATTTGCTGTTCGGTTTGGTCATCTTCAATACTTTCTGGAGTACAAGAAACAAATAAAGTTGCTCCGAAAATTGCGACGATAAAAAGGTAGTTTTTGACTTTCATAATACTAGTTTTTTGTGAGGTTAATACTACAAACCTATCACGAAAAAAAACAAGTATTACAATTAGTTTCAGCGTATTTTATAAGGTTATTCTTTAGTGAAAAATCACACGAGAATATTACTGTTTATCAATACGTTGAAATTGCAGTAAATCGTCAGCAAACATAGAGTTGGAGCGCAATTATTTATTTCACAGGCAATGTTTTTAGGGTTCTCATCTCATTATCTAATTTGTTCATTTTGATCTTTAAAAATTCTTTTGGCAATATAGATTCGATTTTTTCCGGCCATTCTATAAAAAGCCAATGATCCGATTCAAAATACTCTTCTATTCCAATGTCAAAAACCTCTCCTATTGATTCAATGCGATAAAAATCAAAGTGGTTAATGATTTCATCGTCCGCTCTATATTCATTGACAATTGAATAGGTCGGACTCCCAATATTGTCTTTTACTCCCAACGCTTTAATCATTTCCTTGATCAAGGTTGTTTTACCTACTCCCATTTCGCCGAAAAATAAAAATCGTTTCGTGGTAGTATTTGCTAACAATGCGTTAGCAATTTCTGGAAGCTCAGATAAAGTATAGGTTCTCTCCATGAAATCAGACGATCACAAATATAGAAAAAATACGACTATAGGTTAATAAAATCGATGTAATGCGCAAATTAAAGAATATTCTTACAAATTATTTATTTTGGGTCTAATACTGCAAAAGGAATAATCATCTCTTCTAAAGATACGCCTCCATGTTGGTAGGTATTTCTGTAATAACTTACGTAATGGTTGTAATTGTTTGGGTATGCAAAAAATAAATCTCCTTTAGCAAAAATGAAGGAACTACTCATATTTATAGATGGTAAATGAATAGACTTAGGGTCTTTCGCCGCCAACACATCTTTGTTTTCGTAGGTCAAACTTTTACCGGTCTTATACCGCAAGTTCAAACTTGTATTCTTGTCTCCAATTACTTTAGAAGGATTCTTTACATTGATGGTCCCGTGATCGGTGGTAATTATTAACTTAAACCCTAACTGTGCAGCCTGCTGAAGAATCTCCATCAACGGTGAATTTTTAAACCAGCTTTGCGTTAGAGAACGATACGACTTATCCGTCGAGGCTAACTCCTTAATCACTTCCATTTCCGTTTTAGAGTGTGATAACATATCAACGAAGTTGTAGACAACCACTGTGAGATCTTCTTCTTTGTGCTTCTTAAAATTGTCTACCAATCGCTTTCCTTGTTTTAAACTTGAAATCTTATGATAACTCCACTCCAATTGCATTCCCAAACGTTTCAATTGGGCTTCTAGAAATGCTTCCTCATTCATGTTTTTCCCTCCATCATCAGTGTCGTTGAGCCATAAATTAGGATGCAACTTTTCCATATCGCTCGGCATCAGTCCAGAAAAAATAGCATTTCTTGCGTATTGCGTAGCGGTTGGAAGAATGCTGCAAAACATTTCTTCCTTGATTTTTTTATACGCATTCGCAACAAATGGTTCAAAAGCTTTCCATTGATCGTAACGTAAATTGTCAATGACTACCAATAAAGTAGGCTGCCCCGTTTTTAATTCAGGAACCACTTTTTCTCTAAAAAGCGTGTGCGACATGGTAGGAGCATCAGCGCCGTCAAACCAGCTTGGATATTCTTTATCAATAAACTTGCAAAACTGAGTATTGGCTTCGGTTTTTTGTGATTCCAGAATTTCAAACATTCCTGTATCTTCAATGTCCTCCAATTCCAATTCCCAATACACCAACTTTTGATATAGTTCTACCCAACCTTCATACGTATTGATCATAGACATATCCATCGCGATCTTCCGAAACTCTTGCTGATAGTTTGAGGTCGTCTTTTCAGAAACCAAACGCGAATGATCTAAGTTCTTTTTCAAGCTCAATAGGATCTGATTGGGATTTACCGGCTTGATTAAATAATCCGCAATCTTAGACCCAATCGCTTCCTCCATAATATATTCTTCCTCACTCTTAGTGATCATCACTACGGGAAGGGAAGCCTGTTGTTCTTTGATCTCTGATAAGGTCTCAAGACCGGTGAGTCCAGGCATATTTTCATCTAAGAATACAATATCAAAGGTTTCATTCTTTATCTCTTCCAAAGCTTCTGTACCACTTTGGGCCGTCGTTACTTTGTAGTTTTTATTTTCTAAGAATAAAATATGCGGTTTTAATAAATCGATTTCATCATCCACCCACAGTACTTTTATATCACTCATATATGTATCTTTGTTACGTTTCTTCCTATATAGGTTAACTTCAAAATTAATTCTGAAGTATTTGAGGAACGACTTTGTTGTCATAATTAATCGTTAAAGTTTGAAGCCCAAAAACAAACTGAAAATCATCAACGATCCTATCTACGGATTCATCACGCTCCCCGGCGACCTTATCTTCCAACTTATGGAACATCGCTATTTCCAGCGATTGCGCCGTATTTCACAAATGGGCATGTCCTACATCGTTTATCCCGGAGCGCATCATACCCGTTTTCAACATGCCTTGGGCGCCATGTTCCTCATGCAAAAAGCGATTTATGTCCTACGCTCTAAAGGGGTTGCTATTTCTGATGCTGAGCGAGAAGCACTTTTAATAGCCATTTTGCTTCACGACATCGGGCATGGACCATTTTCGCACGCCATGGAACACAGCATCGTGGAAAGCGTAGGCCACGAATATTTATCGTTAGCCTTTATGAAGAAATTAAATGAGGAGTTTCATGGAAAGCTAACCATGGCTATTGATATCTTTACCAATCAATACCCCAGAAAATTCATGCATCAGATGGTCTCGGGACAACTCGATATGGATCGTCTCGATTACTTGCGCCGGGATAGTTTCTATACCGGCGTTTCCGAAGGAGCCATCAATACCGAACGCTTGATAACAATGCTGCATGTGCATGAGGATACACTGGTCGTAGAGGAAAAAGGTATTTATTCGGTTGAAAAATTTATCGTGGCACGCCGACTCATGTACTGGCAAGTATACTTACATAAAACAAGTTTGGTGGCTGAACAGTTGCTGCTAAGACTCCTTAAGCGCGCAAAAGAACTAAGCCAACAAGGGGTTTCTCTGCCGGCAACCCCCGCACTTCACTATTTTCTGACCACACCAATCAGTAAAGATTCTTTTTCTTCGGAAGGGCTAGAACAATTTTCAAAATTGGATGACTACGATATTGTTTCAGCCATAAAAATGTGGATCGACGTAGAGGATGCCGTTTTAAGAACGATAGCCAAAATGCTGCTACACCGTGATCTGTTGAAAATTAAAATGAAGAAAAAGCCAATTCCTTCAGAAAGAAAACAGTCTAAAAAGTCTGCTTTAATGAAACGAGAGGGATTCACTGAAGCAGAAGCTGATTACTTCGTATTTGAAGGCGTCATCTCAAACTTAGCGTACCGAATGGATCATAATGCTATCATTCTATTGCGGAAGAATGGTAAAATGATTGATGTCGCCAAAGCAAGCGATCAACTTAACATTGAGGCGCTTTCCGAAACCGTGATAAAATATTATCTATGTTACCCGAAAAGTCTTTAGCGATCATTTTTTATATTTGCAACACCGAAAACAACAGATGAAATTTACAGCCACCCAGATAGCGGGAATTTTAAACGGAGAGGTTGACGGTGATGCCGAGGTTGAAGTGTCGCAACTTTCTAAGATTGAAGAGGGAACGAAAGGAAGTCTTACCTTTCTTGCCAATCCAAAATACACCTCCTTTATTTATTCTACGGAAGCGTCTATCACCATTGTAGATAAGGACTTTCATGCAGAAAATGATATCACTACAACACTGATTAGAGTAGACGATGCCTACAAAGCCTTCTCGCAATTACTCGAATACTACAATCAAGTGAAAATGAATAAGACGGGAATTGAACAACCAGTCTTCATTTCAGAATCAGCACGGTTTGACGAAGCTACCCTGTACCTGGGCGCGTTCTCTTATGTAGGCGATAATGTTACTATTGGGGAGAATGTAAAAATTTATCCCAATGTATATATTGGTGATAACGTCACTTTAGGCGATAATGTCATAGTGTTTGCAGGGGCAAAAATTTATTCGGAGTCGGTTATTGGAAATCATTGTGTGATCCATAGCGGTGTTATTGTAGGAGCCGATGGTTTTGGCTTTACGCCGAATGAAAAAGGCGAATACAAAAAAGTACCCCAAACAGGAAACGTGATCATAGAAGATCATGTAGATATTGGTGCCGGTACGACCATTGACAGAGCGACCTTGGGCTCTACCATAATCCGTAAGGGAGTAAAGTTGGACAACCAAATTCAGATTGCCCACAATGTGGAAATTGGAGAGAACACCGTCATCGCGGCCCAAACCGGAATTGCCGGATCTACTAAAATTGGTAGCAACTGTATGATCGGTGGTCAAGTAGGAATAGTTGGGCATATTACCATCGGTAACAACGTGCGCATTCAAGCGCAAAGTGGTATCGGAAGAAATGTCAAAGACAACGAAACCTTGCAAGGATCTCCAGCTTTGAATTATGGTGATTACAACAAAAGTTATGTTCACTTTAAGAACCTACCAAAGATCATTGAGCGTTTTAATACGTTAGAAAAAAATCAAAATAATGACTAATTGTACCATGGCAAAACAACGCACCATCGGAAAAGAGGTCTCACTTACCGGTGTGGGATTGCATACGGGTAAAGAAGTGACAATTACTTTTAAGCCTGCTCCCGAAGATTACGGCTATGCTTTTACAAGAGTAGATCTGGAAGGAAATCCCGTGATCGAAGCAGATGCCAATTATGTAGTCAATACGCAACGCGGTACCAATCTGGAAAAACGGGGCGTGAAGATCCAAACATCAGAACATGTGCTAGCCGCATTGGTTGGAATGGAAGTGGATAATTGTATTATTGAATTAAATGCTTCGGAACCTCCTATTATGGACGGCTCATCAAAATACTTTGTTGAGGCAATTGAAAAAGCCGGGATCGTTGCACAAGAGGCCACTCGAGAAGAATATGTGGTAGAGGAAGTCATTTCGTTTACGGATGAAGAAAGCGGAAGCGAGATCACTGTGATTCCAGCCGATGAATATCAAGTGACCACTATGGTCGATTTTGGAACGAAGGTCCTTGGAACACAGAACGCCTCCCTCAAGCGTCTTTCCGATTTCAAAGATGAAATATCAGATGCTAGAACATTCAGCTTTCTGCACGAAATAGAAATGCTTTTGGAGCACGGACTCATAAAAGGGGGCGATCTCAATAATGCGATCGTTTACGTGGATAAGGAGCTTTCCCCCGAAACCATGGAAAAACTGCGACACGCCTTCAAAAAAGATAAGATTTCAGTAAAGCCAAACGGTATTTTAGACAATTTGACGCTGCATTATCCTAATGAAGCAGCACGCCATAAATTGTTAGATGTGGTTGGAGATCTAGCCTTGGTGGGAACACGCATTCGCGGAAAGGTCATCGCCAATAAACCCGGACATTACATCAATACTCAATTTGCAAAAAAATTGGCAAAATTGATCAAAATTGAAAAGCGGAACAAAGTACCTAAATTCAATGTCAACACCACCCCTGTAAAGGATGTCAATGAGATTATGGCAATGCTTCCGCATCGCCCACCCTTCTTATTAGTGGATAAAATTTTAGAGCTTTCAGACGAACATGTCATCGGACTCAAAAACGTGACGATGAATGAGCCCTTTTTCGTTGGGCATTTTCCGGGAGCACCTGTAATGCCGGGGGTGCTTATCGTAGAGGCCATGGCACAAACAGGTGGTATTTTGGCTTTAAGCACGGTTCCTGATCCCGAAAATTACCTTACGTATTTCATGAAAATTAACAATGTTAAGTTCAAACAACAGGTAAACCCGGGAGACACTTTATTTTTCAAGCTTGATCTTATTACACCCATTCGTCGTGGGATCGTTCATATGAGCGGAAACGCATATGCGAATGACAAACTGGTGACGGAAGCCGAATTGATGGCGCAAATCGTGAAAACTAAAAACAACTAGATGAATCAGCCTTTAGCCTACGTACACCCAGGAGCCAAGATCGCAAAAAATGTAGTGATCGAACCCTTCACAACAATTCACAACAATGTGGTGATTGGTGAAGGAACTTGGATTGGAAGTAATGTGACGATCATGGAAGGAGCGCGTATCGGCAAGAATTGTAATATCTTTCCTGGTGCCGTGATTTCTGCCATTCCGCAAGATCTTAAATTTCAAGACGAAGAGACTACCGCAGAGATTGGAGATAACACGACCATTCGAGAATATGTGACCATCAATCGCGGAACTATTGATCGCGGAAAAACCGTAGTAGGCAACAATTGCTTGATCATGGCCTACTGTCATATTGCCCACGATTGTATTGTGGGTAATAATTGTATTTTTTCTAATAACAGCACTTTGGCTGGTCATATTACTGTGGGAGACCATGTAGTTCTCGCTGGGATGACGGCCGTACACCAATTCTGTATGATCGGGAATCACGCCTTCGTTACCGGAGGATCTTTAGTGCGTAAAGACGTGCCTCCCTATGTGAAGGCCGCACGAGAGCCCTTGTCATACGTTGGAATCAACTCTATTGGCCTGAGAAGAAGGGGATACGATTCCGAAAAGATCCGTGAAATTCAAAATATTTACAGAATTCTATATCAAAAAGCGTATAATAATACTCAAGCTTCCGAAATTATCGAGGCTGAAATGGAAGCAACACCCGAGCGTGATGAGATCCTGCAGTTCATTAAGAACTCTAAACGTGGAATCATGAAAGGGTATTTTCAGAATTAAAAAACAAAACTTAGTTAATGGCAACGACATCAGACATCAGAAAAGGACTTTGTATCCGATACAATCATGATATTTATAAAATCATTGAGTTTCTACATGTGAAACCTGGAAAAGGACCGGCATTTGTTCGAACAAAATTGAAAAGCGTCACCACCGGAAAGGTAATTGACAATACGTTTTCTGCCGGGCATAAGATCGATGATGTGCGCGTAGAAACACACAAATTTCAGTATTTGTACAGTGAAGGAGAATTTTATCACTTTATGAATACCGAAGATTACACGCAAATACGACTGCTTAGAGAAGCGTTAGACACTCCGGAACTTATGAAAGAAGGAGAGGTCGTGACCGTGATTATTAATACGGAAGACAACGCTCCTTTATCCGTAGAAATGCCTCCACATGTTATTTTAGAGGTTACCGCTACCGAACCCGGCGTCAAAGGGAACACGGCCACAAATGCAACGAAACCGGCAACTGTGGAGACCGGAGCCGAAATTCAAGTCCCTCTTTTTATAGATGAAGGAGACAAAATTCGAGTGGATACGGAAAAAGGCCAGTATCAAGAGCGTATTAAAGGATAACGCAGAACTTCAATACTTGAATATAAAAATGCCCGTTTTCAATCGTATTGAAGCGGGATTTTTTATATTTGATAGCCTTAGTTGATTTCTGATGAAATTTAATCCACCACAAACATTGGCCGGCATTGCTGCAATCCTCGATTGTGATTTCGAGGGAGATGCCAACTTTCCGGTCTTAGGAATGAATGAAATACACGTAGTACAACCCGGCGACATCGTTTTTGTCGATCACCCGAAATACTACGACAAGGCGCTAGAATCTCCTGCAACTATTATTTTGATCAACAAAAAAGTGGATTGCCCGAAAGGGAAGGCCTTGCTGATTTCAGAAGACCCCTTTCGAGACTTCAACGTGCTAACGAAACACTTCAAGCCCTTCGAACCGGCTCGAGCCGTTATCGCAGAATCGGCAACCATTGGCAAGCATACCATTATCCAACCTAATGTTTTTATTGGGAATCATGTAACCATTGGAGAGGATTGTGTGATCCACCCGAATGTGACGATATACGATCATACCGTGATCGGAAATAACGTAACCATTCACGCCGGGTCTGTTTTAGGTGCAGATGCTTTTTATTACAAGAACCGCCCCGAAGGTTTTGATAAGCTGAAAAGTGGTGGTAATGTAGTCATTCAAGACCATGTAGACATTGGCGGGCTATGTACGATCGATCGAGGCGTCTCTGCCTCCACCATTATTGGGGAAGGTTCAAAGCTAGATAACCAAGTGCATGTAGGTCACGATTCCATCATAGGGAAACGTTGCTTGATTGCTTCACAGGTAGGTATTGCGGGCTGTGTGTTGATTGAAGACCAGGTAACCATCTGGGGACAGGTAGGAATCACTAGCGGTGTGACGATTGGTGAAAAAGCAATCATCTCAGCGCAAAGCGGAGTGAGCAAGTCGCTTCCGGGCCACAAATCTTATTTTGGTACGCCTGCTGATGACTTCCGAAAGAAATACAAAGAGATCGCCTCCATACGGCTGATCCCGGATATTATTGAAAAATTAGACAAACTCCATGAGTAACAGTGCAAAAGACATCGTAAAAAATTTTTATAGAACTAATTTGGTAACGGATGATTCCGTTTTGGAGGACTTCATTCATCCAGAATTGGTGTTGATTTGGAATAGTACAGACGGACTTACCATTATGCATTACGATGATATTTCAGAATTCTTTTCAGAAATAAAAAGAACCTATAATGATCTGCGAATTGAGGTCAGTCACGTCCTAGAAGACGGTAATCATGTGACCATTCGCTACAAATATTATATTCGGACTATTGAGAATCCTGATGAAGAATTGGGCATCGCTCATTTTATCGCTATTTGGGAAGTAAAAGACGGAAAACTATATCGTGGTTATCAAATTAGCCAACCGGTCACCGAAAAGGATGATACGAACAAATCCTACCATCGGGTAAAAGTGTAAATTCCTTTTTAAAACGAAGGAAATACGTTAATTTTGTGCTTTCATTTTGAACCGAAATAAAACTAATTTCAGATAAAATTCAATCAACTCCATGAGTGTTTTAGTAAATAAAAATTCAAAGATTATTGTACAAGGGTTTACCGGAAGCGAAGGAACCTTTCACGCCGAGCAAATGATCGATTACGGTACGAACGTAGTAGGAGGGGTGACCCCAGGTAAAGGAGGACAAACGCATTTGGACAAACCAGTCTTTAATACTGTAGAAGAAGCCGTTAAAGAAACGGGGGCCGATGTCACGATAATCTTTGTGCCACCGGCGTTTGCTGCAGATGCTATCATGGAAGCGGCGCATGCCGGAATCAAAGTAATTATTACCATTACCGAAGGAATTCCTGTAGCCGATATGATCAAAGCGGCCGACTATATCAAGGATAAGGATTGTCGCTTGGTGGGGCCTAACTGCCCGGGTGTGATTACACCGGGAGAAGCTAAAGTAGGGATCATGCCCGGCTTTGTCTTCAAAAAAGGAAAAGTAGGAGTGGTTTCTAAATCGGGAACGCTTACCTATGAAGCTGCAGATCAAGTGGTAAAACAAGGTCTAGGAATTACTACAGCCATTGGAATTGGAGGAGATCCTATTATTGGAACAACTACAAAACAAGCCGTAGAATTACTGATCAATGACGAGGAAACTGAAGCGGTTGTGATGATTGGTGAAATAGGTGGTCAGTTAGAGGCAGATGCTGCTAAATGGTATAAAGAAAGCGGAAGCAAGAAGCCTATTATTGGTTTCATTGCTGGTGAAACGGCACCAGCCGGACGTACGATGGGGCACGCAGGGGCTATTGTGGGAGGAAGTGATGACACAGCCCAAGCAAAAAAGAAGATCATGCGCGAATGCGGAATTCATGTGGTAGATTCTCCGGCAGAAATTGGCAAGAAAGTCGCAGAAGTCTTAGCGTCTTAACGAATTATATAATCTTTAAGCCCTGCAAATCGCAGGGCTTTTTTTATATTTGGATATTACCTTAAAGAGTCAAATTTCATGAAATTATTAGAAGGAAAAACGGCGATCATTACAGGAGGAAGTCGCGGAATCGGGAAAGGCATTGTCGAGGCTTTCGCCAAGCAAGGTGCTCACGTGGCATTTACCTATAATTCTTCCGCAGAAGCCGCAGAGGCCTTAGCGTCTGAAATCTCTAAAGAAGGCGTAATCGCAAAGGCTTATCAGAGCAACGCGGCCAGCTATGAGGAATCCCAAGCGTTGATCGATCAAGTTTTGAAGGATTTTGACAGTATTGATATTTTGATCAATAATGCGGGAATCACAAAAGATAATTTGTTGATGCGCATCTCTGAAGAAGATTTTGACAAAGTGATTGAGGTGAATCTGAAATCGGTTTTCAATATGACCAAGGCCGTACAACGCACCATGCTCAAACAACGCCAAGGCTCCATAATCAATATGAGTTCTGTGGTAGGAGTGAAGGGAAATGCGGGGCAAACCAATTACGCTGCATCGAAGGCCGGAATCATTGGATTTACGAAGTCGGTTGCCCTGGAATTAGGTTCCCGAAATATTCGATGCAATGCCATAGCTCCCGGATTTATTGAAACAGAAATGACCGGAAAGTTAGATGAGGCGACCGTTCAATCGTGGCGAGATGCCATTCCATTAAAGCGCGGTGGAAGTCCGGAAGATATTGCCAATGCCTGTATTTTCTTAGGAAGTGATCTTTCTGCTTACGTGACGGGACAGGTGCTGAATGTTGATGGCGGAATGCTCACATAATCTATGACAGCAGAAACGGTACTTTATATTATTATCGCCGGTGTGATCTCGTTTGCGCTGGCGCTTTTCATGTATGGGTATCGTTCTAAGTATCAACGCAAACTGTCTTGGATCTTTGGAACCCTCAGGTTTCTTACCCTCTTCGCTTTATTCCTGTTGCTTATCAATCCTAGCTTTAAAAGCGAGCAATTATCACTGGAGAAACCCAAACTTCCAGTGATGATCGATAACTCGTCTTCGATCTGTTATTTGGAGACTGAGAGCTTAGTCCAAGACATTACAACCCAACTACAGAACAATGAAGCGCTGAATGAACGCTTTGATGTGACTTATTATCGCTTCGGAAATACGCTAGCTTCCCTTGATTCTTTGTCTTTTTCTGAAGGAAACACGCAAATTGCAGCTGCATTGCAAAATGTCTACGAAACCTTCCGAAATCAAACAGCCCCTGTGCTGCTTATTTCAGATGGAAATCAAACCCTCGGTAGCGATTATGAGTTTCTTCGAGCGCGTGATAATCAGCCGATATTCTCCCTAATTTTAGGAGATTCCATAGAAAGTGAAGACCTTCGTATCGAACGCCTCAATAGCAATCGTTATGCGTTTCTGAAAA
Organism: Flavobacteriaceae bacterium UBA4166; assembly: GCA_002379985.1. GTDB lineage: Bacteria > Bacteroidota > Bacteroidia > Flavobacteriales > Flavobacteriaceae > DFVG01. The sequence continues at coordinate 57,914 of DFVG01000007.1, forward strand.
ATGATTTTCCGGTGGAAGCCATCGTAACGTACAGCGGAGATGAGGCGGTTACTTCTTCTTTTAGCGTCACACAAGGAAACGCTACTGTCTACCAACGGGCTATTAATTTTTCCGAAGAGAACAATGCAGTGACAGTTTCTTTTACCTTGCCGGCAACTTCTGTTGGAATTCAAACCTTTACCGCACAAATTGAATCGTTACCCAACGAAAAGAATACGGTGAACAATCAAAAGCGTTTTGCGGTAGAAGTGATTGATCAAGCGACGAATATTGTCGTGGTACATTCCTTGGTGCATCCTGACCTTGGTGCGCTGCGAAAGGCCATTGCGTCTAATGAACAACGCAGTGTCACCTTCGCAACCCCGGCAGAGGCATTGGCCGATCTAGCCAAATATCAACTGGTTGTATTATACCAACCAGACCGTAGTTTTCAAGCTCTGTATGACACCTTATCCAATACTCAGCAAAATACGTGGACGCTCACTGGCATGCAAACGGATTGGAATTTTTTAAACAGAATGGAGCAGCCGTTTCAGAAAGAGCAAACCTATCAGGAAGAAGACGTGAGCGGTGAGTATAATGTGAATTATGGAACCTTTGCAGTAGAAGATATTGGGTTCGGAAATTTCCCTCCCTTGCAAACGGGTTTTGGGGAACTTTCGGTAACGGTACCGCACGAAGTATTGCTACAACAACAAGTGGCCGGGTTCGACACCGGGAGTGCCATGTTGGCCACCTGGGATAATAACGGGAGAAGAGGCGCTTTGTGGGACGGTGAGGGTTTTTGGCGATGGCGAGCACAATCTTATCTGAATACCAATTCGTTTCAGGGATTTGATAATTTTATCGGACAAATGATTCAATACCTGGCCTCGAATAATCGTAGAAGCCGACTCGAAGTAGCTCATGAGAGCTTTTATTACAGCAATCAACCCATACAGCTCACCGCACAATATTTTGATAATACGTATCAATTTGACGGGCAAGCATCGCTTCAGATTGTCCTTACCCATCAAGAAACCAAACAGACCACCACCTTTCCTTTGCTTCTGAAGAATAATTTTTATGTGGTTAATCTGAATAGCCTCCAGGCTGGCACTTATGACTTTACGGTTTCGGTGCAAGATGAGAATATTAGTCGGAGCGGACAATTTACCATTATTGACTTTCAAGTGGAGCAGCAGTTTGGAAATGCGAACGTAACGAAACTACAGCGATTGGCGACACATACACAAGGAGCGGCATATTTTGCTGCAGATCATAAAGAATTGATAGATAACTTGTTAACGGATAAAAGATTTCAAACCGTTCAGAAAAGCACACAAAAAACCGTACCTTTAATTGATTGGTATTACTTACTGATTATCATGGCAATAACTTTGAGTGCCGAATGGTTTATTAGAAAATATAACGGACTTACTTAAACATACATTATTATTATGGAACGATTACCTAAAATTGGAATACCTATAATCATTATAGCGATATTGGTTATTATCGCTTTTGCAAAATCGGCTGTGACCATTGGGTCTGGGGAAGCCGGAGTGCTTTATAAAACTTTTGGAGGCGGAGTAGTCACTGATGAGCCGCCTTTGGGGGAAGGGTTTCACCTGATAGCCCCATGGAACGATGTAATTGTCTATGAAGTACGTCAGCAAGAACTTTACGAGCAAATGAAAGTGCTATCCTCCAATGGTTTGGAAATTAAAATTGACGCTTCTGCTTGGTTTCAGCCTGTCTATGGCGATTTGGGAAGATTGCACCAAAACTTAGGGGAAAACTATTTACAGCGTGTGATTCAACCGGCGATTCGAAGTGCCGCCAGAAGCGTTGTAGGACGCTACACGCCAGAACAATTGTACAGCAGTAAGCGGGATGTAATTCAGGATGAGATCTATGCGGAAACCAAAAAAATATTGGACAATCAATTCGTTCAGCTCAATGAGGTCTTAGTACGTGATGTAACGCTTCCGAAGACCATAAAAGATGCGATCGAGCGAAAACTAAAGCAAGAACAAGAATCTTTAGAATATGAATTCCGATTAGTGACTGCGGAAAAAGAGGCTGAAAAAGTAAAGATTGAAGCACAAGGTAAAGCCGAAGCCAATAGAATTTTAAGTGCCTCCTTAACAGATAAGATTTTGCAAGACAAAGGGATCGAAGCTACGTTAGAATTGGCCAAATCACCAAACTCTAAAATTGTAGTTGTGGGCTCGGGAGACGATGGACTGCCCTTGATTCTAGGAAATAATTGATGCTTCAATAATATCAATAAACAAATGATCAAAACCGTTCTTTACTGTAAAGAGCGGTTTATTTTTTCTTCCACAGTTTAAAGATCATAAGCCCAGCAATGCACGCAATACCCCAGAGAACAGCTGCGCCTAGTATGTTTCCGTAAATAACATATCCGGTTCCGAAGAGCGCGGTGTAAACAAAAAGAATTCCTAAGAGCATAGAGCCAAGGTCAATGGTAAATCGGTCGTGACTGGATTTGAGGGTAATTCCAAGTTGTTTCGAGCTCTCCTTAAACTTTTTCCAACCAATGCCATATGGGGTCACCGCATTATAAAAGGAGGCTAGGGTAGTGGCTTGTGTCGGGCGCGTTAAAAAGGTTACTAATAACCAGCTAACCGTTGTGATAGCCACTCCAAGGACCAGTTTTTCATGATCGGCCAGACCGGTATCTACAAATTCAAACACAAGTGCTACAATAAAAGAGACCACCATTCCTGTAATCTCGCTGTAGGCGTTGATACGCCACCAAAACCAACGTAGAATAAAGATCAACCCCGTTCCGGCGCCAATTTGTAATAAAATATTGAACGTGCTCAATGCGCTACTTAAGACCAGTGCCAGTAACGCCGCCACGATCATTAAAATGACCGTTGTTAGTCGGCCTACGGTCACCAATTCTTTTTCTGAAGCCTCAGGTTGTACAAACCGTTTGTAAAAATCCAGTGAAACATAAGAAGAACCCCAATTAAGATGCGTAGAGATCGTACTCATAAAAGCAGCGATCAAAGATGCCACTACAATTCCTAGGAGTCCGGATGGCAAGCGCGTAAGCATAGCGGGATATCCTAAATCATGACCTAACACAGCATTTGGAAATTCTGAACCGATGTCTGCAAGTTGTGGGTATAATACAAGAGAGGCTAAAGCAATTAAGATCCAGGGCCATGGTCGAAGTGCGTAATGGGCAACATTGAACAACAAGGTAGCTCCAATGGCATTTTTTTCATCTTTTGCTGAAAGCATTCGTTGCGCAATATATCCTCCGCCACCCGGTTCCGCTCCGGGATACCAAACACTCCACCATTGTACGGCCAGCGGAATGATTAGTAAGACTAACAATGAATGAGTATCGTTAAAGTCGGGTAAAAAGTTGAGCTTGTCTGCCACATTAGGATGCGTCAACAACGAATTCAGCCCTCCAACTTCCGGTAGGTTTATAATGTAGATGGCGGCCCAAATAGAACCTACCATCGCTACAATGAATTGCAGGAAATCAGTCAAGATCACACCACGTACCCCGCCGATAGAGCTATAGGCAACAGTTACTAGTGAAGCATAAAGCACGCATTCCCAAGGTGCGAGATCGAATAAGATTCCTCCTATCTTGATCGCCGCTAAACATACGGAAGCCATGATCATGATGTTGAAGAACACCCCAAGGTATAACGCTCTGAAACCTCTTAAAAAAGCAGCTTCTTTTCCGCTATAGCGCATTTCATAAAATTGCAGATCGGTTAGCACCTGACTGCGACGCCATAGTTTTGCATAGACAAAGACCGTGAGCATTCCGGTAACGAGAAAAGTCCACCAGACCCAGTTTCCTGAGATTCCGTTTTGCCGAACAATATCGGTAACGAGGTTTGGAGTATCTGCGGAAAAAGTTGTGGCTACCATGGAGATTCCCAGTAACCACCAAGGCATATTGCGGCCTGATAAGAAAAATTCTTGCGTGTCTTTTCCGGAACGTTTGGCAACCCAAATTCCGATGAACAAAAAAACCACAAAAAAGGAGAGGATAAGAACCCAGTCGAGCGTGGATAATTCCATATTAATAAACTTTTAGGGCTCTGGCTTGCCCCACCCAATTGTCACGATCAATACGCCCGGGAAAGAAGTCAATCAATTCAGTTATAGTGCGTACATCCGCTTCATCTAACCGACTGATCTGATCGAAATTAAAAATGCCGATCTCATTTAGCTTCAATTCAATATAGGGCCCAATGCCATTGATCTTGGTAAGATCATCCTTTGTCTTAGCATCGCCATAACCAAAGTTGTCAAAATTTAGTTCGGGCTTGCGTTTCGAATAGGTAACGAAGCTGGTTTTTGTTTTTGCCGCCACTTGTTCTGGAGTTGTCGAGAACTTCGGTTCAGGTTGAGTGACGTTAATTTCTTCTTGTGTTTCTTTTACGACCTTCACGATCTTGGGCTTGATCTCGGAAAACAACGTATCTATGTTATTGATTTTTTGCTTTTCGATACGAAGTTGATTCACTTCGTCTTTTAATCTTCGTGTGAGGGTGCCAAACTTGGTTTTCTGCGTCCACCAAGCAAAAAAATAACCGATGAGAAAGGTACTGAGCATCAAAAGAAAGATCTCCCAGTGGGCTGTAAATTGTCCAATAAATTCAGAAAAACTATTCATTCGTTGGTTCGAAAACCGCTTCTATTCGTCGGTTTTGTAATTTACCCTTTTCGGTTTTGTTAGTAGTAAGTGGATTTGATTCACCTTCTGACAAAGCTACTATTTTTTTTCTATCTATTCGCGCTTTATTTATGAGGTACCATCTAACTTCTCTCGCGTCCTTTAAACCCGATTGATAATTGTCCATCGCATTTCCTACATTATCGGTATGTCCAATAATTTTTAATCGCAGTTCTGGGTGATTATCGAGTATGGTCTTTGCGTCTTCACCAAATTTTTTCAGATCGGCATTTTCCAAAACGCCGCCCATAGAAAAACGGGGATAAATAATCCGAGATTCCCCAAAATACGCTTGCTCAGCCTTCTTCAGTCGAATAGAGTCTAAAGGTTTGAAAGAAAAAGAAATACCGTTTCTGGCGTAGTCGTTCTCAGAAAAACTTATGTCAGAAATAATAGATTTAATAGCGATCTTCCCGTGTGGAATTCCTGTTTGGGTCAAAATACTCTTGATCTTTCTTCCTCGTTTTATGCCGTAATTAGGATTTTCTACTTGCTCGCTAGCACTGTATTTAGAAAGAATATGAAGCTCTTGGTCGGGGTGTTCTAAGAGATAGGTGTTCAGTTTATATTTGAAATCTACAATACTGGAAGGAATTTCAAGTTCGTCGGTATTTTTCTTGAATGAAATCGTTTCAGGATATAAAAAGATAATATCCCCTTCAGCATTCAAAGCTTTGAGTCCGTCTAACTGAAACGTTTCTTCAGAGCTAGCGGTCGAAGAATCAATAACCTCAACATCTTCTTTTGCTTCTGAAACAGGGCTCACGTCACTCAGCCCTTTATCGGTAACCACTTTTGAGGTGGTTTTAGGTTGCACCCATGAGTAAAGCCAAAGCGCAAAAAAAGCCCAAATCAGAAAGACTAAAAAAGCGATGAGGAAATTCTTCATGAAGTTATGCTATACAGTAGTTTGAGTTTTGTTTCGAAAGAGAAACTGTATATCAAATCTATAAAATTAGGCGGGTTCCTTAGCAATAATTTAATATGTTTTTTAATACTCCATCAACAAAATTTAATACATTTGTCACAGATATGACAATTAACAAGCAACATCATCATACTATTTCACTCCACGCTTTGGCGAGGTGATTTAGTATTGTGTTCTTGAAAACATAACCTGAAAACCCGTTTGAGCGATGCTTAAACGGGTTTTTTTATTAACTAATATGACCGATGAAACTAAAAATTGCTGTTCAAAAATCAGGAAGATTACACGATGATTCCTTACAATTGTTAAAAGATTGTGGGATTTCAATTGACAATGGGAAGGATCAATTAAAGGCACCTGCCAAAAATTTTCCATTGGAAATTTATTATTTGAGGAACGGGGATATTCCTCAATACTTAAAAGATGGTGTGGTAGACTGTGCGATCGTGGGTGAAAATCTACTCGTTGAAAAAGGAGAAGGAATTACCCAAATGCAACGCTTAGGGTTTTCTAAGTGTCGTGTATCGATCGCAGTGTCTAAAATTTTTGAATATGATACTGTTCAAGACCTAGCCGGAAAACGTATCGCAACTTCGTACCCTGTAACACTTCAAAAATACCTTTCGAATAACGGAATTGAAGCTGATCTGCACATTATCAATGGAAGTGTAGAGATCGCACCAAATATTGGCTTGGCAGATGCTATTTGTGATATCGTAAGTAGCGGAAGTACCTTGTTTAAAAACAATCTTAAAGAAGTAGAAGTGATCCTCAATAGTGAAGCGGTACTTGCGGCATCGCCAAGAATTCCTAATGCTGTAAATACGTATTTGGAAACTTTACAGTTCCGGATTCAATCGGTTTTAAAAGGTCGCGCGTCACGTTACGTGCTATTGAATGCTCCCGATTCACAATTAGAAACCATTATAAATATTCTTCCGGGTATGAAGAGTCCTACTATCTTACCCCTGGCGAAAGAGGGGTGGAGCAGTATTCATTCCGTAGTGCAGCAAGATGAATTTTGGGAAAAAATAGAAGCCTTAAAAGAAGCCGGCGCTGAAGGAATTCTAGTATGTCCTATCGAAAAAATGGTAGTCTAAAATAACGATATGAAAAAGATTCTATACCCAAAAACCTCTGAACTGGCCACGTTACTACAACGTCCTGTTCAAAACAATGAAAGTTTACGAGCCACGGCGGAAGGCATCTTTTCTGAAATTGAACGAAACGGTGACCAAGCGGTTGCCAAGTACACCAAATTGTTTGACGGTGTTTCTCTCAATGATTTTAAGATCTCCAAGAAAGTTATAGAAACGGCCGCGAACACTATTTCAGCTAGACTGAAAGAGGCCATCACGGTCGCCTACAACAATATCACTTCCTTTCACGAAGCGCAGCAAACACCTGATGTTTCTGTGGAAACCCAACTCGGAGTGCACTGTTGGCAGGAGAAAAGAGCTATTGAAGCTGTCGGGCTTTATATTCCCGGCGGTTCGGCTCCCTTATTTTCAACGGTGATGATGTTGGCAATTCCAGCCAAAATCGCCGGATGTAAGCGCGTGATCTTATGTTCTCCGCCTAACAAAAAGGGCGAAATTGCTCCTGAGATCTTGTACACCGCTCAGTTATGCGGAGTGGAGGATATATATGCCGTAGGCGGGATTCAAGCCATTGGTGCGTTGACCTTTGGAACCCAAAGTATCCCTAAAGTAGATAAGATCTTCGGGCCCGGTAATCGTTATGTGACGGCAGCAAAACAGTTGGCATTGCAATTTGGTGTAGCCATAGATATGCCCGCAGGTCCTTCGGAAGTTATGGTTTTTGCAGACGATACGGCTATTCCAAAATTCGTAGCAGCCGATTTGTTGAGTCAGGCAGAACATGGTCCCGATAGTCAGGTTATTTTGGTGTGTACTTCGGAAAAAATAATGAATAAGGTAGCTGAATCATTAGTAGTGCAACTCGATACTTTGCCCAGGAAAGAAGTGGCTTCGAAAGCCTTAGCACATTCTCGGGCTATTGTCGTCAAAACTAATTCCGAAGCCCTCGCAATCATTAATGCCTATGCACCAGAGCATTTGATTTTAGCGGTTTCTGATGCCAAAAACATGGCGAGAAAAGTGGAACACGCAGGATCTGTGTTTTTAGGGAATTATACTCCTGAAAGCGCAGGAGATTATGCGTCGGGAACCAATCACACCTTGCCAACCTACGGTTTTGCACGGCAGTATAGTGGGGTTACCCTAGACAGCTTTACAAAGAATATTACATTTCAAGAAATAACACAACAAGGATTGCAAGCGTTGGGACCGCATGTGGCTTGTATGGCTGCCGCTGAAGGGCTTGCTGCTCACCAACGCGCCGTAAACATACGATTAGTAGATGACAAAGAATAATACCAATATCAATTCGCTGGTGGCTTCCGGGATTCTTTCTCTAGAGCCGTACCAATCTGCGCGTGATGAATGTAACGTTCAGGAAGATTCATACACTTTTTTAGATGCCAATGAGCATCCTGTTCCTAGCAAAGTGAATCGCTATCCCGACCCGTATCAAACTAATTTGCGAAAGCAAATAGCCTCGACAAAAGGGATTCCTGTGGAACAAATTTTATTAGGTAACGGCAGTGATGAGGTGTTGGATTTGATCTTTCGCGTATTTTGTGAGCCCGGTGACAATATCATTACACTTCCTCCTACATATGGCATGTACCGAGTGTTAGCAGAGGTGCATCGAGTTGCGGTACTAGAAGTGTTGCTTACAGCGGAATTTCAGCCCGATCTAGCATCGATTTTACAAAACACAAATTATAAAACCAAGCTTCTTTTCTTGTGTTCGCCAAATAACCCATCGGGTAATTTGATGGACCCAAAAATTGTTAGGGAACTATTGGATACCTTTCCAGGTATGGTAGTGATCGACGAAGCGTATATTGATTTCGCCGATGCCAAAAGTTGGTCAGCATTGTGCGGTGAATATCCAAACTTGATCGTACTACAAACGTTTTCTAAAGCATACGGTATGGCGGGCATCCGACTGGGAATGGCACTGGCAGCTCCTCAGGTCATTGGATGGCTAAAAAAGGTAAAACTTCCCTACAACGTGAATGTTCTTACTCAAGAGTTTGCCAGCAAACAGTTGTTGCAAATTGATGCTATAAAAGCATCCATAGCGCTGCTACAGAACGAACGAACAATATTGGCAGAAACGCTTAAAGAAATTTCATTCGTAGAAGAAGTGTTTCCTTCCGATGCAAATTTCTTGCTGGTACGCTTTCAACAAGCGAATGAAACTTATAAGAAACTTCTTGAAAAAGGGATCGTTGTTCGCAACAGAAGTAACCTTCCTAACTGCAGTAACTGTCTGCGCATTACCGTGGGTACGCCTGAAGAAAACAAGCACCTGATAAAAACATTAAGATCATTACAATCATGAAGCGTAAAGTATTATTTATAGATAGAGACGGAACTTTGATTCGTGAGCCTGAAGACGAGCAAATTGACTCTTTTCAGAAATTAATCTTCTATCCAAGAGCCTTGTTCAATCTCTCAAAAATTGCAGCAAGTGGTGGTTTTGAACTGGTGATGGTCACCAATCAAGATGGATTGGGAACGGAATCTTTTCCCGAAGCATCGTTTTGGCCCGTGCATAATTTAGTGCTTTCTACCTTTGAAAACGAAGGTGTGGTGTTCGATGATATTATTATTGATCGCACATTTGCGAAAGAGAAACAACCTACACGCAAACCAGGGACGGCCTTATTGCAGGACTATTTTTCTGAAACGTACGATCTAAAGAACAGTTTTGTAATTGGTGACCGACTTACCGATGTGGAACTCGCAAAGAACTTAGGAGCCAAGGCTATTTTTATAGACGACCATCCAGATCTGGGCGCTTTAGAGCTCAATGCTACAACGTCAGACCTCGATGCTGTTATTGCATTGACCACAAAAAGCTGGGATGAGATTTATTCGTTCTTAATGAATCACAATCGTATCGCAAACCTTTCCCGAAATACAAAGGAAACCAATATTGACGTCAAATTGAACCTAGATGGAACCGGTAAAAGCAGCTGCACCACCGGAATCGCATTTTTTGATCACATGTTAGATCAATTGGCGAAGCATGGAAATCTTGATCTAACTATTTCTGTGGCGGGCGATCTAGAAGTAGACGAGCATCATACCATTGAGGACACCGCCCTTGCTTTGGGTACGGCCTTTCAGCAAGCGCTAGGAGATAAAAAGGGATTGGCTCGTTACGGCTTTTGCTTGCCTATGGATGATTGTTTGGCACAAGTTGCCATTGATTTTGGGGGACGGAATTGGCTGGTGTGGGAGGCAGCATTCAAGCGTGAAATGATTGGAAAGATGCCTACGGAAATGTTTATGCATTTCTTTAAATCGTTTTCTGATGCGGCACAGTGTAATTTGAATATTAAAGCCGAAGGTACCAACGAACACCACAAGATTGAAGCCATCTTTAAAGCATTTGCGAAAGCAATTAACATGGCGGTGCAGCGGGATTTGAATTCTAATGAGCTACCCACTACAAAAGGTATGTTATGAGTACAGTAGCGATTATTGACTACGGCGCCGGAAACATCCGTAGCATACAGTTTGCCCTAGAACGTTTAGGCACTACCGGGTTGGTGACCAGCAATGCTTCGGAAATTGCAGCATCCAACCACGTGATTTTTCCCGGTGTAGGGGCAGCAGGAAAGGCAATGGAAAAGTTGCAAGCTTCAAAACTAGACCTTCTTATTCCGAAGCTAACACAACCCGTCTTAGGGATCTGCTTAGGAATGCAGTTGTTGTGTCGTTCTTCCGAAGAAAACACCACCAAAGGACTTGATATTTTTTCCGAAGATGTAACACGTTTTTCTACAGACGTTAAGATTCCACATATGGGCTGGAATACCATCACTGAGCTACGTTCGCCCTTGTTTGAAGATGTGAGGGAAGAGGCTTATGTGTATATGGTGCACAGTTATTATGTTCCGAAGAACTCACAAACAATCGCTATTACTGACTACGGACTAGCCTATGCCGCAGCAATACAAAAAGATAATTTTTTTGGCGTACAATTTCACCCTGAAAAAAGCGGTGAAGCAGGAGCCCAAGTATTACAAAACTTTTTAGCCTTATGACGATTATTCCGGCCATGGATATTATTAAGGGGAAGTGTGTTCGACTTACCCAAGGAGACTACAATCAAAAAACCGAGTACAATGCTGATCCACTGGATATGGCAAAACGATTTGAAGATGCAGGCCTAACTCATCTTCATCTTGTCGATTTGGAAGGCGCAAAAGCCAAGCACATTGTTAATTACAAAGTATTGGAGACCTTGGCCTCGAAAACAAGTTTAAAAATCGACTTTGGCGGTGGGGTAAAAACAGATGCGGCTATAAATATCGCATTTGAGTCGGGAGCGGCTCAAATTACCGCCGGGAGTGTAGCCGCTCGTAATCCTGAACAAGTGGCGCGATGGGTAGCTTCCTACGGAGCCGAACGCATCATTATTGGCGCGGATGTGAAGAATAAAATGATCGCGGTTTCGGGGTGGAAAGAAACAACTTCCTTGGCGGTCATACCTTTTATTGAGTCGTATATACCCCTAAAACTCCATCGCGTAATTTGTACTGACGTAGCGAAAGACGGAATGCTTCGAGGGCCTTCAGTAGACTTATATAAAGAACTTTTAGAGGCTATTCCTACGCTTCAATTGGTCGCCTCAGGAGGAATATCTTCTTTGAAAGACTTGGGTATTTTGGAGCAAATAGGCTGCGATGCAGCGATTATTGGAAAAGCAATTTATGAAGGTAGGTTGTCACTTTCGGAACTAGAAAAATGGAATGCCAATGCTCACTAAAAGAATCATTCCTTGTTTGGATATCAAGGACGGAAAAACAGTAAAAGGCGTGCAATTTGAAAACCTTCGGGATGCCGGTGATCCGGTTGATTTAGCAGCGCGCTATGCAAAGACGGGCGCCGATGAATTGGTTTTTTTAGATATTTCTGCTACTGAAGAAAAGCGAAAAACCCTAGCAAAATTGGTAGAGCGGGTGGCGGCGACCATCAATATTCCATTTACGGTGGGAGGTGGTGTGTCGAGTGTTGAAGATGCCTCAAACTTGCTTTATCATGGAGCCGATAAGGTAGCGATCAATTCGGCTGCTGTAAAAAGGCCAGCATTGATTGATGAATTGGCGTCATCTTTTGGTAATCAATGTGTGGTTGTGGCGATTGATGCTAAACAGATGGAGGGTGTCTGGAAGGTACATTTGGTAGGTGGCAAGCGGCCTACGTCACGAAGTTTATTCGAATGGGCCCAGGAGGCGGAACAACGAGGAGCAGGGGAGTTGTTGTTTACATCTATGAACCATGATGGAACAAAGAACGGTTTTGCGAATGACGCTTTGGCGGAACTTTCAGAACGGGTCAACATTCCGGTGATTGCTTCCGGAGGGGCAGGAAATATAGTGCAGTTCAAAGAAGCGTTTACCATTGGGAAAGCCGATGCAGCCTTAGCTGCAAGTGTTTTTCACTTTAATGAAATCGATATTTTAAAACTAAAACAAACATTGCAAGAGGAAGGAATTCCGATGCGTATTTAAAACGGACACCATGCAAGAGATCAATTTTAAACAATTAGAAAACGGACTCATCCCAGCGGTCGTTCAAGATGCTACTACACAAAAGGTGCTGATGCTAGGCTATATGAACGAAGAAGCTTTCAAAAAAACCAAAGAAACACAGCGGGTCACATTCTTTAGCAGGTCGAAACAACGGCTCTGGACCAAAGGGGAAACGAGTGGTAATTCGCTACGATTAATAACAATGAAACTAGATTGCGATCAGGATGCACTATTGGTTCAGGTACAGCCGGAAGGTCCGGTTTGTCACAAAGGAAGTGATACCTGTTGGAACGAAAAAAATCAGTCGAATTTTGGGTTTATTTCTGAACTGGAAGAAGTGATTTATTCCAGAAAGCAGCAAGGTGCTATCAAAGAATCGTATGTAGCCTCTTTATTTTCAAAAGGAATCAATAAAATTGCACAAAAAGTTGGCGAAGAAGCCGTAGAAGTAGTTATAGAGGCAAAAGACCATAACGATTTACTTTTTGTAAACGAAGCAGCCGACCTTGTTTTTCACCTTCTTATTTTGTTGCAAACCAAAGGGATGCGTTTTGAAGATGTGGTAAGTACTCTTCAGTCCAGACATAAGTAGTTACCACACCGGAAAAAATTACTACATTTAGAAGAGAGATTGAACACTATGGCAAAACGCAGACGCAAGACCAGACCGTTTCAGCGGAAGAAAAAAGGACCTACAAAAAACTTGGCACCGGGAACGGTATTGTATACGGGTAAGAAGGAAAATGTGGTCACTACCTTAGAGATCATTGACTATTCTAAAGAGCATTACGAAAAAGTAGATACGGAACGAATTGAAGATGCCTTTCAGTTTAAAGGAACTGACCATGTCACCTGGATCAATATCAACGGACTCAGTAACACCCATAATATCGAGACCCTAGGAGAACACTACCAATTACATCCGTTGATTCAGGAGGATATTGTGACCACTAACCAGCGTCCTAAGATGGATGAATTTGATGACTATTTGTTTATTGTCTTCAAGATGTTGCACTATGGAGAAGACAATCAGTTGATCAACGAACACGTAAGTTTGGTTTTCGGTAATGATTATGTACTGACCTTTCAAGAGGCTGATGGCGATGTGTTCGATTCGTTACGAGAGCGCATCGAGAATGGAAAAGGTCGCATTCGAAATGCAGGTGCTGACTATCTGATGTTTGCGCTATTAGACGCGGTGGTAGATAACTATTTTAGTGTGATCGAAACCTTAAGTGAGAAGATAGAATTTCTGGAAGATCAGCTTTTTGAAGATAAAATTGAAGAAGACATCACGCAGGATATCCAGGAGTTAAAGAAAGAGATACTACGCATTCGTAGGGCGATTGTTCCGCTGCGTGAAGTGATCAATCGTATCGAAAAAACAGATACTCCGCTTATTGAAGCACGCACGCAAAATTACATTCGCGACTTGTACGATCATATTATTCAAGTATCTGAAAGCGTGGATATCTACCGCGAAATGATTTGGGGATTGATGGATATGTACATGACTACCATCAGTAACCGCATGAACGAGGTCATGAAAGTGCTTACCATCATGGCCACGATCTTCATTCCGCTGACGTTCATGGCAGGAATTTACGGAATGAACTTTGAATACATTCCCGAACTTCAATTGAAATACGGGTATTTCTACCTATGGGGCGCAATGATCTTGGTATTCTTGCTCCTACTATGGTACTTCAAACGTAAAAAGTGGTTGTAGTCTTTTCTTTAGCGTAGCCACCCTTTCTGAACGGCACCTTTGCTATAGAAATACAGAAAAATAGCGATGGCGATCACCACCATGGGCATGATAGCGGCTTGTACTCCTAACATTTCCATTGCCTCTGTGGCAAAAAGCCAATACCCCATCTGAAATAGTACCGCTAGCATCGAGAGTAAAAATAACGGTTTTGCCGCTTTTCTTCGTAAGAGTAACAAAATGGTTCCTAAAAGTCCGGCGAACACCGCTACTGCAAAGACAATATTATACCAAGAAGGAAGGGCGTTTAGTAGTTCTAGTTCCGTTTCTCCATAGGCTTCACTTACCATGTCTTTCATTACTGTGGAAACTAAATATTGAAATACCCCCATGAGATTCCAAAGGAGTGCAACGACGGCGATGATCCAAAAAGTAGTGTTGGGTTTTGAAGTTGTCATATTGAAATTGAATTTATTGGTTGTTGAATTAAATGTAAGGAAAATTTTTAACTGTATCTTTAATCCAAATTGATGACATGACGCAACTTACGCCTGAGATCTTCTTGTTTCTGAAGGAATTAAAAGAAAACAATCACCGCGATTGGATGGATGAACACAGAAAGCGCTACAAAGCGAACGAGAAGTTATTAAAGCAGTTCTATGCGGAAGTGATGTCACGATTGAACGAAACGGATGTGATCGCAAAAACCAAAGTATTTCGCATTAATAGAGACATCCGTTTCAGCAATAATAAAACACCCTATAATTCGCATCGCAGTGTGCGGTTTATACGCTCCGGGGAAGAGCGTCGTGGTAGTTATTACCTTAGAATAGAACCCGGAAATAGCGGTATTGCGGGTGGATTCTTTCAGCCTGAACCTGCAGATTTGCTTCGCATTCGTAAAGAATTTGAAGCTGATGATGCCCCAATTCGAAACATACTTTCCGAACCGAGCTTCTCAAAAACCTTTGGAAATTTTGTAGAACGAGATCCGGTAAAAATAGCACCAAAAGGATTTAAAAAAGACGATCCAAATATTGATCTGATTCGGCATCGAAGCTTTTTCGTAGCGCATTCATATACTGACGACGAAGTATTATCTCCACATTTTCAAGATATGGTGGTAGCACATTACAAACTACTACGCCCTTTCTTTGATTATATGAGTGAGGTGTTGACGACCAATCTCAACGGAGAATCATTGCTGAACTAATGCGCAAAGGCGTATTCTAGCAACTGCACGTTACTTTTAAGGCGTTCTTTTACAATATTCATCATGCGCTTGTTGAGTGCTGAAGAATTTTCAATGTAAGTGGTGTATTCTTCAATAGTGAATTGCCCAATGATAATACCTTTCAACGAGTTCCGGAACTTCATGTCCTTATGAATGGCATTTTCTATGTAGTCTAATCGTTTCTCAATGGAAAGATCATAGAATACATTTTTATGCTTCCGAACGTAATTTCTGAATACTTCGATCAATAACTCATTCTGCAACTTTGCTACCGGTCGCAAGGTTTCATTCTGAAAGCGTTCTTCAGAAGACATATTATCAAAAACTAGTGCGGAAGGTATTTCTGGTCGGAGTTCCAATAATACAGTATCTCTGGATTCCATAAGTAGTGTGTTTGAATAAAGGTATAAAAATGACGCTTGGTGAACGTCAACCACATCGATAGTTATGCACAAGACTATTAACAAAAAAAGCTACCCCAAAGAGTAGCTTTCTTAAAAAACATGTTTTTATTTAGTTCACCTTGAAGGTAACTCTGCGCACTAACTGTCGAGCACCCGAAGACGATTTATCAACGCTGTTGTCTTCTCCTCCCGCAGTCACAGTAATTCTGCTCTGGCTAATACCGGCAGCTACTAAGATATCACGGACTTTGTTAGCTCTTCGTTCAGAAAGTCGTTGATTATAGGCTTCATTTCCAATTTCATCAGCATACCCAATAAGTTCGGCGTTTTTACCTGGGTTCTCTTTCATGTAGAGCGTCAAGTAATTGATCGCATCAAGAGAATAGGTTTCGGGAACGTCACTATTAAATCGGAAGTATACATTTACATATCCGTCATTCAGCAATTTCTTGACATTCACCCCGTACGCATCATCACTCGTTTTATAATCTTCAAGCTTCAAATATCTGGCGTCCAATCCGGCTTCGATCTCATCCGGAATTCCGTTTTCGTTCTTATCTACTGCGATACCTTTAGTGTTTACCGCAACACCCGACATCGTATTGGGTTCGCGATCTAAGTAATCTGGCACGCCGTCTTGATCTGAATCAATCAGGTCAGTTTCTACTTTTTCCAATCGCTCGCTTAATTCCGTTAGCTTATCTTCATATGCCTTTTCTTCAGAATACCAATCGGCATGCTTTCCGTGAGGTCCAATATAGATATTGAAACCGGCAGATACGTTATAGAGCAATCCATCATCAATTCTTCTGTTAAAAGAGGAGATCACTTCTGTTCCGTCCCAGCTTCGTTCCATTCCAACATTCGCAATTAGCGATACATCAGCAAAGAATGCAATGCGATCACTAATTCTAAATTGTGGGGTAATACCGGCACTTACATTAAAAGCAGTATCTCGTTCGTCCAGTTCTACAGGAGCTTCATGATTTATAACCGAATACCCTCCACCTAAATGGAACAACAATCCAAAACGATCGGTCCAATCGGCAAAATCCAGTACATTTCCTACATTGGCAACTCCCTCTAGCGTAGCTCGGTAGTAGGAAGTTTCAAAAGGAAGACTTCCTTCCTCTTCTTGCAAACTGTTATAGTTAAAGATTCCTCTGATCCCAAACTTTTCGTTCATCATGTAACGTACTCCCAATGAAACTTGATAGGGAGAGATCCCTTCAACTCGATATCCGTCACCAAAAGGTGAGGAAGGCTTTGTAAATCCTCCACTTACTTCAATAGAGAATTTATTGAATTGGTTAAATTCTGTTTCTTCTTCCTGTGAAAAAGCAATGGTTGTTAGGAATACCATTGCTAATAGTGTAGTAATCTTCTTCATATTTTATTATTTGGTTTGAAGCTCTAAAGTACAGCGAACCCACAAGCTATATACAGTTCATTTTGACTTTAGAATAAGATTAACGGAAGTGTTAAATTCTCTGTTTTTCTACTTTTTATACGGGAAAGAATAACTGATTGAAATGTATTGTTTTGCAATATTTTGTTAGGGTAGGTTTGCAATTTTTTCCCAAAATTTAGAAAAGGATGAACGTTATTTTTTTAACATCTGAAAGACACAATCCTTAGAACGGTCTGGGTGCGAGTCAGATTCAGCCTAAGCGATCTCAATACCAAGGGTTGCTGCCGTTAAACTATTCTTAATCGCTTCCCACTTACTAATGGTTTGGTTACATTTAAAAGAAAACATTAGATATGGCTACTAAATACTCCATAAATCCGTATTCAGGCGAAGAAATTGCTTTCTATAAGACCCATACCAAAAAAGAAATAGAAACTATCATTGAACACGCACAGCAGCGGTTTGAAGCGTGGCGAACGGTCTCTTTTTCTGAAAAGCAAACCTTGATGAAAGCGGCAGCTTCCGAGCTTAAAAAAAATAAGGAAGAATATGCGGAAACCATGGTGAAAGAGATGGGCAAGCCGATCTCTCAAGCGATGGCTGAAATTGAAAAATGTGCTTGGGTGTGTGATTATTATGCTGAAAATGCTTCTCAATATCTCGCCGATGAAACGATAGAGACGGATGCCTCAAAAAGCTATGTTTCTTACGAGCCCATGGGGGTTGTACTGGCCGTCATGCCTTGGAACTATCCTTATTGGCAGGTATTTCGATTTGCAGCACCGGCACTTATGGCGGGCAATGTAGGGGTGTTGAAACATGCTTCTAATGTTTTTGGTTGTGCGTTAAATATCGAAAAGGTCTTTAAGCGAGCGGGCTTTCCGAAACATTGCTTTACCACGCTCTTAGCAGGAAGTGATGCTATTGAAGCAGTACTTGAAAACCCAATTGTAAAAGCGGTTACCTTAACAGGAAGCGGTCCTGCGGGGGCTGCGGTGGCCAAAAAAGCCGGAAGTCAGATCAAGAAGTCAGTATTAGAATTAGGAGGGAACAACGCTTTGGTGGTATTAAAAGATTGCAATATTGAGGAAACCGTCGCCACATGTGTACAGGCCAGATTTCAAAATACGGGTCAGAGTTGCATCGCAGGGAAACGCCTTCTATTGGATGCCGCTATCGCAGAACCGTTTATAGAGCAATTGGTGGTCGCCGTTCGAGAATTAAAAAGTGGTGATCCTTCTGAAAAAGATACGTACATAGGAACCTTAGCGCGTGAAGATTTGGCCAAGGATATAGAAGAACAAGTAAAAGCTTCGGTTAAAAAAGGAGCTACCCTCTTGTTGGGTGGTAAACGGCAGAACGCTTATTTCGAGCCTACACTCGTGAAAGATGTGACCCCAGATATGCCAATGTTCGAACAGGAAACCTTCGGCCCGGCACTTTCTATCACTACCTTTAGCAGCATTGAAGAAGCCATTGCGTTATCAAATAATTCTAAGTTTGGATTGGGGGTTTCTATTTTTTCCGAAGATACAGACGCCGCAGAAAAATTAGTTCCTCTTTTCGAGGAAGGTGCGGTTTTTATCAATGAATTAGTGAAGAGCGATCCACGTTTGCCGTTCGGGGGCGTTAAACAGAGTGGCTATGGGCGCGAATTAAGCGCGCATGGTATTCGGGAATTCTGCAACCGAAAAACCGTATATATCAAATAAAAAAAGCCCTGTAATTTCACAGGGCTTTTCTGTATGTTTCGCAGAAACCGCTATTTGGCGTCGAGGAAATCCGCTTTTGAATCGACTTTAGGAGCTTCCATGTCATTCTTCTCTAAGTATTTCATGAATTTTTCTCCTTCTTTCTTCTGAATATTCGCGTAGCGCTGTTTCGCTTCGGAAAATTCGGTATTGATCACTTCATAATTCTGCATCTGTGCGCCGCTCACGCGATCATAGCTACTTGCGATATTGGCATACAATTCGCCCATACGCTCTCGTAGTTCCGGTTCCGCGGAAGCGACATAGTTATCACCGGTGGTGATCACGAGATCCTTACGAAGGGCTTCCAGCGCATTATAATATTTCTCAGCTACCTTTTTACCTTTAGGATCATTCTCCATCACTTCATTGGCTTTTTCTTGCATTTGACCAATTTCATATACCAAATACGCCAAGTCTTCTACCATCGTAAACATGGTCTTGGTCATTTCTTCCTGCTTTTTACGCTCAGCCAGTGTGGTCAACGCAGTCTTATCATAATTAAGATCAAGCGTATGCTCGTAAGTATCTTTTCCTTTTGTTAGGATCACTTTATATTTTCCAGCAGGAACTCTTGGAGAGGTAAATCCTCCAAACGAAATCGTCTTTGCTTCGGCCATCTTAGGAGCTTTCATGTTGAAATCCCAGTTCACAATATTGATCCCTTTTGATTTCTCAGGAACAAGCGTTGCTACTTTATTTCCGTCCATATCCTGAATTTCCATAGACATCTTTCCAAAAGTGTGACGTTTCTTCAAATAATAAGCGATTCGAGCTGACGTAGGTTTGTTTTGTCCAACAAACTGAGTCTCTCCACCAAAACTTCCGCTAAAGCCGCTTTCTTCAGACATGGTAAAAGCTTCTGTGTTAAAGAAATGAACGTCTTTTGCTAAGACCTCTTGGTTTAATTCGCGCAACGGACTAATATCATCGATAATGATTACGCCGCGACCGTGCGTACCCATCACCAGGTCATTGGTCTGTTTTTGAAGATCGATAAAATGAACCGCTACGGAAGGCATGTTATTCGTGAATTTCGACCAATTACTTCCGCCGTCAATCGTTACATATAGACCCATTTCCGTTCCGAGGAACAAAAGATCTTCATTTTCATAATCTTCTTGAATGTTTCTTACAAAAGCATTTTGCTGAATATCATCTGAAATAATCGAGGTCCATGTTTTACCATAATCAGTAGTTTTCATGGCATACTGTTTCATATCACCGGCCGTATGACCATCAAACACAGCATAAGCAGTACCTTTTCCGTGTACACTGGCTTCGATGTGATAGACCCAAGTATTCTTCGGAATGCCGGTTAAATTGGCAGTAACGTTGTTCCAGTTTTTACCGCCGTCTGTAGTTACTTGTACGTTTCCGTCGTCAGTTCCCACCCAAACAATATTTGCATCTAAAGGAGATTCTGCAATGGTAAAGATCGTTGTGTGATTCTCAGCGCCACTATTGTCTACAGAAAGTCCGCCTGACTTCGACTGGTCTTGTTTCGCGGGATCGTTAGTGGTAAGATCAGGAGAAATAATGGTCCAAGTGTCTCCCATATCATCAGATTTGTGAAGAAACTGACTTCCCATATAGAAACGGTCTGGAACATGTGCACTCACTGCCATAGGAGCATTCCAGTTAAAACGAAGTTCGGCATCTCCTTTTTGCGGTAGCGGTTGGATGGTCTTGGTTTTATTTCTTTCTACATCGTAGCGCCATACATTATCGGCCCCTTGCATTTCAGAATAAATAATATTCTTAGTAGGGTGTTTCAATACGCGAAACCCATCT
This sequence comes from Flavobacteriaceae bacterium UBA4166, assembly GCA_002379985.1. Classification (GTDB taxonomy): domain Bacteria; phylum Bacteroidota; class Bacteroidia; order Flavobacteriales; family Flavobacteriaceae; genus DFVG01. The sequence continues at coordinate 78,507 of DFVG01000007.1, forward strand.
CCGGCTCCCACGCTATTCCAATCTCTAGCGTTTACTCCTCCCGGAGAAGAAGAAGGGCCATACCAGCTTCCGTTGTCTTGCAGTCCGCCATATACATTGTACGGTTCTGCGTCATCTACACTGATATGATAGAATTGTGATAACGGCAAGTCTTCTACGATCTCAAAGGTGGTTCCTCCATTCCAAGAACGATAGACTCCACCGTCAGTACCAGAATAGATAATATCACTGTCGTTGATGTGGAAAACGATATCGTGAATATCACTGTGCATGTTTCCAAGCGGTTTAAATGTTTTTCCGCCATCGCGACTAATAGAACCGGTTAATCCGCCTTTTACAACAACGTCAGGATCTCGAGGGTCTACTGTAATTCTTGAGAAGTAAAAAGGTCGCACTGTGAGTCCGAAGTCGTTATTAAGATGCTCCCAGCTTTTACCGGCATCTGACGATTTCCAGAGTCCGTTTTTCGACTTGTCTTCTGTTTCCAGTACAGCGTATAGAATGTTTCCATCACTCGGTGCTACGGCAACAGCAATACGACCGAGTTTTCCTTCCGGGAATCCATTGTGAATTTTGTTCCAAGTAGCACCGCCATCGGTAGATTTGTATAAACCGCTGTTTTCACCTCCGGAATTGAAGCCCCATCCTGTTCTGCGGAACTGCCACATAGAAGCATAGAGAACATTTGGATTTTTAGGATCCATGATCACATCACCCGCACCTGTAGAAGGACCGATGTACAATACTTTTTTCCAGGTTGTGCCTCCGTCGGTTGATTTGTAGACACCGCGGTCTTCGCTGTCGCCCCACAAGGCACCTAGAACACCTACATACACTACATCAGTATTATTTGGATTGATAACGATGGATGCGATGCGTTCGCTATTTTCGAATCCGGGAATCTCTTTCCAGTTTGATCCGCCGTCTGTTGATTTGTAAAGTCCGTCTCCAACAGAAACCGAATTACGCGTCCAAGTCTCTCCGGTTCCTACCCAAATCGTTTTATCGGGATCCTTTGGATCGAGGGTGACCACACCAATCGACTGTACATGGTCATCAAAAATAGGGGAGAAGGTGGCACCCCCATCATTTGTTTTCCATACGCCTCCACCTGCAGAACCTGCATAGAATATACGTGTATTGGTGGGGTGGGTTTCTAGATCGTTAATACGACCACTCATTAGGGCAGGGCCAATATGACGCGCCTGCATGCCGCCGAAAAGCTCCTTGCCTTGCAAAGAAATCTCTTCTTGAGCAGAAATCTGACTCAGCGGGATGAGTGCCAGCGCCAGAAATGTAAGTACTAGCTTTTTCATGTTTTTGGTTTTTGGTTAAAAAAAATCCCCGGCACAATACAGGGGATTTTTTACAGATATTGAAGTATTAATTTTTTTCAGGCATTTCGAAAATGCTCTCATCGATATCAGGATTGATCTCGATATTTTCGATAGTGATGGATTGACCTACCTGCCCATTGAATTTTTGTGTAATGTTGAACGGCATGTATACATCACCTGCTTCAAGGTATTCACTGAAAACAGTTTGTGTGGTCATTCCCTTTTGAGGACCTGCATTGATAGTTGTTTCTGAAGCAATAGGTACAAAATTTTCTTTGTCGAAGTAATAGATGCTTACGCTCTCTTCTTCTTTACCGTCCACCATGATCGGGTTCTTGGTAAGTTTGATTTTAAAAACTTCAGTACCTTCAATAGTGTCATCGTCCATTTTTTCGATGGTGTATCCCTTGTCTTTGTAATTTAAGAATACGTCGGGCATGTCTTTCGCCTCGTTCTTTTTGTAATTTTCTGAAGTTTCAGAATCTTGTGCTTCTGCTTGCATGGACTGGAAGTTGGTTCCCCACATATTCTCTCCATCAAACGCTTGCGGCGTTAATTCTTGTCCTTGAAGTGAGATGGTTACCGCCATACGACCGTCTTCCATCATATATTGCGTAAATGGAAATTCTTGAGGTCCGAAGGAAGCTTTCCCGGTAGATTTGATGGATTTGATTTTTTCCCAGTTGGCTTTTCCGCCTGTGTTTTCAAAATACGTATCGATGATTTCATCAGCGGTTTGGGCAGATGCCATCGGTGCCATGGCAACTAATAGCATGGCAATAAATAAAGTTCTTGCGATTTTCATTGTAATCTTATTATGGTTTTATGTAAAGGTATGTCTTATTGACCACTTTTATGTTACAGAAATGTTTCAATTTTTCTTCTGTTTTAACATTTTAAAAGTAATACCTTTATAAAAACGAAGTTTATGAAATTTGGAAAGGTTGCCGATCCCAGCGGTATCGATTTCTCATTGCCGGAAGACCATCCGGGTACCGCATCAGTACTTTCTTCCTTTGAAAAGCCACAAAAACCTACACTATACGTAGGTTGTGCCAAGTGGAACAGAGCCGATTTAAAAGGGTTTTACCCACGGGGAACGAAAGACGAGCTCACCTATTATAGTACGCAATTTAATAGCATCGAATTGAACGCAACTTTCTATCGTATTTTTCCTGCGGAAGTGTTTGAAGGATGGTATGAAAAAACGCCTGATAATTTTAGATTCTTTCCGAAAGTGTTTCAAGGGGTCACCCATTGGAAGCGCTTGAACGATTTTGAAGCCTACCTCAATGATTATTTGCTGAATGCTTCAAATCTAAAAGAGAAACTGGAACTATTTTTTGTACAAATGCACGGAACCTTCGGCCCCAAAAATATAGACCGTCTGGAACCTTTCTTTCAAGCGTTCCCCAGAGATATACGTATTGCAGTAGAGTTTCGACATACTGATTGGTTCAATGATCCCTCAGTAGCCAAAGCGCTCTATGCACTGTTAGAAAAATATCAGGTGACCAACATTATCGTGGACACCGCCGGAAGAAGAGACCTCATGCATATGCGACTCACATCTCCTAGTGCTTTTATTCGGTATAACGGTGCGAATCATTCAAGTGATTACGACCGACTCGATGATTGGATCGATCGCCTTGAATCATGGGTTGATCAAGGATTGCAACACATTTACTTCTTTATTCATCAAAACATAGAAAGAGCCTCACCCTTACTGGCAGCACACTTTATCAAAGCAGCCAACGATCGTTTTGGAACTGATCTGCATATTCCGAATTCAAACAATCCAAAAAACAAATATTAGCATGCGTTTCCACACTAGAAAATGGATCAAACCTGAAGACCTAAACCCCAACGGAACACTTTTTGGCGGGCGATTATTGGAATGGATTGATGAGGAAGCGGCGCTGTATGCGATCATTCAATTAGAAAACCCGCGTACCGTCACAAAATTCATGAGTGAGATCAATTTTATAAGTTCGGCCCGTCAAGGCGACATCGTAGAAATTGGGATTGATGTGTTACACTTCGGAAAAAGTTCATTGACCCTTTCCTGTGAAGTACGCAATAAAATGACCCGAGAGGTGATCATTACGATTGATAAGATTATTATGGTGGGATTGTCTGAAGATGGGAGTCCGATGCCACACGGAAAAACCCAAATTGAATTTGTAAAAGACCGACTCGATCCTTCTACTGAAGCAGATCAATCGAAAGATTAAAATTATTTCCTTCAATTTGTTCTTGTGCATCCTTTAATTCCTGCTGTGTAGGCGGTTCCGGGGCCTGCTCTTTTGCACCTTCAGGCTCTAAACTGATCTTGGCATAGATAGGAAAATGATCTGAATGAATGTCTTTTCCTTGTTCGATCGCGATCACTCTAAATTCCTTCGAAACAAATAAATGATCTAGTGGCCAGCGCAGTAAGGGATTGTTAGCATTGTATGTATTATAGAAACCGCGTCCTTTTCGAGGATCTAACAGCTCACTTACATTTTGAAAAAGCCGCGTTGTTTGCGACCAGGCTACATCGTTAAAATCCCCGATTACAACAACGGGTAATTTTGAAGTGCGTGCCAAGGAAGCCGTTAACATCATTTCTTTGTCACGATCAGTAGACATAGGATTGTGCATAGGCATAGGAGGCGTTGGGTGAATTGCATACAGTTGAATCAATTCGTTATTTTCCAATCGAACTTTCGCATGAATAGAAGGGATGCTGTCATCAACCATGAATTTGACTTCAGGATTAAGAAGTTCTTTTTTTGAATACAACAACATACCGTAGGTGTTGTCCAGAGGGTATTCTACTCGAAAGCGATAGGAATCTGGAACTACAGCACTGATCTCCGTCTGCCATTGCGTATCTGTTTCCATAAACAATAGAATATCAGCATTCAGTTCTGGGATTTGTTGGAGTAGGGGTTCTCTCTTTTCGTTTTTCTGAAGCACATTTGCCGCATAGAAAGAAAGTTGTTGATTAGGGTTTTCCTCGGTATTTTCTAGCACTTCAAAAGAAGCTATTGGAGTAAAGGGAATGATCCTTACCAATTGATAGATAAAGCAGCCTGCTAACATCAGAACGAAAACATAGTCTTTTTTCCAGGTTCTATCAAACCTCAAGAAGTAGGTAGCCAGTGCTACGCCAACAAGCACGGTTAATTGGACGTGAGGGAAGTCGAACATACGCACCCACCAGTAGTCCAAAGCAATAAACCGAAAGAGTGTCAGCACAATGGCAAGTCCGCCAAAGAATTGAAGAAATATTCTAAGCATTTTATTTGGGTTGACGTTTCGAAGGTACCGAAATTAATTCTATTGATGATTTTAACTTCGAAAACTATAAATTTATATTTAACCTAAAATTAACATCCCAGCGCTTCGGGACTTTCTTGTTTTTCGCATTTTTACTATAGATTTTTTTGGTATTAGCTCCCCGCTAACTTAATAATCTCAAATTATTATGAAAAAAATCTATTATTTATCGATTGCGATTTTAGCTTTTTCGTTATTAATCTATTGTTCTCCTGATCCTACAAATGCTTCGTTATCTCACAATGGAGAATCTCAAGAATTTAGTTTTTCAATGAGTGACAAACAGTATATTCAAACAGCGCCATTAGACGAAAAACTAGATTATAAACGTCACCATCTCAATAATTTGGCCGACTGGCTTCTAGACAATAATGATGAATTCACTGAAATCGTTCTTGATGAAATATCCAATGGAAATGATCGCATACCCATTGATACGATCTATTCTCGGATGAATAACATTCAGCCATCATCTGTTAGCATAGTTGATTTTGAATTAGCCTTAGATGCATTTACTGAGCTTGATAGTATCGATTATTATCCGGCTATTTCAGTATACGATGTCCAAAAATTTACCAATGCAACGACTAAGCCAATTTACGCAATTGAAGATTATGATGAGGAAAATCAAATTGAAAGGGCTGTAGCGTATGGAGAAGATGCCCGAGGGAATTTTTCTCAAATTGCTCAATCTATGGATGAGACAACTCATGGAAATGAAAATATAGTACGCCTTGTTGTAGTTGCCTGCGAGGGTCTAAGTGTGAACTACAAATCTCCCACTCGCAGTTGTAATGGGTCCGGTGGCTCTTCTGGTGGAGGTGGAACTACTTTTTTCAAGTTGAGAGTTAACAAGATGACTATTAAAGACCTAAAAGAAATTTGGCCATTTCGTTCAGATATTCATATTAAGGGATATAAGTTTTATGGGTTACCTACTGGAAGTGGACAATGTGGGCTTCCTGTAATTGGCGGTTCTAATTGCTATAGCTATGACGGGAACAGAATCGTTAAATGGAAACGATCTTGGCAAAACACAGAACGAACTCAAAACTATACATTAGCAAATTTCGCGTCTTCTTCAGATGTTAATCAAACGATTTTCTATGTAATATTTGAAAATGATGTTTGGCCGGCCCCAAAAAAAACAGCTCAATATAATTTTCCCAATGGTCACTATAGACAGATCGAATTTAACTCGTATGAGTCATCATACTCACAAGAGATACTCTCAATGGATCAAAACAATACATACGGATTTTCCTACGCAAAAACGTTCTCTACTGATCAGAATGATATCAAATACAATCTAAATTTTGGGTTATAAATAATTTACCTTAGTAATGAACCATCGTGATGCCGTGGTATTGCGGTGGTTATTTGACTAAATCATATGAAACAACAACTTCTCCTTTTTTTTGCATTTTATTTACCATTGCCTCAAATGCCCAATCAGAAAACGACACTCGTAAAGGCAGCTTATTATTTAATATAGGTTCTGAGTATCGTATAACACCGCTTCCTTACGAAGCCGAGTTCTCTTTGAAAGGCCTTGTTACGAATGTAGATGGACAAAATTCCGGTGTCGCGTTTCACTACGGCCTTGATTATTTTATTACTAAGAATTTAAAATTCGGCTTTGCAAATTCGTTTCGATACGATTTGTTGGTAGGCAGTATTGATAATATAGACTTTTTAGTAGGGGTGCAAGGGGCGAAACAAACACTCATTATAGGCTATCATTTTCATTTGGACTATTACTTCCCTGTATTTAAGAATAGTGAATTGTTTATAAGAGCCGGGAGATCGTTACTCAACACCAATACCGATACAAATACCAAACAAACATTTTTTGATGAAGACGGCGAAATAGTCGCTGTAAGTTCAGAATCAGGAAATTATGCATTCGCAGCTTGGAATATTGCAGTAGGCTATAAAAAAGAACGTTTTGGCATTAGTATAGGTATATATTCTTCTTCCGTAACCGATTATTTTGTGGAAACAACCACCTTAAATATTCCTTATATTAATTTAACCTATACAATAGGAAAAATATTCTAGTTTTTTCCAGCCTCGTTGTTGCTCTGAAAGGTCGTAAGTTTATGAAAATCACTTCCGGAAGGCACTTCGTGCAATTCAAGGTCGAAGTAGGGAATGGCTGCGATCAAATGATCAAATATATCGGCCTGAATATGCTCGTAGTTCTCCCAACGCTTGTCGTAACTGAAGCAAAAGATCTCGATAGGGATACCTTCAGAAGTAGGAGGTAGATGCCGTACCATTAAAAACATGTCCTTGTTGATCGCGGGATTTTCATGAAGAAATGCATCTGCATATTTTCGAAAGACGCCTAAGTTGGTTTGATTTCTTCCGTTGATTAAAAGCGACTTATCTGCTTCGGTCGCTCGATTATATTTATTGACATCTCGTTCACGATGTTCTAAATACGGTTTTATGAGCTGAATCTTTTTTAAATTCTCAATTTCTTCCGAAGAAAGAAACTTTACCGAACGCTGTTTGATGAATAAAGAGCGTTTGATACGACGTCCCGGCGAATCTTGCATACCACGCCAGTTCTGAAAAGAATCAGCAATAAGGCTATAGGTAGGGATGGTGGTGTAGGTATTGTCGAAGTTCTGAACCTTCACCGTAGCCAAGTTAATATTAGTTACGTATCCATCGGCGCCGTATTTGCTAAACGTGATCCAATCACCAATACGCACAATATCATTCACCGAGATCTGAATACTCGCCACGAAGCCTAAGATCGTGTCTTTAAATATTAGAAGCAAAACGGCAGAAGCGGCCCCTAAGGTTGCTAGACTCTTGATGCTATACCCCGTCAATAAGTTCACAAAAAAGAATACGCCTACACCCCAAGCAAAGATCATCAGCACCTGCACATAGCTTTCTAGCGGCTTGTCGCTGTAACTTTCTTTGCTGTACCGCAAGTAATTGTTCAATGTTCGTAAAATACTTCGGAAAACGAGAATACAAAGCACTACTAAGTACAATTGCAGTACGATGTCAAGTACTTTTTGGATCGTAGGATACGCTTCAAATAAGATAGGCAGCAACCACCAAATGATCGTCAAGGGAATAAAATGAGCGATAAATCTGGGGAAGTTGCTCTTTACCAAAAAATCATCGAAAGAGGTCTTGGTTTTATTGCTGAAAGCTTTAAAGGTTTGTACAATGATCTTTCGGGTGACAATATCAAGTACTGTGGCGATCAAAGCGACCAGTACGGTAACCACTAAGGTGTTAATGATCATTGCCCAATACGAATTCATCCCTTGGTCGAGAAGGAGTTCATATCCCCATTGCACATATGTTTTTGCAGCTTCTCGCTCCATTACAAATACTTTTTCTCAGCGTAAAAAGGTCCAAATGGCAGTACAGAACACACCGCAACGATCATCAGCGTTTTCCAATTCCATTGTAATTTTTCCTTCATAAAATATGCACCAACGAGATACGCGATAAACAGGATTCCGTGGGCCATACCTACCACCCGAACCATTTGCGGTAAGTCCCAAATATATTTTAAAGGCATAGCGATGCCCAATAATACAAGGAAAGAGATGGCCTCTAGGGTGCTTATTATCTTGAAGGCGCGTACCGATATGTCCATGAAAAATTTTTTTGCAAAGATACCATATGAAATCAATGAGGCGTAATTTTAAGACTATTTTAAGCCGAAACTTATGGATAAGGCTGTAATTTTAGAAGATACATTACTACCATGCAAGAATCAAATACCAGCGAACGCCTCAGTCAGTCGGTAGAAGACTATTACCAACATTTTATAGAAGTACTGCCCAGGATCGCGTTAGGGATATTTGTGATTGTTGCCGGAATACTTTTAGCACAACTTATCACTAATTTCTTTAAGAAACGATTCTTAAAAAAAGCCGAAGATCCACTTATGGCTCGTTTTTTGGCGCAGGCAGTAAAGATCATTTTAATTCTTGTTGTGATCATGTTGGCGTTAGATGTTGCCGGTTTAAGAGGGGTAGCTACGGGAATTCTCACAGCTGCAGGAGGTGCTGCCATCATTTTAGGGTTTGCCTTTCAGGATATTGGAAAAAACTTCTTGGCCGGAATTATTTTAGCGTTTAATCGCCCATTTTCCATCAATGATACCATTTTAGTGACCGATCATTTTGGAAAAGTAAAGGCTTTGAATTTTCGGTATACTCATATCAAGACCCCTGATGGGCGTGATATTTATATTCCCAATAGCGACGTGCTTACCACTCCGGTTGAAAACTATACCGCTGATGGTTTTTTTCGCGTTGACTTTGTCGTGGGAATTGGATATGAAGACCCTATAGAAGATGCGAAAGTGCTGATACAACAAATATTAGACAGCCACCCCGAAATTGTACAGGATGAGGTACATGATAATTTTGTGATCGAAGATGAACTCGCCGCAAGTACCGTCAACTTAAAAGTACTGTTTTGGGTACATACGGTGGATTATCGAATGGCTTCTCGTGTGCTGCGAGGGCGTGTGATTCAGAAGGTGAAACAAGCCTTAGAGGAAGCCGACTTTAACCTGCCGGCCGATATTACCGAATTGAAACTGTATAAAAGTGAGCGTGATATTCCGTTGCGTCTCCGGCAAGATGATACCTCTAATTAATCGCAAGGGAGCGGTTCGTTGAGGGTAGGGTAGGCGTAGTTTTTTTGATAACTGAAATGCCACCATTCCGTACGGATCGTTTGAAACCCAAATTGTTGCATGCCTTCCGCTAAAAGCTTCCGATGCTGTAAGATCTCTTCCGAAAAGTTCATATTGTCAATATGTGCTTCCTTTCCGAAGTAATCATAATCACTACCCATCTCTACATAACAGCCCTCGAGCGTAACAAGTGTGATGTCTACAGCGGCGCCTTTGTTATGTATGGACCCTTTGTCATACGGATTGGCTACATAAGCTGCGTTAGGCACTTTTTCCCACATCATTTTCTGGATGTCCTCAGGACGATAACAATCATAAATCTTAATGCGATATCCTTTTTTACAAAAATATTCGTTGGCTTGATGCAGCGCTTTGGCAACTTCCGGTTGTAAGATGCACACCGCACATGGATACAGGGTTTCTTTCATGAAATTGTTAGGGGTGGCGTAGCGAATTTCAAAGGCGAATTCAGAAGAAAGTTCGGTTATATTCTGAAGCTGTGGCTGCGCTATTGTCATTCCGAAGCAACAAAATAAATAAAGAGCCAAGGCGTATCTCATAGGTTAAATTTAAGGATAATTTAGCAAGTAAAGCGTAGGCTTCCTGTTACCTTTGAAAAAAACAGGAATATGAGTTCACTACAAGGAAAGGTCGCATTTATTACCGGCGGCACCAAAGGAATTGGGTATGGTATTGCGGAGGCGCTTTTAAAGCAAGGGGTTCACGTGGCTATTACCAGTAGAAGTGATGCGGCTGCGCAAGAGGCAGTTCGGACCTTAAATAGCTTCGGAAACGAATCGGTTTACGCTAAAGGATATGAAGCAGATGTACGAAACCTTGAGAGTCAGCAAAAAGCTGTTTCTCAAGCAATTCAGGAGTTTGGAGCCATCGATTTCGTGATCGCCAATGCCGGATTGGGGCATTTCGCTAGTGTGGAAGAACTTACCTCTGAACAATGGCAAGAAACCATTGATACCAATTTAACAGGTGTTTTTTATACCCTTAAAGCTACTTTAGATGCTTTAAAGAAGAGTGAAGGATACTTTATAACAATTTCAAGTCTTGCAGGAACCAATTTCTTTGC
>DFVG01000007.1:89246-89553 GCA_002379985.1 Flavobacteriaceae bacterium UBA4166
TCTTGCAGGAACCAATTTCTTTGCAGGAGGCGCTGCTTATAATGCAAGTAAGTTTGGTGTTACCGGATTTACGCAAGCTGCCATGTTGGATCTACGAGGGTACAATATAAAAACGACGACGATTATGCCCGGAAGTGTTGCTACCCATTTTAACGGAAATGAACCGGATGATGGGGATGCGTGGAAAATTCAAATTGAAGATATCGGGCAGATGGTGGTCCAACTGCTGAACCTCCCGCCACGTACGCTACCAAGTAAGATTGAAGTTCGTCCAACACGACCGCCTTCTTCCTAACATTAGTATTAT
>DFVG01000055.1 GCA_002379985.1 Flavobacteriaceae bacterium UBA4166
TTTGTTCTTCAAACCTTTCCTTCAATGAATCAATTGACTCTGTTTCTTTTTCCGTAGTTTCTTCGTCTGACTCGTAATTCTCAAGAAAACTTCTTAATTCTGATACTTTAGAACATTTGGTTATTTCTGCTCTGGTTTCTTTACTAAAAGACAGTCCTTGAATAAGATTTTTCAAGTACTGACTTTCATCTAAATTGAGCCAATGATAGAGTGTACCTTTATATGACTTGTTTAACGTTAGAGTGTTTGATTTAAGAACACCTTCTCCAAATGTTTCGTTTATAAGCTCAATTTCATTTTCTTCGAGTTCAAATAGTGTACTGACAGGTCGCTCATCTTCTAGATTTACTCCCTTCATCCTATCCTTTTTCTCCAACCACGCAGGGTACTGGTCTTCAATCTTAAACTCTGCATTTGTTCGAATTGGATTTAGCCTGTATAGTGCATTTAGGAAAGAAGACTTTCCTGATTCATTTTTCCCTACTAAGCAGGTAATATCACTTTCAATGTCAACTTTTGTTGAATCAATGATATTTCTAAATTTTTTTATTGTGACTTCTTTTAATATCATATGTTCTGTTTTTTAATGCACTACAACATTTAATATCTAAGGCAAAATCCTATTTATCGAGCCAATTCACCAGATAACAGAACCTGCTTATTTTCATCAAACTTTCGGGGAGATTTCCTACAAGATAGGAGAAATAACCACCACTAACGCTTTCACCTACTTATTTTTCGATAAGCGGTCTAAAAACTTCGGCAAACTCGCGTATTGCGAAACTTACGCGTTCTGAAAGTAGTGATATACTTGATATACAAACAATCCCACCCCGGCAAGAATTAAATACCAGTTGGCGGCTTTGTAAAAAGCATCGTAGTGTTTTTTGCCACGCCAGCGCGTGATCACAAAAATAATAGGAATTAAAGCGGCGATCTGCCCCAACTCTACCCCTACATTAAAACTGAGGATTTTTAGGAGAAACTGCTCGGCGCCCATATCAAAGGATTGTAGCCTGGTGGATAGTCCCAACCCATGTATGAGTCCGAATACAAACACCATCAACAACAAATTAGGCGCTTTGGTATGGAGTAGCTTCGGGAAACCATTCAGGTTTTCAAAGCCTTTATACAAAACACTCAGTGCAATAATGGCATCGATAATGTGTTCGTTGACCTGTATTTCTAGATAGGTCGCGCCTACCAAGGTAATGCAGTGCCCAATGGTAAACACGGTGATAAATTTGAGGATATCCCGAAATCCTTTCAGAAAAAAGATCACTCCGGCTAAAAACAACAAATGATCATAGCCGGTCACCATATGCTTGGTCCCTACCCAGATGTACGCTAGGAGTCCGCCATTATTTAAGATCTCCTGATCGCCCGAACTCACGCCATGCGCCCAAGCGGTTAGCGGCAATAGAAATAAGAAGAACAGTAGGAGTTTCGGCGCCTTTTGCGTCATGCTTATTTTTTACGGGTAAACACAAAGAAGAGGATTCCGAGTACCAAAATACTGGCGATCCAGAAAATATAGGAAGGAAACCCATCCTCGTGGGTGTGCGTTTCGTCTTCATGCGAATGGGTAGCATCATTCTCGTGCGAATGATTGGCAATGCCATCCCCCACTGCAAAGGTTAAGGTCGCCCAATTCGATTCGTGGGTAAGTCCTTCTTCTTCAGATTCGGTCATATAGATGGTCCGTAAGTGGTACACCCCTTTGGAGGGAAGCTCAAAATTGATCATCCCATCGGCATTGGTGCGTAGTTCATTGGGAGTGGTATGCGTATGATCGGGCGTATCATTGCCATGGGTATGGGGTTTGCCGCCATCATGACTGTGCGTGGTGGTTTGTGAAGTACCCGCGGTGTCAATCCCTAAATACACCGATTGATCGGCCAATGGTTTTCCGTCAAACAATAATTGCACCGACAACGAATGTCCGGGATGCACGGCATATGGGTTGCCCATGGGGACAAACTCTATGGGATATCCCAAGACGGTTTTCCAATCGGTAGACACCGTATCACCCACCTGAAACAAGGTCTTTACGTGTTTCGAATATTTTTCTACCGCGTCCTGCTCCATCAAATTGTTCTCTTTTCGGTAGGCCAACATATCTAACACACCATCATGCTCCAAATAGCTGTTAAAGGCTTCAGCATCTAAGGCGATATCGCGAGGCTTGGTAGACACTCCGGCCACCCAGGTGCCGGGATTTCCGGTGGTAAAATTTAAAAAAGTAATGCTGTCACGCTCGGTCCATTGTGTGGAGTCTACCGCGGTTCGGCTTCCGTTTCCTACCAAACTAACGTCCAGCATTCGATTGCGATCAATGACGTTCTCGCTTTTATCAAAAGTTCCGTTGAAGAGTTGAATGGTGGCATCCGACTGTGGATTCAAGAAATAATCATCCAATTTTAGGAACATATCATGACTGCACAACAGCAGTACAGCAAATAATCCGAAGAGCGTCTTTTTCATAGGTTGATTTTAAGTATCGTTGCGGTAAATTTCGACTATTTCCGAAGCAATCGCAACCTTTTCTACTCCATATACGAGAAAAAACCTCCCAAGGTTTGAACACAACACACCCTACCCATTCCTATTTTATAACCCTATTTTGAAGGGTCGTAATAATTGTTCAGTATGGATTGAATGTTTTCTTTTCCGGCAATTACGCTGGTTACGGTCTCCCACGTATTCCTCGGAATCAAATGCGACAAGGGTTGTTCTAATTGCGTAAGCTTCGGAAACACTTTGGCGATCTTTTGGTCCCACACCTTATAATACTTTACAAGATCATCAGGATAGACGGTTTTGCGTTTGGTGCCTTCATCGCTGGCGCGGAAGGGTTCCGAAATATTCAAATAGCCATAATCGTCGGTCAGCTGCTCGCCTACTTCTATATCGCGAATGGCGATCTCAAAATCGTAGGCCGTCGTAAGACAGTTGGCGTTAAAACTATGGTTCACGTAGCGGCCGTTATCCCAGCATAACACATGGTTGCCTTGATTGTTTCGGAAGGTATAAATATCTAAGATCTGTTGGTAGAGCGGATCCAACTCTTGGATCTCTAAGGGAGTGAACTCTCGATCCAGTGCATCTAGTACCCATGTGATCGTTCCTGCAGGGATGCGTTGGGTAGCGACTACGCCGTAGCCGATCTCTTTATTAATGAATTGTAATTCGGTATGAGGGTGTATCATAGTAAGGCGCGCCCGTTGTTATGCAAGCGCTTAGCGGAAGGAAAAGTAGTAAATAAATCTATTGAAACTTCAAAAAAGTATGCGCTGCGGAAATTATTTTTCCGAAGACATTTCGCTATCTTCGAGACGTATACCACTGCTTATGATTTCTGTGACCGAAGCTCTTCAAAAGATTAAAGATACCGTACAACCATTCTCTGAAACGGAAGTTATTTCTGTAGCGGAAGCGTCGCAACGTACCTTGGCCACCACCATCGAAGCGCCGCTATCGCTCCCTCCCTTTCCTCAATCGTCTATGGATGGCTACGCAGTCTGCGGAATCGATCGAACTGAATTTAAGCTCATTGGTGAAATTCAAACCGGCGATGCCGCTTCCTACGAACTTGAACCCGGACAAGCGGTCCGCATCTTTACAGGTGCTCAAGTGCCCAACACTGCCGAAGCCGTGATCATGCAGGAAAAAGTTTCCGTAGCGACAAAATTTATTAGCATTTCCGAAGCTCCAAAACCCCTACTACATATTCGGCCCATAGGCCAACAAATCCAAAAAGGAGATCGCTGCTTGGAGATCGGCCATCGCATAAACCCTTCAACGATTGCATTTCTACATAGTTTAGGAATTACGAAGGTCTCAGTGTATAAAAAGCCGAAAGTTGCCGTATTGGTTACCGGCAATGAACTCATTCCACCTGGAAATCCGCTGCAAAACGGACAAGTATATGAAAGTAATAGTCAGTTGTTGACCAACGCCCTGCTACAATTAGACATCCGTCCTGTTTCGGTAGCGCATGCCAAAGACACGCTCGAAGCTACCATAGACGCAATTCACGACGCCCTTGAACAAAGTGATGTGTTATTGATCTCCGGTGGAATTTCGGTAGGCGATTACGACTTCGTCGGAACCGCTTTAAATGAATTAGGCGTAACCGAACAGTTTTATAAAGTCAAACAAAAACCGGGCAAGCCGCTCTTCTTCGGAACCAAAGAGAGCCAATACATTTTTGCGCTTCCCGGAAACCCTGCATCGACCCTCAGTTGTTTTTATGTGTATGTTTGGCCCGCACTACAACAACTTCAGGGTGTTTTGCAATGCGAACTCCCACGTATTGAACTCCCCGTAACCGAGTCTATTGAAAATCCTTTTGGTCGCGCCTTATTCTTAAAAGCCAAAATTCATGAAAACGGCGTTACCATATTAGACCGACAACATTCTTCCATGATCTTAAGTTTTGCACACGCCAATGCTTTGGTCTTTATTCCGGAAGACACGACCCATGTTTCCAAGGGAAGTTTGGTCACCACCCTCCTCTTACCCAACCTGTCAAACTAAGGATGCGATATGGTTATTGAAACTTCCATGCTTATCTATTTTCTATTGCTGTTGCCCTTGGTGTCATTTATGTATGCCAGCGTGGGTCATGGTGGAGCCAGTGGATATTTAGCATTGATGGCGCTCTTTAGTTTTCCCAATGTGATGATGAAACAAACGGCTTTGTTGCTTAATTTGTTCGTAGCCGGAATTGCTTTTTATCATTACTATCGTGCGGGACATTTTAAGAAGAACCTCTTTATTCCCTTCGCTATTGGGTCGGTTCCCGCAGCTTTTTTAGGCGGAATGCTGAATGTGGAACCGATCATCTACAAACGCATTTTAGGGTTTCTGTTGCTCTTTGCCATCGTTCGCATGCTCTGGCCTACATCAGAATCACGCACGGAAATCAAAAAGATCATTTTCTATCAAGCTCTTATTGCCGGAGTGTTGGTTGGCTTCTTCTCCGGACTCATCGGGATTGGCGGTGGTATTATCTTAACTCCTTTGATCCTTGTATTGCATTGGGGAAATATGAAAGAAGCTGCGGCAGTTTCGGCTTTGTTCATTTGGGTGAATTCGGCTGCCGGATTATTAGGCCAATTTAGTAGCGGTGTGACCCTAGAGCCCATATCGGCAGTGATGGTCGTAATTGCGGTGATCGGTGGCATGGCGGGAAGTTATTTGGGAAGTAAAAAATGGAACGCCCGTTTTTTAGAATACTTTTTGACTTTGGTGTTGACAACCGCCTCAATTAAACTTATCTTGTTCTAACATGGAAGTAAAACTTATTTACCACGGAAAACTCGCGGAGCTGATGAAATTCGCGACAGAGCCTTTTCATACGGAAGCGCTCACAGCGGCGGATCTTTCTTCGGAATTACTCAAACTTCACCCGGAATTGGCCAACAGCACCTTTCAACTAGCACAAAAAAATGCCATCATTTCCGGGCATGACCCCATTTCCGAAGGGACTATCGATATCTTCCCACCATTTTCAGGAGGATGAACGCACGCTATGCACGACATATCAGTCTTTCCGAAGTGGGTACCCAAGGACAACAAAAGCTGGCAGAAGCCAAGGTGTTGGTGGTCGGTGCCGGCGGACTCGGTTGTGCAGTGCTTCAATATCTTACGGCTGCAGGCGTTGGCACCTTAGGAATCGTTGATTTTGATATGATTTCACTCTCCAATCTCCAACGGCAAGTATTGTATTCAGAAAAGGAAGTCGGGAAAAAGAAAGTAGACTGCGCCAAAGCTAGGTTGCAGGCATTAAATTCAGACGTTGAAATCATTACGCACGATACCGACTTTAACGTGTCGAACGCGGAAACGCTGTGCAGCTCGTATGATATCATCGTTGATGCTTCCGATAATTTTGTGACGCGCTATTGCATTAACGATGCCTGCATACGCCTTGGAAAACCGATGGTGTTTGGGTCCTTATACAAATTTCAAGGGCAAGTGTCGGTTTTTAACTATCATGAAGGTCCGTCCTATCGCTGTCTATTTCCGAAGCCACCACAACCCGGAGAAGTGCCTAATTGCAATGAAATTGGAGTATTGGGCGTATTACCGGGACTCATTGGTACGCTACAAGCCACCGAAGTCTTGAAAATGATTCTTGGACTTGGCGATGTGCTTTCAGGAACGCTCTTACAGTATGATACCCGTACACATACTCAGTACCTTTGGAACATCAGTAAGCAACCGGAGGAGATCGAGAAGGTGAAAAATCGCGCGAAGATCGTGCCGGTTCAAACGCAAGATTGTATCTTAACACCAACGCTTTCATTGCAGGAAATTTCTTCGGAAGAGGCAATTCTTTGGATCGACGTGCGAGAAGCACATGAGCTTCCGAAGATCGAAGCACAAAACGTGATCAGAGATTCAGAAGTAGACCTTTCCGAAGCAAAAACAAAGGGGAAAAAACTAGTATTCTTTTGTCAATCGGGCGTCCGAAGCAGAAAAGCAACCGACGAATACATGGCAAAAGGAGTTTCTAATTGCTACAGTTTACAAGAAGGCGCTGCAGCATTACAACAATGGTTAGCTGAAAAAACATGAAGAAAAAGAGCAAAAATATTTTTATTGAAGGTCCTATTTCTCCGGAAAAGATTGCCACCTCCATCGCCCATCATCAGTCGAAAACCGGCATTGGAGCGCATGATATCTTTTTAGGGCAAGTTCGCGCAGATACCATCAATGGAAAGACGGTCACCGCAATCGATTTTTCTACGCAACGAGAGATGGCCAATGCCGTTTGTCATGAGATCAGAGAAGCGATGTTTGAACGCTTTAACTTGCACTGTATGCATATTTATCACAGTTTGGGTACCGTAAAAGCCGGAGAATTGTGCTTTTTCGTTTTCGTTTCAGGAGGCCATCGTAACGATGTGTTTGAAGCATTACAAGTACTGGTCGATGAGATCAAAGCGAAAGTTCCTATCTTCGGAAAAGAAATCTTTGAAGATGCTACACACCAATGGAAAGTCAATAATTAAGGCATGGTAGACATCACCCACAAGCAAACAACCTTACGAATTGCAACGGCTCAAGCCACAGTAAAGGTGAGTCAGCTGGCGACCATCGATGCTATCCGGCAGGGAACCGTTCCCAAGGGAGATGTGTTTGCCATGAGCAAAGCAGCAGGATTATTGGGCGTTAAAAAAACACCCGAACTCCTCCCCGATTGCCATCCCTTACCCATTGAAGCGACCGCGATTGAGTACGCTATTGACGGTCTAGAGATCACTATCAACATAACCGTAAAGACCATTTATAAGACAGGTGTGGAAGTGGAAGCCATGCACGGCGCCAGTATCGTGGCATTGAACATGTACGACATGCTGAAACCCATCGATAAAGGTGTGGAAATTCAACATATCAAATTGCTCGAAAAACGCGGCGGAAAATCAGATATGAAAACTGACGCAGCAAATTTAAAGGCTGCGGTGATCGTTTGTTCCGATTCTATTTCCGAAGGAAACAATTCAGATCGTGCTGGAAAGGTCCTCATTACCCTATTAAAAGAGCATGACGTTACTATTAACGAATATCAAGTGATTCCCGATCAAGTCGCTGCCATACAAGAGCAGGTGCAGCAACAAGTAGCAGAAAACACCCATTTGATCGTTGTTACGGGCGGAACCGGACTCTCCCCTACGGATGTCACTCCGGAAGCCATCCAACCCCTTCTAGAACGTCCAATTCCGGGTATTGAAGAAGTGATGCGTCGCTATGGACAAGAGCGCACGCCCATGGCCATGCTTTCCAGAAGTGTGGCAGGCATGGTTGGAACTAGTTTGGTGTTGGCAATACCGGGGTCCACCAAAGGGGCTCAAGAATCATTGCAAGCACTGCTTCCGGCTATATTTCATGTGTTTCATATCGCGAAAGGAGGCAGCCATTGAGTACCAACAAGAATCACATATTAACGGATTCTTTCGGAAGAAAACACACTTATCTGCGTATTTCCCTAACGGAAAAATGCAACTTGCGATGCACCTACTGCATGCCACAAGAAGGGGTTCCGTTGACGCCGTCTAAGCATTTGATGAATGCGGAAGAGCTCTTTCAGATCGCTTCCTTATTTGTGGAGGAAGGGGTTACTAAAATCCGACTTACCGGCGGGGAGCCATTGGTTCGTAAGGATTTCCCGGAATTACTTCAGCAATTGGCCACCTTACCAACAAGACTTTCCATTACCACCAATGGGGTGATCATAGACCGCCATACAGCGCTTCTTAAAAAATGTCATGTCAATACCATTAACCTGAGCCTGGACACGCTGGATGCTGAAAAATTCAAAAAGATCACCTTTAGAAATGATTTTGATAAAGTTTACAAGAACATCTTCTTATTGTTGAGGGAAAGGTTTCACGTCAAGATCAACGTGGTTCTCATGAAAGGGGTGAATGATGATGAGATCCTTGATTTTTTACGATTTACCAAAGAACATCCGGTAAGCGTTCGCTTTATCGAATTTATGCCATTTGAAGGCAATGCGTGGAATCGCTCCAAAACCGTATCATATGAGCATATTATGCACCTTGTAGAAGCTCATTTTGGAAGCGATGCGGTCATCCGACTCCAAGATGCGCCAAATGACACGACTAAAAACTATAAAATTCAGAATTTTGAAGGTTCCTTCGGAATTATTAGTACCGTTACCAACCCTTTCTGTGACAGCTGTAATCGGTTGCGGCTAACGGCCAACGGGCAATTGAAGAATTGTTTGTTTTCTGATTCTGAAAGCGATCTCCTAGCACCTTTTCGTGCCGGAAAAGATATTCGCCCGGTTATTCGTAAAGCGGTGCTTAAAAAACATGCGATGCGCGGCGGACTCGATCGTCCTGAAACCTTTGACGATGTGCGTCAGCATAAAAACCGAAGCATGATCAGGATCGGTGGTTAATCTTTTGTTTGAGTTGGTGGTACGCTTCCGGAGTATCAATGTCTTCTAAAGAGCCACTGCTTTTCACTTTTATCACATGCTCTTCATATTTCTTAGCGATCTTTTTCGCTCCTATGTCTCCATTTAATTTCAACAATTCAGAAAAATAATTGCGGTCAAACAAAACCGGCGCACCCCACCAGTCGGCTTTCGGATCTTCAGAAACAACAATATGCTGCAGACCCTGTTCAAAAGCAGCGATCAGTTGCTTACAATGATGCGTATCAATCAAAGGTTGGTCTACCAATCCAATTAATACAGCCTCACAATTTGGCTGTTCGTTCAAAAGTTGTTGTAGCCCAAAAGCGATGCTATTGCCCATGCCTTCAGACCAATTGGGGTTGGTCATTATTCTTACGGATGTTTTATTAAGAACAGGAATAATGGCTTCGGAATGTGCGCCTAAGACCACAAAAACCGAATTAGAAATTTGATGTAACGTTTGTATTTGGTGCTCAATAAGAGTGGTATTCTTCCACGGAAGCAGTTGTTTTGGGCGTCCCATTCTAGTGGAAGCTCCGGCCGCCATGAGAAGCACAGGAATATCACTCATGTATCGCGCCTATTTTATCCTGAAGAGGCATGGGTTCTTGCTCTCGAATCACAGAGAGGATCTCAGAGAGAATGGATAATGCTATCTCCGAAGCACTTTCTGCGCCAATATTGATTCCGGCTGGACCATGGATACGATCAATAAATGCAGTATCGATATCGGGATGCAGTTCCATAAGTTCCGATAGCATTCGTTCTCTGCGATGCGCAGGCCCCAATAATCCTAAATACGCCGGTTTGGAATGCCGTAAAGCCAGCAAGTATTGAAGGTCTTTATTCAAGCTGTGTGTCATCAATACGACAGCGGTTTGTTCATCAAAGAGCGTTGCGTCAATTTCAGAAAATAGCGGTGTTTGTAAACTGGCAGCCCCTTTGAAATATTTTTTACTTTTTTGTTCATCGGGCGCAGCTATGATATGCACCTCCCATCCTAACTGCGCAGCCATTCTGCTCAATTGCGCCGCATCATGTTCAGCTCCAAAAATAAAAAGTCGAAATAGCGGTGAGAATGTTTGTTCAAACACCAAAAGAGATGAAGATTCCTCTTCCAGAAAATTGTCGTTCAAGGAAAACACCTGATCATCGAGTTGAAGTACGGTTCCCATTTTATTGGAGATGGTCTGAGGGGTGTTGTAATAATAGGTGCTAGTGACGAAAGAAGTTCTTGTTTTTAGGTGCTTTTGATAGGCAGTGATACAAGCCTCGGAAATTATAATTTTTTCCAGTAGTATGTAAAGTATTCCTTCACACCCCAATCGATAGCGGCCGTCGTAGGTCATTATCTTAGCCTCGCCCGTCTCAAAAACAGATTGGGCTTGCCTGAACACTTCTTTTTCTACACAACCGCCACTCACGGCTCCTACCGAATCTCCTTGCTCGTTCCACAACATACGAACCCCCGGACGTCGGTACGAAGAACCATCCAATTGAACCACGGTGGCCAGTACTATGGAATGACCCTGTTGTTGCCACTCCACACCAACTTCAATAATAGCTTTTAATTCATGCGTCATAAACTGTAATTATCTATTTTAAAGCTATTTAAAAAACACTAATTAAAGTATAGGTTTATCCTATGACCGGCTGTGCTGCATTGAAGGGTTGGTCGTAATATCGCTTTCCTGTTGCTTGATACATGGCATTCGCCAAAGCTCCCATGATGGGTGGAAATGGTGGTTCTCCGAGCCCCGTAGGATCAATATCATTTTGTACAAAATCAACTTGAATTCGTTTGGGTGCTTCCGAATGACGTATGAGTCGGTATCGATCAAAATTTTGCTGTTCAGGTTTTCCTTCCTTAAAGGTGATCGCACTGTACATCGCATGACCAATTCCATCTACAATACCTCCTTCCGCTAAGTTGGAAGCAGCATCAGGGTTCACCACAATTCCGCAGTCGATTGCGCAATATACATCTTGCACGACAGGCTTGTCTCCTTCCATTTCAATATCCAATACTTGGGCCACGTAGGAATTATGACAGAAATAAGCAGAGACACCGCGGTTTTTAGAAGCATCTTGATTGTTCCAACCGGATTTATCCCTTACTAGTTCTAGCACCCCTTTGTAGCGTAAGGGATCGTAATCGTTATTTTCCCCTACGGGTTTGTCGATAGATCGCTGTAACAGGTCCAAACGGAATTGAATCGGATCTTTACCAACAATTTCTGCCAATTCATCCAAGAAGGATTGTTCGGCTCCGGCGATAAAGTTCGACCGTGGCGCTCTAAAGGCTCCCGTTGTAATATTAGATTCAATCGCCCAGGATTCCGCCAGATAATTATCAACGGCACCGGCTGGGAAGCGATTGGCAGCTAACGGACTTTCAGGAATGCCACCGGCAATCACATGAAAACCGATCAATTCATTATTTTCATCCAAAGCAGCTTTGTAGGTAGCGCGATAGGCGGGGCGATACGTTCCATGGGTCATGTCGTCTTCCCGCGTGTAGACCAATTTCACAGGTGCTTTCATCGTTTGCGAAATAACTGCAGCTTCCACCAAGAAGTGACCATAGAGTCTTCTTCCAAAGCCACCTCCCATACGCGTCATCATAATATCCACCTTTTCTAACGGAAGTCCGAGTCGGTCGGCCACACTCTGCTCCATGATCTCCGGTGTTTGGATAGGCCCTACCAATTCTGCATGATCATCTGTCACATGCGCAAAGAAATTCATAGGCTCCATGGGGTTATGCGCTAAAAACGGACAGCTATAACTGCGTTCCACGACTTTTGCGGCGTTCTGAAAAGCTTTTTCGGGATCACCGTCCTTCCGCTCGATCTGAGCTCGTTCTGGCCCCATATCAACCATCTGAGCTTTGTGCGTATTCGTATTTTCAAGTCCGGCCGGATGGTTCACCGTCATCGTTCGACCGAAAATATGCATTTCGTTTTCAATTTCCGGGGCAAGTTCCCATTCGGCTTTTACGGCTTTTTTGGCTTGCATGACTTGCCAGGTGCTTTCCCCGACCACCACCACAAGTTTGGTAAAAGCACTGGTGTCGAAAGCACTTTTACTTTGGTCTTCTGTATAGGTGTCGACGGTAATCACGTCTTTAATTCCCGGCATATTTTTCGCTTCGGAAGCGTCTAAGGATTTTAGCTGCATTCCAAAGGCAGGTGGATGAACGACCATAGCAATGAGCATATCATCGCGTTGAATATCCAAACCGTACAAAGGTTGTCCGGTCACGATTTTCTTTCCGTCTACGTTTTTGCGTGAGGTACCGATGATCTTAAAATCACGCTTCTCTTTCAGTGTAATTTCTTCCGGAATATCGAGTTGTGCTGCTGCCGAAGCCATTTCGCCATATCCGGCTGAATTACCGGTTCCGGTATGCGTTATGATTCCATTTTCCGTAGTAATTTCACTCACCGGAACTTGCCACGCCTCTGCCGCGGCTTGTTTTAACATCTGTTTCGCCGTAGCTCCTGCGGTACGAAGCGATTCCCATCCTTGACGGATCGACTGACTTCCTCCAGCTAATTGTCGGGTGAACACATCGGTATTCAAAGGAGCTTGTTCTACGAGAACATCCCCCCAATCTACATCCAACTCTTCTGCGATCAGCATCGGCATCGAAGTTTTCACATTTTGACCGATCTCAGGATTTGGTGAATAGATGGTCACCAACCCATTGTCTCCGATCTTTAGGAATCCGTTCATTTCGAACCACTCCTTCGGAAGTTCTTGCGCTACCGCAACATGTGCTTCTTTTTGTTTACAAGAAGCCAACCAGCTAAACCCAATGACCATTCCTCCTCCGGCAAGAGAAACACTCTTGATAAAGGATCGACGTCCCATCGCTACTTTTGAAGTATTCATATGCTAAATTTTTAAGGCAATCAATTAATTGAATTGTTTCAGAAACGAGAGCATTACTGTCCCGAAGCCGATTTAATCGCAGCTTTAATGCGTGTATAGGTTCCACAACGGCAGATATTACCGTTCATGGTGCTATCGATATCTTGGTCGGATGGACTAGGATTGCTCTTCAACAAAGCAGCCGCAGACATTACCTGTCCCGCTTGACAATACCCACATTGCGGAACATCGTGTTCTAACCAAGCCTTTTGTACAGGGTGATCCCCATTTTCGGAAAGCCCTTCGATGGTCGTCATTTCATACGCTTCAGCGGAAGAAATAGGAAGTTGACACGATCGTACGGCGTCGCCGTCTACGTGTATGGTACAAGCACCGCATTGTGCAATTCCGCAGCCATATTTAGTGCCCACTAGGTTTAGATGATCTCGTAACACCCAAAGCATAGGGGTTGACGGATCAACATCAACCTCATGACGCTCGCCATTGATTTTTAAAGTAAATGCAGCCATATTCTTAATTTTCAAACAAGGTAAGAAATAATCCCCAGTTTTTACTGCGGATATTTTAATTCAAAAGGAATTTAAATAGCAGCCAATCACTAGCTTGCCTTCGCATTTTGAATGGGCTGTGTATGGTATTCCATTTCTGAAGTTTCGAAAGATGCTGTTTCTTCGTTGTATACTTGACAGGAATCGATGGGGTTCACATACACATGTAGCGTCATCGCGCGTTCTTCAGAAGCATTTTCAAGCAAATGATACCCCATGCTATCGTCCATATAACTCATGCTTCCCGGTTCTAAACTTCCTTCATAACATGGCTTTAGGCTACCATTTATATCCTCAAATCTCACTTCAGAAAGCGTTCCTTGCAGTTGACAAACCCAGCAATTTTGGCCGGCATGGTCATGAATTCCTGTTTTTACACCTTTTTCCCAACACAGGAGAATAAATTCAAATTGATCACGTCTTGCAATGCAGTTTCGAGTATAGTTAGCCGACTCCCATGAGGCATAGGCTTCAAATTCGGATAGCGGAATTTGAGCGCGTTTTAGGATATGCACCTGTTCCGAAGGGGCTGCTTCTTCAAAACATTCAACTAGTTGTTCAATCGTGGTGATGGGAGTCATAGGTGGATTTTATGAATATGTATGTGTACTTTTGTTATTTACAATAAAAGAACGTACTATGTATAGATGACAAAGCGTCCTTAAAAACGTTCAATTCAATATAACAAAAAATAGCGAACAGCAAAATTACATTTCTTGATGCAAGATACTCTTAATACTTTTCAAAAAATTGCTTCTGAACTTTTAGAGGACGAATCCCAAAATCCGGTAGCAGATTTTATTCCTTCCGATGAACTTTATCAACAACTGGACTTGTCACTTCAAAAAGAAGCCATTCCGCAAGAAACCTTCGAAAAGGCCCTAAAAGAATTAGTTTTTAAAACACCACGGACAGCCACTCGTGCTTTTTTTAATCAATTGTTTGGCGGAAGAAATGAAAAAGCCGTCTTAGGAGAACTGCTGGCCGTGCTTCTCAATAACAGCATGTATACCTATAAAGCAGCCGGACCACAAATTGGGGTTGAAAAAGTGATCCTTAGAAACGTTTGTGATCTTTTGGGTTGGAATGAGAATGCGGATGGCACTTTTGCGCCGGGAGGATCGATGACCAATTATATGGCAATGGTGATGGCTCGCGATGCGGTTGACAGCGCGGCTCCCTACCAAGGAGTGCAACAAAAGATGACGGTGTATACTTCTACAGAATCTCATTATAGTATTCCGAAGAATGCTGCTTTTTGTGGTATTGGGCGTGATCAAGTGCGCTATGTTCCTACAAATGATTTTGGACAAATGAATGCGGAAGCACTAAAAGCAATGATCACTGAGGATGTCGCAAAGGGCTTTACCCCAATCATGGTTAACGCCACCGCGGGAACTACTGTACTAGGCGCCTTTGACCCTATTGAACCGTTACGCGCTATTTGTGATGCCCACCAAATGTGGCTTCATGTAGATGGGGCGTATTGCGGGTCGGTGTTATTTAGCGAAGCCTATAAGCATCTCATCAAGGGAGCATCAACCGTAGATTCGTTTAGTTTCAATGCCCATAAAATGATCGGGACCCCGCTCTCCTGCTCCATTATTGTCGCTAAGGATAAAAAGCATTTGTACAATTCGTTCTCTAATGATGCGAGCTACCTCTACCAAACCGATCATGATGAATTTAATTTGGGAAAAACGTCATTACAATGTGGACGACGAAACGATGCCCTCAAGTTTTGGACGTTGTGGAAGCGCGTAGGAACCAATGGGTTGCAAGAGATCGTAGATCATCAATTTGCGCTGGCCGATGTGGCTCGCGAGTATATACGATCGAATGATGATTATACGCTTTACAGCTATGACGAATCTATCTCTGTTTGTTTCAATTACAAGGACATTCCCGCACGGGATTTGTGTACGGCTTTGTATGAGCAGGAGGAACTGTTAGTAGGGTACGGATCTTTCCGCAAGGAAGAGTTTATTCGCCTCGTCACCATTAATGCACAAAATAACCAGGAAGATATCCTACAGTTTTTCAAAGTCCTTGAAAACTTTGTCGAAACCCATGAGCATCTATTGGTGCAACGCGTAAATCAATAAAATGGACATTACGAAGCTTGTTGTACTCGGACTCTATGTTGCGATTCTATTTGTTATTGGAATTGTAGCCTCGCGCCGCGTCAAGAGCATGAGCGATTTTTATGTCGGCGGAAAAAAGATCGGCTATTGGGCCGTTGCCTTTTCTGCACGCGCTACCGGCGAATCAGGTTGGCTGTTAATCGGACTCACCGGAATGGGAGCGCTTTTTGGGCTTTCCACCTACTGGGTCGTGGTGGGAGAAGTCTTAGGTGTTGCGATCTCGTGGTGGTTTATGGCGAAGAAATTCAAACGGAAATCAGATGCCTACAACGCCATTACGGTGCCTGACTATTTAGAAAGTCATTTTAAAAGCAAAACCAAAACGCTACGAGTCCTCGCCTCCACCATCCTTTCTATATTCGTCGTGATCTATGTGAGCTCTCAAATAGATGTGACGGGAAAGGCCTTTGAAACCATGATGGACATGAACTACTATTGGGGTGCCATCCTCGGGTTTCTCATTGTGCTCTCCTATATTTTTATTGGTGGCTTTGTCGCTGCTGTGTGGTCTGATCTCTTTCAAGGCTTGATGATGTTCATCGGACTCGTCATGTTGCCAATTGTAGTTTTCTTTAGCATGGACGGCACCACCGGAATTATCGAAGGACTCAACACCATTGACCCCGCGCTTACTAATGTTTGGGGAACGAGCAGTGATGTTTGGATGAATATTGCCACCATGCTTGGTTTTGCAATGATAGGCTTAGGTTTTTTAGGGTCTCCACAGGTGTACGTTCGGTTTATGTCGATCAAGAGCGAACAACAAATCGACAAGGGAAAATGGGTCGCAGTAATCTTTACCCTGCTTACCGATGCAGCCGCTGTAACGATCGGAATTTTAGCGAGGATCATTTTTACCGAAAGCGGGCAAGATCCTGAAGCCATCTTAGGAAATGGTGCCGAGAGCGTGTTAAGTCTTATGACAGAGAACTTCCTTCCCTATATTGTGGTGGCTTTGTACGTAGCTATTGTATTGTCTGCGATCATGTCGACCATCGATTCGCTCCTCGTCATTGCGTCTAGTGCCATCACACGAGATTTTTATCAAAAGATATTTCGACCCGACCTGAAAGACGAAGCTTTGGCTCCTCTTTCACGAAAAGTGACCTTGATCATGGCGTTTCTGGCTTTAGCTATTGCTATGGTTATAGCCGTAATTGCTCCAAATCATACGGTTTTCTGGTTGATCATTTTTGGGTGGTCTGGGATCGCGGCCTCATTTTGTCCTGTGATCATATTAACATTGTTCTGGAAAGGACTTTCGGAAAAAGGCGCCATTGCTGCCATGATCGCTGGTTTTCTGTGTGTTCCTCTCTTTAAATTCGTGGTACAAGGTTTGGAGGGCATCGGACCCTATTTTGTGCAATTGGATGTCCTTGCGCCCTCCTTCCTCATTTCGATGATCGTAGCCTGGGTATTTTCAAAATGGTATCCAGATCGAAATACACCAGAGGAAAATACGTCTCTTGATAAAACGAGCGAGACTAATAATTTTGATTCCTAAGCTGTCGGTCGTACTTAATCAAAATCAACATCGGTATTTCTTTCTATCGCTGAAGTGGCTTTCGCCGGAAAGCGATACGAAATCCCTACATTGATCAAGTAATCTGCAAAAGCAGAATCTCCATTTCTGAAATTTCCGGTGGCTTCACTAGTTTCAATGTCGGTTACACTTTGTGGTCGTTCGCGCCGTACCGCAATGGGAACATTCAAATTCAATGAAAAATTGGTCGTCATATATGAAATTCCGGGATCTACGGAAAGTACATTCCCCGGTCTGCGAAACCCATCACTTCCACCAATAAGGTCTTCCACAGGAATTCCTTCATACCGAACTCCCATAGAGCCGGCAAAGGCTGTAGAAAAAGAATAGCTTCCTCCCGCACGTAATGAAAATTGATCAGGAACCGACATGATGGCTTCATTTTGTAGAATCGGACTCAATGTTTCGCGAAACGTTCTAATTCCGTTTGTTTCACGAGGATTCAACAAATAGAATCCGCCTGCATACGCAAAAAACTGATCTGCAATTTTTTGATAATATTGAAAATCAAATGTAATTCCGAAGCCACCGTCCCCCGGCTGAATAGACTGGTCTACCGGTCGAACTTCAGGACTGCCCTCTACGCCAACATTATAAAAGATATCGGTAGCGTTGTAATTTCCGGTAGGTAATTTGAGGCCTACACCAATAGCAAGATTTCCGTTGAGATGATCTACCGGGTCAAAGAGCCAATACCCCACTCCCAGTCGGATGTCTCCTAGTCCGCGACTAAACGTCGTATTTCGCTCTTCGCGCCCGTGCTCATATAAAGACGATCGTGTATTAATCACGGTAGGAATGGTGATCCCGGCGTACCACCGATTGCTTATTGCGTAATTCAAGCTTAGGTCCCACGCATGTGCATGGTTCACCACTTCGGTGTTGTTCGTAACGCGATCGGGTTCTTCTTCGGTACCTCTAAAGTGACGAAAGGATTTAAAATATCGGTAATTGAGTCCCATCTGAAAACTCCCTTCGCTTAATAAATTGTTCTCAAGTTGGTTTCCGACGCTACAAGAAAAGTGACGGATAGCGACGCAACCTTGCGCATTGATTTTAGCAGTTGTGACAAGACATATAGCAAGAATGCCATAGATAGTAATGATTTTCATAAAGATAATTGGTTGGTTATTCTTGCTAAGCTACGCCGAGAAAAGACTGAGGAAGTATAAGAAGACTTTAAAAAAGAAAAGATTTCATTAAAAGTATTACGGAAAGTTTAAGGAAAACAACCGTAGCGATCAAAAATAAAACAGCGCTCCTGCTAAAAGAGCGCTGTTTTTCCAAGAACCAAGTTTCTTTGATTATTATTGCTAAATTAAATCAAGAAATTTTATGATAACGACGTTTAAAAAACGTTTTATTCCGTTATTACAATGCTAAAGTACTGCCTTGTGGTAAAGACTCAAGCTAACCAAACTTTAAAAACATAAAGAAAAAACTAAAATGTTTAATGAAAGTTTAAGAAGCGCTTCAGCAGCATTTTTTTTGGTAATATAGTATGCAGTGAATAGAAAGTATCTTTATATCGCTCTTTTTGTCGTTTCGGTATTAGGACTTTTTGTGATCCAATATCAGTATTTGCGCATTTCTTTGAATTTAGCGAAAGTTCAGTTTGACAGAAAGGTAGCGGAAGCAGGCGCCCACATGCAAGAAGAGCTGCAAACCCAGAATCAACTTACTTTCTTAATTGCACAAGGACTTACCCAAAGTACGCAGTATTTTAAATTGAGTTCTGATAGTCTCACCGATGCTTCGCGGCATTTTTTAGATGATTTTGTCACGCAACAATTAAACGAACAAGGGATTGAAGTGGCGCATTCGTATCGCTTGTTTACCAGAGACAGTACGTTCTATTTAAAAGCGCCGCGTGAATTTCCTTTGGAAGAAGATATCAACACATACACCTACGAATTAGACGGCTATTTGCCTCAGGTGTTGGGACAGAATGTTTTTTTGGAATTACAATTTGTAGCCCTGAACCGCTATTTTTTATTTCAGTTAAACGGACTCATTCTTCCGGGGCTTCTCTTTAGTATAGTGATCATCTTAGTGGTGATTTGGGTGCTGCGTTCGTTTTATTGGCAGCGGAAGATCATTACCACAACCAATGAGTTTATCAACAACCTTACCCATGAGTTGAAAACCCCGGTATTTGCAATAGGTATTGCTACGAAGCTTTTACAAAAGGATGCTTCCGAAGCACAAGAACCTGTAATTTCAAGTATTCGACAGCAAACCGAACGGTTAAAACTACATATCGAAAAAGTACTGGAGCTTGCCCGTCTGGAGTCACGAAAGAAATATTTCAACCTGACAAGAATAGATTTTCGCCCGGTATTGATCGATCTTTGTGAAGCGTTTAAAACCACTTCAGAATTGGAGTCGGTTTCCTTTTATTTTTCAATTGATGAGGGATCTTTCCCGATTCAAGCCGAACCGTTACATCTTGAAAATGCAATCCACAGTGTATTAGACAATGCCAGAAAGTACGGAGAAGGCAGTGCTATTGCCTTAAAAGCATATACAAGCAAGCGTCAACTACACATTGAGATCTCAGACCAAGGTCCCGGAATACCTCCTTCCGAAGCAAAAAAAGTATTCCAAAAATATTACCGAAGTAATTCACAAACATCCATCCCCGGTTATGGACTGGGTCTTAGCTATGTAAAAGAAGTCATAAAAAAACACAAAGGTACCTTACATTTGCAAAGTGAAGTAACAAAAGGTACCACAGTTACTCTAAAGATTCCTATTGATGCGTGAAACTACCTACAAATTACTTTTAGTCGAAGATGATGAAACGCTAGGGTATCTGCTTTCGGAATACCTTAAAATGAATCAATTTTCTGTGGTTTGGACGCCTACGGCTGCGGACGCGCTACGAAAATTAAAAGAAGATCATTTTGACCTTGCTATCCTAGACGTGATGCTACCGGATAGTGATGGTTTTGCGGTAGCCAATCAATTAAAAGAATATCAGCCCGAACTTCCTTTTATGTTTCTTACCGCGCGCTCTTTAAAGGTGGATGTACTCAAAGGCTTTGCCGCAGGAGCTGTAGATTATTTAAAAAAACCTATTGATGAAGAAGAACTGGTGGTACGCATAAAGACCTTATTAGATCGATTGGTCCCTGACCAAACCACAAAGGCTTCCAATCAATATCCTCTAGGCAATTATGTTTTATTTCCGAAAAAACAAGAACTTCACTACAACGATTCTCATCAAAAACTAACCAAACGGGAAACCTTGATCCTTACCATGTTGGTGCAGCATAAGAACGAATTGTGCAGCTACCAACAGATATTGACCTCCATTTGGGGGAAGAACGATTACTTCAATAAAAAAAGCTTGAATGTCTTTATTTCAAAACTCCGAAAACGTTTAGAAAAGGACGAGCTAGTGGCTATTGAAAATGTGCACAACAGTGGTTTTATCCTAAGCGAAATAGAAGACTAAGCAGCGATGCCCTCCATGGTGGCAAGGGTTGTCACCCAAACGATCACCGAAGAAATAAAGATCCCAAAGGTATTGGCCAAGAAGGCTTTCTTGGTTTCAAAATTGAACAGGTAGGCTGCGATGGTTCCCGCGTAGACGCCGGTGCCGGGAATGGGTAACGATACAAAGAACATCAACCCCCAAAAACCGTATTTTTTGATCTTTTCACCCGATCCTACTTTCGCTCGACGTGCTACCCACAAGGCCGCTTTCTTATAAAAATACCAGCGGAGACAGTAGGTATTGATACTATGAAGAAAGTATCTCATAATTGGAAATACTAGAACATTGGCAGCGAAGCAAACCACGAAGACAAGATAGATGTTTACATCATTGAAGAGACCATAGGGTATGCCTACTTTGGCCTCTCCGAACGGAGAAACACTCCATAACATGGCTATGATCGTATCTTTTAACACTGGCAATTTTTGTTTTTGCAAAAATACGCAGCTTCCGTACCAAAAGCAATGCAACACATGCTAAATAATTGGTAAAACTAGTATTTTCGTACTATGAAAAACGGTAAGATATGGCTTTATAGTATTTGCGCCCTTATTACGATTGTTGGAATCGTTACCGGAAAGTTTCTTTTTCTACTATTTGTATTGCCGCTAGGCGGATTGCTTCGGAAGAGAAAAGATGATCAAAATGAATAGCGATACCCTCCTAACACGCCTATCACTTCATCTCCCGAATTTCTAAGATCGGCCCCTACGCCAACTCGAAAAATTCCGAAGGAACCACTATCCCAAGCCCCTTCTGCATAATTGTAAAGATTTTTTTGAGTAGGCACGAACGGTTGACGATACGTCCCTAAGTTGATATTATACGAAGTTTTAAACTTCCATCGAATAGGTCCCAAAGCACCCGAAACACCTAAGTGGTGCACGCGCACACGGTTGTTCACGATCGGTGAGGTATCTTCATTTAGAACAACGGAACGATCAAAACCAATAAAAGGAAACCCTATAATTTGCCCTTCGTGTGTCCATCCGCTGCGATAGATGCTATTCCCAAAATAACCATCAAACCCAGCCCCACTGTCGTTTCCACTTTGATCGGACGTATCTACATATTCATACACAATGGTGTCAAGCCAGGGAAGTTGCAACGGCTGATATGCCAACCCCCATACACCATCGGGGAAATTTGCCCAGCGGAAACCGCTTCCATCCTCGAAAGGATGCTCGTGATAGAAATTCCAAATAGATCGTTCTGCCGTATAAGTATAATCAAATAAGAACGTTCCGAGGTGATTTCCCAACGCATTAACTGCCTCTCCGGGAATGGTCTCATCTGCACCGCGCGAAGCAAAAAAGACATCGATAAACGCTTCAAAATCGCTGGGTAACGCACCAAATTGAGGTGACGTGCCTCCCCATTGCGCCATGTGCTGTAACTGTCCCTTGATTTTATGTCGTTCTGCAACACGAAAGATGAGCGCAATGCGCTTGTAATGGATCAAAGCATCCGCAACATAACGATCATCGCCTAATTGATAATGGCCAATCCCCCAATCGATGGCAAAGCCATTGGTAATCTTTAACGGTTCTTTTGCTTCCAACAACAATCCGGGTAACGGTCTCGCATTGCCAGACCAAAGAAAGTTCTTACGCGAGGTTGTGAGTCCGTCGTACGGCAGCGACGGCGCTTGAGACCCTAAAACGATATGGAGCCATTGGTTTGAAAAATCTACATATAATTCTCTAGCTTGAAATTCATCCGGGACGTCATCTCGATAATACGCACTCGCCCCTATGGTAAATGCCGCATTTTGCCCGGTGGGCCATCGCAGGCTTCCTTCCACCATGGGAGCGACATTGCTAAAACTTCCGAAGCGATAATTAGAATTCGCGTGCATCCAAAAAGGAATAGCGGCATCTGAAGAGAATACGCCACTAAGATCTACGGCGCCTTTGGTAGTAATTTGTGCGTAACTCTGACTTCCGAAGCAAATAAGAAGAAGGAACAAAAAACGTTTTCCCATGATCCATCTATTTTTTTGAGAAGAATCGTTGCCAAAAAGAAGGTGAATCGGTACGATACACATAGCCGTATTTATTTCCGTAACCAAAATTGGTCATATCAACATTATTCAACACCAAGGCTACATTTTGAAGTTTGCCTTCTTGCATCGCGTCTTTCGGGAAGTTAAGCAGTTTTTTGTCGCTGTAATGCGCTCGAACCACATACAGAGTAATGTCTGACCAGCGATTGATCAAGATCGTATCAGTAACCAATAAAGAAGGAGCCGTATCAACGATCACATAATCAAACTTTTCTTTGATCTTCGTGAAAAACGCACCAGTACGATCCCGCAGTAACAATTCGGCTGGGTTAGGAGGAATCGCACCACTCAGCACAATACTAATATTTTCGTGCGTGGTGCTGACGTGCGTAATCTCTTCAATGGTCATCGATGGATCCACAATATATTCCGTAAGTCCTTTTTTCTTCGCATCGCTTTTCGATAAATAGCGATGGAGTTGCGGATTTCGAATATCGGCACCCACTAAGGCAACCTTTTTCCCAGTAAGCGCAATGGTTAAGGCTAAATTAAAGGCAACCATGGTTTTACCCTCTCCCTTGATAGTGGATGTCACGAAAACCGATTTTGTTTCTTGTTGTTCTTTTTTATTGCTGAATAATAAGAATTGCAGGTTTGTTCGTAGAATTCGGAAAGACTCTGCCAAAATACTTCGATCGTTCTCCTGAATCAATTGCTCATCGCCTTTCTTCAGTCTCGGAATCTCACCGACAAACGGAATATTAGGCAGCGCTTTATTCACATCCCCTCGATTCTCAACTTTGGTGTTCAGCAATTCGGCTCCGTAGATCACTAAAAAAGGCAACAGCAACCCCATAAGACCGGCTCCTAGGTAAATGATCATCGAATTGGGAGCCGTAGGCACTTTGCCGGTGTACGCCGCATCAACTACTTTGGCCTTTGCCGACGTTGCCGCCAGCGAAATAGAAGCTTCTTCACGTTGTTGTAATAAGAACAGATACAGTTGCTCTTTGATGGTTTGCTGACGTTCGATACCTCTAAAAATCTTCTCTTTGCTCGGTACTTGAGAGAGGCGTGAATTTAGCGCGCCTTCCTGATAATTTAGATCCCTTAGCGCAATTTGCAAGGATTGTCTCGTATTCTGAAGACTGGATAAAATACCAGATCGCAATTCTTCTAATTGATTGTTGACATTGACCACCACCGGATTCTTCGAGGTAGAATTTTTTAGGAGTCGGTTGCGCTCTAACACCAATTGATTGTAATTAGAAACCGCTTCCCCTACTTGCGATTCTTCCAAAGCGATATTCGCCGGAAGCAGATCGGTGGCGCCGGCACCTTCCATATAATCGATCATCGTATTGGTAAGTTCCAGCTGTGTACCCACATCCAGCTGACGTTTATTGAACTCACTGGCGTTTTCTAAGATCAGTTGGGCTTCAGCCTCAATATCAGTTAATCGATTGTTGCTTTTAAACGTTTCTTTGTTTTGTTCTACGGAATCTAATTCACGTGTAATGATCTCGAGTCGGGAATCGATAAAATTTGCCGTTTTTTGGGAAATCTGACTGCGGTCGTTAATGGCATCTTTGTTATACTGAAAGACCAATTCATTGATAAAATCCTCTGCCTTTTCCGGAACAGCCGATTGTATTCGTAACTGAACCACATTGCTGTTATTCAATTCGTTTACCACCTGAACTCGCTGCTGGTACTGAAGCGCTACACGGTCTAACGGTAAATAGGTTACACTGATCGTTCGATTTGAAGGGGCGTTGAAAAACGATCCTCTTTCATAATGTGGAATCAATGTTATATCCCCAAAGGGTAAACTAACGCGATCTCCAAAGGTGTAGGTTCCTTCAATAGACCCGTTGACCGTCTCTAAATGATACTGAGTACGGGACGCTATTTCGATCAATAATTGCGGTGCCGGGCGCGTTCGGGTACTATCCTTGAAAGAAAGATACTGTACCGTAAAGGGTTTGTTATGGTAGAGTTCGGTGCCTTTAACGGCGCCTACAGATTGATATTTTATGTTGAGATTAAGCTTTTTGACAACTTCCGTGATCAAACGTTTCGAACGAAAAATCGCTAATTCATTTTCAATTCGGTTGTTTTGAAAACGGGAGAAAAAACCACCCATTTCAGAAAATGCCGCCATTTCTCCGGCCCCACCCGATTTGTCATCTTTTACAATAACGGTCGCTTGACTTCGATATAATTTGGTGGTGTATCGCAAGTAGATCACCGCCACAGATAATGCGATGACAACTCCAAGAACAAACCAATACCATTTACGAAGGTAGGTGATTAAAAGCTCTTTCAAAGAACGATCATGTGATATCGCTTCGGTGTTGGTATTCATAGACTATCGCGTTAATAAAATGACGGTGCTAAGCACTACAGTTACTAAAGATAATAAGGCGGGAACATCCGGAATAAATCCTGATTTACGAACTCCTTTCAAGGAGGGTTCTACATACACTATATCGTTTTGCTTCAGAAAGAAAAATTCACTGGTAAAAAAATCGGCTTTTGTAAAATCGATCTTTGTGACACGTTGTTTTCCATTTATTTCCCTGATCACTGTCACACTTTCTCGATTGCCATCTTCAGTAAAATCACCCGCGAGCCCAATTGCTTGTGGCAAGGTGACACGTTCATCTTCAATCTTGAACACGCCGGGTTGCGTTACTTCACCAATGACAGTGACTTTAAAATTGACGATACGCACATCTACAACCACATCGGTGATATACTCGCGTAATAAATCGGTCAGTTGAGCGGCAACATCACCTCGAGTTTTACCGGCCACGGGAACACTTCCCAAAACAGGAAATTGGATATTACCTTTCGTGTCTACCAAATAGCCTTGTAATCCTATATTATTTCCGCCTTGCGCTCGGGTCTCGGTACCCGTATTTCGTTGAAAGGGGGCAGCCACTACATTATCGATAGAGGAAATGGTGATATATAAAATGTCGTTATTTTCAATAATTGGATTGAAGTCTTGCGTTGTCGTTGTTTGGTCTAGTGTGGCAACGTCTTGGAAATATACGATCTCTTTCTTGGTAGCACATGCCGTAAACAAAAGCCCTATCATCGAAAAGATCGCGTATCTTAAAAATCTTTGATTCATGTAAATAGATTCGATAATCTTCTGAAAATTAGCTGTAAAGGTAAGAATTCTTGTATGGACGAAATTCACTTTTAGGTTTCTTTATGATTTGGGTGATCGAGTTGTTCAAATTCTGAGTTGTTACTCTTGAACTCAGGCACCAACTCTTTTAGCAAGCGAACGACTTCTTGATCTTCTTTATGCGTAGCTGCTTTTATTAAATGCTTTACTTTCTTTTTTATGATTTGAAACTCCCCTATCGGAACTTTAGAGATCATGATCTTGGGATGATGCGTGGGCAAGGATGTAGAGGTGTCGTTCAGTAATTCTTCGAATAACTTTTCTCCGGGTCGAAGTCCGGTGATCTTTATATCAATATCTTCATAGGGTTCCAAACCTGACAACCGAATCATTCGCTCTGCCAAGCTCAGAATACGTACCGGTTCGCCCATATCAAACACAAAAATCTCGCCTCCTTTGCCCATGGTTCCTGCTTGAAGTACCAACTGACAGGCTTCCGGGATGGTCATAAAATAACGGATAATATCACGGTGGGTTACGGTAACGGGGCCTCCTTGAGAAATTTGCTTACGGAAATGAGGGATCACCGATCCACTAGACCCTAGTACATTTCCGAAGCGTGTGGTAATAAACTTCGTGGTGACATCTTTTTCATGCTGTAAAGACTGTACATACATCTCTGCCACACGCTTACTGGCACCCATAACGTTCGTGGGATTGACGGCCTTATCGGTAGATACCATCACAAACTTGTTGATCTTGTGGCTCACGGCTAATACCGAAAGATTTACTGTTCCGAGAATGTTCACGTAAATGGCTTCATGCGGATTCCTTTCAATGAGCGGTACATGTTTGTAAGCAGCGGCGTGATACACCACATCAAAATGATATTTGGTGAACAACAACTCCATGCGATACATATTGCTGATATCGGCCAACTCCGTGATAAAGGTTAGGTTTGGATGGTTTAGATTCAGGTATAATTCTAATTCATGTAAGTTGGTCTCAGCCTGATCGAGAATAATGATGTTTTTTGGATCAAAGTTCGCGATCTGTCGTACGATCTCACTCCCAATAGACCCTGCACCACCGGTAACTAGAATTGTTTTTCCATGAAGGTCTTCATTAATGACGGAAGAATTGATAGAGATAGGCTGCCGCTCCAACAAGTCTTCAATTTGAATAGGTTTAATTTGATTTTTAATGTCCTCTTTTGAGTTCCATTGTTCCAAGGAAGGAACATTGAGCACTTCAATATGCTGTTCCAAACAGATTTCAACCAATTCATTCCGTTCTTTACCGGTAAATGCTTCACTTACCATCAGCACCCCCTCTACATCCAAATCTGAAAGAGTCTTCGACAAGTCGTCACGCACCGGGATCACCGGTTTTCCCATGATTTTATACCGTTTAGAGTCAAAATGCTTGCTGAGAAAACCAACGAGGTTATAGGGCAGATTCGCTTCCGTGGTAATGGCGCGTCCTACCGAAAGAGTATGATCGTCCACCCCCAAAATAGCAACGCGTTTCTTCACCGTAGTATTGGAAACGTTCTTCACAAATAAATAACTCTCTTTCACTGCAATTCGGAAGAAAAGCATCGCAGAGAACGAGATCAACATATACAGAATCAATGAGGTGGTCAAAAAGATCTTGTCTTCCGTTACAAAAAAGTAAATCCAAGTAATGACGGCAGCAGTGGCCGTTGTAGAGAGCGAAGACAAACCTAGCTTTAGTAAGTCTGTAAAAGTGGAATGCCGAATAATGCCGGAAAATGTCTTAAAAATAAAGAAGTAAACCACGTTCAACCCTAAAAGAAGCAACCCTTGTTCTGCTAAGGAAAGGGTGGTGTGAAACGAAATGGGAGTATTCGCTAGTATGAGATAGGTTAGCACCAAAGCGCTGACGCACAGAAAAGTATCGATAAGAATTACGATCCAGCGTGGCAGGTATCTTTGATCCAACAACCGAAGTCGATTGTCACCCGAATAGAGCTTTTGCAACAATTTGTGGTAGGTTTTCACGGACCTTCTTTGAGAATGCAAATATACTTAAATCTCTAACGAAATTGGTCAATCACTGCGGCAATTCGATTTCGATCTTCGTCGGTAAGATTGGAACCGGACGGAAGACATAGTCCGCTATCAAACAGTGATTCCGAAACACGATTCCCATAAAAAAGAGCCTCCTTGTAAAACGGTTGTAAATGCATCGGTTTCCACAAGGGACGGGCTTCGATATTTTCTTCGGAAAATGCATGTCGTAGCCTTTCCGCAGAAAATCCGGTGATGGACGCATCAATGGTAATACAACTCAGCCAATGATTGGAAACAAACTTCTCATCCGGTTCCGTAAACACTGCTACTCCGTTCCATCCCGAAAACTGCATTTTATAGAAGGAATTCATCTGCTGTCGGAGTGCCACATGCGCATCCAGTACTTCCATTTGTCCGCGACCGATTCCCGCCGAGATATTGCTCAACCGATAGTTATACCCCAGAGAAGAATGTTGGTAATGTGGAGCTTGATCCCGTGCCTGTGTCGCAAGAAATATGGTTCTTTTTTTATGTGCTTCGGAAGGGCAGACCAATGCCCCACCACCTGAAGTGGTTATGATCTTATTACCGTTAAAAGATAAGATCGCCAAATCACCGAAGGTTCCGCAGGGAACCCCTTGATAGGTACTACCCAAGGCTTCTGCGGCATCTTCTATCAATGGAATGTCGTAGGCCTTGCATAGTTGTTGAATTCTTTCCACCTGAAATGGCATCCCGTAAAGATGTACCGCGATCACAGCCTTGGGACGTTTTCCAAGCTTTAATCTGTCAATGATCGCCCGCTCCAGTTGCTCAGGGCACATATTCCAGGTATTTGGTTCACTATCCACAAAAACAGGTGTGGCCCCTTGATACACAATAGGATTGGCCGAAGCAGCAAAGGTCATGCTTTGGCAGATCACTTCGTCTCCGGAGCCGACCTCCAACAAGACCAACGCTAAATGCAGTGCTGCGGTCCCGGAACTCAATGCTGCGATGTGTTTTTCATTTCCTAAATACGATTCTAAAGCCTCCTCAAATCCAGTAACATTTGGGCCTAGCGGAGCGATCCAATTAGTATCGAAAGCTTCATTTACATACTGCTGTTCAGTACCTCCCATATGTGGTGAAGAAAGGTATATTTTGTTGCTCATGTTAGGTTGTTTTAATGATTTTTGCCGGGTTGCCATATACGGTCACATTATCGGGGATATTTTTCGTCACGATAGCACCGGCACCGATGATCACATTTTTTCCAATGGAAATCTCTGGTAGTATCACACTTCCGGCACCCACTAAGGTACCCTCGCCAATGGTCACTCCTCCGGCAATCGCCGCTTGAATAGCAATGTGACAAAAATCGCCTACATGCACATTGTGCGAAACGGTCGAATGATTATTAATGATACAGAAATTGCCTATGGTGACTTCGGCATCTAAAACAGCTAAAGGATGCACCAAGGTGCCTTCGCCGATACTTGCGCTTGGATATACGGCTGCGGAAGTATGCACAAAACTTGGAAAAGGTCCGGGAAGTGCAGCAACCAGTTTTTTACGGATCGCGTTGTTTCCGATAGTTACGCAAAAGGCATCCGCCGCTTCAGAAGTAGCCGTTCGTTTTTTTACAGGGATTCCAAGTATGGTTTCGTGAGAAGGATTGTCGTCATAAATGGTTTTGGGCTCGTATTCTCCTAAGGAACGAATAAGTTCTACGGCCGCATAGCAGTGCCCTCCTCCTCCGTATAGATCGATTTTTTTCATGATTTGCTGGTTCCTTTAAACGGTATGGTGGTCGCTGTATTTTCGGTATTGATATCTTTCCGAAGAAACACCTTAAAAAGGGTTTTCCAAAGTATGTTCACGTCTAATAAAAAGCTTTGATGTTTTACATAGTACACATCCAATTCAAATTTGCGTTCCCAAGAGATCGCATTGCGGCCATGTACTTGCGCGTACCCTGTTATTCCCGGTCTTACCTCATGACGCTTCCTTTGAATATCATTGTACAGCGGGAGATATTCCGGTAGCAACGGCCTTGGGCCTACTAAACTCATATCTCCTTTGATGACATTTAATAACTGCGGAATTTCATCTAGGGAAGCCGATCGAACCCAACGGCCAATGGCAGTGAGGCGCTGGGCATCCGGAAGTAGCGCTCCGGAAGCATCTTTCTCGTCAGACATGGTTTTAAATTTAATAATCTTAAAGATGCGTTCTTTTTTTCCCGGTCGGGCTTGAAAGAAAAACGGAGTTCCCTTTGTAGCCACCCACAAGGCGACCATAACCCCTAAAAATATCGGTGATAAAACGATAAAGAAAACGAGGGCACAGCAGGTGTCTAATATGGGTTTAAGAGCGTTTTTATACACGGTGCAAAAATACTAAATGTTTGTTAGCAATTGCCTGTATTCTTGCAATAAGGCATGCCATAGCTCTTTACGTTCTAAGCGCCTGGTGATGGCAATACGGGCTTGATGTTTCATGAAATCATACTCGGAAGAAGGCGGTAACAATTTTTGCATTGCAGCTTGTAAAGGTTGCACTTGTTTGGCGGGAACCAACATTCCGTTCTGTCCCTCCTCAATGATCTCATCGCAGCCATTGATCTGTGTAGCGATCACCGGTAAGCCCATCGCTCCTGCTTGCATCACAACATTGGGAAATCCTTCTCGATAACTAGGGAACACCAACACATGACTGATGGCCAAATAGGGCCGCACATCTTTTACAAAACCGGTGGTATAAACGGTAGTATTTGCTTCTATTTCGGTAAGTGTTTCGGGACGCAACGGATCCAGATCAGCTTCCAAGGGTCCCACTAAAAGCAAGGCAGTTTTAACGGTTGGGGAAGTCATTGATGTGTAGGCATGGACCAATTCATTAATCCCCTTATCCCCGACCATTCGGCCCACAAATACAAAGATAAATGTCTCGGGATCGATCCCGAGTGTGCGTCGAAGTTCTTCACGAGTTGCTTCCGAAACTTGTTCTTCACTAAAATAGCCGGTGTCTATCCCATTGCTACTTCCGTTCCCAATGATCTTGAGCTTCTCAGGGTTCGTCCACCGCTGCTTCAGAATAAATTCCAGTAGTCCTTGAGAGTTCGGAAACACATGGGTTGCTGTTCGGTAGGTCCATTTTTCAACCGTGTTCAATAACGTTCGTTTCATTCCGGTTGCTTCCATCAACGGCAAACCTGCTACGGTATGAATTCGTAATGGGACTTTGGCAAAATACGCGGCCAACATCCCTACCCAACCCGCTTTAGGTGTATGGGTGTGTACGATTTCGGGGCGATCTTTCCGAAGAAAACGATAGAGTCTATAGATCGCTTTAAGATCTTGAAAAGGAGTGATCTTTCGTGTTAGCGGTATCGGAAAGGTACGAACGCCTTCTTCCTTGCCATAGGTCTCTAATCTTTGGGGTTCCGAAGAAATAGCGATCACCTCAAAATAATCTGACATAAACGCGAGTTGCCCTTCCAACAATTTCTCCAGGGAAAGCGGGACGGTTGTAATGCGTATGAGTTTGGGGTTCATTACTCTAGAAGATGTTTAATGTTATTAATTACCAATCTAAATTTACCGCTTTTTGCTACTGGAATTTCTTCCACATATTTGATTTTAAGGGACATATCTTCCCCTATTCTATCGCGCCAGTTTTTAATAAAGATCTTCTCAACATCGTTTGTGTAATCTTCCCTATCTGCAACCATTTTTATAACAATAGTTTGAAGACTGTTCTGTTCTACTTGGAATTTAATTATTCCCTTCGTGTCTTTAAGAGTATTTGAAATATTTCCTAGGTTTATCTTGCCATTCTCTGGCGAATAAACGAAATCGTCTATTCTACCGAGTATTTTATTTACTAACGGGTTGTTATTACCGCAGGTACAAGTTTGATTGCTTAAAATTATATTATCGCCTATATCATACCGAATTAACGGAGTTCCATAAGTCGTAAAGGAGGTAACCACCAAACGTCCATCATTGGTGGAATTATTTTCATCATCTAAAACTTCAAAAACACCACTTTGCATCTCTAAATGAAGCTTCCCTTGATGACATTCAAAAATAAAAGGAGCACCCTCTGAAGAGGCATATTGATCAAAAACTTTGGCTTTAAAAAACTTTTCTATTACCTCTCTACTATGATCTGTAACGGTTTCTGCTGTTGGAAAAATAGCTTTTATTGTATTCTCGGGAAAATCAAAATTATTTGCTAGACCGTACTTAGCAATTTCATACATATTTGAAGGAAAGCCGACTAAAAACTCTGGTCTAAACTTTTTTAGGTTCTCGATGTAAAATGATAGGAATTCCTTTTTTAGATGAAAGGTAGAATAATATCGAATGTGATACCAACTGTCCGTCCGCCAAAAACATTTTTTTTCAATATCACTTTGAGATAATAATGATTTACCTGAAAACCATGCTGTTCTTTTCCCTAGTTTGTAGCCTGATACATTTCTAAAATTATCCAGAAGTGCAAATCGTTCTTGAAAATTATCATAGGTGTAAAATACTTGAAGAGACTTTCCGGTGGTTCCGCCAGTTTTTGATATAATCGCTTTGCTCTTAGGAATCGTATAAACCTTTTCGATTTCTCTACGTAACATTTCTTTAGAGACTATGGGCAAGCTCGAAATATTTTCTATTGCATCAGGATTATCAATACCGCTGTATAGCGAAGCGTAGAAAGGACTGTTTGCAATTGCATAATTAATTAGAGCTTTATAACGTTCTTTTTGATCATTTTTAAGATCATTGTATGACCAATTATTTCTTTGTTGAAACAACGCTCTATATTTTCGGTAATTCCCACCATATCTCTTGAAATATGCCAGTAAATTATAAGCAGTAATCAAACTATTTTTAAGCCATGCGGGGGATTTTTTATAAAAACTATTCATGTTGAGTTTCATTTTTCACTTCTTCCAACAGACCAGCCATATTATAAGATCTAAAACCAAACCTTTTTTCTAAATATTTAAAATGTTCAAGAATTTCTTCAAGTTCTTTTAATGCTGAAATTGGATGCACAGCAAAATTATGAGGGTGCCACCATAAATGATAAAGCTCTCCGTTTTTTGCAGCGTAACTCATTTCTTTCTTAATGCGATTTATCTTTAATCTATCTAAAAGAATGATTTTTTTTGTTACTGGTCTCAAAAACCTACTAGCCGGTTGAAGAAGCAGCCCACCCTTAAACTCTAACTGTTTCCAAGGATAAGATTTGATAGTGAAAAAAGAAGTATAACTATCTATTAGCCTTGCAATTTTACTACTGAATTTATGTTGCCTTGAAAGCTTCCAATACCATACGTTTGGATTGGAACGGACTGTTAAAATGTTTTGTTCTCGTAACGTTTCAAGCGTAGCTTCTACAAATTGGTTCCTTGGTAAAACAATAGACCTTAATTTAATATTAGTCTGTTGTGCCATTTTATGAGCTCTCTCTAAATCTGCTGCCAATACTTTATTATTTACTATCGCTTCATTACAATAGTAATGGCCGTAAGTATGTGTAGCAAGTTCTTGACCTGGTGTATTTTTAATTTTTTCAATCAAATCTAGAGCAAAGAAATGTCTTTCATGAACTACCTTTTTATTAATTTTTTTAGAAAGATTATAGTTGCTTAGTTTAAGGTTTTTATACTCTGGCAACAATAAAGGTTTATTCTCTTCCCATAATATCCAATTCTTATTCCACAACATCCCAACGGTAGCCCATGTACAGTTGATATTATAACTTCTAAAAACCTGC
This sequence comes from Flavobacteriaceae bacterium UBA4166, assembly GCA_002379985.1. Lineage (GTDB taxonomy): Bacteria > Bacteroidota > Bacteroidia > Flavobacteriales > Flavobacteriaceae > DFVG01. The sequence continues at coordinate 33,540 of DFVG01000055.1, forward strand.
AGAATCTTAGGGATTGTAGATAATGTGTTGTCAAAATATTCTCTATAGTTTTGATAGTCTATATGGTCACCAATTCCCCAATATAACTCGAAGTCTAATGATATTATAAATCCTCCAGATCTCATACGGTATCAGAGTCTGCGTAACTTACGTACCAATTTTCCCGATTTTTAAGAATATCTTCATCATGGGCCAGATGTGTGTACCCAAAATGCAATTCAATAGGCTTCAATTTTTCTGGTAATATATAGAACCCATTACTTTTATAACTATCAAAATTTGGAGAAAATGAAAAACACCAACTCAGCATCACATCTGTCTTTTGTACAACACATTGATTCGTTGCATATTTAATAAGTTCCTTTCCTACGGATGGCGTTTCGATATCAAAAATCAATTCCATGATATAGCAAATGTTTCCACCGTGTTTTTGTTTGAAAGTGTAAACAACGAAACCCTTTAGTAGTTCATTCTCATAGTATCCCTTGATGATGTATTGTTCTTCGGGTTTCTTCTTAAAGCGCCAGTTTAAATAACTGGCATCTCGATGAATACTTACGGAAAAAGCCGAGGAAAATTTCGACCAAAGCTCAGTAGCATCGTCAGAAAAAGTTTCAATATTCTTAATTGAAACATTATCGGGCAGATTGGTTTTTTTCTTACGTACCAATGATATGTCCAACACATTCCCTAGCCTGTTTCCAACGATTTTTTTCAAGAAGTATCCTGTTCGAAGTGGCTTATATAGAAAAGGAACCGGATCTAGAAGTTTCCAGCCTAGTTTTTTAACAAAACCATGAACCGATTTTCCATTTGGAAACCCGTACACCAGTGCCATTTCTTTTTCTTTGGCCTTTTGATATACAGTTTTTGCATTATTTACAAACAACCCTTTTCCCCTATATTCAACATCGGTTAATGTGTCTAAGGATTGACAAGCTTTTTCTATTCGTCCATTTATTTTGAAGAAAACAGGCATAACAGCATAAATTGCAGCAACAGAATTATTGGCACCATTGCTATCCTTGATCATTGAAACTAATGGTTCTTTCAAAGGGTTTTTCAAATGCATCCAGATTAATTTGGACAATTTTTTTGGAGATCCATTTTTTTCAAAAGCACGCTTGTATTCAGCTAAATCTTTTTCTGAAGAGATAAAGTAAGGCTTATATTTAGTATCGCTTTTCATAGCATATCATCTTTCAACAGTAAATTGTACAAGTCAAGATGCGATTGTATCATTTTATGAACACTGTAGTTTTTCACAAATTTATAACCTTCGGAAGCCAATTCATCTTTAAAATCCGGGTTTTTGAATAGTTTTATGATTTTTTTAGACAGGTCTACACTATTACATGTTTCAAAGAGATACCTTTTATCTGGAACCAATTCTTGTATTCCGGGTGAGGCTGAACCTAAAAAGGCGGTATTTGAAGCTAAGGCTTCAAGTGTTACTCCAGACATACCTTCGTGTAGGGAAGAAAGTACATTTAGATCTGAACCTTTCATAAGTTCTGGTATATCCATTCTAAAGCCTAAAAAATGAATTCGGTTTCCTAACTGGAGTTCCTCTACTTTAATTTTCGCATCATTAAGTAATTCACCATCTCCCACAAAAAAAAGATGTACCGTTTCTGGAAGTAATGAAATGGCCTCAATAAGTGTAATTGGGTCTTTAGGATAACTAAATCTCGAAACCATAATTACCTTAAAACTTGTAAGAGGTGTTCCAAAATGTTCTTTGAAATATTCTGGCTTGTGTGGCAGCGCACTGTTAAATCTTTCAATATCAACACCATTATGTATCAATTTTATCTTTGAAGGCATATCAAGCCATTCTAATAATTTTTCATTAACACGTTCCGTTATGGCTATGACCGCATCGTATCTACTATATATAAAACGTTCTAGTGGTTTAAATATCTTTTTGGTGTTTCGTTCGTTAGAGGAAGAATGCTCTGTAAATATTAATTTAGGCTTATCCTTTAAACCCAAAGTTGCCAATGAAGCCCAATACAAGGGAGGAAATAAGTGTACATGTAGTACATCACAATTATTTTTTTTTAAGTAGCTACGTAACCTTACAATTAGTAGTGGATTTCTAAAGCTTCCCGAGGATAAAGAATAAAGAGGGATATCGTTTTTTTTTAATTCTTCAACGTATTCTTCAGATTCTAACATACTGGACAACTGCACTACAGTGACATCATGTCCCATTTTTTTATAGATAGGAAGGTTATCTACTAATAATTTTTCGGCTCCGCCTTTACCCAAGCTTATTATTAAATGTATTATTTTCATTTAGCTACAGGATTGGTGTGAGTTATTTTTCAACAAACAAATTCTTATTATTGCAATAGATGACCCAAAAACCAAATAATATAAGCATGGGCATGAACATATTTTTTTGACGCAGCATGATACCTAAATTTCCTAAAATAAGAGGAAATGTTGCAACTCCCGCAAAAAAGAATAAAACTAACCCCTTAATAACCGCGTTGCTTCTCTTAAACCAGCGGAAAGGTCTATTTCTTAAAATCAATACTGTAAAGACTAATACCACTAAGTTTTCTAAGGATGCTAAAATTCCCATGATGTTGGGGCTATCAAAAAACAAAGGTCGATACAAGAACGTAAAAACTTTCAAAGGATAAGGATAGCTTGAAATATCTATACCTGAATTACTATTTTTTCCGAGTCCTTCCGATTTTCTCGAAGTATATTGATCTAACGTTTCTAACTCAAGATTTTCTAACTGTATGAATTGTAAAACATAATTGAATATAGATACAAAACCAATCAAAAACACAAGAGAAATTAACAATTTTTGATACGATTTTAGATTGCCATCAATTAAAAAACCGGCTCCAAAGGCAACGATCAAAAATAAGGTAATGTGTGGTCTTATTAGCAACGAGATTACAATTGCTATTCCAATTGGTAAAATTCGCTTTTTAATGTTCAGCATCCCATATGCAAATAGCCCTATGCAAAAGAACAGAAGCGAATCCTTACTAATTCCTCCCGTCCAGAAATGTAAGTTAGGTAAAAACAACAGTGTGGGGAAAATAGGAATTCTGGCTACTTTAAACTCTTTTAACGAATCTATTGGTGAAATCAACGTTCTCAATACAAAGTAGAAATAAACAAACCCCAAAAAACTAATAGTCGCATACATTATATTTCCAACGAAAAAGGAAATACCTAAAATCTTTGCAGGAAGATAGTTGAAGAGTAATATCGTTCCTGTAGGCGAACCATTTAAAAACAAATCTAAAGTAGTTTCAAAATCATAAAACCTAAACTCATAGGTCTTAAACCAATAATTTGTTGGATCACCTCCTTGTGTTACGATAACGAAATGAAAAATTATCGAGAACAATAAGTGGTATAAGAAAAGGTTATTAAGGATCATATGATCTTCCTTGTTAAAGAAAGAAAAGAGCTTCTTAAACTTAAACCCAACAAATAGGCACAATACGAATATGATAATATCAAATAGAATCATAAGTATGATGACAATTTTTGTTGGTCTTCTTCAAATAGAGTATTAAGCTGCTCCAACAAATTACTCGGAAGATGTATTTGCGACTTTTTCTCAGACGACAAATTTCTGAACAGTCGATGCCTCAATTTTTGAGGTACTACATACGAAAAAACATCCTTTAACCCAGTTTTCTTTAATAGGTAAAATACCTTTGGAAAGGTAAGTTCTTTTCCTGAGTTTTTTTGTTTGAGAATCAATGGTTCAGCATCAATATCCAGGAATTCATATAAAGAAATGAGGGATACATCATGATTTGAGATATAATCTTCTAATCCTATTATATGTACATGCTCCTTACCAAAACGTGAAATAAACCGGCTTGCATTTTCACTATATAAACTCATCCCCAAATAACTCCATGGAGAAAGTTCACCTGCCCTGAAATCGGCTAGATTTGCTTGCAAAACCTCTGTAAATGTTCGTGAAGTCCTCCCAAGTGCAACATCCATTTTATAATGAGAGAAGGCACGCTGCAAGGGCTTTCTGGTTAATATTAATATTTTAGCTTTTGGATTGTATCGAAAGATCCTTTCTGCTGCTTCAGGAGCATGAAGATATCCCGTACTGGCTTCTAAAAGATATTTTTTTTCTGAAGCTAGCGAGAACAGCTTTCTATAATCTTCTTCGTCAGTAATATTAGCTATATGAAGTGGTTTAGGGAATTCCTTGGACAAATATTTTTTAATACTGAAGAACCGTGAAGGTTCATATATCTCTTTTGGTAAAATGTTCACAAAATAATGCGGTTCTTTAATAGGAGAAACATAAATGCTACTGTGTTGACCAATCAAATCAACAAATGCAGTTGTACCTGCTTTCATTGCTCCGACTAAAAATAAATTTGCCTTGTTCTCATTCATCCCTTTATTTTTTTGAATATACCGTACAGATTAAGAAATGACACCGAACTCGCAAATTTTAAAACAAAGAATCTAAAAGAGGAAAGAAAATTTTTTGCTTCATCTAGCAGTTGATTTCTCTCTTTTTTAGTATACGTGCTACAATGTATTAAAAATGATCTGCTAATATACGTATTGGTATATAACGTAAAATACTTCTTGTCTTGATTAGAAAGACGTGGCAATACCTCGCCCATAGTTTGCATATAGCGCGCAAAATCCTTGGCGCTATATTTGTTTTGGGAAGCACTATTTTCTATATTTTTTCTATAAAAAGACAGATTCTCATTTATAAAAATTACTTCATTCTGCGCGCATATCCTCATCCATAGATCATGATCTTCATGCTGTCGCATGCCGGGGCGGAATCCACCGGTTTCTAAAAACAACGCTTTCCGAAGTACCACATTCGAAGAATTTACCAAGGGAAGGTGGTTACTAATCACTTTAAAGTAACTCATCTTACTTGTTGTACCCTCTTCCGGAAGCATTTCATGTGCATACCGCTCTACTTGATCCTTAAAAACCCGACTCCGTCCTGTCGCAAAAATTAGTTCCTTCGGAAACTGATCAAAACCCTTTACGACCTCCTCTAGAAACGTTGGCGCCCACCAATCGTCTGCGTCCAAAAAAGCGATCCATGGATATTTGGCTTGATCCACTCCATAATTTCGTGCCACCGACACCCCTGCATTTGTTTTTTCGAATAGGCTGATTCGATCGTCTGAAAAAGATCGTACCACTGCTACCGACCTATCTGTACTGCCATCATCTACCACGATCACTTCAAAATTTGAGTAGGTTTGAGAAAGAACCGACTCCAATGTTTCCGCAATAAATGCTTCTTTGTTATAAAGTGGAATGACAACAGAGATCATATACTTTTCACAGGTTTCCAGTGAGACAAATCCCGTTGGGTCAATTCTTCAAGTAACGTCACCTCCCGTTCAAAGTACTTTTTAAGAACAGGCATAAGTGCGGCGCGTTCTTCGTTTGGTAATGTAGCGTCGTGTGTAACATTCCGACGGTTTAAGGCATTCGCAAATCCCAATCCGCCTTTGATGCCCAACCGCTTCTTCAATTGGGTGGCAGCAATCAAGAATTGGGAGAGTACATAACTTTTTCTCACTTTCTTCTTGTTTACGACTTTGTAGGTTTCCAAAGAAATTGGAGTTACTCCTAAAAATTCTTGCAGCGTACGAAAAACCTTATCAGAATCACTTTTTAAGTCATCAATAAAAATATAATGGAGCTGTTTCTCAGGAATAAGGTTCATCGCTCGCGCTAATTGTGTTCCCAATGAGCAAGCCTCGCCGTACTGCAACAAACGAGGGTCTGAACTTCCCAAGGGTAATTTTTTTCCCTCTTTGCGGATAGCTTGCAGCTCCCATGCTGTTTTGGGGGAAGCCTCGTTCTCACTCCCTCCATACAGTAATTCTTGATGCAATGAAAAGAACATACTGCTAGGTTCTCTCAGCATTACAATAAACTTAGCATTGGGATTGAATTCTAGAATATTCTGAATAGCAATTTCCGAATATAAATACCAAACCGATCCCTCGCAACGATACTTTTGTGCAGTTGTAGCTTCTTCGAAAAGCGACAAATATGAATCCAGGTCAAAGTGATATCGGTGTCCGCTGTCGGTATTAAAATAATGCGGTTCTTTTTCGGCACTTACAAAGACTTCCGGGTGTTGAGACAAATAATGGATCATCGATGTAGTTCCACATTTTGGAGCCCCAATAAGAAATAAGTTAGGAATGTTGTTGTTTTCAGTCATTACACGATTGCTGTGTTAATGTTTAAATGTTTTTTTACGTACCAAACGAGGGTGATATTTTGCAACGCTAGAATAACCGTATAGGCCATGGCAGCACCAGTCACCTGAAAATAGAGAACCGCAGGAATACTTAGCGCGATATTAATTGCTAAGAATAGCATGTTGCTTTTCGAAAAAACGTGCTGATTGCCGGTCATATTCAATAGAAGTCCCACAGAACCGGTCATGGCATTGACGAGTTGGCCGATACATATAATAACTAATGGGATGTATGAATCAACATACGCTTCTCCAAAGATGAAAGTAATCAGTGATTCTCCACCTAAGATAAACACTAACGCCACGGGAAGCGAGGTTGCAAAAATAAGACGAGTCGCCTTAGTGATAATTTTTTGCAGGCGTTGCATGTTCTTCTCTTCGAACGCAGTGGCAATAAAGGGCGAAATTGCTCTGTTTAAGGCATCTAAGGTGAACGCTACTAAGTTTGCTCCGCGTAATGCTACTTCAAAAAGCGCCACCCCTTCCACAGTTCCGAAAATCAGGATGACATACGTGAGTACGCGTGACTTGATTACTTGTATTCCGCTATTAATCGAAAATGGAATGGTTTGCTGTATCCATTCTTTGTTCCGAAAAACAGGCGAAACCGGACGCAAGGAGTTCCAAAGTTTTTTATGTAAAAAATAGGCCCCCAACAAAAATGATAAAAAGGCTACTCCAACTTGAAACCATACGGCCAATAGTGGCGTTAATTCAATATTGAAAAGAACACAGAACAGAATAGATAGAAAAATGACAAAATTTCTAAACAGTGTATCGGGTAGTTCTGACATGACCAAAAGTTTGAGTCCACGTAATGCCCCAGAGCGTAATGCATTCAATCCCAAGAATGGAATCATCAGAAAACCAATGGTCATAGCTTCTACCAACGCTGAATCATATTGATTCCACCATAAAAAATAGAGTAACAATGCTATGACATAGATGCCTCCCGTTGCTAGCAATGCATATTGATTGGTTTTTATGAGTAGGCCTTTGATAGCCCCTTCGTCTTTGGAAACACGGTATTTGGCAACATACCGGGTAATTAAGTTGGGAATTCCTGCCATCACCGGAACCGATAATAACATCATGGTAGAAACCACCAATACGTAATAACCAAATCCCTCTACACTCAACAAACGAGCCAGCAGTACGCCATTGACAAAGGCAAAAAAAGCTCCTCCAAATTTAATCGAAACGCTTGCAATGGAAGCCAGTTTAAGATCCTGGCGTGAAAATATGTCTCGTAATTTTGAAAACACGATGTGCTAGCCTTAGGTGAAAAACATATGTTTTTCAGTTGGAAAATTCTTGAGTCGTTCGTTATAAGATCATCCCCGCCGCAACGGTTTCATGGGTACTTTCGTCGATCAAGACAAAGCTACCTGTCACGCGATTATCACGGTATTCATCGATCATCAAAGGACGTGTTGTACGTACCGTTACACGCGCAATGTCATTCATTTGCAAGTCTTTGTCTTCTTCATTCCGACTATACGTATTAATGTCAATCTTATAGAATACATTTTTGATCATGGCTCGCTGTTCGTTGGCCGTATGCACGATCACATATTTTGCACGTGCCTTTGCCGTATCATTGTGCAACCAACAGATCATCGCGTCAAACTCTTGTGTTGAGGTAGGTTGATTATTCTCTTTCACAATCATATCGCCTCTACTAATATCAATATCATCTTCTAAAGAGATGGAAACCGACATAGGCGCGTACGCCTCTTTCAAGGCACCATCAATTGTGTCAATGCTTTTGATCGTAGAGTTGAATCCCGAAGGTAAGATACTCACCTTGTCTCCGGGACGAAAGATCCCGCTGGCCACTCTTCCGGCGTAGCCGCGATAATCACGATGCTCATCACTTTGCGGACGAATCACCGTCTGTACCGGAAAACGGGCATCTACCTTATTGATATCACTACTAATGTGCATATGCTCTAAAGTGTGCAACAAGGGGGCGCCTTGATACCAGCTCATGTTTTCAGAACGATTGACCACATTATCACCATTCAAAGCACTGATGGGAATAAACCGAATATCTTTCACGTAGAGCTTAGAAGAGAATTCTTCAAACTGAGTGATGATCTCTTCGTAGCGTTCTTCGGAATACTCCACTAAGTCCATTTTATTCACACAAACGATCAAATGTGGAATCTGAAGCAAGGATGCAATGAAGGCATGACGCTTGGTTTGTTCGATCACACCATTACGAGCATCTACCAATACAAGGGCTGCATTTGCCGTAGAAGCTCCGGTTACCATGTTTCGGGTATACTGAATGTGTCCGGGCGTATCGGCGATAATAAACTTTCTACGTGGTGTTGTAAAGTAACGATAGGCGACATCGATAGTGATCCCTTGCTCTCGTTCGTCTCTCAAACCATCCGTAAACAAGGCTAAATCTACGCCTTCGTGTCCTTTCCGCTTGCTAGTGGTTTCCACTGCCTCTAATTGGTCTTCGAAGATCGCTTTAGAATCGTACAGTAAACGACCGATCAACGTACTTTTTCCGTCATCGACGCTTCCTGCGGTGGTAAATCGTAGTAACTGATTGTTATCTATTGCCATTTGTTAGTTTGTTAATTTGTTATTTCGTGAATTAGGTCTGTACAGTTAGGTTTATTCTATTCAGAGATTCTTTCTTAAGAATCTGATATATCCGTTAATTAGTTTCAGACTATTGTCAACTTTAACTCGCACTTCTTTTAATTTTTCTTCGGAAATATAGTCCCAATTCACTGCTTCTAAAGAGTGGTCCAAAATTTCCGCTACAGAACCTCTTGCCTGTATTAAAAATTTAATTTGATCTTTACTATGGTACCGCCCCCATCCTTCTGCAATATTTGCAGTTGCTGAGCGCGTTGCCCGAAGCAATTGTGAATAAAGCTGATATTTTTCTTCTTTAGGTAAATATGTCAAAATTTCTGTTCGTATATACGTCTTTAAGTCGTTACAGCTCTTCCAACACTCTAAAGTCTCAAAATTCGAAGCCACTGTTTACTAATTTACTCGTTTATATGGATTATCTCACCAATTCACCAACTCACCAATTTACCAATTCACTATTAAAAGTACCCTTGTCGCTTGCGATCTTCCATCGCTGTTTCACTTCGCTTATCATCGCTTCGGTTTCCTCGCTCGGTTTGTTTCATGGAAGCGACTTCCGCAACAATTTTTTCTAAGCTATCGGCATCCGACTCAATTCCGCCTGTGATCGTAATATCACCCAACGTTCGAAAACGAATCTTCTTGGTGACCACTTCTTCGTTCTCTTCCAACTTTAAAAATTCAGAATTCGGAATCCAAGAATCATTACGCCACACCACTTCACGTTCATGTGCAATGTATAGGGACGGAATCTGAATATTTTCTCGAAGGATGTAGTTCCACACGTCCATTTCAGTCCAATTACTAATCGGAAACGCTCTAAAATGTTCCCCTTCAAAATGTTTTCCATTGAGTAAATTCCACAATTCGGGACGTTGATTTTTAGGATCCCACTGCCCAAAATCATCGCGGTGGGAGAAGAAACGCTCTTTGGCACGTGCTTTTTCTTCGTCACGCCTTCCTCCACCGATGGCACAATCAACCTTATTAGCTTCAATAGCGTCCAATAAGGTGGTGATCTGTAATGCGTTTCGTGTTGCGTTCTTTCCTTTTTCTTCGGCCACACGGCCCTGGTCAATCGATTCTTGTACCGAACCCACAATCAATTGCGCTCCCAATTCATTAACCAAATCATCTCTAAATTTGATCGTTTCCGGAAAATTATGTCCGGTATCTACGTGCATTAACGGAAATGGAATTTTAGCAGGGTAAAATGCCTTTTTGGCCAAATGGGTTACCAAGATGGAATCTTTTCCTCCTGAAAAAAGGATGACAGGGTTTTCGAACTGAGCCCATACTTCCCGCAAGATGTAGATGGCTTCTGATTCGAGTTCATCGAGGTAATTTAAATAGTATTTACTCATGATTTAGGTGCTGTTTTTCTTCTAGGTATTGCAAAATTATCGCAACCGAATCAGTTAGCGAAACTTTTGATGTATCAATTTGAATATCAGGTGAAACTGGAGCTTCATACGGAGCATTCACGCCTGTAAAATTTGTGATCTCTCCTCTTCTAGCTTTTGCGTACAATCCTTTAACGTCTCGTTTTTCACATGTTGCTATTGGCGTATCGACGAAAATTTCGATATACCGCGTACCTCCTACCGTTTGCTTAACCATAATGCGATCTTTTTCATACGGAGAAACGAAAGCCGCTAGTACTACCAAACCAGCATCAGCCATAAGGTTGGCAACTTCAGCGATACGGCGAATATTTTCAGTTCTGTCTTCTGGGGCAAACCCTAAATTGTTATTTAATCCTTTCCGCACATTATCGCCATCTAACGAATAGGTGTGCACTCCCTTTTTAAACAAGGCCTCTTCAACGGCATTGGCTACAGTCGATTTACCCGAACCCGATAAGCCCGTAAACCAAAGTACGTAGCTGGGATGGCCCATTTGCGCCGCTCGCTGTGCGCGATCAATCTTAAAGTGATGCGGAATGATATTTTCTTCCATAGTCTGCTTAGTCATTATTACGTTCTTCGAGTCCGAGATTTATACGATACCAAGCGCGTTCATGAAGATAGTACAGCGCCATTTTCGTGATCAATTCTGCCAAGCCGATCTTCAGTCCGGTAAACGGATTTCCCGAAATGATCCACGAGATGATCATGGTATCGGTAGTTCCCACAGCACGCCAAGTGATCGTTTTGGCAAGGTGGCGCTTATGGCTTTCTCTTAAATTACCGTTGGTATCTAGGTTAATATTGAACCAAACACGTTCGTGCAAGTAGTACAATAGCATTTTGGTGACAACTTCAGTGACCCCAATCTTCAGCCCTGTTAGCGCATTACCTGTGATAAACCACGAAAGAAGAATGGTATCTAAGGTGCCAAGAATGCGCCAAGTAATGGCTTTGGTAATATGTCGTATATGCGACTTATCCGCCATATTGCACAATGAAATAATCATTCAATAGATTTTCCTTGTTGTACTTCATTGGTTTTTGAGTTGCAGCGTTGAGCACTTCCACACCAACCGCTTCACAAATGGCTTGTCCGGCTGCCGTGTCCCATTCCATTGTTGGAGCATATCGCGGATAAATATGTGCATTTCCTTCGGCTACCAAACAAAACTTCAACGAACTTCCTTTAGAAACGATCTCCACCTCTTGTTCGCTTTCTACCTTCTCAATAAAAGTTTTAGTATCCTCATTGAGATGCGACCGACTCCCCACAATTTTAACTACACCGTTAGGTGCTTCGGGGTGTAGTGGTGTTGCCTTGGAAAGAATCTCCTCTATGGATTCATTTTCTGTCTCTAATTGCACTTTATAGGCCTCACTTCCAGTCTCATTCGTAAAGTATAATGTTTTAAAAACCGGCACGTAAATAACGCCTAATAGCGGACTTCCTTCTTCTACTAATGCGATATTCACCGTAAACTCACCGTTTCTCTTGATAAATTCTTTGGTGCCGTCTAAAGGATCTACGATCCAACACTGCTTCCAAGTCTTACGTTCGGTATAATCGGTTTGCTTATTCTCCTCGCTTATAATGGGAATCGGGGTATCTGTTAGAAAGGAATTGATGACCTCGTTGGCATTTTTATCGGCCTGTGTTAAAGGGGAATCATCTTCCTTTTGTTCCACAGCAAAGGAAGTATTATAGACCGACATGATTTCTTTTCCACCAGCTATTGCAGCGGCAATAGCGGTTGCTAGGTAGGTATTCATAGGTTTGCTTTGAGCGCGCAAAGATACAACAATTAGCCTAATACCAAGAGTATTAGATATATATTTGACTAAGACATATACCACTCAAGACACTGTTTATCAAACAATTGTCGTTTGATAACAGTTATTTAAAATTGGAAAGCAAAAGCAGCTGTCACACGGTTTCCTTCTTCCCCTCTGAACCAGCTGGCACGACCTTGCAAAGAATGCGTCCAAAACATTTTGATACCTCCGCCGTAGGCATCATGCCACACGTTAGAACTGTCTGAGGAAGTCCATACCCTTCCGATATCATAACCTCCATAAATTTCAATGGAAAGGGGGAATAAAAAAGTCTTCATTTTCTGGAAACGGTACGAAAGATCTCCTTTCCCTACCGCAGCATGATAGCCGGTAAAACGTTGATTTCGATATCCCCGTAAGCCATTGGAAGCGCCGAGATTCGGACTCAAATAAAAGATGGGTTGATCACCCATGCTGATCTGCGCCTTCGCCTGTGTCGTCAATACCAATCGTCTATTGCTTAACAGTGCGTTATAAAACATCACGCTGCTGTTCACAAAACCTGAAAGTTGCTTAGATTGTAAATGATCTATAGCGCCTACTGAAGTAGTAAAATCCATTCCTTTGGTGGGCAACGAACTATCATCAATATTTTCATATCGGAATGTTAATTCAGGAATGCCCCAATACTGTCGTTCGGTGTTGACTGAGACAGTGTTAGAAAGGATATTTGTTCCATTGGGAATTACTTGCGTACTCTGAATACGATATTTCAATTGAAAGAAACTCCCATAATCCCCTTCGCGTTCTAGTCCGACGGCTCCGATGTACTGTTCTAGATTCACCCTGTTGAAATCTAAACTAGTACTACCCTCATCATAGGGACTTTCGTTTCCGAAGCCAAAGAAATTTCGTGTAAAATTCTTACTGGTAAAACGACCTTCCCCCAAGAAGTTAACATCCGAAAAAATTCCGGCGTACTTTTTTGTAAGCAGCACCTCAATTCCTTGCGTGATGCTATGATAATTGAAGTCGAGATGTGTATAGCTTCCATAGGGATTGGCAATGAACTTCACTACCTCCTTACCATACCCAGCATGATAGGAAGTTCCTGTGTCGGGATTGTAGCCTACTCCAAATTCAATGGTTCCGGTAGCTTCCGGTTTTCTAGTATAGTCATAGAGGTTTGCCTCGTAAAAATTGGTCATTCGCACATGTGCACCTCCTTTTTCAACCACCTCATTCTTCTTGGATCGTTGATCGTATATCTTAATCTTTTTTCCTTCGGAAATGCGGTAAGTGTCCTTATTTTGACCACCAATAATGCGCAGTAATATAGCTTTTTTTGCGGTTCCTGTTACCTCAAAGACATCATCATCATCCAACCCATAGAGCCATATTTCTTTTGTTTTTTCCGAAGAAAATATTCTGTCAAACAACAGATCTCCCTTTTCTCCATCTTTGATGCGATATGCCTTAATTTGTGTGCGACCATCAGGAAACCGTTCAATAAGAAAATGATCATCCTTATCCGTTCCCGTGATCATTTGAAACTCTAGATACACATCGTAATATCGATTTACAATGTCCACAAGATTCTCTTTTCGAGCGAGAAGGTGTTGTTTTATTTGTGTAATGGTAGTGTCTTGTACTTCCTTCGGAAGCTGGCGAAACGCTTCGTCTACAATAGTGGGCTTTATTTGCTCTTGAATGAATTTAGCCTGCTCGATCCATACCGAACGGTCACTGCGTTTCACCAACGCACGATCTAATTTGGAAGCAGCGGCATTGAACCAGGCCACATCCTGAATATCGGGACCGTACACCCCAAACTGATTGGCACTACCCATCACTTTCTTCAGGACGTTTAAAAACCGACCGTCAAAGTTGGCAAACACTTGATCGCGATCTCGTGGAATAGGTTCAAATACTAGGTTTCCCTGTTCATCTTCAAATTCGGCCCAGCGCCATTGATCGCTATGTCGATCCCAATCACCTACCAACATATCAAAAATTCGGGCTCTGATGTAGGTTTCTTCATCGAGAATATAATCTTCATCTTCTCGAAGCTTCATCAATAAATCATCGGTACTTTCCACATCATCCGGGTATCCAAAACTTCTGCGGTTCTTGTATTCTTCCGCAGGGCGTTCTACGATCATATACAACTGATCTCCGTAGGCTTCGCTATATTTTCCCAACGCACGTTGTTTGGGCACGTAAAACAGTTGTGGAGTGGTATAATACACTTGTGCCGCTTCTGCAAGCGTAGGTATCGCAAAAGCACCGTAGGGATGGGCTGCTGTGTAAAAGTCGAGGATCAACTCTTCCGGAACCGTATTTGTAAAATATTGTTCTCCATCCACTCCTTTGAAAGCGGTATTCTGAAGAAATTGCACGGCACTTTTCCGCAATGCGCGCATGTTGTATTCTTTTCCATCTTTTGTTTCTAACCGAAGAGAACGAGTTTGATTTCCCCCTCCGGGGCGAATTACTTCAAGGCCACCATACAGCGTGTCCAGCAAAGCCGTTGGAGCCGTGACCTGCGTTCCGTAGACGTCCCGATAATGCTTTCCCCATACCGATTCAAAAAAGTCGGTTTTGTCAACCTCCTCTAATTGATACACGGAAGCCGTATAACTTTCAGGATATGTTGACGGTAGGTCATCAAAAGTTGGAGGTGTAACCGTAGCAATAATCTCTTGGCGGTAGAGCATCTTGGGAGCATCGCCTTCTAACCCATAGAAAGACGCCCACACACTTTGATCTTCATACACTTCAATACTTACAAATCCGGAATCTCCATAAGAAAAGATACCATTGTCCCCGATGGTTGCTGGGCGTGTGCCGCCCCCGGCTCCTGAAATGATTTGTTTGAAGGGCGCTTGCTCTATGTACTGCAGGTTCTTTTCGTGCCCTGAGAGCATAACAATTCTGTGGTCTTCCTTATCAAGTAGTGCTTTTAATTCGGTTGCAAACTCATTGTAACGCACATTAAAGCGATCCTGAATAGAAACCGCGCCTTGTGAACGAATTTGATTGATCAACGTAGCGACTCCAGGAACCGGAACTCTTCCCTGCAAAGGAAAAACGTGGTCCCGAAACGAAAACCTCCCGGCGTGAAATCCATTGGTAAAGACAGGGTGGTGCATGGCAACAAAGATCAATTTGTTAGCGTTCTTCTTGATCTCTCCCTTAACTTCCAGCATGAGTTTCTCTCGCGATTTGATCTCGCATTTATCATTCATCTTGTAATGATGGTCCCAATCTGCTATATACCACTGACTGTCGATGATGATCAGCTGTATCTCGTCTCCTATTTCGATACTTTCCAGCGGACATCCATTATTAGGCGTGAGCACATCGTCTGCCTCCATGCGTTCTTCAAGAAAATCTTCCATCGCTTCCAATCCGTTGTTCTTATCAAAGCCCCAATCGTAGTTACCGGGAAGAAAATAAGGATAGGCATCAACCTTTTTTGTGAGTTCAATCAACGGATTGAGTTGTTGGGTCATTGCTACAGAATCTTGTGCCTTCACATTATCGCCCATCGCCATGATATAGCGATCTGCCGCATTGGTTTCACGAAATGTTGTTTCCATTGCGGTAAATAGTTGTGGTGTCCCTTTGTAAGTGGTTCCTACCAATAAGAATTGCTTCTCGGGTGTTCTGGGAATCTCCCCTTGCCCATTTTTAGCTTCAGGAGCGAGCATCACACCTTTGATGGCACATCCTTGAAGTAGGATGGTAACTAGTACGATTCGTAACAATAACTTCATATCTGGGGTTAAAAGTCAAATCCTAATCCGAATACAATTCGTTTTCCTTCACTGCTTCTAAAATAGCTTGCGGTTATGTTCATCCCGCCACGACCATTGACCCAGAGTCCGGCTCCGTAATCATTATGCCAACGTTCTGAATCGCCGCTTGGGGTCCAAACACGCCCTAGATCGGCACCGGCGTAGACTCCAATTTGAATGGGTATTAATTCAATATTGAATTCACTAAAGCTGTAGCGAACATCGGCACTACCCACTAAGGAAGACTTACCAGTAAACCGTTCTTCCCGATATCCTCGCAGACCATTATTGGCTCCCAAACGAACGCCTTGGTAGAATTCAAATCTATTTCCAAAATTGAATTGTCCGCGCACATTGGTTCGCAGCACTAATTTTTTATTCTTGATAAGACTGTTATAAAAGCCTAATCGTGTGTTGAGATATCCGAAGATTCTATCGATATCCTGAAGGTTATCTGTTACCCCTAAGTTAAGATCAAACATCATCCCTTGCTTGGGATTTCGGGGGTCATCATAACTTCGATAGCTGTAAATTCCTTCCGCGGAAGCGAAATAATCACTATCATCCGGGCGCGTTTGGTTTTCCGGATTTGTGAGTCCGGTGATAGGACTATTCACAGAAACAGATTCTACTTTTCCCTGTAATTTGAAAAAGCTACCAAAGCTGGAGTTTCGAAGCAATGCTCCTTCGGCGCTAATGCGTTGTATTTCTACTCGGTTGGCGTCGTACCCTAAGCTTTCTTGAAAATTGGGGGTTTCATTGCCATATCCAAAATAGTTTTCGATGTAATTCGGACTCGTAATTCGAGCCCCGATATGCAGGTTTAAGTCGTTTTTAATATTCGCAAACTCTCCGTCGTAGGTTACGTCAAAACTTTGGGTGTCAAAATAATACCCGGCGTTGATAAGGTGTTTTTGCGAAAAAGGGTTTTGCGTAAAACTATTCAATTCATACGCATACTGTCCCCCTACGCGGAATCCGTCATCAGGATTATATCCCAAAGCAGCATTCAATAAATGTTTATTCGAAATCTGTTTGCGGTATTCGTAGGTATTTAGATTATATACATCTGTTAATCGAATATTTCCACGATAGCGTTCTGCAATGGTATTCGGAAAACTTTCATGGTCATATATCTTAGTACCACGACCATTGATTAATTGATAGGTATCCTCTCCGTGACCGCCAATGATGCGAACAAGAATAGGACTTCTTCCCTCCCCTTCTACACGGAAGCTGTCATTACCTCCTAAACCATACACCCAGATCTCATTAGTTTGAGCAGGTGTGAAGGTTCGCTCTGCAAATAGCGTTCCGGCCTCTCCTTCTTTATAAGCGAATTCACGAATTGTGATGGCGCCGTCGTTTTGCCGAATAATCTCAAAATAGTCAGGACCATCCGTTCCTGCCAGCGTTTGTAATCGCGATAGGTAATCATAATATCTTCCGGCAATGTCAACAATAGTATCACGACGTTGCCGCAAGGATGCTTTGATCTCTTCCAGACTTTCATCTTGTACTTCTGCAGGAATCGTCGCAAAAGCAGCTTCAATCACCTCATCTGTGATCTGTTGCTGCAATTCAGCCGCTAGAAATTGCCATTGTGGTTTACCGCTTCCCTTCAGCAAAGCGCGGTCTAATTTTATTCCTTCTTCATTAAACCATTGAAGATTCGGAATCGCTTGGTTGTACAGATGTCGCCTATAATTATTTCCGAAGAGCGAACTCGCCAGATCCACGACCGTCCCTTCCATGGAAGCGAAAGCGTCATTTCGATTTTTGGAAATGGGAACGTAGACGTTAACACTATCTGCTCTGAAATATTCTGCCCAGCGCCAATGATCGGGCTCTCGGTCCCAATCTCCTATCAACATATCGAACAATCGATTTTTAATATAGTCTTCCTCATCTAGTTCGATCTCGCGTCCTTGCCGTAATTTCAGTAAAATATCATCGGTTGTTTCAATATCATCCGGATACTGGAAGTTACTTTCCCCTTCACTACTTTCAGTAGGTAACAGCGAAAGCATGTATAATTCATTTCCAAAATCGTTGTTGTAATTTCCTAAGGCCTTTTGCTTCGGAACATAGAATAATCGAGGTTCATTATGAAATAATTCGGCTGCCTCAGCAAGCGGACCCACCGCAAGTATCGCATAGGGATGCGAAGCGGTATAGAACTGAGCATTAAAAGAATCGGGAAGATCTACTTTAGAGCCTTCGGAAAGCTTTTCGCCTTCCTCCAGTGCTTGTTCCTGCGGAATTTCTTGCGTGTATTGTAAAGCATTCTTCTTTAAGGAGCGCATTCTATATTCGTTTCCTTTCGCGTCTCGCAGTCGAAGTGTTTTGAAGGAAGATTCACTGGCCTCTCGCAACACGGTGAGTCCGCCATACAAGGTATCAAGTTGCGCCACAGGAGCTTCTATAGGCGTTCCATAGGCCGTTTTGTAACGTTCTCCCCAAACCGTTTGAAAGAACAAGGTTTGTGTAAGGCTATCTTGTTCATAGATTGGGACGGTCTTGGTAGGCTCAAATTTTGTTGGAAGGTTATTGGTCCCATAATATTCATAGGGTGCGTAGAGCTCTTTTTCAAAAAGTAGCTTCGGATTCAACGCAGTATCCACTCCATAATATCGCACATACGATGACCCGTCAGTAAAAACATTCAGCACCGCAAACCCTTGTCCGCCATAACTAAACAATCCATCCTCACCTAAAGCAGCATAGCTTTCTTTCGCTCCCGATCCCGAAACGATTTGAATAAGCCCCTCTTTTTCGATATGCTGTAAAGTATGTTCGTGACCTGAAGTAAATACAATACGACCATGTTCTTTCGCAATTTCTGACAATCGGATCATGAATTTATTATACAATTCATTGTATCGGTCTTGCACCGAAACGCCCCCTTGTGCCCGTACTTGTGCTACCAAAGATGCGAGTCCGGGTAACGGAAGTTTCTTTTGTGTAGGATACAAGTGTTTTTTAAGTGCATAGTACCCGCCATGGGTTCCGTTGGTAAACATGGGATGGTGCATGGCGAAGACGACGGTCTTATTTCGGTTTTTGTTGAGTTCCAATTGGAGTTCTATAAAGAACTTTTCCCGCGATTTGATCTCACATTCTCGATTCATCGTAGGGTTCCTATTCCAATCCTCTAGATACCATTGTGTATCAATAAGAATTAGTTGAATATTATCTGAAACCGAAAAACTTTGCAGCGGACACCCATTTTGGGGTTGAAAAGCGTCTTCGCTTAAATTCTCTTGAATGTAGGCTTGTTGGCGTAGCACTCCTTGAATTCCACCGCTATAATATTCATGGTTTCCGGGAATGAAATACGTAGTACCATTAAACTGCTCTAAGGAAGCAATTTGAGCGTCAAGGTAGTACTCACTAATTTTTCTAGTGGGACTTCCTTCCGCAGGCAATCCATCGGGATAAATGTTATCTCCCAAGAAGAGGGTGTAATCCCCATTGGTATCTTCATTATTTTGCGTGATGAATTTCTGAAAAGCCATCAATGCATCGCTGGGGCGGTCTGAGGGAGAAATTCCGGCATCTCCCACCAAGTAAAACGTTTTTTCAATGGTTTTCCCTTTCGGAAATTGAGGAGTTGCTTCGGTGTCTTTATACTGAGGAGCATAGGTAGCGCAAGCCGAAGCCAATAGTAATAACAATGCAGCAAGAATCGGGACGTGTTTCTTCATAGGCGGGTATTACATTGAGATCGCTGCACTGAAGGAAAACTGTAATCCCTCATCTGAAGCAAACGCATTGACTGTTCCACTTACCAGATCTGCAATATTCAACCAAAAACCACCTCCGTAAGAGCTGTGCCACACATCTGAGGTATCATTCGGTACCCAAACGCGTCCAATGTCGTAGCCGCCAAAGATTCCTATTTGAACCGGCGCCAATCCTGTTTTAAAGCTATTGAAACTATACCGAAGATCTGCACTTCCGGCAACGGCACTTCTACCAGTAAAGCGATCACGGCGATAACCTCTTAACCCATAATCGCGTCCTAACTGCGCTCCTTGATAGAATTCAAAATTATTTCCCACATTGAATTGTCCAACAGCCTGAGTTTTCAGTACAAATTTGCGGTCGGCGCTCAAGGCGTTATAGAAACGAAGTTGTGGAATCACATACCCAAAAACACGATCACTGTCTTCCGTGTTTTGTGTTCCTCCCGTAGTAAGGTGGAAGAACATTCCTCGCGTTGGATTCGCAGAATTGTCTAAGCTTTCGTATTCATAGGTTCCTTCTACAGAAGCAAAAGATTTTGTTTCATCAAGTTCAATAGGTGGATTGTCTGTAATAAATCGATTGGGAGTTCCTTCTACTTCAAAAGCTTCGTATTTTGCTTGAAAGCGGAAGAGGCTTCCGTAAGGTGAATCGCGTTGTACGCCAATGCTTCCGCCGTACTTACCGATGCGTACTCGGTTGTAATCACGGTCGAACATATCAGGAAAATCATATTCTAAATTTTCTGTTTCATTTCCGAAGCCAAAATAGTTTTCTGCAAAATTCGGATTTCGGAATTCACCTCCTAAGAGAAAATTCCATTGTCCGAAGATATTCGCAAACTCTCCCATGTACTCCACATTAAAACTTGACGTTGCAAAATAGTACCCGGCTGAGAGTCGGTGTTGCTGTGCAAACGGATTCTGCTGAAAGCCTTGAACTGTAAACACGTCGCTTAGGCCTACTAAGAATCCATCGTCAGGGTTAAACCCAATAGACGGTAATAACAGGTTGGTTGTTTTCTTTTCCTTGAGATAATTGTAAGTGTTGAAGTTATAATTATCTGTGAGTCGGAATGCGGCACCGCCCCGTTCTTCAATGGTATTCTTTTTACTGCGCTGATCGTATACTTTGATGGCACGACCGTTGGTGATTCGGTAGGTGTCATTATTTTGTCCTCCAATGATCCGTGTGAAAATGGGAGAATTGCCATCGCCTTTCACTTCAAAAACGTCGTCATCATCTAAACCGTAGATCCAGAGTTCTTTGGTGTCTTTCTTATCGTAGGTTCGGTTGACGACCTGTGTTCCTTTTTCACCATCTTTAATACGTGAAACGATCACTTGGGTTTTTCCGTTCGGCATTCGAATGATCTCGATATAGTCATCTTTATCGGTTCCGGTCACGGTTTGTAATTTTGAAAAGTAATCGTAATACTCTCCGGCAATTTTTACGATATTATCACGACGCCCTTTCAAATGTGTTTTGATCTGCTCGGCAGAAGCATCCTGTACTTCTTCGGGAAGGGTTCTGAAGGCTGCTTCGATCACTTCATCGGTCACATTTTGCTGAATATACGTCGCTTCTTCCAACCATCCTTCTCTTCCGTAGTTCTCAATAAAAGCACGGTCTAATTTGATTCCCGCACTGTTGAACCATTTGGTATGTTCTAATTCAGCGCCATACACCTGAAATTGACGCGCCGTGTTGAACAAGGTGCGTACCACATTCAGCAAACCGCCATCGAAATTAGCATATACTTGATCGCGATCTCTAGGGATGGGTACAAAAACATCTGTACCGTTGTCTTTTTTGTATTCCGCGAAGCGCCATTGATCGTTATGGCGATCCCAATCACCAATCAGCATATCAAAAATACGCGCTCTCATGTACGCTCGCTCGTCGAGAATATTCTCTTCATCACTTCGAAGTTTGTCGAGCATATCATCGGTACTTTCGATATCATCGGCATAGTCAAAAATAGCTCCGTCGTACTCTTCATCCGGACGTTCAACGATCATATACAAGGCATCTCCATAGGTTTCATTAAATTTCCCAAGAGCAGGTTGTTTCGGCACATAATATAATTTCGGATTGGTATGAAATACTCCGGCCGCATCAGCTAAGGGAGGAATCGTAAACGCACCGTAGGGATGGGCAGCGGTGTAGAAATCTAAGATAAGATCTTCAGGAACTGTATCTTCAAAACCTACTTCCACCACTTTATCCTTGATGAGCACGGTTTGTATAAATTGCACGGCGCTTTTCTTCAGCGCACGCATGTTGTAATCGCGTCCTCCTTTTCCTTTTAAACGAAGGGAAACCGTCTGGTGTCCACCTCCAGCGCGTTCGACTGTTAGTCCGCCATACAAAGTATCTAAAAGCGCCACAGGCGCCGTTACTTTTTTTCCATACACTTCGCGATAGTGCGCTCCCCAAAGCGTTTTAAAGAAACCGGTTCTATTGACTAAACTATCGTCGTACACCGAGGCTTGCATGGTTTGCGGAAAGGTATCGGGGAGCAGCTCGGTATTGTAGGTTCGAGGTTGGGGTAAGATTTCTTTTTGATACACCACTTCTGTAGTGCCATCTTCGTTGGCCTTTAGCATGGTAAGTTGGCTGGCACCATTCTTTAACACATCAAGCCTCGAAAAACCGAGTCCGCCATAACTAAACTTCCCATATTCTGCGACACTTGCCGGAGTAGGCTTACTTCCTCCACCAGAAACAATTTGTTTTACCCTTTTTCCGTCGATGTATTGTAGCGAGCGATCATGACCAGATACGAATACGAGACGATCGTGATCTTTCGCCAACACTTCCATTCTGCTCATAAGTTCTGCATAGCGTTCGTTATAGCGATCCTGCATGTCTATGGCCCCTTGATTTCGAATCTGTGTGATGAACGTACCAAGTCCGGGCAACGGCAGCAGGTGATTTTTTAGGCTAAACTTCCCCCCGTACGGGCCATTAGTAAGAATAGGATGATGCATCGCAAAAAGAATGGTTTTTTCTTTATTCTTCTTCAACTCCCCTTCAATTTCAATAAAAAACTTACTTCGGGTTTTGATCATGCACTTATCGTTCATTTCTGGATACTCATCCCAATCCGCTAAGTACCATTGGGTATCTGCAATGATAAGCTGCACATCATCGCCTATTTCGATACTTTTTAAAGGGCAGCCATTGTTAGGTTCCAGTATATCTTCTTGATCCCGTATTTCTTTCAGTAGATCTTCAATGTCTTCCAAACCATCAACTCCTTGCTGCCACTCCCCTTCTCCGGGCACAAAATAAACGGTCCCTTTAAAATCAGAAATTGCCGCGAGTTGTTGCTCAATATCGTTTTTTGAGAGGTTGTCGCCGCTATTAATGAAACTATTTCCTAAGAACAGTACATGATCCTTTTCAGTAGCATTTTCCGTAAGATAATTTTTAAAAGCGCTGATCGCATTATTTTCTGCATCAAATCCGAGGTCACCAATGAGGTAAAAAGTTTCGTCTATTTCGAGATTGTTGGTGTTGGATTGTGATTGCCAATTGGAATCTTTATATTGAGGTTTGTAGGTAGCGCAACCCGCCCAAATTGCAGCTGCTAGAAAAGTTATAATGATGTTAATTTTGTTCATACGGAAAATTAAACGGGGTTATTTTTAGTAATTTGGTTCAATAAAATTCAATCTATGAGTGACATAATTAAAGCTGCCAATTCCTTTATTCAACAGCTATTTAAAGAAGAGCTTCCCAGCTCTTTTGTATACCATAATTACACCCACAGTAAACGTGTTTATAAAAGTATAAACGAAATCATTGAACATTCACAAT
Organism: Flavobacteriaceae bacterium UBA4166; assembly: GCA_002379985.1. Classification (GTDB taxonomy): domain Bacteria; phylum Bacteroidota; class Bacteroidia; order Flavobacteriales; family Flavobacteriaceae; genus DFVG01. The sequence goes on from DFVG01000055.1 coordinate 56,984, forward strand.
TTTCTGTTAAAGATGCAACAATACTGCGGCTTGCGGCATTATTGCACGATACAGGATACATCAAAACACGGGAAGGTCATGAAGAAGAAAGTGTAAAAATAGCACGTGAATTTCTTACGGAAAAAGAGGTAGAAAAGGAGGTTATTGAAGGGGTCGAAAAGTGTATTATGGCCACCAAGTTTAAAGGCACTCCCGAAGGTCCTTTGGAAGAAGCCATTCGTGATGCAGATGCTTCTCATTTTGGTAAAGATTACTTTAAGGAAGCCAGTGAATTTTTACGGCAGGAATACATTTCTCAAAACATTGAACATTTCACGCCAAGAGAGTGGCGCGATGAGAATATCAAGCTCCTTACCGAAAAACATAAATTTTACAGTGAATATGCGTTGCAGGAATGGCAGAAGCAAAAAGAAAAGAATTTAGCAGACCTGCTCAAAGACCGCAAAAAAGACAATAAAAAACTAAAGAAAGAAGAAGTTAAGGCCAAGCTGAAAGCGAAATACAAAGATATGAGCCCAGAACGAGGCATACAGACGTTCTATCGTGTCGCGCTTCGGAACCATATAAAGTTGAGTGATATTGCAGACACCAAAGCGAATATTCTTCTCTCGGTAAACGCGATCATCATTTCTTTGATCTTAGCGAATCTTTTCTCAAAATTCGATACCAATCCCTTCATTGTATGGCCTACCACCATTTTTGTAATTTCCAGTGCCACGACGATGATCTTGGCGGTCATTGCAACACGTCCAAATGTAACACGCGGTGAATTTACCAAAGAGGATGTTGCTAATAAGAGCGTGAATCTTACCTTCTTCGGAAACTTTCACCGTATGAAACTTTCAGAATACGAATGGGCTATTGAAGAACTCTTAAAAGATCGTGATTACGTCTATTCAAGTTTAACGAAAGACCTTTATTTCTTGGGAGTTGTATTGGATAGAAAGTATCGTATCCTCCGACTCACCTACACCATTTTCGTGATAGGAACCATTGTATCCATCATTGCATTTGGAGTATCCTTTGGCCTTGCCGATGTAGGTGTTGATGACGTATCAAATATGGTAGATACTACTCAGTAGGTTGTTGCGTATTGATTTCTTCCATCAAGTCTTCGTACGTATAGTACTTCTTTTCGTTGTCTTGTTGTTTGGAATAAATCACACCCACCCGAATCGCTTTTAATCCGGTGACTCCTTGTAAATCTTCTAATTCCAGAATTTCTACGTCATTATTCAGGCGTTTGTTCTTCTGAAGGAAAGAAACATATTTCATATACTCTTGCTCGTCTTCTTGCTGAGAATAGACAATCGTGATCTTTCCGGCTTGTGTAATGCGTTCGTCGGTACCCTTAATGTTTGCTTTATCCACACGCTTTTTCACCACCTCATAGCGCGCATTGTAGGTTCCGTCTACATCAAAACGCTTTTCGTCCATACGGAATCGCAGAGCTAACGGACTGTTAAACGAAAGAATCATAGAAGCTACATCCATCGGGATCGGTAATTCTTCTTTGAGGCGATAAAATTGATTTTCCATCTCACACATCACCTGCAACTGCCATAATCGCAAATTGTACAGATATATTTTATGGAAGGTATTGTAGCGTGTAATAGACTCGCCTATATACATGTTGTGCTCCACACCATCAGTCTTAAAACGCTCATAGTAGTGTGGATACATGTGTTGCGCTTCCATCTGATTTTTATCGAGAATGGCCGCTAATTTCTTGTTTACTTGCATTACCGACTCGTCATAATCCTTCCGGTGCTTGTATACCAAACCAGAGGTCATATCGATCATTTCATAGTACTCTTGGATCAACTTCTTCAGGTTGTCATTTTTCTTCCGAAGGTGATTAAACAACGGCACTACTTCTTTTCTGATGAATTGTTGTACTTGTTTCTCGCTATTAACCTGCAATTCTTCATGAAGGGTTTCCAAATATTGTTCAATTCGGAAGGCCATTTGTTGATAGATCGGTAGCGCTTCAATCTTATAAACCGAATCGATCACCGTTTGAATATATTCTAACTGCAGCACCAAATCTTTTATGGTTGCTTGATTTCGAAGGTTAGAAGATTCTTTAATGTCGATCTGCCCATACAACGGGTATACGCCCTCAAACACGATCTCACGGAAATACGCATTGAAACCAGAATTCTGCGCTTTCAAAACACGATGTGCCTCTCTTCTAAATTTCCAATGAACGCTAGGGTGAATAGAAGTACATTCCTCCTGAATCAATAATTCAATTTCGTTCTCGATCGTTTCTTTAGAACGTTTTACCGAATCAATGAGAAACGGCATAATGTCATGCAGTTTATTGGCGTTAATGCTGTTTAGGGCGCGCGCCTGCGGAGAAACAATCTCTAACATTCCGTAGATCTCATCGTCACTGCCAACCGGGGTGATAATCGCACTTTTTACATCTTGGCGTAATAATTTAGCGTACAGCGTATTGTCTGGGTATTCTTTGGCAAATTTTGGAACATCAGAAATACAATAAAAAGCTTTCTTTTTAAAAAGCGTGTAATATGATTTATCACAAAGTGCCTCCTCGCAAGAAGCTTCGTCTTTTCCTTCTAGAATATAGCTCTTGGTGTTCAGGTTTGTGGGCAAGAACTCGTCGTCTTCCTTATTGTATAAGGTAAAGCCAACCTCTAATTCATTATCACCGAACAACGATCGCATGATTCTTTTGAATTCGGGTGCAAAGGTTGCTTCTTTAGTGTCTTTCTGAATTAAATTCGACTTAAAATCAGAGAGCGACACGTCTGCGGTCGCGTCAAACATATTTGCGATCACAAAACCGCTAAACTTCCAGCTATTAGGAGGAATGATCTTCTTCCACAACTTAATGTTATCGAAGTTATCCATCAGGGCTTGAAGGTCTTCTTCGGAAATATCTTTCGTCTCCGGTTTCTTTTCAATAGAAACGAAATCGGCATTATACAACACTTTGTAAAAGCGCATGATTCCTGAATCATCCGGAATTTGATAATAGAAAGGGCGACGGAAATCGAAATGTTTTCCGTAGTAGAACTGAAGAATGATGCTACAGCCCATCAAATAATATTGATCCTCGCTGAAGTTAGTAAGTTCTAGTTCGTAATCATCTCCAGCTTCTTCCATGATGCGCTTATATCGCGCTGTCGACCTAAAAACATCGTCCTTGAAAGGCGAGGTGGCTATTTTGATTTCATTGTTCTGAAGTACTTCAGGAAATAGATCTTGTGTAATCACATTGATCTGTTCTTGATAATCTTTTCCTTGTCCGGGAGCCAATCCATTAACAAGAATTGGGTATTCATCGGCTATGGCAACAATCTTCTCAGCACGATCTCGCACCAAGGGATTCGTATCCTCGAGGTGTTCTCGATAGGTATCGATGAGCTTCTTAAAGCTAATTTCCATGTCCAAAGGGAACTCCCTTTTATTCGATTTCATAATCAATGATTCAATAATTATATTAAATGTACTTAATAATTCAACGCTACCCCTAACTATTTGACGTTCTTAACAATATTATAATAGTTTTTTAGGAGCGCAAAATATCCCTTACTTTTGCTGAAATAAGAACTATTACCTATGAGACGATTAAGTGCCTTTTTTATTACAAGCAGTTTACTGTTTTTTTCCTGCGGAAATAATAACAGCAATGAGTATACCATTTCCGGTCAAGCTGAAGGATATGCAGACGGAACCTCTGTATATGTTTATGAGGTTGGGGCAGATAACCGTCCGGCGATCATTGATACCATGACCATCAACAGCGAACGTTTTGAAGGCACCTACCCTAACACAGACAATCTTTCTGTTAATTATTTGAATATTGAAGGCGCCAAAGCGAATGTGGTTTATTTTCCAGAAAACGAAGATCTTTCCGTCACCATTTATAAAGACAGTTTGGCAGCTTCTACAATTACCGGAGGCAAGCTTAACAATGCATATACCGATTTTACCAAGAGAATTCGAGGGTACAATGCCCAAAAGCAAGCCCATTTAGAACGTTTTCAAAAGGCACGGGGCGAGCAGGACAATCTTCTGGTGGCGCAAATTCAAAAAGACAACATTGCATTAGTTGAAGAAGAAAACGCCTATAAAAAAGAATTTATTCAAGAAAATAGTAACTCCCTTTACGCCGCAATGCTCCTTACCGAAATGGTAAGTCGGGAGGAAGTAACCTCAGAAGAAGCGAAAGCGATCATCGCCGATTTTTCGCCAAAAGTAGCGGCATCAACGGTCACAAAGAATTTGGAGCGTACGCTCAATCAAATGAAAAAAGTAACCGTGGGCGGGATGGCCCCTAATTTTAGTGCGCCAACACCTGAAGGTGATATGCTAGCACTCAATGACGTATTAGGCACCTATACTATCGTTGATTTTTGGGCCTCATGGTGTAAGCCTTGTCGTCGTGAAAACCCAAATGTTGTTCGCGTGTACGAAAAGTACCATGATAAGGGCTTGAACATCATCAGTGTTAGTTTAGACCGCCAAGGGCAAAAAGCGCGGTGGCTTCAAGCCATCGAAGATGATAATATGGATTGGCACCATGTTTCTAACTTACAATTCTGGCAGGATCCTATTGCACGAACGTATAATGTTCGTGCCATTCCAGCCACATTCTTGTTAGATGAAAATGGTAAAATCATCGACAAAGACTTGCGTGGCGCTGCCTTAGAACGTCGTATCGAAGGATTGTTAGGTGGACAATAACGTTGGTTATTTCAGCTCAAAACTAACATTTACAACCACACTAATTTCCATTTCACCGGGTGCGATTGCTTTTCCCGAAGCAGCATCTTGCATAGCCATTCCGCGTAAGATGGGTTGTGGTCCGCTATTGGGTTGAAATTCACTGATCATCACAGCTTTTCCAATACGCTGCCCTAGCGCAGCTGCATATTCCCCGGCTTTCTTTTTTGCATCCATCACGGCCTTAGTGCGCGCTTCAGAACGTAGACTTTCCGCTTTTGAAGAAGAAAATTGTACTCCGTCAATACGATTGATACCGGTATCCAGCAGTCGGTCCATCACCGCATCGTATTTGTTTAGGTCACGCAATTTCACAGCGATCGCTTGATTGGCGGCATAGCTGTATTCTTTGGTATTGTGGTTATAGTTTTTATTGAGACGGATATACTCTGTACGCACATCTTTTTCGGCAATCCCCATAGCGGTCACCGCTTGTAAAACACTTTTAACAATATTATCATTCTCGCGTTTCACGGTTTGTGCATCGTTTCCGGTAGATTCTACACGAAGATCAATCGTCACTTCGTCAGGGACGATGTTGACAGTACCTTCTCCTGAAACAGCTACTACAGGTTTTGTTATTTCTTGTGCCATACTGGTGGTGGTTATAGTTACTAAAAGTAATAGAATGATTTTTTTCATGATGTTAGGTTTTAGATTTTTCCGAGCTTATGTAGTACAAACAGTATACCAATAGGCAATGCCAATACCAAAACAATCCATAAATTTGTCTCTAACAACCCCGGCATAAACAGCAATGTCAAGGCATAACCGGCTATGGCTCCTCCTAAGTGTGCATCATGACCAATATTACCAATACGTTTTTTCATTCCGTAAATGGAATACAATAAGTACAGCAAGCCGAATATCCATGCTGGGATCGGAATGGGAATAAAGAATAAGAACAAGCTCATGTCTGGATAGAACAAAATAGCGGAATACAATACACCTGTTACCGCGCCACTGGCTCCCACCGCACTGTAGTGGTATTCTTCCTTATGAAAATAAAAGCTCAATAAATTACCCACAAGTAAGCTTGCCAGATACAATAACAAGAACCGAACGGTGCCTAGCGCATTGAGCACAATATTGGCGAAAAAATACAGCGTCAACATGTTAAATAACAAGTGGGTCGTATCTACATGTAGAAACCCGGAGGTCAGCATTCTTATTTGTTCGCCACGCCGTATGCTGGCAATGTTGAATTTATACTTTTCGAAAAACGAAAAATCGTTAAACCCTTTTAAAGAAATGATCACGTTCGCTGCGATGATTACCAGCGTTACTATAGCAATGTCAAGCATTTTTCAAAAATAAAGAATCGAATCGTTATGCAATAAAATTACTTAGTTTTGCAGTAGAATTCTATGCAACGACTACTTTATTTTTTGGTTTATCCTATTCTCTGGTTACTCTCACTGCTCCCGTTTTGGGTGTTGTATGTGAAGTCAACTGTGCTTTACTTCTTGGTCTATTATGTTGTTGGCTATCGGAAAAAAGTAGTTTTCAGCAACTTGGCGTTGGTGTTTCCTGATAAGTCGGATGCCGAACGCATTAAAATTGCCAAAGGCTTCTACCAACATTTGTGTGATCTTATTTTTGAAACGATCAAGGGGATCAGTATTTCCGAAGCAACCTTGCGGAAACGCTATGTGATCGAAAATGCTGAAATTTTTGATGCTTACTATGCACAAGGCCGAAGCCTTTTGGTCTGTTGTGCGCATTATGCCAATTGGGAATGGAGCTCCATTGTGCCGGTAATGACCAAATTAAAGGGGTTTGGCGTCTACAAACCCTTGGTGAATCGGTATTTCGACAGTATGGTTAAGAACATTCGTGGGAAATTTGGTGCGACGATCGTTTCCAACAAAAAAGCGGTAACAACGCTCTTCAAAATGAGCAAGCAAGAGATTCCGTCAATTACGCTATTGGTCGCCGACCAAACCCCAAAATTAGGGGCATTCAAGTTACGGGATGATTTTATGGGAATTAACGTGCCGGTGTTTACAGGCCCCGAGGATCTCGCCAAACGATTAGACTTCAATATTGGTTATTTGCAAACGGTGAAGGTTAAACGTGGGCACTATCGAGTGCAACTGATTCCCCTTTCGGAAGCTCCAAAAAGCACAGAAGCATTTGAAATTACGAGAAAGTTTTTAGACGAGATCGAAAAACAGATCTACGCAGCGCCAGAATATTACCTATGGTCGCACAAGCGTTGGAAGCATCGAAAGCAACAATAAAGGTTACAACTCAAACCAAGAATTTTGTAATACGGAGGTAGGTTCTTTTTCTTCGGAAGCGTGCGTAAACACACCTTCATGAAACCGATACTCCTCTTTCCATTGCTCATAGTTTTCAGAGAGTGCTATCAAACTATCACAAATATAAGCGGCTTCTTCATTGGTGGTTGTGGGATGAATTGATATCCGTACCCATCCCGGTTTTAATAGAAAGTCTCCCAGTTGCACTTTTCCAATGATCTCATCAGAAGCTTCCTGATCGATCTCTAATAGATAATGACCATACGTTCCGGCGCAACTGCAGCCACCTCGCGATTGAATTCCGTAGCGATCGCTCAGCATTTTAACAGCGAGATCGTGGTGTAACTCGCCAATGATCAAACTGATCACTCCGAGTCGTTCGGTATGATTTCCGGCCAGAATTGAGATACCCGAAGCAGGACGCAGACGGTCAAAGATATAGGTCAGCAACTCATGTTCACGGTTCATGATGTTTTCAACGCCCATCTTTTCTTTCAATTTGATGGCTAAAGATGTGCGAATTACTTGTAAAAAACCGGGCGTTCCGCCGTCCTCCCGAAGCTCAATATTGTCTATAAACTTGTGCGTTCCCCAAGGCGTCGTCCAATCTACCGTTCCTCCACCGGGGCAATCCGGTACCATGTTCTTGTATAGCTTTTTGTTGAAAATGAGAACGCCGCTACTGCCGGGACCTCCAAGAAACTTGTGGGGAGACAGAAAAATGGCATCTAACGAAGCAGTATCGTCTTCAGGATGCATGTTGATCTCAATATATGGTGCGGAACAGGCAAAATCCACAAAACAGAGTCCGTTGTGCGCATGCATCATCTTCGCCACCTTATGATAGGGTGTTTGAATTCCGGTAACGTTAGAACAACTCGTAATAGAAGCAATCTTTAGTTCGCGATCGTGATACTTTTTGAGCAAGGCTTCCAGTTCATTCATACAGAACAAACCTTCCTCATTGCAAGGGATCACTTCCACGGTTGCCAATGTTTCCAACCATGAAGTTTGATTGCTGTGATGCTCCATATGCGAAACAAAGACCACGGGCCGCTGTGATTCCGGGAGCGTAAACTGATCTTTGATCTGCTCGGGAATCTTAAGTCCTAAAATTCGTTGAAATTTGTTGACAGCGCCAGTCATTCCCGTACCTGTTGTTATCAAGACGTCGTCAGTCCCCGCATTTACGTGTTTTTTGATTATGTCCCGGGCGCGCTGATAGGCCTGTGTCATGGTGGTTCCGGTAACGGCTGTTTCGGTATGCGTATTTGCCACAAACGGACCAAAAGCATGCATCATCTTCTCTTCAATGGGACGGTACAGTCGGCCACTGGCAGTCCAATCTGCATAGACAATTTTTTGTGTTCCAAAGGGAGATAAAAACTCTTGATCAATGCCAAGAATTTGTTTTCTGAAAGGTTCAAAGTACGCTTCAAGTGCCGTACGGGATTGTTGCGTTACAGGTTCCATGTGATGTTAGTTGCTGTTATAAAGGTATGAATTTATGACATATAGGCTTCAATCTCTTTGATAAACCGATCGGCAAGGGCATCGGCGGCTTCCTGACTTTTGGCTTCTGTGTAAATGCGCACAATAGGTTCGGTATTTGATTTGCGCAAATGCACCCAATTATCGGGAAAATCGATCTTCACTCCGTCTACTGTATTGATCTCTTCGGAAGCGTAGGTTTCGGAAATATACTTCAGTAGGGCATCCACATCTAATTCCGGTGTCAATTGAATCTTTTTCTTACTCATAAAATAGGCGGTATACCGTTTCCGAAGCGCACTCACAGAAACTTTCTGTTCTGCCAAATGACTCAAAAGCAGGGCGATTCCAACCAAACTATCCCTTCCGTAGTGTAATTCAGGATAAATGATTCCTCCATTCCCTTCACCGCCAATAACAGCTTCGGTCTCTTTCATGGTGGCAACTACATTCACTTCTCCAACAGCACTTGCGGTATAGGTTCCGCCGTGTTTTTCGGTAACATCTCGCAACGCACGAGAGGAAGAAAGGTTAGATACCGTATTCCCTGAACGATGCCCTAAAATATAATCGGCGACTGCTACCAAGGTGTATTCTTCGCCAAACATTTGTCCTTTTTCATCAACAATGGCAAGTCGGTCTACATCCGGATCTACCACAATTCCAAAATCAGCTTTTTCATCCACCACTTTCTTCATAAGATCTCCCAAGTGCTCCTTTAATGGTTCCGGATTATGGGGAAATTCGCCATTGGGAGTACAAAACAGTTTTACAGGGTGTACATCCAGTGCCTCCAACAATAAGGGAACAGCAATTCCTCCGGTAGAATTGACACCGTCTACTACTACTTTAAAATTAGCTTTCTTAATAGCGGCAACATTGACCAATGGTAAGGCTAGAATTTCATCGATATGCAAGTCGATATAGGCATCATTTCGAGTGATCTTTCCCAAATCATCCACTTCGCTAAAATCGATATTGCCTTGGTCAGCGATGTCTAGAATTTCTTGTCCTGCCACCGCATCCAAAAATTCCCCTTTCGAATTAAGTAGCTTCAGCGCATTCCATTGTTTGGGATTATGGCTCGCCGTTAAGATAATACCGCCATCAGCGTGCTCCATGGTTACCGCCATTTCTACGGTGGGAGTTGTTGACAACCCCAGATCTACCACATGGATCCCTAGTCCCACTAGCGTATTCATTACTAATTGTTGTACCATTTCTCCTGAAATTCGAGCATCCCTACCCACCACGACCCGATAGTTCTCTTTAGACCGTTGTTGTTTGATCCAGCTGCCGTAGGCTGAGGCGTAACGAACCGCATCGATAGGTGTTAAATTGTCGCCGGGAGTGCCCCCGATTGTTCCGCGAATTCCTGAAATTGATTTTATGAGTGTCATTTTCTAAATTTAGATTTGAGGTTGAGGAAATACGTTTCAAAATAGCGGTAGGACATATGTGCCACCAAAAGCGTTAAAACAAATGTGATGAGTTGCGTCATAATAATCGTTGTGGTACTTCCGATGGTTGTGGCCAAATCGCCTTTCAAAAATATAAACACCACAAAGTTAAGCACTATGGCGTGATACATATAAATTCCGTAGGAGATATTTCCGAAATAATTCAATAAAGGACTACTGATCGTTACCCCGCGATGGTTATGGGCCAAGGTGTGTACGAATAGGCAAAACAACACCAACGTAAGTAAGTGCTTTCCTTCATAAGTGGGCAGCATGAGCCAGTTGGTAGTAAAATACAAAACGGTCGCTGTGAGGATTCCTAATGGAATAAGCGCGGAACGTTTCAGAAACTGCAATCGGCCTTGTTCTTCTAAAATAGCAATAATCCCACCTCCAAAAAGATAGAAGTACACCATTTGGTATTTCCGAAGAAAATACAATTCCTCCCAATGGAACATCACCAAATACACCAATACAAGAATGCTTAGAAATAATAAAACTTTCTTGGTACGAATTAAAAACAATAGCGGTGCGATCATCAAATAGAATTGTTCTTCAATGCCTATGGACCATAAGATCTCTAAAATTCCGCCGGGCTCGTATAAACTGGCACTGATGTTCGGAAAGAAGAACACCGACAACCCAAAGGCATTCCAAAATGGGTAGTTATTGTCATAGGCGATTCCAACCGATGGAAGCAGTACCCAGTAAAAAAAGAAGCCAAAGCACAATACCAAATAATACAGCGGAAAGATCCTGAGGACGCGCCGCATGTAAAAATTCTTGATGGAAAAAGTTCCTTTCTGCTTCGCGCGGTAGATCAAACGAATGATCAAGAAACCACTGAGCACAAAGAACATATAGACGGCTTCGATACCCCGCTGAAAAATAGGAGCGTCATTGAAATAAGGTAGCCCCTGACTCTCACACAGCTTGGGCACATGATAGATGAGTACCATGGTCGCTAAGAAAAATCGCAAAACGTCTAAATTGGGTAGTCGCTTCAAAAAGGCAGGTTTAACGCGGCTAAATTACATATATTTATGCAATGAATTTTTTGGCGCACATTTATCTTTCCGGAACGGATGAAGGAGTCATCATCGGAAATTTTATTGCCGATGGAATCAAAGGGCGTCGCTATTTGAAATATCCCGAATCCATCCAGAAAGGGATCCTCCTCCATCGTGCCATCGATACCTTTACAGACCAACATACCACGGTAAAGCAAAGTACCGCGCGATTGCATAAAAATTATGGGCATTATAGCGGGGTGATCGTTGATATTCTCTATGATCATTTTCTAGCAAAAAACTGGGAGCGTTACCACGATACTCCCCTAACAGAATTTGTAAGTGATTTTTACGCGCTCTTACGTGATAATTTTGCCGTTCTCCCCACACGAATTCAACGAATGATGCCTTATATGATCACCGATAATTGGCTGGAAAGTTATGCGTCAGTTCCGGGCATTAGCAAGATCTTAAAGCAAATGAACATACGTACTAAAGGGGTTTCCAAAATGAATTTTGCCGTGATTGAATTAGAAGCATATTACGAAGAGTTTGAAAGTGAGTTCACCTCTTTTTTTTCTGAATTGATTATCTTTTCCCAACAAAAATTAGCCACACTATGAAACAACTTCCCTACCTTCTTTTGGTGTTCATAAGCTTCTTAGCTTGTAAGGAAAGATCAACACCAGAACCGGCAGTCCCCGTAAAAGGAACGATTGCGCAAAATGCGATGGTTGTTTCTGCCAGAGAAGAGGCCTCAAAAATTGGAATTGAAATTTTAAAAAAAGGGGGAAACGCGTTTGACGCCATGGTTGCGACCGAAATGGCATTGGCCGTGGCCTATCCGTATGCCGGAAATCTTGGTGGTGGCGGTTTTATGGTCTATCGAACACAGTACGGTGAGATTGGAGCGTTAGATTATCGAGAGAAAGCACCGTTGGCAGCACATCGCGATATGTATTTGGATAGCGCAGGCAATTATCTTTCAGAACAAAGCAAAGTAGGTGGACTGGCCGTTGGTGTTCCCGGAACCGTTGCCGGTATCTTTGCTGTGCATCAAAAATTGGGAACGCTTCCCATGGAAGAATTGTTGCGTCCTGTGATTGAATTGGCGCGGGAGGGTTACGTGGTCACGGAAAAACAACAAGGTCGTTTCGAACAATATGCGGCTGTTTTTGAAAAGGTGAATGAAGAAGCTTCGCTCTATACCCTTTCTCAAAAGGCTGGAGATACCATTAAAAATGAAGCCTTAGCAGCTACGCTCGAACGTATTGCCATGAAAGGCAGGTCTGAATTTTATCAAGGGGAAACTGCCAAAAAGCTAGTCGCCTTCCTGCAATCGAAAAATGGAATCATCACGATGGAAGATCTCGATGCGTATGAAGCGCAATGGCGAGAACCGGTCATCTTTGCCTATAAGGACCTCAATGTCATCTCTATGTCGCCCCCTTCAAGTGGCGGCGTCTGTTTGGCTCAGATCATGAAAATGGTAGAACCCTACCCGTTACGAGAATACGGCCCCAATAGTACTAAATCCATTCAAGTGATCGCCGAAGCCGAACGTAGGGCGTACGCTGACCGAAGTTACTATTTAGGAGATCCTGATTTTGTACAGATTCCTATAGACACCTTGATTTCAGAAACCTATTCGAATGCGCGTATGGACACGTTTTCATTCGACGCTGCCACACCGTCAACCGAAGTGAATTATGGAAATCTAGAGATGGCCGAGGCTGCCATGACTGAGAGTATGGAAACCACCCACTACTCTATTGTCGATGCCTTTGGAAATGCTATCGCTGTAACTACTACCTTGAACGGTGCTTACGGTTCAAAACTGTACGCCAAAGAGCTTGGTTTTTTTCTGAACAACGAGATGGATGATTTTAGTGCGAAGCCGGGAGAGCCTAATATGTTCGGACTCATAGGTGGAGAAGCCAATGCGATTGCGCCCCAAAAACGTATGCTTAGTTCTATGACGCCAACGCTTATTGAAAAAGAAGGAGAATTTTGGATGAGTGTGGGAACGCCCGGCGGTTCCACGATCATTACTTCAGTCTTACAAACCATTTTAAATGTTTATGAACACGATATGACCATGCAAGAAGCAGTGAATGCACCAAGGTTTCATCATCAATGGCTTCCGGATATCGTGATGTTTGAACCCGATTCCTTTTCCGAAGAAACTCTGGACAGCCTTTCCCAGAAAGGCTATTCCATTGATGTGAATAACGCCCCTGTGATTGGGAAAGTGGACGCTATCTTACGACTTCCGGATGGAAGCCTAGAAGGTGGGGCCGACCGGCGGGGGGATGATACAGCGGTGGGCTACTGATAAGCAGCCTTTATAAATGTCGTTAATCGATAAAATCTTCCTTACAGCGATTTGTAGGTATTTTACTACATAAAATAGTATTTTTACCGCCCGAAATTCTTTACTTGTAGGAAGTTACACACAGTTGAGGCAAGGCTTGGCGCCATCTATCCATGAAAGAAAAATCCATTTTTCGCGATATGTATACATTGCTCCCGCTATTTATTAGTGGGTTGTTGTGTGTGGGACTTGGTGTTCTGTTATGGCAAAAAACCAGCGTGGATGTTACGTTCATTAGTACTTTAGAAGAAGTTGCAACGGTCTTTATTAGCATTAGTGGATTTCTTGGCGCCATACTCATGGTATATATTGTCTCCTCTGCCATGGGTATGAAGCGGCACCGAACGGTAGCAATCGATCATCTGAGTAAGGTGACGCAAAAAATGCATCATTTTCGGAATATCATTGAACTACTACTTCGTTCCAAAATGTGGCTTTCCGGCTTAAAAGAATATATCGATGAGGAGTTTGCCGGACTCACCTTTTTTGAGGTGAAAGAATTCTACAAAGGAAAGTCGAAGCTCGCTATAGAATTCTTACAGGAAACCCATCATTACGCTGATACCGAGAATCTTTATTTGGAATTGAAGTCTTTATTGATGACACATCCCAAAGAAAAAAGCCTTCCGGAAGCAATTAAATATCCCCGGGTGTATGCCAATGAGATCGTACAAAAATGGTTGGAGCACAAATGCGGTTCGGGACTTTGGTATTACTTCGGCTATAAATACGGGATCTACAAAGAATCGCTTGATTATGATGCCGTTTTTGAACGCCATCAGGAAAAAATTATGGCGTTAGCCCATCGCATCGATGCCGAAGCGTTTGAAGACTCGAGTTTCAATGAGGTATTTCTTTCAAAATTAGGAGAATATATGTCACAGGAAGTAATTCCGAAATTAGTTCAGTTCCAAGAAAAAACACAGCATTCGCTTCCACGAATGCTTCGCTATTTATATGGGGTTTTTCTTGTCTTGATCTTTGCCGGAGTATTACTACCATTACTTTATTTATTATTCGCATTTTCTATCTTGGCACTCGTGATCAGCTATGCAGTGGTCATCAGCACCATCTTCTTTATAAGCATCTCACTATTGCCGTTTCTGGCCCGTGAGATCAACCGCTGATCTACTTCTTATATCCTTCAGAAACATATCCGATTGAAGCGCTATAGAAGTGTGAATTTTCAATTCAATTGAGTACCTTTGCAAACTATGGAAAAAAAGGACGATGTGATTGAGGTTTTAGGGGCTCGTGTTCACAATTTAAAGAACATAGATGTTTCCATTCCAAGAGAGAAATTGGTAGTCATTACAGGGCTTTCGGGCAGTGGAAAATCGTCTTTAGCGTTTGATACCATTTATGCGGAAGGACAGCGTCGCTACATTGAAACCTTCTCTGCCTATGCACGTCAATTTCTCGGAAGTTTAGAGCGTCCCGATGTCGATAAAATTGAAGGCCTATCGCCCGTTATCGCCATTGAGCAAAAAACTACGAGTAAGAGTCCGCGTTCTACCGTAGGTACCATTACCGAGATTTACGATTTTTTACGACTGCTTTTTGCGCGTGCTAGTGATGCCTATAGCTACAACACCGGAGAGAAAATGGTGAGCTATAGCGATGAGCAGATCAAACAACTTATTATTGATGATTTTAAAGGCCGAAAGGTAAGCGTTCTTGCGCCTGTAATTCGTTCCCGAAAAGGGCATTATCGCGAACTCTTTGAACAAATTGGAAAGCAGGGTTTTGTGAAAGTTCGCGTAGACGGAGAAGTGATGGATATAGTGAAGGGAATGCGCATTGATCGCTACAAAACTCACGATATCGAAATTGTGATCGATCGCTTGAAGATTTCCGAAGATACCGATCAAGACAAACGCCTCTCTGAAACGATTGTTACCGCCATGTATCATGGTGATGACGTTTTGATGGTATTGGATAATGATACGGACGAAGTTCGGTATTTTAGTCGGTCGCTCATGTGTCCTTCTTCCGGAATTTCCTACCCCAATCCCGAACCCAACAACTTTTCCTTCAACAGTCCAAAAGGCATGTGCCCGGAATGTAAAGGTCTAGGGAAATTGCATCAAGTGAATTTAGACAAGATCGTGCCGGATCCTTCCCTTTCCATAAAGCAAGGAGCTTTAGCGCCACACGGACCACAAAAGAGCAAGTGGGTCTTCAAACAATTGGAAATCATTGCTAAGAAATACGGTTTCGAATTAAGTGACCCATTTTCGAGCATTCCGAAGGAAGCCAAAGAGGTGATCTTCCACGGTGGAAACTCCTCTTTTGATGTGGAATCCAAAACACTGGGGATTACCCGCAATTATAAAATCGACTTTGAAGGGGTTGCCACGTTTCTTCAGAATACGTTCGAAGCTAATGAGTCGAAATCCTTGCGCCGCTGGGCAAAAGAGTATATGGACAAAGTGGATTGTCCATCCTGTAATGGGGACCGCCTGCGGAAGGAATCGCTTTATTTCAAAGTAAACGGAAAGAACATTGCCGAGTTGGCGCATATGGACATTGTAGAGCTTACCACTTGGTTCGACAATTTGGAAGCACAACTTTCAGAAACCCAACAAAAGATCGCTACCGGGATCATCAAGGAAGTACGGGCGCGACTGCGTTTTTTGAATGATGTCGGACTCACCTATTTGGCGCTCAACCGAAGTTCTAAGTCGCTTTCCGGTGGGGAAGCACAGCGAATCAGGCTCGCCACGCAAATTGGTTCACAACTCGTAGGTGTGTTGTACATTTTGGATGAACCAAGTATTGGCCTACACCAACGCGATAACGAACGATTGATCCACTCCCTAATTCAGCTTCGGGATATTGGCAATTCTGTGATCGTTGTTGAGCATGATAAAGAAATGATTGAAAGTGCCGATCACGTGATCGATATTGGTCCGGCGGCCGGAAAACATGGTGGGGAGATCGTTTCCGAAGGAACCCCAGAAACCATCACCAAAACGCATACGCTTACGGCAGACTACTTAAATGGCACCAAAGAAATTGAACTTCCGAAGCAACGCAGAGAAGGAAACGGAAAAACATTAACACTAAGTGGTGCGACCGGAAACAACCTTAAAAATGTGACCGTATCGTTTCCGCTTGGAATGATGATTGGCGTGACCGGTGTTTCAGGAAGTGGGAAGTCGACGTTGATCAACGAAACTCTCTACCCGATTCTAAATGCACATTTCTTCAACGGTGTTAAAAAACCCATGCCGTATCAAAAAATTGAAGGCTTACAACATCTAGACAAGGTTATTGATATCAATCAATCTCCCATCGGAAGAACACCTCGCTCGAATCCTGCGACCTATACCGGAGTGTTCTCAGAAATACGCAGTTTGTTTGCCAAAATTCCGGAAGCACAAATAAGAGGGTATAAGCCGGGACGTTTCAGTTTTAATGTGAAAGGCGGGCGATGTGAAACTTGTCAAGGAGGCGGTTTGCGAGTCATTGAAATGAACTTTCTTCCGGATGTCTATGTAGAGTGTGAGACCTGTCAAGGCAAACGCTTTAACCGCGAAACGCTGGAAATTCGGTACAAAGGAAAATCGATTTATGATGTACTGGCGATGACCATCGATGAAGCCTGTGATTTCTTTGAACACATTCCGAAGATCTACCGAAAATTGAAAACGATTAGAGATGTTGGCTTAGGCTATATTACACTAGGACAGCAATCAACGACGCTTTCCGGAGGCGAGGCACAGCGAATCAAATTGGCCACAGAGCTTTCCAAACGGGACACCGGAAATACTTTTTATATCCTTGATGAACCCACAA
>DFVG01000022.1 GCA_002379985.1 Flavobacteriaceae bacterium UBA4166
TCCGGTTACAGGATCTACTTCTAAAGTAATATCCATACAAGCTGCCACTGGTGCTTCGTTATCAGTTACCGTTACAGTGAACTGGCACGTAGCCGTATCACCTTCATCATCGGTCGCTGTAAATTCTACGATAGTATCTCCCGTTGGAAACATAGAACCACTGGTTGGACCCATGGTCTGTGTAACGGTTACTGTTCCTCCGTCAGGATCGATGGCAACTGCATCTGCAAAGTTTACTACTGCATTACATTGTCCTGGGTCGGTATCAGCCATCACGTCAGAAGGACATGAAATAACAGGAGGCATACCTACTGCTGCCATAAACGTTTGTCCGGCGTTGATATCTCCAGGAGATTCCGCAGCAGGTGCATTCCAAGTGAAGTCGGAATACGTATCTCCGGTTCCGGTTAATTGTAATGATTGACCTACAGGCGTATTTCCTGGCTCACTCACACCAATATCAGTACTCATCATACCATTGGCGGGGCCGTCTGTCGCTGTAAAATCTCCTTCATAACTAAGGAATTGAACAACACTTCCTCCGTCTACTAAAGCGAGACCGTCAGGAGCACCGTTTTGAATGCCAGAAATTAGAAAAGAAACAGCACCAAAACCGCTTCCTCCTTCATCATCAATCGTTCCTGAAAGTGTCGTAGTTCCGTAGCTAGTACCGCCACTTCCATTGTACAATACAATAGAGTAGGTGGAAAGATCTGTTCCAGCAGGTCCAGCGACTTCTACAAATTCGCCGACATCACCACTGTCGTTGTCATAGTGTAATTCATTAATGAAAACCGATTGCGCATGACACACAAAAGCAGCAAACATTAATAAAATTGAAAAAGTAATTTTTTTCATAAATGTTTAATAAATTAATAAATAGGGATTCGTTAATATTTTCTCAAAAATATAGGTTTTATAGGTGTTCTTACAATTAGAATTATTAAAATTTTGTAAAATCTTCAAGAACTTATACGAAATAAAAAAGCCGCTCGTTAGAGCGGCTTCAAAGTCAGAGAGTTACTGCTATTTGATCATTTCATAGCTACGCTTGATAAATTGCGTGAGAGCCTCTCCTTTGAGTAAATTTTTACTCAATTTGGCCAGATCTAACGCTTGATTCACCAGACGTTCTTTTTTCTTGTTCGTTTTAGTGGCCAAGATCTGTTGTACCAATTCGTGATTAGTATTTACGATCAAGGTGTACATTTCGGGCATATTCCCCATACCAAACATGCCACCACCACCGGTTTGTTGCATTTCTTTCATACGGCGCATAAATTCTGGTTCGGTGATCACAAAAGGTTGTCCGTCGCTATCCATGGCTTCTAGCTGTACCGTAAATTTCTCTTCCGGAATAAGCTCTGTAAGTGTCGTCTTTAAGGTTTCCTTTTCCTCGTCGGAAAGCTTCGACAATGCTGCTTCGTCTTTTTTGATCAAGCTGTCAATTGGGCCGCTATCCACTCGGGTGAACGAAATGTTTTCTTTGCTTGACTCTAATTTCTGAAGCAAATGCGAAACAATGGGCGAGTCTAAAAGCAATACTTCATACCCTTTATTCTTAGCAGTTTCAATATAACTGTGCTGCTCTTCTTTATTGGAAGCATACAATAGCACGAGTTTGTCATCCTTATCAGTATGAAGTTCTTTAAGCTTTTCTTCGAGTTCTGAAAAAGTGTAATAATTACCGTCAACTGTGGGGTAAAGTGCAAAATCTTGCGCTTTGTCGAAGAACTTATCTTCCGTCAACATTCCGTACTCGATCACCACTTTGATGTCATCCCATTTTTTCTCAAAATCCTCTCGATTCTCATTGTAAAGGCTTTTTAGCTTGTCAGCCACTTTTCTCGTGATATAGCTCGATATTTTCTTCACCGCTCCATCGGCCTGCAAATAACTTCGAGAAACGTTCAGCGGGATATCCGGACTATCAATCACACCGCGCAACATCGTCAAGAACTCAGGAACTATTCCCTCTACGTTGTCGGTGACAAATACCTGATTTTGATACAGTTGTATTTTATCTTTCTGAACATTTAAGTCTTGGGTCATCTTTGGGAAGTAAAGAATTCCCGTAAGATTGAAAGGATAGTCTACATTGAGGTGAATGTGAAATAAGGGTTCTTCAAACTGCATTGGGTACAGCTCTCGATAAAAACTCTTATAGTCTTTTTCTTCTAAATCGGTTGGCTGTTTGGTCCAAGCAGGATCAGGGTTGTTGATAATATCGTCTACCTCTTTCGTGGGCGCCGGATCCTCTTCTTTAGCATCTTCCGGTTTCGGTAAGGTTTCTGTTTTGGTTCCGAATTTAATCGGGATCGGCATAAACTTATTGTACTTGGTAAGTAGTTCACGAATTCGGGCTTCTTCCAAAAATTCAGTTTCATCTTCCGCAATATGTAAGATGATCTCTGTTCCACGTTCTTTTTTATCGGAAGCTTCCAAAGTATACTTCGGAGATCCGTCACAAATCCAGTGTGCAGCAGGTTCCTCTTTGTAGCTTTTTGTAATGATCTCAACTTTGCTCGCTACCATAAAAGCAGAGTAAAACCCGAGTCCGAAATGCCCAATAATCCCGGCATCCTCACCTTGCTTGTCCTTATACTTTTCGATGAATTCTTCGGCTCCAGAAAAAGCAATCTCATTGATGTATTTTTCAACTTCCTCGGCGGTCATACCAATACCTTGGTCGATGACATGCAGCGTTTTGGCGTCCTTGTCGATTTTCACCTCGATCTGTGGTGTTCCGTATTCCACCGAAGCTTCCCCGATATTTGTGAGATGTTTCAGCTTTAGCGTGGCATCCGTTGCGTTACTGATCAATTCCCGAAGAAAGATCTCGTGATCGCTGTATAAAAACTTTTTGATCAACGGAAAAATATTCTCTACCGATACATTAATAGTTCCTTTGCTCATATTTTTTAATATTTATTTTTCAATGTTATATGCCCCGTATTTCAAATAGAATACCATTTAAATAATAGCTGACAGCTTGTCACTATGCTGATCATTCAACTTTAACACAAGTTTTGTTTAATGAAATATTTTAAAAATTAAACAATTAGTATCTTTGTTTGAATTTAATTCTGTGATTATGAGTGCAACAACTTCCGCAAAAAAGAAAGTGAAAAAACTAACTAGAAAGCAATGGATCGATGTTTATATGAATCATCTTTTAGAACTTGAAACGCCACCCACCAGCGTTTATAAATTTGCAAAGGATAACGGCACCGAAGAATCTAATTTTTATGAGTTCTTTGGGTCGTTTGACGGAATTCGGGCTGCCATTTGGAATGCTTTCTTTGAAGAATCTATGGCTTTAGCTATAAAGCAACCTGAGTACGATTCCCTTTCTAACCAAGAAAAAATGCTCACCTTCTTCTACACATTCTTTGAATTGCTAACCGCTAATAGAAGCTATGTGTTACTTGCGTTGCCGAAACATGGCGATCTGATGGAGTACAGAACACAATTGAAAGGATTGCGACGCCGTGTGAAAGATTTTGCGGCCACCTTAATCGAAGAAGAAAATGAACAGAAGCATATAAAATTCTTGAAGCAACCTGTTGCTTTTTTTTCGGAAGGAGCCTGGCTGCAAACCTTGTTTTTAATGAAATATTGGTTAGAAGACAGTTCGCCTCAGTTTGAAAATACCGACATGGCCATTGAGAAATCCGTCCGTGCCGTTTTTGACGTTTTCCAAACCAAACCGTTGGAAAGTGTTGTGGATTTTGGAAAATTTCTTTGGAAAAATAACATGCGCTAATGAAAACGATCGATTCTATACCTACCGGAAAGATTTCTCGCGCCAGCAAGCTGGTGAAAACCGGGGTGAAAGTTGGAGGCAACTACTTGAAATATTATGGAGAAAAGTTAGTAAATCCTGAAGTCACGAAAGATCGCCTGAACGAAAGTAATGCGGCTGATATTTATGACGGACTCAAAAGTCTCAAAGGAAGCGCTCTAAAAGTTGCACAAATGTTGAGCATGGAAAAAAATATCATGCCTAAGCAATATGTAGAAAAGTTTTCGCTAGCGCAGTTTAGTGTGCCCCCTTTGTCTGCACCATTGGTTCGCAAAACGTTTCAAAAATATTTTGGGAAAGCCCCTGAAGCGCTATTCGGCACTTTCGAAAAAGAATCGGTAGCCGCCGCGAGCATAGGGCAAGTACATCGTGCTACAAAAGATGGGCAAAGCCTCGCGGTGAAAATACAATATCCCGGCGTCGCAAACAGCATCAGTAGCGATTTGGCATTGGTGAAACCGGTGGCGATCAAAATGTTCAACCTACAAGGCAAAGATTCTGAAAAATATTTCAAAGAGATCGAAGGCAAGCTTTTAGAAGAAACAAATTATGAATTAGAACTGGCACAGAGTAGGTATATCACAGAAGCGTGCAAGAACATCCCAAACCTCCTATTTCCAACATATTATGAAACGTTGTCTAATGACCGGATTCTTACCATGGATTGGATGGAAGGAGTACATCTTTCCCAATTCTTTAAAGAAAACTCCAGTCAAGAAGCCGCAGATCAAGTTGGGCAGGCACTTTGGAATTTTTACATGTTTCAGATGCACGAATTAAAACAGGTTCATGCCGATCCCCATCCGGGAAACTTTTTAGTGAATAAAGAAAATCAATTGATTGCCATCGACTTCGGATGCGTCAAAAAAGTGCCGGACGAATTCTACGTTCCTTATTTTGAATTGGCGGATCCTAAAAATATTAATGATCCGGACATTTTTAGAGAAAAGATGTTTGAATTGGAAATACTCAAAGAGAGTGATACCCAAGAAGAGCAAGCGTTTTTTAGTGCGTTGTTTCATGAAATGTTGTCGCTGTTTACGCAACCGTTTCACGGAGAGACGTTCGATTTTTCAGATGCTGTTTTCTTCGGAAAAATTGCAGCGCTTAGTGACAAGTACTCAAAGGACACGACCCTTCGGAAAATGAACGGAAATCGAGGTTCGAAGCATTTTCTTTATATCAACAGAACGTTCTTCGGATTGTACAATTTACTGAATGAACTTGGATCACGTATCGTTATTCAGCAATACAAAAATTTTGTTTAATTATTTTGTATAATAGTTAAACATTTTGTATTTTTATTCAGTAATAGTCTAAAATTAATTGCTATTAAAAAGTAGTTATCTATTATTTTATTGGTTAGGTTGTTTTAGAAAGGGTTGTCTGATGACAACCCTTTCTTAGTTTTATAGATTTTATGGATGGCTATTTATTCTTCATTGGAGTGGTGGTTTTTAATTCTGAAGATGCTTTTTCTTTCTTCACGTACATTTCCAGCCAACGGTCTTGTTCCCATAACAAATGTAGTATGCTTTCTTTGGCTCTATAGCCATGACTTTCTTTCGGAAGCATGACCAATCGCGCGGTCGCTCCCAGTCCCTTTAAAGCATTGAAATAACGCTCACTTTGCAAAGGATAGGTGCCAGAATTATTATCGGCTTCGCCGTGAACCAGCAATAGCGGCGTTTTCATTTTATCGGCATGCATAAAAGGAGACATGGTGTAGTAGGTTTCCGGAGAGTCCCAATAACTCCGTTCTTCACTTTGAAAACCAAACGGAGTTAAGGTACGGTTGTAGGCACCACTACGGGCAATTCCGGCAGCAAATAGGTCACTGTGGCTTAATAAATTAGCCACCATAAACGCACCATAACTATGTCCGCCTACCCCAACACGATCCCGATCGATGTAGCCTAGCGCATCTACCGCGTCAATAGCTGCCTTGGCATTCGATACTAATTGTGTTCTAAACGTATCATTAGGCTCTTCTTCACCTTCGCCCACAATAGGAAAAGCGGCATCATCTAAGACGACGTAACCACGGGTTACCCAGTAAATCGGACTCCCATAATAGGGATAAATAAACTCATTAGGATTGGTGGTGTTTTGCGACGCACTGCTCTTGTCTTTATACTCTCTAGGATACGCCCAGAGAATCATTGGTTTTTTCTCTTTTTTAGAGGTATCATAGCCTATCGGAAGATAGAGGGTTCCTTCTAATTCAAGTCCGTCTTCACGCGTATACGTAATCACTTCTTTTTGCACATCCTGAAGGCTTTTAAATGGATTTTCGAAAGCCGTCACAGGAGTTAAGGCGTTTTTTCTCTTAATGTTTCTGAAGTAGTAATTGGGGTATTCATTGGGAGATTCAATTCGAACCAACACCTTGCCCTGCTTCATATTGATTGCATCATAGAGCGTCTCTTTTTTATCGGTGTACGAAGACGTGTACAAACGATTTTTTTCTTGAGTGTTCAGATTGAAGGCATCGATAAACGGAAACTGCCCTTCTTCCGTAAAGCCATCTCCCATGAGATACGCATTTCCGTTATCCATCGCCAATACCGATTCATGAAATTCATTCTTCGTGGTCACGAACTCTCCCGGATCGCTATATCGATCTTGATAATTTCTGTCTGAAATAACCACTGGAGTTTGCGAACCGTCTTGCGGATTGAACGTATAGGTCTTGGTGTTTCGATCATTCCACCAATAATCATAGGCTATGGCATGCGTGGCATCGCCCCAAAGAATTCCGGAAAACCGATTGATGGTTTTTAATACCTCCCGACCTCTGCCGGTAAAAGGGGCTTCTACCTCGTAGACCACATCGCGATGCGGAACCTCTGTTTCGGGATCGCCTCCATCGAGCGCTTCTGCCCAATACAAGGTTGCTGGTCTGTCACTTCTCCAATTCATATTGCGCTTCCCGGTACGCGTGGCCATAAATCCTTTAGGACGTACTTCGTCTAAGGGAACGCTGTTGATGGTATGTACTTTTTTTCCTGAAGCCTCATACACGGTTTGTTGGTACGGAAAACGGTAATAGGGTACGATATAGGAAAATGGTCGTTCGGTGGCTGTAATGAGGAGGTAATTTCCATCCGGGGAAAAGCTAACATTGCGGTACATTGCTTTTGGAAGAAAGGAACGAGCGCTTCCATCAAGGTTCAGTTTCACTAATTCTGAAACGGCTAATAGTTCAAAATTGGCTTCGTCATTAGGATTTTTTAAAAGGTCTTGGTAGGTTCTATTTTGTGCTTTAGAACCATCACTAACGGAAATTGTGGGGCCTTCTGGAACGGCTTCCGCAGTATTGATAAGAGATGTTCTATTTTCCGGAAGCATCTTTACTAAGAGCGAATTTCCGTCTTCAAACCAATTGATAGGGTCTCCCATATTTGCATTGACGTAGGAAGACGATAGTTTTTTGACTTCCGCTTTTTCGATATCCAATACCCAAACTTCCACACCTTCCTTCGCCGTATGAAGAAAAGCGATCTTAGATTGATCGGGCGACCAGTTGAAATAACTCAGCCTGGGTTCCGTTGGCAAGCCGGCAACCGACTTAGCAATTTGGTCAGTCGCTTTTTTTACCTTCAGATCATTATAATAATTGGTACGACTGCCAATATTTGTTTTGGGGTTGATACGCAGCCCGGCCAAACGCATTTCGGTTTCAGAAAGTTCGGCAATGCTTTTGTAAGGGTCTCTGTATAACAATACCACGTTAACACCGGCATCATCTATGATCACCCGTGGTGCCAAGGGGGCATCTACCAGTTCTAGAATTTCTTGAGGGGGTTGTTGATAGCCTGTTTTTTCTTGAGAAAATAGGGGAGATACTGTCCATAGAAGGAGAAGGAGAAAGGAATAGAATTTCATTTGGAAAAATTTTCAAAAAAGGTAGGTAAAAATACAGGGGTATGCAATTCTTTGTGTTATGCATGCATAGCTTCTAACGCGTATTTTTTTCTACAACTAACACTTATTAGTTACCTTGTCTGGCTTTCTAAATAAAAAATGCACATGTATCATTCTAAAATTAGCGGTGTAGGGCATTATGTGCCTGAAAACGTGGTGACGAACGACGATCTTTCTAAAGTAATGGATACGAATGACGCTTGGATCCAAGAGCGCACGGGGATCCAGGAGCGGAGACATATAAAGAAAGGCGACGGCAATTCTACTTCTATCATGGGGGTCAAAGCCTCGGAAATCGCCTTAGAACGCGCTAATTTAAAACCGAATGATATTGATATGATCGTTTTTGCGACGTTGAGTCCTGATATGTATTTTCCGGGAGGTGGCGTGCAAGTACAAGAGATGATGGGCATGCGTACCATTCCGGCCTTGGATGTTCGCAATCAGTGTAGCGGTTTCGTGTATGCATTATCGGTGGCCGATCAATTTATAAAGACAGGAATGTATAAGCATATCTTGGTAATTGGTAGTGAAAACCATAGTGGCGGACTCGATTTTACCACGCGCGGACGCGGCGTTTCTGTCATTTTTGGCGATGGCGCCGGAGCAGTGGTTGTTTCTCGTTCAGAAAAAGAGGAACACGGTATTTTAAGTACGCATTTACACAGTGAAGGAAAACACAAGGATGAATTGGCATTACAGGGCCCAAGTACCGAACATTGGGTTCCGGAGATCATTGAGGAAAATCCACAGGAGAATATTCCGTACTATCCGTATATGAATGGGCAATTTGTGTTCAAGCATGCGGTGGTTCGTTTTTCGGAAGTGATTATGGAAGGCTTACAAGCCAATCAACTTAGCGTAAGTGATATCGACTTGTTGATTCCGCATCAAGCGAATCTTCGTATCTCACAATTCATTCAGCAGAAATTTCAGCTAACCGATGATAAAGTGTATAACAACATTCAGCGGTACGGAAACACAACGGCTGCGTCGATTCCTATTGCTTTGTCGGAAGCTTGGGCCGAAGGAAAATTGAATGATGGTGATCTTTTGGTGTTGGCTGCTTTCGGAAGCGGGTTTACTTGGGGAAGCGCCATCATTCGATGGTAAAAAAATAAAGGCCGATACAATCGACCTTTACTTCACGAATTGCTAAAACTCCCCAGTCTTAGCAATATCTGATTAACAACAAATTAATTAATAGTAGCAGAAAGTATTTCCCATTCCGGAAAATCGCCACCATTGTCTTCACCAAGACCTCCAAAAATGATGTACATGTTTCCATTAAAAATGCACATTCCGTGGATGGTAAAGAACTCGGTCCCCGGTGATAGGTTGGTAGGAATTTCTTCATAGGTTCCGGTATTGGTATCGTACACACCAATAAAGTAATCGTTTCCGACAATCATACCACTCCCATCGCGAACATCTATTTGACCTGCCACATAGATCAAGTTTTCAAACTTATCTACAAAGGTGTAGTGGGCGCTGGTCGTCATTGTTTCCGTAGTTAGACTTCCGGAAGCAAGATCTTGGATATAGATAGTGTTTAAAGCTGTTTCTCCAAATTGATCTACGGTTCCTCCAAAAACATACAGCTTGTCATTTACAATAGACGCTCTCGCTCCGTAACGATTTTCAGGAAAAGCGGCTGCTTCTGAAATGGATTGTGTGGTAAGATCATAGCCAAACACTTTATTACCGTTGACAGGAGGGTCATTCAGATCGCCACCAATGATGTAGGCAACATCTCCTTGTACCGCCATCCCATGACGTGTAATTTGTAATCCGTGAGAGTTGGTGGTAGGATCACCACTGAAATCTAACGGATAGGTGTTAACGTTTTGCCCGCCAATCACTACCAGTTCATTATCAATAATGTGTAATTGTTTGGAAACAAAGTCAGCATTGAAATACAAATTGTCTTCAGTGGTCCCTTCATCTAGATTGAATTTGATGATTCGTTCGGGTGAAGCGGTTCCATCATTCAATCCATCTTCTCGAGTTACAAAGAATAAACTGTTGTCACTGTAAGAACCTATCATTCCCGGAGCAAAACCACGGATGCCGGCGGATTCAAACGATAGCGAAGGACTGAACGTTAACCCACCAGCCGGCGGAGCCGCATAATCTTCGCTCGTTTTCTCGCCCATCGTTATTTCCAGCATACCTTCTGCAGCGCGCACCGGATAGGCAATAGTTCCCGTTATCGTATTCTCATCAATTACCGTGAAGGTGAAGTTCCCATCAACACTGGTAAGCTGGTCGCTGCTTTCAGATTCAAAAACAAAAGGATATTGCACCGGTGCTAAGTAGTAATCGTTGCCTACTTCTTGAGAGGTTGTACCATCGGGATTGATGGCAAAGCCCGGGCGCCATTCTAAGGTGCCTCCAATATCATTGCTGGTGAAGATAAATTCATCATCCACAATATTGAAATTGTCACTTACGTCAATAGTGCCACCAGCATTGGTGAGCTGCGCATTGGTGATGCGCCATGTTCGTGAACTGCCTCCCGTAATAGCTGCTGTAGTGGCTTGCTGTGCTGCTTCTATTTCAGAAGACATTCCATCGTCATCTACGGTTCCCATATCATCATCGTTAGGATCAATGGTTCCGCCGTTGTCGTCTGAACTACAACTAAGCGTAACAAGTACTATCGAGAGTAGGCATGCGCTAATTAAAAAATATAGGTGTTTTTTCATAATTGAAATTAATTGGGTTATGAGTTCAAAGGTAGTGGTAGAAAAAAATGGAGAAAATACCCAATACCGGGTATCTTAGAAAAGAAAAACCCCTCGCTTGAGGGGTTTTTAACTACCTAAAAATCAGGTTCATTTTGTAGAATGGCTAATTCAAATAAATCATAAAGAACTTTTAGGTTCTGTTATATAGACTAAAAAATGTGCCAAATGTTGCATTCAGGTACTTTATTTAACGTTATAATAACATTTTGATCCTCATGGGCTTAGAAAATCCCGCCGCTGCCCGATTTTTCGTTGTCGTCACGTCGTTTTCTTGATTTAGCTCGATATTTTCCGCCACCAAACCGATAGGCTAACGATACATTAATTGTGTTGCTTTCCCAGTTAAACGCACCAATTTGAGTAAAGGGTCTGGTTCCTTCAAAAGCAAATTGCATGGTGTCAAAAATATCGTTGTAATTGATGCTGAACGTTCCCTGTCCATCCCACAAACTATATCTCGCTCCAATGTTTACAAAGTACATAGGTTCGATATCAAATTGAAGGGTGCGGTTCTTTCCACGATAGAATCCAAAGGCCGAAAGCGTCAATTGTTCGGTCACTTTAAAGTTATTGATCATTCGTGCATTGTATGCTAAGTTATCTACCTCAATAGTTTCACTCACAATATCAGCAGCGGTAGGATTGTTGCTTGGACTGTCAACACGCTCTGAAATTCCTTTTTGCGTTTGCTGATAGAGGTCAAAACTCACATTGAAGTTCCACCATTTTGCAGGGCGATAATTGCTGGAAACCTCAAACCCATACGCATTGGTAGTACTAAAGTTGTCATACGATAGGATCACCTTGTTGAGATCGGTTCTATCAATAAAGAGGGCTCTGTTGATCTCATCTTCAATGCTTCGGAAAAAGACCCCTGCTGTAATGCTCCCTTTTTCTAAATTACGCGTGTAATTGGTCTCTATGGAATTCGTGAACTGAGGTTCTAATTGGGTGTTTCCGAAGGAAGAAATTAAAGGCGTTGCCCATTCTCGTATAGGATTTACCTGGTTTAAACCCGGGCGATCCACACGCCGACTATAACTTAGCTGATATTGATTTTTTTCGCTGGGCGTATACGTAATAAAAGCCGAAGGATAGACCTGTACATAATTATTAGTAAAAGCCCGAACGCTGTTGGTGTCTGCTTTTACTTCTACGCGTTCCACACGAGCACCTAATTGTACCGAAAATTGTTTCCATTCTTTTCCATATGTGGCGTACGCCGAATAGATATCTCGAATGTAATTAAAATTGGTATCCGGAGTGTCTACTAGATCACCGTTGCTGTTGAAGGTTTGTCCGGTAGATTGATAGTCAATGTCGGTTTCAAACAACCGCGCTTGCAAACCGGCTTCTAGCTTGGCTGTTTCGCTCAGAGGATTCACGTAATCCAAATTCACGGTGAGTCGGTCACGCTCCGTATCAACAAAGTCGGTGTAATCATCTATAAAAGACGCACCATTAAATCGAAAATTTGCTAGTTCGTCGCTAGAGAACGTATTGTAGTCTGCTTCCAGTTCGATATTGTGACCTTCTTTTTCAAACAATAATTTATAGTCGAAATTATATTGTGAGGATTGATTTTCTGATTCGTTATCAAACAACTGCTGAAGATCTTGAGCAGGCATTTCATAGAACAAAATATTAACGTTGCCCAAGGTGCTTCCTTCAAAAAGATTCTGATTGGTAAAGAAAGACAAGGTGTTCTTGTCGTTGAGGTAAAAATCGAGTCCGACCTTAAAAAGGTTCGATTGGCTGTCGTCTAGAAAATTAAAGAACTGCTCTGAGTTGTCTTCAGGACGAAAAACATTTCCGTAGTTCTCATTCTTAGAGGTATTATGCCCCCAATTTCCGTAGAGATTGAACTTGCCATTGCGATAGTTCATATCGATACTGCTGTTGAATTTGGGCTGGTTCTCATACGTAAGTGCCACGTTGGCATTCCCGTTGAACCCAATATTCACGTTTTTGTGAAGTATGATATTGATGATCCCGCTCATGCCTTCAGGATTGTATTTTGCCGAAGGATTGGTGATGAGTTCAATTTGCTTGATGGATGTTGATGGAATTTGTTTCAGCAGTTGGGCTACAGGAACATTCGTAAGTTTTCCATCCACCATAACACGTACGTTCTGATTTCCGCGCATTGATAGTTCGCCACTTTGTTGATCTACATTTACAGAGGGGAGGTTGTTCATAATATCTGAAGCCGTAGGTCCTGAGGTGGTAAGGTCTTTCCCAACGGTAATGACCTTGCGATCTAGTTTTTGTTCAATGGTAGTTCGTTCTGCGGTAACCACTACCTCGTCTAGAGCGGCAATGTCTTCCTCTAAAAAAATGTTTCCCATTTCAATGTTACGTTGCCCGCGCTTTATTTCAATCTGGGTTTGATAGATCTTGTAACCGATGTAGGTGATGGAAACCTGACTTTTCCCTTCCGGAATTTCTTTGATCTCAAAAAACCCTTCGTCGTTCGTAACACCGCCTGTAAGGGTGTTTCCCTGAAGATCTTTGACCACAACGGTCACGTAAGGCAGCGGTTGTTGGAGGTTCTTATCGATCACGGTACCAGAGATGGAGCCTGGGCGATCGGGTTCAATAAATGCAAAGGTGAGCGTACTCCATAATAATAGGAGCATAAAAGATAACTGTTTCATTTTTTGATTGATTACTGATTGTTTTTTGATTGATGATGTAAAACAAGGTAACTTGTATAACATAATTCCTAACAGCAGGAGTGCTAAAAAGTGTACTTGTTTCTATTATGACGCTTGAAACAAGAATCTGTTACAGGAAAGGAGGTTTTTTTACAAAAAAACCCGAGGTCTAGAACCTCGGGCTATTTTCTTTACTGCTATTATTAACACTAACCATCAACGTAAAAATTTCACAGTAAAGAAAGTTAGAAACATTTCTATTCTATAGACGTGTTACCGTAATCATTGTTACAGTATCAAAAAACTTTAACATAGTTTTGGCGAAAGTGGTTTTTTGAAACTTCTAAATTCGAAACTCATGAAAAAAACCTTAGTTCTCGGCGCCAGTTTAAAGCCCTCAAGATATTCGCATCTGGCAATCAATCGTTTGGTGGGGAAGGAAGTCCCTACGGTAGCCATTGGTTTACGCAAAGGAGTGGTGTCTGGAGTTGATATTGAAACAGACATGATTCCATTTGAGAATATTCATACCGTTACCTTATATCTAAATCCTAAACGTCAAGAGGCCTATTATGAATACATCTTATCGCTTCAGCCCAATAGGGTCATCTTCAATCCCGGCACAGAAAATCCTGAGTTTTTTGAAATGCTTCGGAAGCATAACATCGAAGTAGACGTAGCCTGTACGTTAGTCTTGTTGGGTTCGAATCAATATTAACCCCAAGAGCGTTAACGTTCCATTCAGAATTAAAATAAAGAAGCCCCAATCAAAATTCAGATAGGTAGAACACACGTAGCTGATGATTCCGCCGAAAATAGGTGCTAGAATAGCCACATACGGTACGTAGGAATCTTTCACTTGTTGTTTTGAGAAGAGACCAAAGGCGTATAATCCCAATAAGGGTCCATAAGTATATCCGGCAAAAGTAAACACCTTGGCAATGACGGAAGCATCGCCAATTACGTAATTAAAGAAGATGATTACAGCCATCAATACCAGAGACATGCCAATATGAATACGTTTCCGAATGCGTACTTGATCTTTCGGGTCATATTTTTTTTCAATCTCCAAAATATCAATACTGTAGGACGTGGTGAGTGAGGTCAAGGCACTATCAGCACTACTGTAGGCTGCCGCGATCAAACCTAGTAAGAAGAAAATGGCGATGCCGGGACCTAATCCTGAATTCACTGCGATGGTAGGGAACAGCGTATCGCGTTGCGCATCGATACCGTTTTGTTGTGCATATACAGTTAACAGCAATCCTAAG
This sequence comes from Flavobacteriaceae bacterium UBA4166, assembly GCA_002379985.1. GTDB lineage: Bacteria > Bacteroidota > Bacteroidia > Flavobacteriales > Flavobacteriaceae > DFVG01. The sequence goes on from DFVG01000022.1 coordinate 14,411, forward strand.
GCCAGAAATACGAAGTTTACTACAGTTAGTACCAAAGTGAACCAAAACATATTCTTCTGCGCGTCTTTCAGATTGCGGCAGGTTAAATTCTTCTGCATCATGTCCTGGTCTAAGCCGGTCATCACAATCGCAATAAAAGCACCGCTAATGAATTGTTTTACGAAATGATCACCGCTTTTCCAATCGTCAAAGAAAAACATTTGGGACAAATCACTTTCTGCAATAAAGGTAAAAACTCCAATTCCACGAAGGCCCATCTCTTCAGAAACAAAATAGATGGCCACACCCACGGCTAACAACATAAACAGCGTTTGAAGCGTATCGGTCCAGACAATCGTTTTAATACCACTTCTAAAAGTATAGAGCCAAATCAGTAAAATGGTAATCGACACCGTTATCCAAAAATCGACGCCCATGGCATCAAAGACCAATTCTTGTAGTACGATAGCAACCAGATAGAGTCGGAAACTCGCTCCTACGATTCTTGAAAGTAAGAAAAAGGAAGCCCCTGTTTTGTATGAGCTATTCCCAAACCGCCCTTGTAGATAGGTGTAGATAGAGGTGAGATTAAGGCGGTAATACAACGGAAGTAAGATCAACCCAATGACTGCGTACCCTACCGTATATCCTAAGACCACTTGAAAGTAACTAAACTTTGATGCTTCCACCCACCCGGGTACCGAAACAAAAGTGACGCCGCTTAAGCTGGCGCCAATCATTCCGAAGGCGACAAGATACCAAGGCGATTGTCGTCCCGCTTTAAAGAACTCGTCATTACTTCCTGTTTTATTGGTAAAATGAGAGATCAGCAAAAGAACGCCAAAATACGCCGCGATAAGAATGAGAATATGGATAGGCTGCATAAAAATTGTATCTGCGCCCAAAAATACAAACTTTAACAATCCGTAAAACAGTTTTTACGTACTTTTGAGATTCTTAAAAAATTGTTAACCATTACCATACACACATGAAAATTAAAGTACTAGCAACAGCCATTCTGTTTTGTATTGGTTTTTCAGCTCCGGCACAGGAATATTTGGAGATGATAGAATCAGGTGACTACAGTGTCGCTGAAATCATTGACGCAGCAGAAGCGTATTTCGTTGATAAGGATAAAGGGCGCGGCTCTGGTTATAAACAATTTAAACGTTGGGAATATATGGCGCTTCGTTTACAAAATGAAGCGGGATATCTTCCAACCGTAACAGAACGTTGGACGGAATGGCAACAGTATAATGCCTATTTGAACGACCAAGAAGGCGACATGCGACTGAATGATGATTGGTCTGAGTTAGGCCCGGTAGATTGGAATGCTACCACCTCTTGGAATCCCGGAGTTGGTCGCGTTACTGGCGTAGCCATTGATGAGAGCAATAGTGATCACATGATCATTGGTGCCAATACCGGAGGCGTATGGCGTACTACCGACGGAGGTGCGAATTGGACCCCTCTAAACGATAACTTTACAAATATGTATGTGTATGCGGTGACCATTGATCCTCAAGATAGTGATACGTACTATTTTGGTTCTTCCAGTGGAATTATCTTCAAATCCACAGATGCAGGTGCTACTTGGACACTTATTGCCGATTTGAGCAATTCTCTCATCAATCAGGTGAAAATTCATCCCACCAATTCAGATATTATCTTTGCGTCGAGCCAAAATGCAGGGATCTATCGTTCTACGGATGGAGGTGCTTCCTGGAATCAAGTTGTCTCTGGCAATGGGTATGACATCGAGTTCAAACCTGGTGATCCTTCAATTGTGTATGCTGCTTCTCAAAGTGTCTACAAGTCCACAGATGGCGGCGCAACGTTTACAGCAATTTCAGGATTTGACTCCGGTGCTAAAATGATTGGTGTTTCACCAGATGATCCAAACGTCGTATACGTTTTAGATGCTAATAACAGTACTTTCGGCGGACTGTATTATTCTTCAGACGAAGGCGTTTCTTTCGTAGAGCGCAATCACGGATCGTCAAACTTTTTCGGCTATAGTACGACAGGAAACGATAATAGCGGGCAGGCTCCTAGAGACATGGATATTGCTGTAAATCCGCAAGACGTTAATGAAGTTCATATTGCAGGTGTACTAACCTGGCGTTCCCTGGATGCTGGTGTAACAATGACCTGTACTTCAGATTGGATTCCTGCGCAAGCCGCTGGCGCGAATCGTGGCTATTGCCATGCCGATGTAGATATTTTAGTGTTTGACGGAACAACACTATATGCGGGTACTGACGGAGGTATTTTTAAAGCTGAAAATACAACGAACCTCACTGCCGATTATTACGAAGATCTTACCATTGGGGTAGGTATTCGCCAGTTCTATAAAATTGGCGTCTCACAAACGGCTGATGTGGTTGTTAATGGTGGGTCTCAAGATAACGGTTCTTCCTTCTATTCGCAAACCGAAGGCTGGCGCGACTGGTTAGGAGCAGACGGTATGGAGAACTTTGTGGATAAAGACAATACCGATGTGATGTACGGAATGATTCAGAATGGAAGAATGTATCGTACCGATAATGGGGCAGCCTCAATAACGGATCTTTCTGAGCCCGGACCCGGGTTTGGAAATTGGGTTACTCCGTTTGAACAAGACCCTGCCGTAACGAATACCATCTACCTTGGGTATACCAGCGTCTACAAATCCACAAATAAAGGAGTGAGTTGGACCGCTATCTCACAGAATTTTGGATCGAATTTGGATCAAATGAAAATCGCTCCTTCAAACAATCAAGTGATATATGCTTCTCAAGGCCCTTTTCTTTACAGAACCGGTGATGGTGGCGCTACCAACTGGACACAGCAAACGCTGGCGGGTGGGAACATCAATTCTATCGCAATTCATCCTACCAATCCTGATAAAATTGCAGTCGCTACAACATCATCGCTACGAGTGTTAGTGTCTGAAGATGGCGGAGCTTCTTGGTCAACCCTGAACAGTGGATTACCTACTTTTAGTGCCTTGGCCGTAGTTTGGGACGATAATGAATACAATGGTTTGTATTTAGGAATGGATTATGGGATCTATTATATTGATGATCGTATGTCAGACTGGTTGCCGTTCAATAACGGAATTCCCAATGTGATCGTCAATGAACTTGAGATCAACCAAGTAGACGGTAATATCTACGCCGGAACTTATGGTCGTGGATTATGGGCATCTCCCAAATTCGACCCTACATTCTCCGTGAATGAGCTGGCGTTGGAAAGTAATTTCCGAATGTTTCCAAATCCATCCTCAGATCGTTTGAATATTGCTTTAAATAACCAAAACCCGGTAGATATCCGATTTTTTGATACCCTTGGGAAACTAGTTATTTTCGAACGTGATGTTGTGGTGAATGGAACGCATTCTGTAGGCGTTGAGCAATTGCAGCCTGGCGTTTATTTTGTGCGAATTAATACTACTGAAGGTACCTTAACTCAAAAATTTATCAAGAAGTAACCTTCCAATTTTATACCCTACAAATGCTTCAGAAGTTGCCATAATTTCTGAAGCATTTTTGTTACCTTGCGATACGTTTACATATGGATTTTTCATCTAAACTCCTTGAAAATGCTGTTGATGCCATGTCGCAACTCCCCGGTATCGGAAAACGTACCGCGCTGCGCTTGGTGCTTCATCTATTGAAACAACCGGAGGCCAAAACAGAGCTGTTGGCCCAGCGTCTATTGGAGATGCGCTCCAACATAAATTTTTGTAGCAATTGCCATAATATTTCAGACCAAACACTTTGCGAGATCTGCGCGAACCCAAATCGTGACAGAAGTATTATCTGTGTGGTCGAAGATATACGCGACGTGATGGCGATTGAAAATACGAGTCAGTATCGCGGCCACTATCACGTACTCGGCGGAAAAATATCGCCCATGGAGGGAATCGGCCCGGGTGATCTTACGATCGCTTCCTTGGTGCAAAAAGTGAAAGAAGGCGATGTGAAAGAATTGATCTTTGCGTTGAGCTCTACCATGGAGGGAGACACCACAAATTTTTATATTTTCAAGCAAATCGAAGGAGCCTCCATTACAACGACCACGATTGCTCGGGGAATTTCTGTGGGAGATGAATTAGAGTATGCTGATGAAGTGACCTTGGGTCGAAGCATTTTGCATAGAATTCCTTTTGAAACTTCCTTAAAAAATAACTAGCCTGTGAAGCTTTCGGTCGTTATTCTCAATTATAATGTACGGTACTTTTTAGAGCAATGTTTGCGAAGTGTGGCACGTGCCACGTATGGCATAGATTCAGAAATTATTGTTATCGATAATAATTCGTCTGATGACAGTTGTGAGATGGTGCGGCAACAGTTTCCAGATATTCTTTTGATAGAGAACGATAAGAATGTAGGCTTTAGTAATGCTAATAATCAAGCCGTTGCCGTCGCTAAAGGCGAATTTATTTGCATCTTGAATCCCGACACGGCCGTTGCGGAAGATACTTTTATACGATGTTTAGACTTCGCAGAACAAGTTTCAGATATTGGTATTATTGGAGTTCAGTACATGGATGGAACCGGTCACTTCCTGCCGGAATGTAAACGAAATATTCCTACACCAAAATCGGCTCTTATGAAATTGCTCGGTAAGCAAGGGTCTTATTACGCTTCCCAACTCGCACCAAATGCGGAAGGAGAAGTTCCTGTTTTGGCGGGCGCGTTTATGTGGATGAAACGATCGGTCTTTGAAGAAGTAGGTGGTTTCGATCCTGATTATTTTATGTACGGAGAAGACATCGATATTAGCTATAAAGTGTTGAAGGCCGGATATCGTAATTATTATCTAGGAACAACCATCCTGCTGCATTACAAGGGAGAAAGCACACAAAAGGATGACTCTTATTACGAATCCTTCTATGGCGCCATGCGGCTATTTTATAAAAAAAACTACAAGACCAATGTATTGTCCCGAAGCGTCGTCAATACCGCAACGGCGTTGGCGAAAAAGATGGGGAAACGACATAAATCTTCTAAAACTCATACAAACCCACCTGATAAAGCCGTTCTTCTTACGGAAAACCTTAGCGTACTTAACCGACTGTCGCAAGTGATGGACATGCCATTGCAGGCCGCTTCCAAAACAATATTTCAGAATAAAGACCACCACAATAAACTCTTCATTTTTGACGCAAATTATATGTCGTATGCACAAATATTTTCCGTCATGAAACAACTGAAGCAGCAAGGAAATCAATTTCGTATACTTCCAAAAGAGAGTCGTTTCATTTTAGGGAGTGATCGAAGCGATGACCGTGGGACGGTGACCGTTTTTTAAGAAATTTAAAACAGAAACCCCGCAATTTTAATTAATTTTGCAGCCGTAAACGAGAGAAAACGATTTCGTAATGGCAAAATTTGAATTGAAACTTCCGAAAATGGGGGAAAGTGTTGCAGAAGCAACCATCACAAGCTGGCTCAAAGAGGTAGGCGATACGATTGAAGCAGACGAGGCCGTGCTGGAGATCGCTACCGATAAGGTCGATAGTGAGGTGCCTAGTGAGGTAGACGGAACCTTAGTGGAAATTTTGTTTCAACAAGATGATGTTGTTCAAGTAGGTGAAACCTTGGCCATTATTGAAACGGAAGGTGAGGATGTCGCTTCAGAAACAACAGAAACACCCGAACCCCAACCGGCACCTGAAGTCGTTGAAGCAGTCGCAGAACGAGTTTCAGAAGCGAAAGCCCAAACAACGCCTCAAGTGACCCATTCAGAAGGACGTTTTTACTCTCCCCTTGTCAAAAATATGGCGAAAGAGGAGGGCATTGCCCAAGACGAACTCGATACCATACCCGGAACCGGAAAAGAAGGACGTGTGACCAAAGACGACATGCGTTCCTATATTGAAAACCGAAGTGCAGCTCCTACAGAGCAACCTAAAACGGTAGTCGAAGCGAAAAATCCGGAGTCGAAGAAATCGGTGCCACCATCGAAACCACCGGTGTCCGTGAGTGGAGAAGATGAGATCATTGAAATGACCCGCATGGGGAAATTGATCGCGCATCACATGGTGGAAAGCACCCAAACTTCTGCTCACGTGCAAAGTTTTGTAGAGTGTGATGTGACCAATATTTGGAATTGGCGTAATAAGGTAAAGAACGAATATGCGAAACGAGAAGGGGAGAAGCTCACCTTTACGCCGATCTTTATGGAGGCGGTTGCCAAAGCATTGAAAGACTACCCGATGATGAATATTTCGGTAGACGGCGATCGTATCATCAAAAAGAAGAATATCAACCTTGGGATGGCCGCAGCCTTGCCGGACGGCAATTTGATTGTTCCGGTGATCAAAAAGGCCGATCAGCTTAATTTGGTCGGAATGAGCAAAGCGGTGAACGATCTTGCCTCCCGCGCTCGAAATAATCAATTAAAACCTGATGAGATTCAAGGAGGAACGTATACCGTTACTAATGTTGGAACGTTTGGAAGCGTCATGGGAACTCCCATTATCAATCAGCCGCAAGTAGGTATTTTGGCTTTGGGAGCTATCCGTAAAGTTCCTGCAGTTATCGAAACGCCTGACGGTGATTTTATTGGAATTCGTTATAAGATGTTCTTGTCGCATAGCTACGATCACCGTGTGGTAAATGGCGCCTTGGGAGGACAATTCGTAAAGGCGGTAGCCGATTACCTTGAAGCTTGGGACCCCAATAGAGAGATCTAAGGCTCTTTTTAAGTTCTATATGTGTCTATTTACTGAAAGATACGCGTGTTCCGCATCTTTGCAAAGGGGCTTGTAATCTCCAGGGTAGAGGAGCAAGAATTGACTTTTGAAGATCCTTCCAATACGTCCCTTCAAAAACAGAACAATTACTACCTTTGTGAGATAATCACTACCATGGAATTAAACCTCAGTAAACCCATCTGTTTTTTTGATTTAGAAACCACCGGAATTAATATTGCGAACGATCGCATTGTCGAGATTTCCGTTTTAAAAGTATTTCCGAACGGTAATAAAGAAAGCCATACGTGGCGCGTTAATCCTACCATACCCATCCCAAAAGCGACTAGCGATATTCACGGAATTACCGATGAAATGGTTGCTAATGAGCCCACATTTAAGGAGCTGGCTCCAAAAGTATATGCCTTGATCAAAGATTGTGACTTGGGAGGGTTTAATAGCAACCGTTTTGATATTCCTCTATTGGCGGAAGAATTGTTGCGAGCTGGGGTCGATATAGATCTGAAAAAGGCCAATTCGGTAGACGTACAGACCATTTTTCATAAGAAAGAAAAACGAACCCTTGAAGCTGCGTATAAATTCTATTGTAATAAGACGCTGGAAAATGCACATTCGGCCGAAGCCGATACCCTAGCTACCTATGAGGTACTCAAATCGCAATTAGAGAAATATTCTGATCTGGAGAATGACATGAATGTGTTGGCGGAGTTTAGTGCACACAAAAAGTTTGCAGATTTTGCGGGATATATTGGGTACGATAAGCAGGGACGTGAAATTTTTTCCTTCGGAAAGCATAAAGGTACCTTGGTAGAAGAAGTCTTAGAGAACGAACCGGGATATTTTGGTTGGTTGCTGAATGCTGATTTTCCGCTCTATACTAAAAATGTGCTGACACGAGTGAAGCTTCGGAAATTGAACACAAAATTGTAAGTACAATGAAAATCATTTGCGTAGGGCGAAATTACGCGGCCCACATTGAAGAATTGGCAAACGAAAAGCCTACAGATCCTGTTCTTTTTCTAAAGCCGGATACCTCCATCTTACTAAAGAAAAATCCGTTTTTAATTCCTGAATTTTCACAACAGGTGCATCACGAGGTGGAAGTATTGGTTAAAATAAAGAAAATCGGTAAGCATATCGATCGTAAATTTGCGCATACCTATTATGATGAGATCGGACTCGGGATCGACTTCACCGCACGGGACCTTCAGCAGCAACTAAAAGAAAAAGGACTGCCCTGGGAAAAAGCCAAAGCCTTTGATGGTGCTGCAGTGGTTGGAAATTTTGTGCAAAAATCACAATTTGAAGACATCAACGACCTACACTTCAGATTAGAAAAAAACGGCACCATAGTACAACAAGCATCGACAGAACTAATGCTTTGGAAAATTGACGAATTGATAGAATATATCTCGAAATATTTCACATTAAAGATCGGAGATATTATCTTTACAGGTACTCCTGCCGGCGTAGGAAAAGTGGCGCCTCATGATGTGCTGGAGGGCTATCTGGAAGAACAATCTATGTTTTCTATTAAAGTAAAATAAGCTATGAGTAATCATTATAATACAGATCAATTAAAGGAAGTTGCCGGCGGTGACGAAGATTTTATGGGGGTAGTAGCCCAAGCCTTCTTAGAGGAAATACCACCTGATCTTGAGGCATTGCAAGAAGCCATCGACAATGATAATCGGGAGCTCGCCTACCAATTTGCCCACAAGATGAAGCCAAATATCGAGATGTTCGGGATAGCGGTATTAAAAGATATTACACATATCGAGTCGTGGACAAAAACCTCAAAGAATCGATCGCATATCGAAGAAGAACTCGAGAATGTAGTGACGACCTTACATCAAGTTTTCAAGGAATTGAAAACCGATTTTGACCTGTAGATGCTTGCAGAAATTATCACCATCGGTGACGAGATCTTAATTGGGCAGATCGTCGATACCAACTCGGCTTACATCAGCAAAGAACTGAATAAGATTGGGATCAAAGTCTTTCAAATAACCTCCATTCAAGATGATCGTGACCATATTCTAGCAGCCCTTGCAGATGCAGCCAAACGTGTAGAACTGGTAATTGTTACCGGCGGATTAGGACCCACGAAAGACGACATTACCAAAGCGACCTTCTGTGAGTTCTTTGATGATGAACTAAAAGAAGACGTACACACCAAAAATCATATTCGAGAAATCTTTCAGAAATACATCAAGCGTGAACCGCTTCCCAGTAACTTGCAACAGGCGATGGTGCCTAGCAAAGCGACGATCTTAAAGAACGAGCATGGCACCGCGCCGGGCATGTGGTTCGATACCGAAGAAACGGTGTTCGTTTCGCTACCGGGAGTTCCCTATGAGATGAAAGCACTATTACAACATCAAGTCTTTCCGAAGGTGGTAAAACGCTTTAACCGGCCCCATATCTACCACAAGACATTGCTCACCTATGGTTTGGGAGAAAGCGCTATTGCAGATCGTATTCATGTCTGGGAAGAAGCGTTGCCAGACAGCGTCAAATTAGCTTATTTGCCCTCTTTAGGTCGCGTGCGACTGCGGTTGTCTACAACAGGTTTTGATGAACGAAAAATTCATCAAGAGCTCGACGAACAAATGGCAATATTATCTGAAATGTTAGCGGATATTGCGGTAGGATATGAAGAGGAAACCACCATCCAAGAACGTATTGCTGCCTTATTACAACAACGAGAGCAATACCTATCCTTGGCTGAAAGCTGTACGGGTGGAGCGATTGCGCAGGAACTCACGGCCATTCCGGGATCGTCAAAATATTTTAAAGGAAGTATCGTGCCCTACGAAACCGAAAAGAAAGTTAGCGTGCTGGGCGTCGAGCGTTCGTTGATCGAAAAATATAACGTAGTTAGTGCGCCGGTGGTTGAAGCGATGGCTGCACAGGCAACCAAGTTGTTTGGCTCCCATTTTGCCGTGGCAACAACCGGAATCGCAGGACCGTCGAAAGGCGATGGAGCGGACGAGGTGGGTACCGTATATATTGGCATTGCTACGCCAAATGGAGTGATTTCTGAAAAATTCGATTTTGGGAATTCACGCGAACGCGTCATTCGGAAAACCGTGAATAAGGCACTGGAACTGTTGCTCAAAGAAATTATAAAAAACTAATTTCAATAGTTGCTAAACAAAGAAAATTGTTTAAATTTGCACCCTGTTTTAAAATAACTGAAAAATAGGTAAAGAAATGTCAAGAGTTTGTGAGCTTACGGGTAAAAGAGCGATGGTAGGAAACAACGTTTCCCACGCGATGAACAAAACCAAGCGCAAGTTTAATGTAAACTTGGTAAAGAAGCGTTTTTACATTCCTGAGGAAGACCAGTGGTTAACCCTTCGTGTGTGTACTTCGGCGCTTAAGGATATCAACAAAAAAGGTATTTACGCTGTCGTGAAAGAAGCTCGCGAAAAAGGCTTTCTAAACAAATAAGACGTAACGACAAAATTCACGAGTCATGGCAAAAAAAGGAAACAGAGTACAGGTAATCTTAGAATGTACCGAGCATAAGAACTCCGGAAAACCCGGCACGTCTCGTTACATCACCACTAAAAATAAAAAGAACACTCCAGACCGTATCGAGTTGAAAAAATTCAACCCGATCTTGAACAAGATGACGGTTCACAAGGAGATAAAATAATTGAATTATGGCAAAGAAATCAGTAGCATCATTACAAACAGGCTCAAAACGATTAACAAAGGCCATTAAAATGGTTAAATCTCCAAAAACCGGAGCCTACACCTTCGTAGAGTCTATCATGGCTCCCGACGATGTAAACGATTGGTTAAATAAAAACTAACGCAACTTAGCTGCGTACTCAGAAAGCCACTTTTTTTCAAGAGTGGCTTTTTGTATTTTTGGGCGTTCCCCTTGCGGGATCCACAAGGGTCAGGCTTTCGGCAGTCGCTGCACTACGTGCGAGCTCCCACAATGCCTCAATCCTTAACGCAACGTAAACACTAACAACCGAACTACGATCATGAGCCTATTCAAAAAGATATTTTCCAAAGAAAAAAAGGAAACTCTAGACAAAGGGTTGGAAAAATCCAAAACCTCTTTTTTCGATAAATTCTCCAAAGCGGTTGCCGGAAAAAGCAAAGTAGATGATGATGTTCTCGACAACTTGGAGGAAGTTCTGGTAACAAGCGACGTAGGCGTAAATACTACCTTGAAGATCATTGAGCGTATTGAAGCACGCGTGGCTCGAGATAAATATTTGGGAACCGCAGAGCTCAATCAGATTCTGCGTGAAGAGATCGCCGGACTCTTGAGTGAAACCCATACCGGACAAGCCACTGATTTCTCCGTTCCTGCCGACAAGAAACCATATGTGATCATGGTCGTAGGAGTAAACGGAGTCGGAAAAACCACGACCATTGGAAAATTAGCGCATCAATTTAAGAACGCCGGGAAAAACGTAGTGTTAGGTGCAGCAGATACCTTTCGAGCTGCTGCCATCGATCAATTGCAAGTATGGGCCGATCGCACCGAGGTGCCTATCGTGAAGCAAAAAATGGGTAGCGACCCTGCCAGTGTTGCTTTTGATACCTTACAAAGCGCCGTACAACAACAAGCTGATGTGGTTTTAGTAGATACGGCTGGACGCTTACATAACAAGGTCAACCTCATGAACGAATTGACCAAAGTTAAGCGTGTGATGCAGAAAGTAGTACCTGACGCTCCGCATGACGTTTTATTGGTTCTTGATGGTTCTACGGGTCAAAATGCCTTTGAACAAGCAAAACAGTTTACGGCAGCCACAGAAGTAACGTCTCTAGCAGTAACAAAACTTGATGGAACCGCAAAAGGCGGTGTCGTAATCGGTATTAGTGATCAATTCCAAATTCCGGTTAAGTATATTGGCGTTGGAGAAGGGGTAGAAGATCTGCAGGTATTCAATAAAATTGAATTTGTGGATTCGTTTTTCAAGAATGAATAATTCCTTTTTCAAGCTCAGAAATCAAACGGTTACTTTTGGTTTTTTAATTCCTTGAAGACTTTAACGTTAGAAACGATAGTTTCCTAGTATCTTTGCACCCCAAAATTAACACACATGCGCACGAAGTCGTTGAAGAAGAATAAGATCAATGTCGTTACCCTAGGATGCTCGAAGAACGTATATGATAGCGAGGTGCTTATGGGACAATTGCGTGCCAATAATAAAGAAGTGGTGCATCAGGAAGAGGGCAACGTGGTCGTGATCAATACCTGTGGCTTTATTGCGAACGCGAAGGAAGAAAGTGTCAACACCATACTCGAGTACGTACAAAAGAAAGAAGAGGGTGTTGTTGATAAAGTGTTCGTGACCGGCTGCCTTTCGGAACGCTACAAACCGGATCTTCAAAAAGAAATTCCCGATGTAGATCAATACTTCGGAACCACAGAACTTCCAAGTTTACTGAAAGCTTTGGGAGCCGACTATAAACACGAATTGGTAGGAGAGCGCCTTACCACCACTCCGAAAAATTACGCTTACTTGAAGATCGCCGAAGGGTGCGATCGTCCTTGTTCGTTCTGTGCGATCCCGCTCATGCGTGGAAAACATCGAAGTACACCTATTGAATCCTTAGTCACAGAAGCAGAAAAATTAGCCGCTGAGGGTGTCAAAGAACTTATTTTGATCGCTCAGGATCTGACGTACTACGGACTCGATCTATACAAGAAACGAGCATTGGCTGAATTGCTTCAGGCTTTAGTAAAAGTAGAAGGAATCGAGTGGATTCGACTCCATTATGCCTTTCCCACCGGATTTCCGATGGATGTCCTAGAGGTTATGAAAGAAGAGCCAAAGGTGTGTAATTATATCGATATTCCGTTGCAACATATTTCAGACCATATTTTGAAATCCATGCGTCGCGGAACCACCTATGAAAAGACAACCCGATTATTAAAAGATTTCCGGAAAGCAGTACCCGAAATGGCCATACGCACTACCCTGATCGTTGGATACCCCGGAGAGACTGAAGAAGATTTTCAGCTATTGAAAGAATGGGTGCAAGAAATGCGCTTTGAACGATTGGGATGTTTTACCTACTCTCACGAAGAAAACACGCATGCATTCAATCTTGAAGATGATGTGCCGGAAGATGTGAAAATGCAACGTGCCAATGAGATCATGGACATTCAATCGCAGATTTCTTGGGAATTAAACCAAGCCAAGATCGGGAAAGAATTTCGCGTGGTTATTGATCGGAAAGAGGGAAGCTATTACGTAGGAAGAACCGAACATGATAGTCCGGATGTCGATAATGAAGTCCTTATCAATGCAGAAGAAGGGTATCTGCGCACCGGCGAATTCTATACCGTTTCGATCATTGATGCAGCCGACTTCGATCTGTATGCTGAATTAGTTGCCGATGCGTCTTAGCACTCAGTGGCTCATAGCAATTTTGGCCTTCGGCCTATGTGCGTCCTGCGCTGATTCCGTACAGGAGAAAACCTCGACATTTATTCCTGAGATCCTTAGTCTGGAAAATCCGGCTTCATCTGGAGGCTCGCTGTCACGGCTTATTGCTGATGATAACTATCTGTACCTCTCATGGGTTCAGAAAACCGATACCATAAGCACTTTATATTATGCACCATTCAATGGACAACAATGGGCCGACCCCGTTAACGTTTCATCGGGTACCGATTGGTTTGTGAATTGGGCCGATTTTCCGGTGATCAGCGTGAATGACCCTTTGGTGTTGAGTACGTATTTGAAAAAATCGGATACGGCCACCTACGCCTATGATGTTAGATACAATCATTTCAACGGTGAAACCAACAAAGGGAAAAAGGATGTGCTACTGCATGCAGACAGTACCAATACCGAGCATGGCTTTGTTTCCGTAGTACCCTCCGGACGCGATAAGTTTCATATTGTGTGGTTAGATGGGCGCTTTACGGCAGGGCATGGGCACGGGACTTCCACTTTTCAGGAACAAGGCGCAATGACCTTGCGAGGTGCTATCATTTCACCGGATGGCTCGGTGATAGAAAGCACTCAATTAGATTCCCGTGTTTGCGATTGTTGTCAAACCAGCATGGCAACGACGACAAATTACACCTGGGTCGCCTACCGAGATCGCAGCGAACGAGAAGTTAGAGATATATCTATTGTTAGAAAACATCGTGATCACGGATGGGAAGATCCTATTTCCGTCTCAAACGATGATTGGAAAATTAATGGCTGTCCCGTTAATGGTCCGTCGATAGATTCATTTGAGAGCAACGTAGCCTTAGCGTGGTTTACCGCCCCTGATGAAGAAGGCGTGGTGAACTTATCCTTTGGTTCCGAGACGAAAGGATTCGGACCTAAAATCCGAGTGGATAATGGAAATGCAACTGGTCGGGTATCTGTTGTTATGGACGGACCTACAAGCGCATGGATACTCTGGATGGAACCTCAAGGAGACAAGGAGGTGATTCAACTTGCGCATTGGTCTTCAGACGGTACAAAACATTCCGAAGTAACCATATCAGAGATAAGCCCCGAACGCGCAAGTGGTTTTCCGCAGTTACAATTATTTCAAGACACGCTTTATGTTAGCTATACAGATCTTTCTTCTGGAGCGCCGCACATAAAGCTTTCGGCCATACCTCTTGCAAAATAATTAATCTTTTTTGAGCTTAAAATAAAACGTACTGCCCTCCCCAAATTCAGAATCCACCCAAATCTTACCATCGTGCAGTTTGACGATCTTCTCGCAGTGTGCGAGTCCAACTCCTGTACCTTCCTTCTGTTCATCTCCCGGAACCCGTTTAAAAATCGTGAAAATGGATTCTAAATCCTCTTTTTTGATTCCTACCCCATTATCAGAAATACTAAAAATATAGTCCGGTCCATCTTCAAAAGCCGTTACACGAACCTTAGGCGGGGTATCTCCTTTGCAATATTTGATCGCATTTCCGATGAGGTTTTGAAATAACAATCGCAATTCGGTTTTATACCCTTGTATCGTTGGCAATTTGCCCACTTTAACTTCGGCACCACATTCTTTAATACGTTTGCTGAGATCGTATTTTACTACCTCCACAAGTTCTTTTGTGTCTACTTCTTCTTTGGTCAAATTCTCCCCAATTTTTGTGTGCTCTAGCAGCGCTTTAATTTGATTGGCCAGACGACCCGACGATTCGTGAATGTAGTTGACGTATTCGTTTCCTTTGTCATCAAGTTGGTCATTGAACTTGGTGCGTAGCAAATCACTTCCAAAGCGAATGGTGCTCAGTGGTTCTTGTAAATCGTGAGAGCAGATGGAGACGAATTGTTCCAACTCTTTATTTGCCTGTTCCAGCTCATAACTTTTTTTCATGAGCTTGTCTTGAAGCGCTTTTATTTCAGAAATATCCGTAAGGGTCGAACGCGTATAGCTATTCCCGTTCTGTTCTACTTTCACATTCGAATTCAAAATGACCGGGATCAGTTTTCCTTTTAAGGTCTTCAACATCAATTCTTGGTTTTTGACCTGAGAATTGTCATTGATCTTTTCGAGAAGTTCGCTCGCCTTGATCTTTGACGCTTCATCGTAGAATTTAAATACCGGTTTGCCGATGATCTCCTTTTTGTTTTTCGCGCCAATAGTTTTTACGAATCGATGATTACATTCCACGATGGCTCCCGTATGAGGGTTCACGCTGAGATGCATGATGGGATCTGACTCATAAAAATCCTTGAATTTTTCTTGGCTCTCCTTAAGTTCAATCTGGGAATTGATAATTCGTTGAATATCAATAAAGGAAATAACAATTCCTTCTGTATCAGATTCTTTGCTTTCAAAGGGAGTAATTCTTTTCAAAAAATGTTGCCCTGTTTTGCTAATGATCTGTTTTTCGATAGGTTTTTGGGTCTCCATTACTTGCTTGGCATGTTCAATAATAGTGTCTTTGCTCGACCTATCAAAGTTGAAGGTAAAGTTGTCTAGATGCCTACCAATGTCCTGTGGTAAGAGGTCGAAGTGATGCCGAATAGCCGGAGTGAATTTTCGGATACGTAATTCTGTGTCTAAGAATAAGACGCCTATGTTGGTACTTTCTAAGAGATTGTCCATATCGGCATTCAGCAACGCCAATTCTTCCATCTTTTGAACGTGCTCTGCGTTGACGGTTTGTAGTTCTTCGTTGACACTCTGAAGTTCTTCATTGGTGCTCTGAAGTTCTTCGTTGGAAGCCAGCAATTCTTCATTGGTAGCTTGTAGTTCTTCATTACTGGTTTCAGTCTCTTCAATCGCGCGATGCAGGTTTTCTTCCGACTGATCTAATTCTTCCTCTAGGTTTTGAATTCGAATTCGAGCCGCTTCATTCAACGTGGCTCCTTCCAAAATCTCATCAGTGATCTCTGTGAAATCACGTTCAACGAGCGTAATTACGTAGCGCTGGTCCTCACCATCTTTCGATTTTGAATTTGTTGGAGATACCAGCAAATCGACCATACGCGGTTGGTCCCCATTTTTAATAACAATGTCTTTATGGTATACCTTTTTGCCACTGCCTCGCGCTTTTTTCACGGCATTAGTAACCGGTATTTTGAATTCACTCGGAAGCATTTTCAAAAGATTTGTGCTAAATCCTTTTTCCGGTAGCGTTCCGAAGTTTCCGAAATTTCCTTTCGCTTCAAGGATGTCTAATTCTCCATTTATAAATAACGAAGTTGCGTTCAACTGGTCGAGTAACGCCTCACTTATCGCATCTCCCATTTGGCGGTATTCTTTCGCTTGTAATAGATTGGTATGACGCTGCTCGTGTCGCACCGAAATTCGCCGTTCTCTATCAGAAGTAGAATGTAACGATTCGGTTCGAAGGCGTTTGGTAATTTCAGTATTCTGAAAGATTTTCCATTTTTGATGAACGGTCTCGTAGTAACTTTTCTCATGACCCAAATGCTCACTGCTACCTAGCATGAGATACCCATCCATTTTTAAGCTATAGTGCAAGATCTTCAGCACCCTCTTTTGAATCGCTGTCTGAAAATAGATCAACAGATTTCGACACACAACCAGATCAATATTGTTGAAAGGGGGGTCGGTAATTACATTGTGGTTCGAAAAAATGATCGTTCTACGAATGCTATCGTTGATCTTGAAGGAATCCTTCTCAATGTGAAAATAGGTGGCGACAATATTGGGGGATAGGCCTTGGAGAATGGTTTTCTCATACGCACCTCGGCTGGCAATATCCAAATGCACCTGAGAAATATCGGTGGCGAAGATTTTCAGCGTTAGGTTCTTTTTATAGCGCTTGCAGGCCTCGTGGAACAAGATGGCAAGTGAATAGGTCTCTTCACCGGTACTACATCCAACGTCCCAAATTTTTAAAGTGCATTCGTCCGGAGCATTTTCAACCATGGGGTCGATCACTTCATTTTCTAATACTTCCCAGGCGGGTTCATCTCTAAAGAATTTTGTGACGCCAATGAGAAATTCTTTATAAAGAATGTCTATTTCACTGGGGTCTTGCATCAAGAGATCGTAATAAGCATCTAAAGAATCTAATTGATGGATCTGTAACCGCCTACTCATCCGCCGGATGAGCGTTGGTTTTTTATAGAAGTTGAAGTCTAGTTCAGAAGACTCTTTGATTAGCTTGAGAATTTTATTGAAGGTTTCTTCATTCGCATTGACTAATTGCTCTGACGCATTGTAAATTTTTGGTGTACTGAAATAGTTCGAAATTTCAGTATACATTTCCTCTACCGGAAGGATATAATCTGCCAAGCCCGTTTTTATGACACTTTGTGGCATCCCATCAAACTTCGCTTGTTCTAGTTGCTGCGCTACTACGAGTCCGCCATTCTCCTTGATATGCCAAACGCCTTTGGTGCCATCACTTCCTGTTCCGCTAAGAACGACGCCTACAGCATTCTCTTTATAACTTTTAGCCAAGGATTCAAAAAACATATCGATGGGAAGGTTTAATTCTTTCCCTTCCGGCTTTTTGAGAAGCTTCATGTGATTGTCTTCGATCACTAAATTATTTGTTGGCGGAATGATGTAAATGGTGTTCTTCCGGATCTCAGAATCTTGCTTCACTTCAACCACGGGAATGGTAGTTTGCTTCGAGAGTAATTCTCCCATTAAACTCTTATGATCCGGGGATAAATGTTGAACAATAACAAAAGTGTATTGTGATTGCTTTGGAACAATATTGAAAAAATGATTCAATGCTTGTAAACCACCTGCACTTGCCCCAAGTGCGACAATGACATGTTTATTTGTTTGTGGGTTCAATGGAGATCTTTTTTGAGAATAGCGTTAATAAAATTAGCAATGGTGTTAATCTTTCTAAACTACTATGTTTATTGGTTGTTTGGTAGATTACAAGATACTCAAATCAATTCGTAAGCCCCCGATTTTAATAAAATTTTAAGACTATTGGTTTTCTTTCCTTACGGCAATTCTCACGACCGAAAACAAGTTAGGAATGCAAAATAAAATACCTTCGCAATATGAAGCGTCTTCTAATTATCGGTCATACGTTCCCGGAAGCGAATACTACAGCTGCCGGAGTGCGAATGATGCAGCTTGTACATCTTTTTCTGAAAGCCGAATATGAGATTGTATTTTGTTCAACCGCAGAAATGACCCCCTATTCCGAAACATTTGATAAGGATGCTATTCGATGGGAAAGCATTCGATTGAACGATGCTTCTTTTGATCACTTTATACGTAACGAAAATCCTTCAGTAGTGCTTTTTGATCGTTTCATTACCGAAGAACAATTTGGCTGGCGCGTGTCTGAAAACTGTCCGGAGGCATTAAAAATATTGGACACTGAAGACCTTCATTTTCTTCGAAAGGCACGAGAAGAAGCTGTAAAGAATCAAGGTGTTGCCGCAGAAGCCCATTTGTATACGGAGATCGCAAAGAGAGAGTTGGCGAGTATATTGCGTTGTGACCTGTCGTTAATTATTTCGGAATATGAATATGCCTTATTAACAGAAACCTTCCAAATTCCGAAAACACTGTTATACTATTTGCCGTTCCTGGCAACAGCCCCTTCCGAAGCAGAAAAAAATAGCCTGCCCGACTTCCAACATCGGCAACACTTTGTAACCATGGGTAACTTTCAACATGCGCCAAACGCCGATGCCGTACGCTATTTGAAAACCGAGATATGGCCTGCCATACGAAAACAGCTTCCTAATGCTAAACTTCATATCTACGGAGCCTACGCTTCAAAAAGTATCATGCAACTTCACAACGAGCAAAATGGATTTTTCATCCAAGGTTGGGCTCCCGATGCCGATGAGGTCTTGAAGAAGGCAAAAGTGTGTGTAGCGCCGCTGCGCTTTGGTGCCGGGTTAAAAGGGAAAATCTTGAAGGCATGGGCTGTGGGTACTCCGGTGATCACAACCGCTATCGGAATCGAAGGAATGGGGGAGGGCCTATATCCCAGCTTTGAAGTAGGTGACCCAGAAGCTTGGGGGAAAGAAGCAGCTCGCTTGTATAATGATGAAACGTATTGGCAGAAACGTCAAGGTATGGGGTTTTCCATTCTGGAACAGAAATTCGCTTCAGAGCGCTTTGAAACTCCTTTTATGACGACTTTAGAGGAGATGATAGTGCAATTACAAACGCATCGTAAGAACCATTTTATTACTCAAATATTACAGCATCATACGGTTCAGACCTATAAATATTTAAGTAAATACATTGCTGAAAAAAACCAAAATGCCAACTAGTTTCTAGGAATACAACTGAAATGTTATTGTTTTGCTAAAGCTTTCGTACCCCTGCAGTTTTGTTTTTATATTGATAGTTAGACCAAAAAAATAACGGATACATGCGTTGGAACACCTTAGAATGGGTCATTACGTCGGCCATTATTGCCTTTGCGATTATTTCTTTTTTTCTCTTTAGAAGTTCAGGCTTTAGTAGAATTATTGCAGATTCAGATGAATATGAAATTAGAGCGTCTTGGAACATGCCCGAATCCTTATATGAAATTTCAGGCTTGAGTTATCTTTCTGACGATCGCATTGCCTGTGTGCAGGACGAAGAAGGTATTATCTATATTTTCAATTTGAAGACTTCGGAAATAGAACGAGAAATTAAATTTTCTAATCCAGGGGATTTTGAAGGGATCGCGGTAGTGGATAATACGGCGTATGTAGTGCAAAGCGATGGAGATGTCTTTGAAGTATCTAATTATGCAACCGACCCCAGCACGCAGAAGTATGAAACGTTGGTGAAATCCAAAGAAAACGTGGAAGGGTTGTGTTACGATAAAAAGAACAATCGCCTACTTCTGGCAGCGAAAGGAGCCAGAGATAAAGACGAAAACTTCAGACGTGTTTATGCCTTCGATCTCAAGACGAAAACCATACAAGAAAACCCTGCCTTTAAAATCGATTTTACCGATTCGATTTTTAAACGCTTAAGCGAAAATGTCTTTTATAGAAATATTGCGCCTTCCGCCATTGCCATTCATCCTAAAACCAATGACATCTACCTTGTCGAAGGAAAGTCTCCAAAACTTCTCGTGTTAGATCCCGAAGGAAACGCTAAAGCACTTTTTGTACTCGATAGCAAAACCTTTCCACAGCCCGAGGGAATTACCTTTGGTCCCGGCGGGAATATGTACATCTCCAACGAAGGAGCCGGTGGCCCTGCTAACATTCTTATGGTTTCCGTAAAGGTCGAATAAGGCGATTCGAAACTACATTTATTATATTTTTTCTATTTTTAAAACTTGATAGGTGCTTTGAGAGCAGCGTATACTTGACGAGCATCCTATAGGCATCCTGATAACTAACAAATTACCAAATGAATACCTGTACGCTTAATCTCGATCATGTAGATGATCTTATTCCTCAGTTAGCGAAACATTTTAATACCGATTATTATGAAAACTTTGGTGAGTTTTCATTGAAGATCCCGGAGCGTTTTGGTCAGGGTGCCATATGGGGAATCAATTTTCCCAATGGAGTAGGACTCCACTTTCTCAAAGGAGAATTTTACGAAGATTTTAAGTTGTATTTCTCCAATGATAGCATTAGTTCCTTACGTTTTATTTATTGTGTAAAAGGATGTTTAGAACATGTTTTTGGGGATGATGATGAGGTAAAAGATGTGAAACGCTATCAGCATATCATTACCGCACCAAAATATAATGAAAGCGAGTCTTTTTGCTTCAAGGCACATACGGAAACATTGATCTGCTATTTAGAGATTGACCGAGAACGGTTTCAGCAGCAGCTTTCCTATGACCTTACGAAAATTGATGCTTCTTTCTATTCGCTCTTTGCCGATATCAATAACCTTACTCGAATCTGGCACAAAGGGTATTACAGTTTAGAAATATCAGATATAATAAGTCAACTGGATACGTATGAGCAAAAAGGACTTATTCGTACCAATTTCTTAGGGGCAAAAGCACTAGAGATCATGTCGGCCATGCTCGCCTTATATCGCCAAGATGCTTCAGGAGTCAGTAAAAAACCAATTCTCAGGGAACACGATATGGAAGCCATTGTAAAGGCGGTGGCCCATATTGAAGAAAATCTAAACTCCCTAGGAACCATCCCTGAGATCGCGGAAACTGTTGGGTTAGAACCCTACCGCTTGCAACAAGGGTTTAAGAAAGTATATCATGTAACGGTCAATGACTTTATTAAAGACCACCGTTTGAAGCTGGCCTTGAAAATGCTCACTACAGAGAACAAGAATGTTTCTGAAGTGGTCTATGAGCTGGGCTTGTCCAGTAGAAGCTATTTTTCGAAGATTTTCAAAGAAAAATACGGCATTTCTCCCAAAGAGATATCCATGCGTGATAAGTGATCTACAAGCGATATACGTTACTATTCACAAAGAATAAACTGTTCACGAACAATAATTTTCCGTTTTCCCAAAAACTTCTGAAAAGCACATCGTCTACCATATAAACGATGCTGCCACCGCCCATTCGTGCTTCTCCGAAGATCATCGAGTTTTTGAGTTTATTTTTCGCGCTATCTCCCGAAAATCCGGAATATGTTTCTACTTCATTGCCAATATACCCTACCGTATAGCCATTTTCCAAATAACGGTATGAAGAACTCCCTAGTTTTAAACTGAAATACGTGTCGTCATACCCAAAGGCCATAGGGTGAGAAGAGTCTAATTTGATCTTATAAATACTTCCGGTAATGAAATTGGTAAGTCGGGATTGTTCTCGTTGATCATAAGGGATAAGTGCTATTTCTTCGGAATTTTCTTCGGAAGAATCCTCCTCTTTATTACGCTCTAGGTCAAAACCGCTTTGACCACTAAAGGCACTAACTGCATTGCCAATTGCAATGACTTTTCCGCCGCTACGAATCCAATCTTTCAATCCATCCATAGCCTCTTCCGAAGCCATAGCGCCATACCATCCGCTGGGCATCACTAACACATCAAATTGCTGTAATGCTTTCGGATTAAAATCATTGGTATTAATGGAAGTGACAGGATATTGTAATTGTTGTTCAAAAAAGTGCCAAATTGCCCCATAGCTTAAGGAGGAAGTGCCCTCACCTTGTAAGACGGCAATCCTGTTCTTAGGAACCAACTTAATATCGGGCGAACCAAAATCGGTACCATTATCACTAAAACTACTGGCAATGGCGTGTAGTGTTCTTCCGTGTTTGTTGGCTGATTTAGCAACTAATTCTTGAAAATTATCAAGCTTTCGATTATCGCTTTTGGTGATCAGCAGACTTCCGCGAGCAAATTCTTTTCCGTTAAAGATGAGGTCTTTCTCTGAAAAACGAACTTTGATGTCTTGTTGTAACAGTTCACTAAGAAATTTTGCGTCGTACAAACTATTCCATGAAACAATGTAACCCGCCCCTTGCGGACCTACCTGATTGACCACAGGAACATTGCTGTTCGAGCCATTGGCAGCAATCAAGCGAGTGCTTGCCACCGCTTCCAAACCGTATGCTTGTGGTAAACTCCACGCCGTAATATCATAGGTAAGCGGATTGCTCAAAGCGGCATTGGGTTCAAATAATACCTTTACCATTTTACCTTTCGGTTGGTTGGTACTTATCACCAATGCTCCAGCACTTTGCATACTGCCCGTGTCGTTGGTTCCGTAGCGATAACCATTGACAGCTGTTTCTGAAGTAACCCCATAGGCGATCTCATGGAGGTCGAGAAGCTGTGTAAGCGCCTTGATCTTGTCGGGATGTCCTTTGAGAACATACGACTTGTACTTGAGGTCATCGTTTTTAAAATAGGCTTTGAACGCGCGATTCAATCGGTCAATATTATTGTTGGCCACCTCCACGGTTGAAAGTCCGGTGGTGGTATGATGCGCCACCCGATCGACCAGTGTCAATTCGAAGCCTTCGTCGGTATTGATGCCAAGACCGGCACGTCCGTGCCCGGCTTGTTCGTAGGTCATTCCAATAGCTCCCATAAAGGTAGGGTAGGTGTCACCATAACTTGGATAGAGTAGATCAAATCGCTCTCGCGTAAAGAACAACCAACCTTCCTGATCGAAGTACTTGGCGTGATTCTTCCCAATTTCTTCTTGAAAATCTCGCTGGAAGTCGGTGATCACCTCATGGTATGGCTCGGCGGCCGGTGCGAAATAATACGGCTCGTTGATCCCTTGCTCGTGAAAATCGACATGTACATGCGGCATCCACTTATTGTAGACTTTTAGACGTTGTTGGCTCTCCACTTGAGAGGCCCAGGCCCAGTCTCTGTTGAGGTCGAATAAATAATGATTTGGGCGTCCTCCCGGCCAAGGCTCATTGTGTTCGGTGGCAACTTGCTTCGGGTTGTAAGGGGTGGCTTTTACTTGATTGTACCAATTGGCGTATCGATCACGCCCGTCGGGGTTCACGCATGGGTCAATGATGACAATGGTATTTTGCAACCAATCTTGCTTCTCTGTGATCAGTTTGTAGAGGGTGCTCATGGCAGCTTCCGTACTGGAAGCCTCATTCCCATGAACGTTATAGCTTAACCATATGACTGCTTTGTCTGAAGTACCGTTTCCCGGCCGAATGCCTGCATTTTGTAAATGATTCTTCCGAAGCGTTTCTAAGGAGTTCATGTTACTTGGACTCGTTACAATGGCGTAGGTGAGCAGCCTACGTTCGTACGTTTTTCCGTAGGAATTATAAGTAACCCATTCACTTTCTGACGCCACGTGTTCAAAATAATCGACCACATCTGCATGACGTGAAAACTGAGTGCCGATTTCATACCCAAGGAATTCGGCAGGGCTTTTTAACTGAGCTACACTTTTTACACTGATCAAGAGGAAAAACAAGGAGAGATATCGTAACATGAATGCCTATTTAGTTTAAAAGTTTAAAGATACATTTTCTCATGGAAATGTGTTGGCTTAATCACACCTTACAGGTATTAACGTTATTTTAGGGGGAGTACGCCGAAAAGTAACTATTTTTGATGCTGCTATCCAATGTATTCTATGATTAAGACTACGATTCCGTATGCCGAAACAGGGTATTTTTCAGCCCTTATATGTGATTATCTTCAAAGGAAAGAAACGCTCGAAGCGTTTTATCATCGGTATCCGTCTTTGGAAAATGCTTCCGAACAATTCAAAGAAAAAACAAAAAAGTATTCAAGTACCACACGTGAGCAATTGGTTGCCTCCTTGCAGAAACAATATGTTGGACTTCCCACTTCCGAAGCCACCAAAAAGAACATTTCTGCTTTAGCAGAATCAAACACCTTCACGGTCACCACGGGTCATCAACTTAATTTGTTTACCGGGCCCTTGTATTTTTTATACAAGATATTCTCGGCCATCAATCTAGCGGAATCGTTACGACAAAAATATCCTGAGTATGCGTTTGTGCCCGTGTACTGGATGGCTACTGAGGATCACGATTTTGAAGAGATCAATTATTTTAACACCCACGGAAAAAAAATGCAATGGAATCGTAATGCTTCGGGTCCGGTGGGTCGCTTGTCCACAGAAGGTCTTGAAGAGGTTGCCGAGCTCTTTCAAAAAGAAATTGGCAGTAGTAAAAACGCACAACAACTCACTACTTTATTTAAAAAAGCCTACTTAGACCACGAAACGTTGGTAGATGCCACAAGACATATTGCCAATGAATTGTTCAAGGATTACGGATTGGTGATTCTTGACGGAGATTCAGCCGACTTAAAAACAGTCTTCGCTCCCTATATGGAAGAAGAGCTTTTACAGCAAACCGCCTTTTCAAAAGTTACTGAAACCACCGAAAAGCTTACCTCCTTGGGATATCAAGAGCAGGTACATCCACGCGAGATCAATTTGTTCTACATCAAAGACGGATTGCGAGAGCGCATCGTACAACGCGAAGACACTTATTTTGTGCTAGAAACCGAAATACAGTTCTCTCGAGAAGAGTTGAAAGAAGAACTTAAAAAACATCCGGAACGATTCTCCCCCAATGCATTACTACGACCGTTGTATCAAGAAGTGGTGTTACCTAATCTGTGCTACATTGGCGGAGGTGGAGAGTTGGCCTACTGGCTGCAGTTAAAAGATTATTTTAATGCCGTAGCGGTTCCGTTTCCTATGTTGTTGCTTCGGAATTCGGTCTTGCTTTCTTCGGAAAAGATCGAGGCAAAGTTACAGCGATTAAATGTTTCTACAGAAGCGCTATTCCTTCCGCAGCACGAATTAAAAACGAAACATACGAAACAGATTTCAGAAATAGACATCGACTTTACCCCACAACGGAAGCATTTACAAGAACAGTTTGAGGCACTCTATCGACTTGCAGAACAAACCGATGCTTCGTTTTTGGGGGCGGTAGGAGCACAGGAAAAAAAGCAGCTCAACGGACTCGATCATTTGGAAAAACGCCTTTTAAGAGCACAAAAAAGAAAATTGTCTGAGGAGCTCGAACGGTTAACCTTGCTTCAGGATACGTTATTTCCTAATGGAAGCCTGCAAGAACGCTCTCAAAACTTTTCAGAATTGTACATCGAATACGGTACGCGTTTACTAGATGTTTTGAAACAAGAGTTAGATCCATTGGTCGATGAATTTACGGTACTTACGCTTTAGAGCGTTGCCAAACGACTGTTGAACAAATAGTTCTGGTAGGTCTCGTTATAATACACCTTTTTTTCAAGCGATTTGATCACTTCCGTGGCAAAATCAACTTTATACATTTGTCCCATCACATTAAGTCCGCCGGGACTAAATACATTGATCTCCATCAGCTTATTTCCAACAATATCAATGCCCACTAAGAACATTCCGTCTTGTACCAATTTGGGACGAACGATCTCAGCCAATTCCATGATTTGATCGGTCATCTTCACTTTTTCCGGTTTTCCTCCGGCATGAATATTACTACGAATATCAGATGA
Source organism: Flavobacteriaceae bacterium UBA4166 (assembly GCA_002379985.1). Classification (GTDB taxonomy): domain Bacteria; phylum Bacteroidota; class Bacteroidia; order Flavobacteriales; family Flavobacteriaceae; genus DFVG01. The sequence goes on from DFVG01000022.1 coordinate 40,410, forward strand.
GGCATTTACGCGTTGCATAATGGCGTATTTCCCATTGGCTTGCAAGGGTTCACCATTCATTAGGAACAATCGAATGTCTCCTTGTTTCGCGTCCGGCAGGTATTCTTGCGCAATAATGAAACCGTCTCTCGCGATGGCATCAATCGTTTGGTTGAGGTTTTGTTCATTTTTTTCGTTCATCAAAAACACATTCTTACCTCCCGAGCCTTGCAATGGCTTCAAGATCATTTTTTGCTTTTGTGATTTAAAAAATTCTTTGATCTCAACCGGGTCGCGAGTAATAATGGTTTTAGGTCGAAGTACTTCCGGAAAGTGTTGAAAATACATTTTGTTTACAGCTTCGGCCAAACTCTTGGGATGGTTTACTACCAAAACACGGTCGTTTCTGGCAATCCCTCCAAAGATAAAAGCGGCATTCTGTGCCCATTCGCGTTCGTTGATTTCGTCGGAAGGGTCATTTCTTAGAAATAGTACGTCTAACTCTTCCGAAGTGATTCGCGTAAAGGGTTCTTTCTGAACCGCCTGAAAATAGGTCTTTTGGGTTTTAAAGTTTTTTCCACTTACGGTTTTACAGCGAGCTGTCATATGTCCTTCCGAAGAATATGCGAGTTCTCCCACTCCAATAAAATATACCTCATGGTCTCTTCTGTAGGCAGCAAAACCTAGTGCCGGCGTCGTGAAATTGGGCTTTTCGGTAGCATGGTCGTTGATGATAAAAGCAATTTTCATAGGTTGTTTAGTTTAGCAATTCGGTGAGTTCAATTCCTTTACGAAGTTTTTTCAGTTTTTTCTGAACAGATTCTCGTTCTAAAAAACGCGGTAAAATAGGGTCGTGTAACACGTTTCGATGCAATAATTCTTCAATGAGCGGTACGTGATTTACGTTGAATTTTCCTGTGTAGAGCGTTTCTAATTTTCCACCTTGTTTCAAGTACTCTAACACATCAATTAAACCGGCCAAGTAGACAGCATCTTTTGTGAGTCCGCCTCCACGATAGATGCGCATCGTGATATAATAAGCTGTTTTTTCTTGAAAATTATATTTCTGGTTTAGCATGGTAAAGGTCTTTAAAAAGCTTGCACCTTTCACCATAGAATCGGCTGCTAATACTCTTCCGGCGAGCAGGCGTATGCGGTTCACGGTTACGCCATCGACTAAAATCTCGGCCAATACCGCCAATCCTTCCTGAAGTTGGTCGTACCCGGCAAAACCCGTATACATTTGTCGCAATGGCTGTGATCGACCGTTACAGTAAGTAAGAATATGGGTTCCAATCTCATGTTGGATCAAGGCATCACAACGTTCGGCATCCATAGACATTTCGGTACTGATGAGAAGTTGTGTTTCCGAAACCATAATACCGGCCACATCTTTTCGGATCTCTATGGTTAGTTTCTGACGAGGAAACTGCTCTTGATAATACTCCAATTCTTTCTGAGCATGTGCAGCAAATTCGTGGCAGGTATAGCGTTCTTTGATCGCTTGATTTTCGCCATGCGGAAATTTTTTCAGGATCTTTCGTGCCTCCTCCATAGTGCGTTCTTCCACTTTTCCATACAGACTTTCCCCTATAAAACGAAAACTATCGGTGCCTCGTTCTTCCAGCATAGTTAATTGCTTTTCAATTTCAAGGCGTTTGTCTCGCAAAATATAGGCAATGGTAGGATCGTCTATTTTATCAATAGGAATGTCGTACAGTTTTCTTTTTTCTTGCTCCGGATCTAAGGCGATCAGTCGGTAGGTAAAAGCAGGTTTCTTTTCAAAATCGCTCTTCTTGAATTTTTCCCACTCTTGTGAACTATTCACCGGAGTGGTTCGTAACAAAAAGGACATTCCTTCACTGATTGCCGCCAAAGCTTCATCGGCTTCCAACGTTATTTTGTCCAGATTTGTCTTTCCCAGCATGAGATAATGTTCATACGGGTTGGATGTTTGTACACGAATGAATTCATACACCGCGCGTTTTATGACCTCCGAAAAGCGCGAATAGAACTTGCGGTAAAAAATAGAATATACTTCGTTCTCTTCAGGACGCTCGTAGATGGTAGGAACTCCCAAGCCAATGATCAAACTTCCACTTTCTTTGGAATCTTCAATATTCAGTAAAGGCTCTAAATGATCGGGATGGCGTTGATGCGAATCCATTACCGTAACGGAAAGTTCAGGATAGATCACACGCATTTCATTAATTCCCGATTCCAACGCTTTCACCGTAGCAGGCGCTTTTCCCTTGGGACAGTAGATCTCAAATTCGGCTTCGTGATCTTTCCGCAGGGGCCACATTTCTAAAATGAGAAAGGCATTTAATTTTTCTGAAACCGTTATCGAAAGACATTCTAACAACTTAGAAATATCGACGGTATCTTTAACGTGTATAAAAGAAGCCTGTGTTTTTAATAAACCCGAAAAATAGGCATCGGGTTCCTTAAATCGATACACACAAATAAATGGAAGCAATTTGTCGATATGTAAATACCCGCTTTCAGGAAGAATTTCATTGACGGGAACTTCCTTTTCAAGATGGTTGCATATGGTATCGATCAGTTCTTTTTCTATCATAATTTAAATGTACTGGAAAAGACGCCCACAGAGATTTCATACCAGTGCATTTAGCAAATGTTTAACGAGCAAATGACCAACCACTCCGTGTTTTTTACTTTTTTTGGGGAAAATCTCAAGGAAATATATTGATCTCAATGAAAAAAACATCCTATTTTTGCTTATGCAAAACAACGTCCTAATCCTTGACTTTGGATCGCAGTATACCCAACTTATTGCAAGAAGGGTTCGTGAACTCAATATTTACTGCGAAATTCACCCGTATCATAATATTCCTGAAGACCTTTCAGAATTTAAAGCCGTCATCCTTTCCGGGAGTCCGTTTTCGGTGCGCGCCGAGGATGCGCCGCATCCTAACCTTTCCCAAATAAAAGGTCACAAACCGATTTTAGCGGTTTGTTACGGCGCGCAGTATCTCGCTCATTTCAACGGCGGTAGTGTGGAACCTAGTAACATTCGCGAATACGGTCGTGCGAAATTGAGTATGATTAAGGCTGAAGAAACCTTATTTGAAGCTGTTCCGGAAGGATCACAAGTGTGGATGAGTCATAGTGACACCATTGCAGCCCTGCCGGAAGGAGGCATCCGACTAGCAAGTACGGCGGATGTGCTGAATGCTGCTTATCGCATTGAGAATGAAGAAACCTATGCCATTCAGTTTCATCCGGAAGTGTATCATACCACCGACGGAAGACAACTTCTGGAAAACTTTCTTACCAAGATTGCCGGTGTGGAGCAATCATGGACTCCCGCAGCATTCGTTGATACTACTGTGCAAGCCCTAAAAGATCAAGTAGGCAACGGAAAAGTAGTGCTAGGGCTAAGTGGTGGCGTAGATTCTTCGGTAGCCGCGATGTTATTGCATCAGGCTATAGGAGAAAACCTGTATTGCATTTTCGTGAACAATGGTCTGCTTCGGAAGAACGAATTCAGTGATGTATTGATGCAATACAAAGACATGGGGCTGAATGTAAAAGGTGTGGATGCTTCGGCGCGGTTCTTGGAAGCGTTGAAAGGCGTTAGCGATCCGGAAACAAAACGTAAGATCATCGGGAAGGTCTTTATCGAGGTTTTTGACGATGAGGCAACGGCCATCAAAGGAGTTGATTGGCTGGCGCAAGGCACCATCTATCCGGATGTGATTGAAAGTGTTTCTGTTAATGGTCCATCCGTGACGATCAAATCGCACCACAATGTAGGAGGCTTGCCTGATTTTATGAAATTGAAAATTGTTGAGCCGCTGCGCATGTTATTTAAAGATGAAGTGCGTCGCGTAGGAGCCGAGCTCGAAATGGATAAGAACCTCTTGGGGAGGCACCCATTTCCGGGACCCGGATTGGCCATCCGAATTTTAGGCGATATTACTGCCGAAAAAGTTCGTATCTTACAAGAAGTAGACGCCATCTTCATCAATGGTTTGAGAAATTGGAATTTGTACGATATGGTGTGGCAAGCAGGAGCGATTCTACTTCCCGTGCAAAGTGTAGGTGTGATGGGAGACGAACGTACCTACGAACAAGTGGTTGCCTTACGTGCCGTAGAATCTACCGATGGGATGACCGCAGATTGGGTAAATTTACCATATGAATTTTTACAAGAAATCAGTAATCATATAATAAACCGAGTAAAAGGCGTTAATAGAGTAGTGTACGACATTAGCTCAAAACCGCCCGCTACCATAGAGTGGGAATGATCAATCTAAACGAAATAACTGCAAAACTTCTTATGAGATACACGCTCTTTATTGCTTTGGTGTGCGTAATCGGAATGGGCTGCGGAAGCTATTCCCAGCCTTCACAAAATTCGTATAAAACCCATCGGGTACAACAAGGCGAAACGGTATATAGTATCGCCAAAGAATACGGACTTTCGGAGAATGCTATCTATCGACTTAATCCGGATGCAAAGAATGGTATTAGCTCTAATAGTGTACTGATCTTGCCAAGCAACGCTGAAAAGATCGCGACCGATGAAGGGTTATCTTTTAAAACCCATCGTGTAAAACGTAAAGAAACCCTTTTCAGCATCGCACAACAATACAATACTACCGTTGACGACATTAAAAAATATAATAAGCATTTATACGCAGCACAACTGAAAAAAGGCGAGCGCCTTCAAATTCCCGTGGGATCGAAACCTTCGACAGTCGTTACTGAAACTTCAAACACTACTAACCCAGCTGCTTCGGGTCCGGTACATGTCGTACAGCCTAAAGAAACACAATTCGGCATTGCCAGAAAGTATGGAATGACGCTGGCAGAGTTACGGTCTTTGAATCCCAATCTGCCGGAAAACCTGCCCATTGGGTATGAACTCACTGTGGGAGAACAATCGGTGGTCAATTCGGCCGTGATCGAGGATAGTCAGTTTGATTTTTACGAAGTGCAACCCAAAGAAGGCTTTTATCGTTTAAAAGTGAAATTAGGACTTTCCGAAGAAGAAATCGTTGCGCTCAACCCATATGCGAAAAACGGACTCAAAGAGGGAATGATCCTTAAAATTCCGAAAGCAGCCTCAGACGAAGTTTCAGAGGCTATGGGAGTCATCAACCTAGAGAATAACATTACCAATCGCGATCGAAAAAGCCTTGTGGTAATGTTGCCTTTTATGTTGAATCGAGTTGAATCTGATTCTACCGCCCTTCAAGAGAAGATCTTAAAAGAACAACGTACCGTTCGAGTGGCGTTGGATTTTTATAGTGGCGTATTAATGGCTGCTGAATTTGCAAAAGATCAAGGGATCTCGGTAAACCTTCAGGTATTTGATACCGAAGCTAGCGAACAACGCGTGCGCTCCTTGATCGCCAACAATAATCTGAATAATACGCAAGCGGTCATTGGCCCTTTACTACAAAAAAATGTAGAACGTGCCGCTTCCGAGCTAAAACGCGATAATGTCCCAGTATTTTCACCACTGAGCAATCGCACGATTGATCTCAGCTCTAATTTGTTTCAAACAATACCCTCAGATGATATGCTGAAAGATGCAATGCTAACGTATCTAGAAACAAACGCGATCAATAAAAATGTGGTCATCATAACCGATAAGAAATATCAGGCAAGCAAAGCTGCTGTGATGGAAATTCTTCCGCAGGCAAAATCAATTATGCCTAGAGAAAAAGGGTTTCTGTATCAAACGGATATTGCCGGAAAGTTAGACACTTCAGGAAAAGAGAATTGGGTGATTTTAGAATCTTCTGATCCGGTCCTGGTGAGTAATGTTGTGGGCCTACTCAATGGAATGCCGGAAAACTACAAACTGCGTTTGTTTACGTTGGATAAAGGCGATGTCTATGATTACGATGATATTAGCAATATGCATTTGGCCAATTTGAACTTTACCTTTCCTTCGATCAGCAAACATTACAAATTAGACGAGAAAGATCCGTTTTTGGTGAGCTATAAAAACAAATATGGAGTGCTTCCTAATAAGTTTGCCGTACGCGGCTTCGATATCACCTATGACATCCTTCTGCGATTGGCTTCCACCCAAGATGATATTTATGATGCGGTAAAAAGTGACTACGAAACAGAATATGTTGGGAATAAATTTCGCTATAACAAAAAGTTCTTTTCCGGATATCAAAATCAAGCGTTGTACATTATCAAGTACAATAAAAACTTAGATTTGGAGGTGGTGAAATGAGTACGTCAAAAGTAACATACTTGGGCGGACTAAGAACTGAGTGTAAACACTTAGGTTCCGGAAACACTTACATCACCGATGCACCGACAGACAACCAAGGAAAAGGAGAGGCGTTTTCCCCCACCGATACGGTCGCTACCGGCTT
>DFVG01000025.1 GCA_002379985.1 Flavobacteriaceae bacterium UBA4166
TCCCCACTGGTCGCTTCCGCCCATCTGCAACGTACACTCGTGGTGCTTGTACAAATGCATAAAATCATAGCCTTGCACCAGTTGGTAGGTGAATTCGGTAAACGACATGCCTTCGGTCTCCTCTCCTTTGACACGGTTTTTTACCGAATCTTTGGCCATCATGTAATTGACGGTAATATGCTTCCCAACGTCACGAATAAAGCCTAAAAAAGAAAACTCCTTCATCCAGTCATAATTATTGACCATCACGGCTTGGTTGTCTTTACCGGAAGAGAAATCTAAAAATTGTGATAATTGATGGCGCACACACTCCTGATTGTGACGAAGTGTTTCTTCATCCAGCAAATTACGCTCAGAAGATTTTCCCGAAGGATCTCCAATCATTCCTGTCGCGCCGCCTACCAAGGCCACCGGGCGATGTCCGTTCCGTTGAAAAAACGCCAACAACATGATGGGGACCAAATTCCCGATGTGTAGCGAATCGGCAGTAGGATCAAAGCCAACGTAGGCGCTTCGCATGGTTTCTAATAAGTGTTCTTCGGTATCGGGCATTAGGTCATGAACCATCCCTCTCCATCGTAATTCTTCAACAAAATTGGTGGGCATATCGCTGTTTTTGGCAAAGATACTCAGCCTAGAGCAACGGCAAAAATATTGTACTGAAAAGTGTTATTTCTTAATAAACTTAAAGGGTATAATACCTTCATCAGTTTCAAAATGCCCCCACCAAAGCCCTACAGAGAGCGAAGATACGTCCAAAGGAAAACTTGGGTTTTGTTGTACTATCACAATGCGCCCCGTGGCATCATAAATGCGTAGGCTGGTGATGGGCTCGTTGCCACCGCTCAGCCAAAATGCATCTTGCACTGGGTTGGGGTAGAGTTGCCAGGGCGACCCTGCCATCTCCGTTACCCCAAAAATGGTGGTATTTTCATACCAGGCCAAAGTATCGTCGTTTAAAGAAATAGAAAATACGTCCATATCACCATCATTGTCAATGTCGCCTCCCATAGCTGTAGTATTTCCTTCTACATCGGTAGTGATTACCTGTTTTGGTCCAAAATCACCCATCCCGTCAAGGTTTTCATACCAAGAAACTCCTTCTCCTAGAGCCTCTGAAAGTAATATATCCATATCATCATCGGCGTCTAAGTCTATGGGTTGTACCCTCCAAACTTGAGCATCAGATTCTACAATAATTTCGCTACTAAAATTACCCATGCCATCAAGGTTTTCATACCAAGAAATATCATCTTGCGAAACACCGGCTCCCAAAATATCGATATCGTTGTCGTCATCAAAATCTACTACTTCAATAGTCCTAAGACTACCTCCCATGTCATCAATAATTGCTGGAGCGGCGAAATTCCCTAAACCATCAAGGTTTTCATACCATGTTAAAAACACGCCGCCAATGGCAGTACTTACAATATCCATATCATTATCCCCGTCAATATCTGCAATACGCACTTCCCGGCCATCGGTGCCTTGGGTACTCACCACCTTCTTGCCGGAAAAATCGCCTTGTCCGTCCAAATTTTCAAACCAGTAGATGGTATCTTCAAAATTGGCAGCCACCACCACGTCCAGATCGTTATCCCCGTCAAGATCTCCCAGTTGTGGGGTTTGGGGACGTTCAAAATTATTATCGATCACCCTAAAGGCACTAAAATCGCCCAAACCGTCTAGATTTTCGTACCAAACCACAATTTCCATCTCTCTTGCGCAAGCAACAATATCAACATCATTATCCCCGTCAATATCCCCCACCCCTAGATACACAAAAGAATCTAACGTGCCAACCAACTCTCGGGTGTCAAACTCCCCGGTACCGGCTAGGTTTTTATACCAATAAACCTGTTCGCTATTTTGTGAATAGGCAATAACATCTACAAATGTATCCCCATCAACATCGATCACCGCCAACTGAAAGGCACCATCCAGCGTGGCATCGATCACCTGTTGTGGGCCAAACTGCGCCCAACTTAGGGTGGTATATACAAGGGCTATCATAAATAACCCTTGTTGTAATGCTTGTTGTACACTATTATTCATTCTCTGGGGTTTGTTTGTACAACATCGTATCTTCGGTACTGCCGTCTTCAAAATTCTTTTCAATTAAATATAACCCCTGCGGTAATTGCGGTACTAATTGCGGGTCATTAATTTGCAGGGAATCTTTTGTGGTGGTAGTATAGTTGGCATTTACAACCCCATCATGAAACCGAGTGACACTCCCGTCTTTGGCATTACGATTGTCGTTATCGTAACAGCGCCGTGTTTTTTGACCTACCGTGGGATGGTCGGGAAGGTTTAAGATGGCGATCGCCGAATGATTGGGGTGGGTAATAAGGCTGTAATCGGTTTCATCGGCAGAAATACTTAGCAGAGAATACGAGCCATACGAAAACGAAGTGTCAATCCAGGGTGAAGGTTGGGGGCAATCGCAATCGCAGTCTAGGAATGCGTAATCAAATCCCGGTTGGAACAGTGGGGGTTCGGTAGGCAACGGCCCCGCCTCGTAATATTCGCCTTTATACGGCTCATAAAGTGCTGCAATCGGTGCCTTTCTATTAGCAAATGCACTATTATTGGCAATCGTTTCTAACATTCTTATGGATTGCCCTGTACTAAATTGGTTACGACAGTCGGGGTTAGCGTATCCCATGTGATTTTGTACATCTGCTTGTTTTATATCATAAGGAGTAGCATCATCAGGGTCACCACCTCCACAATCTTCTCCATTTCCTGTATAAGTACATGTCGTTTGATCAATATAATAAAAGGCAAAACCCGAACTTGTACTACAATCAGACGTGGGCAACCCATTTTCAAAACAATATTCGTTTTTAAAGTCGGGTAAGGCTGCGGTATCCGTAATCTTATCGCCGGCCCTATCAGCATTAAAATTTGGATCTGAAGGATCTCGGGTAACGCGTTCGCAATTGGATACACTTCTAAAACCTTGATGCGTGTGTGCTAATCCAAAATTATGGCCTAATTCATGGATAAAGGTCTTCCCGGTAAGCCCTCCGGTAGGTACATATTGTATCGTTCTGCCGGAGGCTGCTCCGCCAAAATCATCCATTCCTGCAGGCACTATGATATTAATAGCATCATCCTTTAAGTAATTGTTATTCGTCATATAGTTTCTAAGGTCAGGAATTTGACACCTACCAAGGATGGAATATCCGTCAGCATCAATATTGCCCGTTGTAGGGCAGTCACCATCGTCATAATATACTTCGGGTATATTGGGCGGACTGTCTACTTGATGAAACCCACGGTACTTTAGATAAATTTTATGTGGATTAAATTCTTGATTGATGTAAGCAATAGCTTCTAAAGCCTTATACTCAGTCAATGGATTACTACTATTGCCATTCGCATCGCGAATGCCCCAAAAAAAAACATTCACCACCTGTGGTGCTAACGTGTCTTTGACGGCAGGGTCTGCACTGTAGGAATACATTCCAGGACTATCAGGACTGTTATCGTCCGGCGTTATACATTCTTCAAAAGATTGGGAATAGATTCCATGAGAGCTCATTAAAAAGGTAAGTAAGAGAGAGAGAGGATTTTTTACCCTTCTCCCCAAAAGAGTAGTTGTTTTCATAATAAAAAATAATTAATAGTTAGTATTTACTGAAGGTACGTAATTTTTTTTGATTCGGTCGAAACCCCTATCTTCCCATCATGATTTTAGTCACAGGCGCCACCGGTTTAGTGGGTTCTCATTTGTTGTACCATCTGTTAACGGAAGAAACTACCGTTCTTGCGCTTTTCCGCGAGGGAAGTGATCTGGAACAAGTACGTCAAGTATTTCAGTATTATACTTCAGAAGCAGATGCCTTTTTTGATCGTATAGAATGGCGCCAAGCTGATATTACCGATGTACCAGCGCTGGAAGCAGCGTTTCAGAATGTGACTCAGGTGTATCACTGCGCAGCCTTGATTAGTTTCGATCCGAAGGATTACAACAGACTTAAAAAAGTAAATGTGGAAGGCACCGCCAATGTGGTCAATCTTTGTTTGTCGCATCACATACAAAAGCTCTGTTACGTAAGTTCAATCGCCACTTTAGGTACCGCTGTTAAAGGTGCTGCTATTTCCGAAGAAACCCATTGGAATCCCGAAGGGGAAAACAGCGTCTACGCCATCGCTAAATACGGAGCCGAAATGGAAGTCTGGCGCGGAAGTCAGGAAGGACTTCAAGTGGTAATTGTCAATCCGGGGGTGATTATCGGGGAAGGTCATTGGGACTCTGCAAGTGCGGCCGTTATTAAAACCGGCATGCGAGGGATCCCGATCTATACGTCTGGCGGATTAGCACTTGTTGATGTTCAAGATGTAGTTCGGTGTATGATTGCACTAATGAAAAGTACTGTTTCGCAGGAACGTTTTATTCTAGTCGGCGAAAACATCTCCTACAAGAACTTATTAGAAACCATGGCCGCGATGGTCGGCAAAAAACCACCACGAAAATTTATAGCCCAATGGAAAATGCAACTCATAAGCAAGGTAGAAGGTGTGTTGAGCTTTATTTTTCGTTGGAAACGGAAATTACCTCCGGCTACGGTGCGAAGCATGTATACGCTTCACCTTTACGATGCTTCAAAAATTCAAAGATTGTTGGGTGTTCAGTTCACTCCGATTGAGAAAAGCCTACAACGTATCGTGTCTCGATATCAGGCGTCATCAGATTCTACTGATTGAATGAGACTAGGAGTTTCTTCCTCTTCCTCAACAGTATTTTGTCTTTGTGAATTTCGCTTCACGCGATTTTGAATGCTATCACGTTCAGCTTTGTAAATACTATCGGCTACCGTTTTCATATTATCTAACTCGCGCTCCACTGCTTCGGTAATCGCTATGTAGGTATCTAATTGAGAGCTGTAATAAGCATTGCTTTTTGCAAATTGCGTACTATCTATCTGATGTTTTGCATATAGAAAGGAATCGAGCTTAATACCGTTTTGTCGCACTTCACGAATAGCGACACTCTGCGCGGCCGATCCTAAATAGGTGTCTACTAAAATGGCGACCATTTTTTCCTGTGGAATTAAATCTTCCGGTTTTTCGGGTCGCTCTACATCTTGACAACCAAAAAAAAGCAGGATTCCGAAGAAACTTGTTATGATTTGTCTCATCTATTGAAGGTTAAACGTTCTCCGCGACATTCGTTGGGGAATTTATGATTGGCATAGGCCAACACCCCATTAACCCAAGTGTGGGTTACTCTTGATTTAAATACCATTCCTTCAAAAGGAGACCATTTACACTTGTACAAGGTATTTTCGCGAGTGACATTCCAAGGGGCATTTGGGTCGATAAGGACCAAGTCGGCTTTGTACCCTCTACGGATGTACCCGCGATCTTTCACTTGGAACAAAATAGCAGGGTTGTGTGCCGTTTTCTGAACGATCGTTTCTACAGGGATCTTTCCTTGCAAATACATCTCAAACAATGCTACTAAGGCATGTTGTACTAACGGTCCTCCGGAGGGAGCTTTGGTGTAGACGTTTTCTTTTTCTTCTAAGGTATGCGGAGCATGATCGGTGGCGATCACGTCGATTCTGTCGTCTAATAACGCTTTCAGCAAGCCTTTTCTGTCCTTCGCTGTTTTTACGGCAGGATTCCATTTTATTTTGCTTCCTTTGGTGGCATACTCTTCATCGGAGAACCAAAGATGGTGAATACATACTTCGGAAGTTATCTTCTTTTCAGAAAGCGGTAGCTTATTACTGAATAAATGCGTTTCCTTTTCTGTTGAAAGATGAAAAACATGCAGGCGTGCTCCGGTCTTCTTCGCAAGTTCAATCGCTCTTGACGAAGAAATATAACAAGCCTCTTCACTGCGAATGATAGGGTGACATTCCATAGGAATATCGTCGCCGTATTGGTCAATATGTTTTTGAAGATTTGTTTTGATGGTGGCCTCGTCCTCACAGTGGGCCGAGATTACCATGTTTGTGCTTTTGAAGATCTTTTCCAGTACTTCCGGATCATCTACCAACATATTTCCGGTAGAAGAACCCAGAAATAGCTTTAACCCGGCTACCTGCTTGGTATCAACCTTTAAAATTTCTTCGAGATTATCGTTGGTGCCTCCAAACATAAACGAGTAATTAGCCCAGGAGGTTTCCGAAGCAATGTTGAATTTATCTTCAAGGAGTTCAACCGTGGTGGCTTGTGGCACCGTGTTGGGCATTTCGATAAAGGAGGTAATTCCACCGGCGACAGCTGCTTTACTTTCCGTAGCAATCGTTGCTTTATGCGTTAACCCGGGCTCTCTAAAATGAACCTGATCATCAATCATCCCGGGAATTAAATAGCACCCATCGGCATCTATTACCTCAGTATCAGAAGATTTAACGCTTATGGTAGGGCCTACTTCGGCAATGCGGTCTTTTTCGATCAAACAGTCTCCTTCAAGGATTTTTCCTTCGTTTACAATCTTCGCATTTTTTATTAAATAACTCTTCATTTAGATTTCATTAAAATTGTTGCTTCCAAACATGCTTTTCAATTTCATTTTTATCACACCAAAGATCGCTTCGGAAATAATCCCTCCACTCATTTTAGATTCCCCACGAGTTCGATCCGTAAAAATCACAGGAACTTCCACGATCTTAAATTTGGCGAGATAGGTCTTAAATTTCATTTCTATCTGAAACGCGTAACCCACAAACTGTATTTTATTCAAATTAATTCGTTCTAACACTTTTCTTTGATAACAAACAAAGCCGGCAGTGGTATCATAAATATCCATACGCGTTACCCAGCGTACATACTTGGATGCCAGCCACGACAAAAGTACGCGGCTCATGGGCCAATTTACCACATTAACCCCAGTCACATAGCGCGACCCGATGGCCATATGGGCACCATCTCGTTTACAAGCATTATACAAACGAATCAGATCATTAGGGTTATGAGAAAAATCAGCATCCATTTCAAAAATATACTCATAGGGTCGTGCCAATGCCCATTGAAACCCGGCGATATAGGCTGTTCCCAAACCTCCCTTTTCTGTACGTTCTAAAAGATGAAGGGCTTCCGGGAACTCTTTCATCAAGGTTCGCACTGCTGTGGCTGTTCCGTCAGGAGACCCATCATCTACAACGAGCACATGGAATGGACGTTGAAGCGAGAAAACATTACGCAACAAGCGTTCTATATTCTCAATTTCATTGTAGGTGGGTATTACCACGAGGGCTCGGGACATACGATACCATAATTTTCAACAAATGTACCCATTTTTTAAGGAACGTTTTGTGAAGAAATTGGTAAGAGCAGCACTTTTTTTCATCGTATCTTTGGGCTGCTTTTGTCTATCTTTATGACATGGAACACCAGTTGCGTACATGGGAGTCTTTTGATTATATTACCTGGATCTTCTTAGTAATCTTAATACTGTTAGCGGTGGTGAAATATCGATATCCCAGACGCTTTCAGGAATTTATGCTGTTGCCCATCACCAACAAGTATTTTTTGATCCAAGGAAAAAATGATGCGATCTTGCATCCTTTCAATCTTTTGCTCTTCGGAATGCAAATCCTTTCGGTCTCTCTGTTTATTTTTTTTGCGATCAGAATTTTTCAGCCGGAAACTACCGTGGAAGGCCCTTTACTATTACTTCAAATTGCCACTTTATATGCTGTGTTCATTGCGGCAAAATATTGTATCGAAAAGATCGTAGGGATTATTTTTTCAATTGAAAAGCAAGTAAACGAATATCTCTATCAAAAACTCAGCTACCGAAATATGGTCGCTTTATTGTTGTTAATCGTAAATGTCTTGTTTGTATATCTCTTCGTTCCTTCCCGCGGCGCCCTCATCATCATCGGGGGTATCATACTACTCATAAATTGTATCAGCTTGTTTTCCAGCTATAAGAATAAGAGAAATTTCATTTTTAAAAATTTCTTCTATTTTATTTTGTATCTTTGCGCACTCGAAATTTCACCCTACGTGATCCTCTATCATGTCGCGGTGTACCTGTAGAGAAAACAAACAAAACTGCTGTATATGAAAGTGAAGACTATTTTGGTGTCACAACCTGAACCTAAGATTGAAAATTCTCCTTATTTTGATCTAATCGAACGGCAGAAAGTGAAAATTGATTTTCGCCCGTTTATCCATGTGGAAGGGGTTTCGGGAAAGGACGTGAGAACCCAAAAAGTTGATCTATCCCAATACACGGCGATTATCTTGACGAGTAGAAATGCAGTCGATCATTTCTTCCGCATCGCCGAAGAAATGCGCTTCAAGGTTCCAGATACCATGAAGTATTTTTGCCAAAGTGAAGCGGTCGCTTATTATCTTCAGAAATATGTAGTCTACCGAAAGCGAAAGATCTACGTAGGAAAACGAACCTTTCAAGAACTAACCCCCCTTATCAAGAAATATAAGAATGAGAAGTTCTTATTGCCTTCTTCTGATAAGCTAAAACCTGTGGTTCCTGAAATCTTGGACGAGTTAAAAGTTACCTGGAAGCAAGCGACTTTCTACAAAACCGTGGTAAGTGACCTTTCTGACCTACGAAATGTGTATTATGACATTCTAGTGTTCTTCAGTCCTAGCGGAATTCAATCACTTTTGACCAATTTTCCTGATTTTGAACAGAATGACACGCGTATTGCTGTCTTCGGAAACACCACCATTAAAGCTGCTACGGACAACGGACTTCGAGTAGACATTAAAGCACCGACCCCGGAAACACCGTCGATGACCATGGCGCTTGAAAAATATATTAAAGAAGTGAACAAAAAATAAGGGATCTTCTTTCAACCCAAAAAATAAAGCCGATGTTCTCAAACATCGGCTTTTTTAATATATACAATCGTGTGCTCTTAGTCTTCAAGCTTCACTTGAGGAGCACCCGCCATGATCTCATCATTGGCATAGCTCTCAAATTTTGTAAAGTTCTTTAGGAAGGATAGCGCTAATTGTTTTGCCTTGCTATCATATGCTGTTTTGTCTTTCCAAGTATCCCTAGGGTTTAATACCTCGTCCGGAACCTCGGGACACTGTTGCGGCACATTGAGTCCGAATACCGGATGCGTTTCGTAACGAACGGTGTTCAACTGCCCTTCCAGTGCCGCAGCGATCATCGCCCGTGTGTATTTCAATTTCATTCTAGAACCGGTTCCGTAAGGACCTCCCGTCCAGCCGGTATTTACCAACCAAACATTCACTCCAGATGCTTTCATCTTCTCACTTAACATTTCGGCATAGTGCGTAGGGTGCAACGGCATAAAGGGAGCACCAAAACACGCTGAGAAACTAGGAGTCGGCTCATCGATTCCGGCTTCGGTACCGGCCACCTTTGCGGTGTATCCACTAATGAAATGATAAGCGGCTTGTCCCGGTGTTAATCGAGAAATAGGAGGCAACACACCAAAGGCATCTGCGGTTAAGAAGAAGATATTCTTCGGATTGGAGCCAATGGATGGCACTTGAATATTATCAATATGATAGATCGGGTAGCTCACGCGTGTATTCTGCGTGATCGATGTATCGCTAAAATCAACGTTCCCCTCGGCATCCAAGATCACATTTTCCAGAATCGCGCCCGGTTTGATAGCATGATAGATATCGGGTTCGTTCTCTTCGGAAAGATTGATCACTTTGGCGTAACAGCCCCCTTCAAAATTGAAGACGGTATTCTCTCGCGTCCAACCGTGCTCATCATCTCCAATAAGTTTTCGATTGGGATCTGCGGAAAGCGTTGTTTTTCCCGTTCCTGAGAGTCCGAAGAAAATAGCAGTTTCTCCATCGTTCCCTACGTTAGCAGAACAGTGCATCGGCAAGGTGTCCTTAAAAACGGGCAGAATAAAGTTCAAGGCCGAAAAGATCCCTTTTTTGATCTCTCCTGTGTATCCGGTTCCACCGATCAACGCTATTTTCTTTTTAAAATTAAGAATAGCAAAATTGTGTTGTCGTGTTCCATCTACTTCCGGATCGGCTTTAAAGCCCGGAGCGTTAACAATGGTCCATTCCGGATCAAAAGTTGCGAGTTCTTCTTCCGTAGGACGTAAGAACATATTGTGCGCAAACATGTTACTCCAAGGATATTCATTGATCACTCGAATGTTCAAACGATACTTATCATCTGCGCAAGCGTACGAATCACGTACGTAGACTTCCTTTTCCGAAAGATATCCGGTCACCTTAGCATACAATGCATCAAAAGCCTCAGGATCAAAAGGAATATTAATATTTCCCCACCATACTCTGTCTTTGGTCACCTCATCCTTAACAATAAAGCGATCTTGTGGGGATCTACCTGTAAATTCTCCTGTATTCACAGCAAGTGCACCACTACTAGCTTCAGTTCCCTGACCCTTAGTGAGCGTTTCTTGGTGTAATTCTTCGGAAGAAAGTTGGTAAAAAATCGTGGCATTCTCGATTCCGTAGGGTTCTAACGAAATCGTTTTCGTAGTTTGGTTTTTGTCGACCATTACTTTTAGATTGTTGTGGGCTACAAAAATAAAAAATCTACTAGAGAATTTATCCTTATCGGGCAGAATTATCCCGATTCATTGTTAATAACCGTATTCCTAAGAGCACCCATCCCGAAATGAGTAAAAGTCCGCCTAACGGAGTAATCGGTCCGACCACAGAAAGATCCACTTCCCAAACATTTTGAAACGTTAATAAGTACAACGATCCGGAGAAAAGAATCATTCCTAAGACAAACAATCGAACCGGCCATTTCTTAACACTTCTCGGAACCATGTTTGCCAATCCCAGCATAACGACGGCTAACGAATGATACATTTGATATCGCACCCCGGTCTCAAATGTTTCTAGAGAAGTAGTCGCCACCAACGCCTTTAATCCATGGGCACCAAAAGCGCCCAACCCGATGGTCAACGCCATTAAAAAAGCGCCGAGTATTACGGTATTTTTATCCGATTTCGTCATGCGGTTTGCTTACAAAATTTGTACATTCGTTTCCCTTACAAATCTACGAAAAAGCAATCGATGCGTCACATTTTAATCATAGGAGCCGGGCGGTCTGCCTCTAGTCTTGTTCAATACTTGTTAGATAAAAGCGATAGTGAAAATCTCTTTATTACCATTGGAGATCTTTCCGTACAACATGCACAATCCTTAATTGGGGATCACCCAAATGCCAGAGCGACTCCCTTAGATATTTTCAATGAAACACAACGGAGGGAGGCAATTGAAAATAGTGATATTGTAATTTCTATGTTGCCTGCACGCTATCACATGGAAGCGGCCAAAGATTGTTTAGAGTTTGGAAAACACCTCGTCACCGCTTCGTATGTAAGTAAAGAAATGCAATTGCTCGATCCTAAAGTGAAGGCAAAAGGATTGGTTTTTATGAATGAAATTGGACTCGATCCCGGGATCGATCATATGAGTGCCATGCAGGTGATTGATAGGATTCGTGATGCCGGTGGAAAAATGCTGCTGTTCGAATCCTTTACCGGAGGGTTGGTAGCCCCAGAAAGTGACGACAACCTTTGGCATTATAAGTTTACATGGAACCCGAGAAATGTAGTTTTGGCCGGACAAGGAGGTGCGGCTGAGTTTATTCAGGAAGGCACTTATAAGTATATTCCTTATCATCGTTTGTTCCGAAGAACAGAATTCTTAGAGATCGAAGGACACGGTCGCTTTGAAGCCTACGCCAATAGAAATTCGTTGAAGTACCGAAGCGTATACGGACTGGAAGACGTGCTCACTTTATACCGCGGCACCATGCGCCGTGTAGGTTTCAGCAAAGCGTGGAACATGTTTGTGCAGTTGGGAATGACCGACGACGGTTATACCATCCCCAATTCTGAACACCTTTCGTATCGCGATTTTGTAAATCTATTTCTTCCTTACTCGCCAACCGATTCCGTAGAACTGAAACTGCGCCATTCCTTAAAAATCGATCAAGACGATCTTATGTGGGGAAAATTGGTAGAGCTCGATCTCTTCAACCCTAACAAGAAACTGGAAATTGAAAACGCCACCCCTGCACAAGCGTTACAAAAAATATTGGAAGACAAATGGACCCTTCAAAAAGACGAGAAAGACATGATCGTCATGTATCATAAATTTGGCTATGAGCTCAAGGGTGAGAAGAAGCAAATTGACAGTAATATGGTTCTCATCGGAACCAACCAACGACACACGGCGATGGCCAAAACGGTGGGCTTGCCCGTTGCTATTGCTGCCATCAAGATATTGAATGAAGAAATTACAACGCCCGGAGTGCAATTACCTATCAAGAAAGAAGTGTACGAGCCCATATTGAAAGAATTAAAAGACCACGGTATTGAATTTCAAGAACACTTTACCGAATATTTAGGGTACAACCCAAACAATGTAGTAGGATAACAAAAAACCCGTTCTTTCCAGAACGGGTTTTTTGTTGTTTCATATTTCTTTTAGCGTCTTCCTAAGAACAAACTAATAAAATAGAGCAAGGTTGCTAACGATCCCAAAGCGGCAACCACATACGTTCGTGCTGCCCATTTCAAGGCATCTTTGGATCCTTTGTATTCTTCTGCGGTGACGATATTGTTGGTCTGCAACCATGCTAAGGCGCGTTTACTCGCGTCGTATTCCACAGGAAGGGTAATAAACGAGAATACGGTAGTCAAGGCAAAAAGCCCGATCCCGATCAAAAAGATCCAGTTTCCGAAGGCCATGCCCGAAAACGCCAAGACCAATCCGGCCATGATCACAAAATTGGAAAGCTTACTGGCCACACTCACGGCCGGAACGATTGCAGAGCGCATCGTTAACCAACTGTACGCTGTTGCGTGTTGTACGGCATGCCCACATTCATGAGCCGCTACCGCAGCCGCAGCAGCATTGCGTTGCATATACACTGGTTCACTTAAATTCACCGTTTTATTCGCGGGATTGTAATGATCGGTTAATCGGCCTTGCACCGAGATCACTTCTACATCGGTGATGCCATGATCTGCCAGCATTCGCTCGGCGATCTCTTTACCGCTCATGCCATTTTGCAAATGGACTTTTGAATATTTCTTAAATTTTCGCTTCAACTGATTGCTTACCAACCAGCTTACTAAAAATATAATTCCTGCAAGGATATAATAGCCTGTCATGTGTTTCTAATTTAATACTAAAGATACATATCCTATAACAAAAATCGCACCTTTTCTTTCCGTCTGACAAAAAGAACGTGTACGCGCTCCTAGCCAACTATATTTACAATCCTTCCGGGCACCACGATCACCTTTTTTGGAGTACGCCCCTCTAAATATTGCTGTGTTTTCTCATGCGCCAGAACGGCAGCCTCAATAGCATCTTTAGAAAGGTCTAATGGCAATTCCAACTTAAAACGCATCTTTCCGTTAAACGAAATAGGATATTCTTTGGTACTCTCTATCAAATAACCCTCGTTGAATTCGGGGAAGGGAACCGTTGAAATGCTTCCCTTGTGGCCCAAACGCTCCCATAATTCTTCAGCGATGTGCGGTGCATAAGGCGAAATCAAAACGATCAAGGGTTCAAGGATCTCCCGACTGTCACATTTTTGAGCAGTAAGTTCGTTGACCGCGATCATAAAAGTAGAAACCGAAGTATTAAAACTGAACGCCTCAATATCTTCTTCTACCTTTTTAATGGTTTTGTGCAGCGTTTTGTAGCTCTCTTTACTCGGACTCGCATCGCTTACGCGGAAGCCAGTATCGTCGTGGAACAAACGCCATAATTTCTTTAAGAACGAATGTACCCCTGTGATCCCTGCGGTATTCCAGGGTTTGGCTTGCTCTAACGGCCCGAGGAACATTTCGTACATCCGAAGCGTATCGGCCCCATATTGCTCGCAAATATCGTCGGGGTTGACGACGTTGAACTTCGACTTCGACATTTTTTCGACTTCGCGAGATACTTTGAAGCTTCCGTCGTCTTCTGTGATAAATTCGGCATCCTTAAACTCTGGTCTCCATTGTTTGAAAGCCTCAATATCTAATTCATTAGAATTATTTACGAAAGATACATCAGCATGAATAGGCTGCGTTTTTTGATCTTTTAATTTTCCTGCGGAAACTAACGTGTTTTCACCTTCAATGCGATGTACAAATGCACTCTCCCCCAAGATCATTCCCTGGTTGATCAATTTCTTAAACGGTTCGTTTACGGGAAGCACGCCGCGATCGTATAAGAATTTCACCCAGAATCTACTGTATAATAAGTGCCCGGTTGCGTGTTCACTTCCGCCCACGTACAAATCGACGTTCTCCCAATAGTCCAACGCAACAGGTGAGGCTAAGGCCTCTTCATTTCCGGGATCCATATAACGGAACATATAACAACTACTCCCTGCCCAACCCGGCATGGTGTTCAACTCTAACGGAAATACCGTCTTTTCATCGATCTGATCGTTGGAAACCACTTCTTGTGTTTCGGTATTCCAGGCCCAAACATCGGCGCGCCCTAAGGGCGGTTCTCCGGTTTCCGTAGGCAAGTATTTTTCTACTTCCGGAAGGGTAAGCGGCAAACATTCCCAATCAATCAATTGCGGCAATCCATTCTTATAGTAGACCGGGAAGGGTTCTCCCCAATAACGTTGCCGACTAAACACAGCATCTCGCAATCGGTAATTGATCTTTCCTTCTCCGGCACCTTGACGCTCCAAGGCTTCGATCACTTTTGGCATGGCTTCCGCATAAGGCAGTCCGTTTAAGAAATCACTATTCGCAAGCGGTGTGGCATCTTTTTCGGCGTACGCTTCTTCAGAAATATCAATTCCTTCAAAAATATTAGGGATCTCCAGCTCAAAGTGTTTTGCAAAATCGTAATCACGCTGATCACCACAAGGAACGGCCATCACAGCACCGGTTCCGTAGCCTGCCAAGACATAATCCCCAATCCAAATTGGGATCTTTTTCCCAGAGAAGGGATGCAGCGCATACGCTCCGGTAAACACGCCGGAAATAGATTTTACATCGGCCATGCGCTCGCGTTCACTGCGCTTTGCCGTGGCTTCAATATAGGTTGCTACAGCGTCACGTTGCTCGTTGGTTACTATTTGAGCTACCAGATCGTGCTCTGGTGCTAAGGTCATAAAGCTCACACCAAAAATGGTATCAGGTCGCGTGGTAAATACGTCAATAGAAGCGTCATGGCCGTCTACCTGAAACGTAACACGCGCGCCTTCACTCCTACCAATCCAATTGGTTTGCGAATCTTTCAACGGCTGTGGCCAATCGATGGTATCGAGTCCGTCTAGCAACCGCTGGGCATAGGCGGTGATGCGCATGCTCCATTGTTTCATTTTTTTGCGCACCACGGGATAGCCGCCACGTTCGGAAACGCCGTTAACGATCTCGTCGTTTGCCAATACAGTACCTAATTGCGGACACCAATTCACTTCGGTTTCGGCTAAATAGGTGAGTCTATATTTCAGTAAGATTTCTTGTTGTTCTTCAGAAGAATATCCTTTCCACGTAGCGGCATCGAAGGACTGCACATCGTCATCACAAGCAGCAGAAACCTTTTGATTTCCTTCCGAAGCGAATAAATCGATAAGTTCGGCTATCGCGCGCGCTTTATTTTGGGTTTTATCGTACCAACTTTCAAACAGTTGCATGAAGATCCACTGTGTCCATTTGTAATAGTGCGGATCTGAAGTACGTACTTCCCGACTCCAATCGAAAGAGAAACCGATCTTATCTAATTGTTCGCGATACCTTTTGATATTAACTTCCGTCGTCTTTCTGGGATGTTGCCCGGTTTGAATCGCATACTGCTCGGCTGGAAGTCCGAATGAATCATACCCCTGCGGATGCAACACATTAAAGCCTTTATGTCGTTTGTAGCGGGCATAGATATCACTGGCGATATAGCCTAGTGGATGCCCTACGTGTAATCCGGCTCCCGAAGGATACGGAAACATGTCTAATACATAATATTTTGGCTTCTCGCTATCGTTAGCGGCGTGGAAAGTACCTTTTTCGGCCCAATAGGCCTGCCATTTGGCTTCAATCTCGTTGAAAGGGTAGTTAGTCATATCGCTTGAAATCTGGACGGCAAATTTAAGGCTATTGTCTGAAATGCCCAGTAACAAACCAAAAAACAATACAAAGATGTGTTCTAGTACCTTTCTATTTTAAAATGCAGCCGAACATAAAGACGAAAAACAAAAATTTCTCGTTGAGAGTATGTAGGCTAAAATTCTCGTATTTTTACCCAAACTAAGCAACTCTTATGGCAACTTCTTTTGAAAAGTATCAAAAACGACGGTTGATTTCTTCCTATTTCTCAGTAGTGATCAGTATCGCACTTGTGTTGTTTTTATTAGGGTTGCTTGGACTTTTGGTGTTGAACACCAAGAAAGTTGCGGATCATTTTAAAGAGAAGATCGCGCTTACGGTCTACTTGAAAGATACCGCCAAAGAAGTGGAGATCAACCAACTGGAACAGAGCCTGGCGATGGCCGAGTATACCAAGTCGGCTGAATTTATCAGTAAAGAAACCGCCGCCGAAGAGCACACTGACGCCATTGGCGAGAACTTTATGGAGTTTTTGGGCTATAACCCATTGCAGAATAGTATTGATGTGTATTTACAAGCCGATTTTGTCTCTCCCGAACAATTAGAAGCTATCAGTGGGGAGATCCTGACACGTAATTTTGTGGACGAAGTGGTGTATGATAAACCCTTGATCGCCTTACTGACTGAAAACGTTCGGAAAGTGAGTCTGTGGGTACTCATCATTAGTAGTGTCTTTCTATTTATTGCAGTGTTGCTGATCAATAGTTCAATCCGACTTTCCGTCTACGCAAAACGCTTTACCATCAAAACCATGCAAATGGTAGGAGCCACCAAAAGTTTTATTCGAAGACCTTTTATTTGGAAAAGCGTGCGACTGGGAATCATTGGTGCGATCTTGGCTTTGATCGGGATGGGCGCCGTGTTGTATTCACTGCATCAAAGCTTTCCGGAATTACAATTATTGGAAGACACCCTTTTGTTAGGAGCGTTGTTTTTAGGGGTGTTTCTTATCGGAATCTTTATTGTGTGGCTCAGCACCTTCTTTGCCACGCAACGTTTCTTGAACTTACGAACCGACGAATTATATTATTAAATCTGAATCCTATGAAAAAAAGTATTATCATTTCTGCCATTGCGTTAAGTCTTTTAGGATTGTTTCTACTGAATAGTTGTATCATTTCAGATGCACAGTCTGAGAATTGTGAGGTCACCACGGTTCATGTTCAATCTATTTCCGAAGGTACTTCCTACGATATCACCCTCACAGATTCGGAAGGAGCTTCCTACTACATCAATCGCGGACTCGAAAACGGACTCACTTTACATGGGCTGAACGAGGATATTTTGAACAAAACCGTTACCTTGCACCTTGCTAAAACCCTATTGGGCACAAGCAATCATATTGCACAAGTAATGGTGGATGACACTGTTATTTATTCAGAATTTAACTAAGTCATGGGCGAAAAAAAACGCAGAGAAGAAGCTAAGAAACAACAATTCCTATTTGAACGGAAGAATTACCTTTTCATGCTTATTGGCATTGCCTTTATCGTGCTTGGCTTTATTTTAATGGCCGGAGGTGGCAGCGATGATCCCAATGTTTTCAATCCAGAGATCTATAGTTGGCGCCGTATTCGGCTGGCCCCGGCGCTTATCTTGATCGGTTTTGGTATTGAGGTCTATGCCATTCTTCTGAACCCTACTAAGAACGACTAACCCATGGAGATTTGGGAAGCGATCCTCCTTGGTATCATTCAAGGACTCACTGAGTTTTTACCGGTTTCTTCCAGCGGACACCTAGAATTAGGAAAAGCGATTCTTGGGGATCAATCGGTTCCTGAAGAAAGTCTGCTCTTTACCGTCATTCTACATTTTGCCACCGCCTTGAGTACGCTGGTGGTCTTCCGTAAGGATGTTTTTGAAATCTTACGAGGGCTTTTTCAATTCAAATGGAATGAAGAGACGCGTTTCTCACTGAAAATCATTATCTCCATGCTCCCGGCAGCACTTATCGGCGTCTTATTTGAAGAACAACTGGAAGCCTTTTTTGGAGGTGATATCGCCTTTGTAGGCGCCATGCTCCTTGTAACGGCATTCCTACTTTGGCTGGCCGATCGCGCCAAGAACACCGGAAAGCCGGTGCGGTATCGCGATGCGTTTATTATCGGAATTTCCCAAGCTGTGGCCATGCTTCCGGGTATTTCCCGAAGCGGGGCTACCATTTCTACCTCTGTATTGTTGGGCAACGATAAGGGGAAAGCCGCTCGCTTCTCATTTTTAATGGTCGTGCCTTTGATTTTCGGGAAAATTGCAAAAGACTTACTTAGTGGGGATCTCGACCCACAGCAAGCCAACTACACGCTTCTGGGCGCCGGATTTATCGCTGCTTTTTTAGCCGGACTCGTAGCTTGCACCTGGATGATCCGGTTGGTAAAGCGAAGTAAGCTTCGGTATTTTTCTGTGTACTGCTTGATCGTGGGTATCTTGGCCATTATCGTTAGCTTTGCCGCATGACGCTGGAAGACTTTAAAAACGGACAAGTACTATTAATCGACAAACCCTTGGAATGGACCTCTTTTCAGGTGGTCAATAAGGTGCGGTGGCTCATCAAAAAACGCTTCGGAATAAAAAAAATTAAAGTAGGCCACGCCGGAACGCTAGATCCATTGGCCAGCGGACTCCTCATTCTCTGTACCGGAAAGTTCACGAAAAAGATTGAAACGTTTCAAGCGCAAGAAAAGGAGTATGTAGCGACCTTCCACCTAGGAGCGACCACTCCGAGTTATGATCTGGAAACTGATGTGGATCAAACCTTTGATATTTCAGAAATTACGGAAGAAAAAATTCGTAACATCGTTCCCAATTTTCTAGGAACCATTGAGCAACAACCGCCTATTTTTTCCGCCGTAAAAAAAGAGGGAAAACGGTTATATGAATATGCACGAAAAGGACAAGAAGTTGATATTCCTACCAGAAACGTGCAAATCATGACCTTTGAAATTATCGATATTTCGCTACCCAAAGTAGAGGCTCGAATTGTTTGTAGCAAGGGAACCTACATACGATCGTTGGCGCATGATTTTGGCAAAGCGCTCAACAATGGTGCGTATCTTTCAGCCCTTCGCAGAACAAAAATTGGCGACTTCTCTGTAGAAAATGCCCAGTCTATTGCTGCCGTTGAAGCCCTTCTTTTCCACTAAAACGATTTCGTTTTTACCAAACCGTTAAATTTCTAAATTTTCTTATTTTTATTTGTTCTAAATAAACTTTAGTGTGTAGCTTTGCCCCGAAATTGAAAAACTTCGGATGCAGTTATCTTTTAAAAAGACGATTTTTTTTGCCCTTTTGGCTACGTTGTTTTGCGAAAGCCTCTCTTCCCAAAATGAGCAAGTAAGAGACACCCTTCAGCCTGAACAATTAGAGGAAGTGGTGGTTACCGGACAGATCAATCCACAAGCCGTTAACAAATCGGTGGTGGAAGTAAAAGTGATCAGTAGACGTGACATCGAACGTCAAGCGGCGAACACCCTAGCAGACGTCTTGAACACGACGCTCAACTTGAATATTACACCCAATACCGGCACCGGAAAAAGCGGCGTGAGCTTATTCGGACTTGACAGTCAGTATTTCAAAGTATTGATCGACAATATTCCGGTGATCAACGAAGAAGGAGTAGGCAACAACATTGACCTTACGCTCATCAACCTAGATGATATAGAGCGAATTGAGATCGTAGAAGGTGCTATGGGCGTTCAATATGGAGCGAATGCGGTTTCGGGAATCATCAATATCATCACGAAAAAGTCATCTCGTAGTGATTGGCATATTACAGCATACGTTCAAGAGGAAACCGTAGGAGACGAGTACGAATGGTTTGACAAGGGTCGGCATATTCAATCGGTTAAAGTCGGCCATAATTTTTCGGAAAAATTCTATGCAAATGCGGCGTATTTCAGAAATGACTTTGGTGGATTTTTCAATGACCGCAAAGGAGAAAACTGGCCTTTTGATGATGGGTTACGCGGCCACGAGTGGCTTCCGAAGACACAACAAAATGTAAAGTCGTTGTTGTCTTATGAATCTAGCAACATCTCTCTATTCTATCGGTTTGATTATTTACATGAAAACATAGAACGCTACGGTCAAAATGTAGATCTAAATCCGAATCCCTCGACCGGAACCACCAATCCGTCGGCGCGGGATGAAATGTATACCAACAATCGGTTTTACCATCATTTGAACGCGACAGGGCTGGTGTTCAATCAGGTGAACTTTAATGTTTCCCTTTCGTATCAGGAGCAAACCAAGGATCTGGAGCGCTATACGTATCGCTTCCGAACAGACAGTAAAGAAAGTGTCGAATCAGGCGAGTATCAAAGTAGAAGTGCCTTCTTCTCCCGAGGAACGTTCAGCAACTTATTTCGATCAGAAAAAGTAGCCGTCCAAGCCGGATACGAACTTACGTTGGAAGAAGGAACAGGTTCTGCCGCTGCAATTACAATAGCGGCAGGAGATTCCGAAGAACGCCAACAACTCGATTTCTATGACTTCTTTACGAGTACCGAGTGGCAAGTTACACCGCGTTTTTCGCTACGCCCGGGCCTTCGGGTATCCACAAGCAACCTTTTTGCACCGCAATACGTAGGTTCCTTGAGCGCGAAGCAAACCGTTGGAGAAGATTGGGAATTTCGTGCCGTGTTAGGAGCCGCCAATAGGACTCCGAGTTATCAGGAGCTGTTTACCTATTTCGTGGATGTCAATCACGATGTGCAAGGAAACCCAAATTTGTTACCGGAAAAAGGAGTTTCAGCATTTCTTCACATCAAGAAGAATTCAACTTTTTCGGACACTTTCAGAATGAAAAACAAACTCAGTTTTAATTATT
Organism: Flavobacteriaceae bacterium UBA4166; assembly: GCA_002379985.1. GTDB lineage: Bacteria > Bacteroidota > Bacteroidia > Flavobacteriales > Flavobacteriaceae > DFVG01. The sequence continues at coordinate 20,881 of DFVG01000025.1, forward strand.
TGGGACTGGAAGATCGTATCGAATTGATCGTGGTAAATCAAACGCCACTTGCTTTTCAATATAACAACATCGACCAATACCGTGCCATAGGATCGTTCTTGGAGAATGAGATCTATTACGAGAATTTCAAGGCAAACATCGGGGTTTCTCTTCAGGGAATCTCGAAGGTCTTGAACAGCAACACGCAATCTAATGACGACTTCTTGTTCAACGTTCAGGTAAATTCAAATTTGGCATACACGGTCCCAAAGTGGCAAACCACATTTTCACTGTATTACAAATACATTGGGAGACAACAACAATTCGTGGAACGCACTAATGAGGCAGGAGAACAAGAATTTCAACGAGGTGAAACCGAAGCTTATAGCTGGTTAGATGCCACGATCAACAAACGCTTTTTCGACGGAGCTTTCGTTGCTTCCATTGGAGCTCGAAACCTGTTCGACATTACTGAAGTAAACACCACGGCCTTTCAAGGTGGCGCACACAATGCCGCACCTACGCAAACTCCCTTAGGATACGGCCGATCCTATTTTATAAGACTTACGTACAATTTAAACCTTTAATATGAAAACATTCCAAACCTTCAAAGTTTTTATCCTTCCGCTGCTCGCTGTGCTTGTTTTAGCAGCTTGTAGTGATGATGATACCACAGTGATCGACGATGGCGAACCTTTTGTGGTTGCCTTTGAAACTCCTTCCGGAAATTTATCTGAGATCGAGAACGATCGCGATATTGCACTGGTATATTCTGAAACAGCCACTAATACCGGGCAAGTAGCCATTACGGTCGCCAGTAGTAACGCGGTCTACGGAGAAGATTTCACAACCGTTCCTGCTGCCGATGGAAACACGATTCTCCTAACGATCAACGAAGGAGAAACGGGAGCTTCGGTTACGTTCAACAAATTGAACCCTTCGCTCGATGAAACCGTGGAGATCCGCTTCAATATTTCTGAAGTATCGTATCCTAATGCGCAAATTCAAGGAAACACGAGTTTCACTTTAAACAGCAGTGCCTCTCTTGGACGTAGTTTCGCACCAACCGTGGGCGGACCCAATGAGCAAAATCAAGTTTATATTGACCTCAGTACCGAAAAACAAACCACCTATCAACGTGATGAGTGGGATCTAGGATTTTACTCTGGAAGCGAATTTCGCGTAGCCATTAACGGCTCTGTGTATATGGCAGTCGCCGAATTGGAAAGCACCGATATTGATGCGGTTTCTTCAAGCGATGTAGCAGATATCCAAGCGGCCGTGGCTGTAGGAACGTTTGATCCTGCGAACGAAGCCTACGTAGATCATCCTGATGGTGACATCAACAAAACGGCTATTTCAGCAATAAGTAGTAACAATGCCGACAATAAGGTGTATCTGTTGAATTTAGGATTTGAAGTGGGCACGGAAACGCCCGAGCCCGGAAGTGTAGCAATTGCCGGAGATCCTAGAGGGTATCTAAAAATTAGAATTCTTCGCGATGGAGATGCATACCTATTACAATATGCTGAATTGGATGCGACAACGCATACTGAAGTAACTATTGAAAAATCACCGGGATATAACTTTACATTCTTCAGCTTCAATTCTAATAGTGTGGTAAACGTAGCACCCGAAAGTGAACTTTGGGACCTCAACTTTACGGTATTTACAAACCTAATTGATGGCGCAGGGTCTTACGGTTTTTCAGATGGTGTGCTTCATAACCGAAAAGGAGGCGTTGTTTCGTATCAAGTAGAAAGCGATGGCTATGCCGAATTTACTTTTGATGATGTACAAGCAGCAAACTTTCAGCAAGATCAAAGAGCGATCGGAAGTAACTGGCGCGATGTCCTTGAAGGAACACTAACTCCTGATGTCTTTTATATCATCCAAGATCCTAATGGCAATATTTACAAGCTTCGATTCTTGGCACTTACCAATGACGATGGTATTCGCGGATATCCTGAATTTGAATACGAACTATTATAACTAACACGCAATTCTATCTTAACATAAACACTTATGAATAAACTATTATCTTTTATCGCGATCGTAACCCTCTCTTTTACCGGTGTTGCGCAGCAGACGATCAACGTCTCTATGGGCGCTGGATATGCTGATGAAGTATACTATAAATTAGATACAGAAACGCAAACGGTTTTTGCCGCCAACAGCTGGGATGTTGCATTCTTACGTATTGATGCCTTTAATCACGGTATTCGCGTTAACGACGGAATTGGAATTTCGGTTTACGAAGCTTCTAACGATCCAAACGATTACAATACCATTGATATTGCTAATGAACCAAGCTGGACTATTCTTTACAACGATGACACCAACTGGGACAATGGCGCCTTTATGCAAGGTTCTGCCACCTATGGTTGGGGAGAATATAACCCGGCAAATCATCATATTGAAGGAACCATTGTCTTTGTGTTGAAATATGCCGACGGTACTTATCGCAAATTTTTGATCGAAGATTATTTCGGTGAATATACCTTCCGATATGCTACTTGGGACGGAAGTGCTTGGGTAAATGATACCACCTATGTGATCGACAATGATAGCAACCCTGATAATCGCTACAACTACTATTCACTACAGAACGATAGCGAAGTAGTCGCAGAACCTGCCGAAACCGATTGGGATTTTGTGTTCACTAAATACAATACCTATTTGGATCCTCCGGGTTCTTATTACAACGTTTCAGGAACGCTTCACAATGCGAATCTTACCGTGGCGCAAGTGGAAGAAACGTCAGGAGATGCAGATCCAAACGGTTTGGATTATTCCGAAGAGATCAATATCATTGGGTACGACTGGAAATCCTTTAACGGAAGCGATTACGATGTTAATAGCAACATGGCATATTACGTAAAATATGATGCCAACACGGTATATCGGGTTCACTTTACTGAATTTGAAGGTTCAGCTACTGGAAACCTAACCTTTGTTTATGAAGACGTTTCTAATCTTTTAGGGATCGAAACCGTAACTGAAGGTGTTACTTTTGGTATGTATCCTAATCCATCAACGAACGGAATCGTGGAAATTGTTTACGAACGTAACAATGCCATGGCTAACCTGCACACCGTGAGTGTACACAACATGAACGGAAGCATCGTATACCATACTCAATTGGGGAACGACAACGGGTTCTTCAATAAAACGTTGGACCTATCGAGCTTGCAAAGTGGAATGTATGTAGTGACGTTTACCTCTGGAGACGCTAGCGTTTCTAAGAAATTAGTCATTCAATAAGCCATACACTTTTCGAGGTTTTTGAAGCCTATAGAACAGTCTTATGCTCCTTTTGCATAGGACTGTTCTTTTTTTACACAGTATCCTATCGGTTCAATAAATTGCTAAATCAGCGTTAATTAGGGCTTTATACGTGGTTTTTTCTTACAAAAACACGTACTTGCAAGGATGAATTTCAATTATTCATACCGTGCGTTTCTGATTACTTGTTTGCTCTTCGGAATTTTATTTCTGACCTTATTTAGTATTCATCTGGGAGAAGGCACCCCTCCCTTTGAACCCGAATATGATATTGAATATGCGGAAGAATTACCGCCGCTTCCTGAAGAGGAAACCGCACTTACTGAAACCCCGGAACAACCTAGTCCTTCCGTAGAAACCAATCGTGCTTACAACGAAGCCAAACAATATTTAGAGGAAGCCAAGGCGCAGCCCAATGAAGAGAATAGTTTAGACGACTTACTCAACAGAATGGACGAAGCCATGAACGAAGGAGCGGGTTCCACCACTGAAGAAGGGATTTCAGCTGCCAAAGAAAAGATCGCCGAAACACAGAGCAAACTTCAAGAAAATCAAAGTGGATTACCAACGCAAGGCGGTGGCGCGAATCGTAATACTACCATTAAATATCGTTTGGTGAATCGTTCGGCACTTGCATTGCCCAATCCGGTATACACCTGTGAAGGCGGCGGAACTGTGGTGATCAACATCACGGTAAATGATCGCGGCCAAGTGGTGAACGCGGCCTACAACGCTCAGAGATCTTCTACCACCAATGGCTGTTTGATCGACAGTGCCCTCGAATATGCACAAGTGGCGCGCTTCACCTCAAAAGCAGGAAAAACCTCTCAATTAGGAACTATTACCTATCGCTTTCCCGGTCAATAGGAATCTGTATCTTTACGTTACTATGGAAAAAAACCGATGCGCTTGGTGTGGTGACGACCCTTTATACGTAGCCTATCACGATCATGAGTGGGGCGTTCCGGTTCGGGACGATGCCACCTTGTTCGAATTTTTAACCTTGGAAACCTTTCAGGCAGGGTTAAGCTGGATCACCGTATTGCGAAAGCGTGAACATTTCCGAAAAGCCTTCGATCAGTTCGATTACGAAAAAATTGCTCATTATTCCGAAGCAAAAATCAACGAACTTCTTCAAAATCAAAACATCATCCGCAATCAATTGAAAATTCGCGCAACCGTGACAAACGCTCAGGCATTTATAAAAGTTCAAAATGAATTTGGAAGTTTTAGCGCGTATATATGGGGGTTCACCAATGGCAAACCTATACAAAATAGGTTCGCTTCCCTTTCAGAAGTTCCTGTATCTACGCCGCTTAGTGTTCAAATAAGCAAAGATTTAAAGAAACGTGGATTTAAATTTGTGGGCCCCACGGTGGTGTATGCACACATGCAAGCGACCGGTATGGTGAATGATCACGTTACTTCGTGTTTCCGTTATCAGGAAATTCAATCGCTATGAAAACCTATACACTCATAACGCTCTTTGTTCTAAGTATGGGCATGCTGCATGCGCAAGAAAAGCAGGAGTATGAAGAACGCATCAAAAAAGAAGAAATGCCTACGCAAGCCATTTCCTTGGTTTCGCCCTATCTTGAAGAGGTACGCCGACTGCGCTACTACCATGAAGTGGATGGTACTTCGGAAAGCTTCGAGATAAAATTTAAAAAAGAAGGCACGCATTTTAGTGTGGAATTCTCACCAGAGGGAGTTTTAGAGGATGTGGAAGTGCGTTGGGAGTTTGATTCCCTTTCGGAAGCCGTTCAAAAGTTGATGGAAACGTATCTTGACAAGAATACCGATCGCTGGCGTATCGAGAAAATTCAGCGGCAATACGTAGCCGGTACCGATCCATCCAAAAGTCTTGCAGATGCGGTTGCCCTTTCCGAAGAGATCAACTATAACTTCGAATGTATTATCACCACCAAAACCAACGGTAAGGTAACACGCTACGAAATGCTCTTCGACACCAATGGAACTTGGTTGAACAGTAGAAAAATCTTGAGAAGATCCTATGATTTCATACTATTCTAAGTTTTGTGGTTTTTTAATGCTGTTTCTGTTGGCTCCAATGGTCTTACCCGCCCAGACATCCGGACTTTCGGAGGCTGAGTTTTCTTTGAACACCGCACTTAGTCAGCGTTGGAAGTTAAACGCAGGCTTCGGGTATCGATCGTTATTAACGTCAGATCTATCAGGAAATTGGAATGCGAAAAGCCGTCATATACAAGCAAGCGCTAATGTTTCTTATGAAGTTGGTTTCTACGGAAAAGTAGGCGGAGGCGCTATGTATCGAAATAATCAATTGTTTGATGATAATAGCGAAAATGAACTTCGACTCAACCAGTATTACAGTTGGGCCACCTACCGAAATAGTTTCCGTTGGGTACAACGATTTAAAATTGACGAACGCCTGCAAACCTCACGCACACGATTTCGATTGCGATATCGATTGTCATTGGATGTTCCGCTCAATGGGTTGGAATTGGATACCGGCGAATGGTATGTGTTGGCTTCTACAGAAAGCTTACTGAACCTTTCCAAACAAGCTTCCGCTATGTGGGATCAGCGGATTACGATGGGTATCGGAAGGCAATGGACAACTAATATCAAAATTCAAATGGAAGCAGAATATCGATGGGAGGATTATGTAAATATTTCTGAGAGACGCGCTTTTTTAAGGTTCAGCTGCATCTATCAACTTTAATCTTTTTCTTGAAACGCTAATAAATACTTGTTGTTTTTTAAGGGTAATTGCAAAGCCTTTAGGGTCTGTCTATACCTATGGGCCGCGGTTTCTGTAGGGGGTTCAATATCAAACCAGGTTTCAAAATACTGCTTAGCCTTCAAATATTCATTTTTGAAATAGAATCCGTTTGCCAAGCGTTTATACACTTTCAGATCTCCATAGCCTTCTTTGACATATTGCTCGTATACGGCAACGACGTCTATATCGGTATTTACATCTACGGTTGACTGAGAATCTTGAGAAAAAGATGTAGAAACACTACCAATAAGTAGTGCCCACAGCAGGGGTACATAAGATTTCATAATTTGGGGTTTCAAATTATGAACTCAAGATGCACTATATTTTGCTGAAAAACAAATTTTTAAGCTGTACGGTAGCTTTTTTTAACAATTGAAAGAAACCTATTACAATTTGATTACTTTTTTAGTAATACTTCCGAAAGCACCTGAAAACTGAACAAATAAGGTTCCTTTCCAGTCATCTTGAAGCGTTATGGTAAAGGTCCCGTTAGCAGTTTCAACGGGATACTCGGCTAATTGTTGTCCCAAAATATTAGAAACACGTACAGTTACCGGTCCGTTAATTTGGTTCAGTTCAAAATTTACCTTCCCGGTGGTAGGATTAGGATAAGCTCCTGAAATGTGCTGTTCGGCCCAATCGGTTACCGAAAAGCTTTCGGTATTCATCGTCCAATATCCTTCCGGAGCAACGATAGGTCGATTGATCGTCTTCCCCGAATTCGCTTCGGCACGAATATAATATTCAATATCTTCTGAATCCACAGGCACTGAAAAATCAACCGCCCACGTATCGCCGGTATCCAAAGACATAGGCACTTCGGCGTAATCGGTTTGTCCTACTTCTCTCCAAAACATGGAAGCTTCAGCGATACCGGAATTGTGCTTGATGGTGGCTGCTACGGGAACCGTGGTTCCTTCATTCGCTTCCGTTATCTTTTGATGTACAATCCACAATGGATCAGAAACACCAATGGTATGTGTAATGCAGTGGATCGCACCAAATAGAGAAATGAGATTCTCCCCCGGGTTGTCTACATCAATTCCAACAATATTGTATCCCGGAAGCATGGCTTCCCATTGTGCCAAGGCCGGATCATCCACTTCGGGTCGATACGTTGGTACCAGCACAGACTTGTTGATGAATATGGCATTGGTAAAGGTGCGATAGCTTCCTCCCGAGTCAGGATAATTTCCGGAACTACTAGGCGGTGCAGGAATCCATTTCACATCATAAGGGGTTCCGAAAGGCGAAACAAAGTTATTTAGCACATAATCGATATTCGCCTGAATTTGAGGTCCATCGGCCACACCTTCAGGATATTCACTCACTAATAAGGTTTCTTCATCTAATAACTTCATGTGCATATCAATGTGATGAATGGCATCAAAGGGAAGTACCGGCATTTTAATATAACTGTCAATTCCCATATAGGCTTCCATGATCGCATCGATCTCTGCTTCCGATTTTGCGGTAACCCCATAAGGGTTTCCGGCATCATTTTCATCTAAAATCAATTCTGAAGCAAAAGCATTTCCTAATCCGTCACTCATAAAATTCCCTCCGGTATTCACCAGATCATTCGTTCCTGAGTTTGTGATATAAATGGGAAGTCCCAACAAAGAAGCGTGAGACGATGGCATAACATCATCGTTGGGCCTCGGCCGGTTATAGATCCAATCCACCAAAGCACGTTCTCCCACGTCATCACTATAAACGGTATTACCGGCATAATCACGAATCCAAATGCTATCCCAATTTTCATTCATAAAGGTCACATTCGTAAGATCGATGCCGTTCGATTGTAAATACGATTGCACCGAGGCTTGATTTTGGGTTGTAATGATCACCTGACATTCTTCTACCCCTACAGCTACGATTTGACGTAAGATATTCTCAAAATTGGGTTCCCATGTCACTACTAGATATTCAACTTCTTCCCACTCTGCCATTGTTCGAACAGGACCTGTTGGAGGAGGCGTTCGCTGCGCGGAAGTAAAACGGAAATCGGTTAAGAGTCCTTTTTCCGCTTCTGTTAGTCCTTTCGGAAGCACATCGGTGCTTTGGGAAATTGCAGTACTTGAAAACAACCCTACAATTATTAGAAGCATCGTAACATAGTAACGTTTCATCGTAAAACCTTTTTTTTAAATTGAGCAGCACGAAGATACGATTTTTGAAGCACTTTTCTGAAGGGAAGATTATTTGAGGAACGCTAAGAAATCGGTTCTTGCTATTTCGCGAGCACCAAGACTCGCAAGATGTTTGGTGTATACTTGACAATCGATGAATTGATACTGTTTTTCCCGAAGGATTTGAACCAAAAAATGCAAGGCTATTTTACTAGCATCACTTACCTTCGAGAACATACTCTCCCCACAAAAAATCTTATATTCAGGAAGATCAATTCCGTAAAGCCCACCAACTAATACATCATCATCCCACACCTCTACAGAAACAGCATGGCCCTCATGGTGCAATCGAAGATAGGCCTCTTTTATTTCTGAGGTGATCCAAGTGCCTTGTTGCCCTTTTCTAGGGATTGCAGCACAGGCGGTGATGACACCTTGAAAATCAGTGTTCATGGAGCAACGAAAGGAATTTTCCCGTAGGCGCTTTCTGAAAGATTTAGATATTTTGAATTCTTCTAGAAATAAGACCATCCGCGGATCTGGACTCCACCACAATATGGGTTGCCCCGCCTCATACCACGGAAATATCCCACTGCGATAAGCTAATAACAAACGTTCTGTCGCAAGACCTCCACCAAAGGCCAATAACCCTTCCTCGGAAGCATGTTCCACGGGCGGAAACCACAATCTATCGCTTAATTGGAACATCCTTTGAACGTTTCTTTGTTAAAAAAAGAATTTTGGTTGGTTTTAAGAAGAAAAATCCAGAAATTTATAGTGTTTTTGACATCCCTAAATTTGTTCATCATTGTTTTTTGAGTTTGTCAAAAATGACCTAATCCACAAAGCTAACCTCGTTGTCATCAACGAGGTTTTTTTATACTTACCAAAGCAACAATCCCGCAATAAAAATAACAGCGCCTAACAGCATAATCAATAGTGTGTAAGGCAATATTTCCTTTGCCTTTAAGCGTGTGATCCCTAAGAGCGGTAACGCCCAGAATGGTTGTAACATATTTGTGAGCTGATCGCCATAGGCCAATGCCATGATCGCTTTGGGTAATGGGACTCCCAATTGTTGCGCCGATTCAATAACAATAGGACCTTGTACTGCCCATTGCCCGCCGCCACTTGGCACAAAGATGTTGACCAATCCGGCACTGAAAAAGGTAAAGATAGGAAGGGTAATTGGTGTGGCGATCGACACGAAAAATTCGGATATTAACACCACCATCCCGCTATCTTTCATGATCCCCATGATCCCAAAGTACAAAGGAAACTGAATTAGAATCCCGGAAGCACCCTTGATCGCTTCTTCCAACGCTAAAAGAAAGTTTGACACCCTCCCGTGTAGGATTAAAGCGACGCCTAGCATAAAAAAATTGAGCATGTTGGGTGTAATCGCCAAGTTCGCTAAAGATTCAGCATATTGATATATAAATGCACCTAAGACAAGCAGTCCTATGGCAGTTCCGAAGATACGCGAACGGTCATATACAGCACCGGAAATATCAGCATCACTATTTGCGGCGCCTTGGTATTGAGGAAGGGAAATAGCGGTTGCAGGCAAACGCCTTCCGATGGCGTATAGCATGAGGGGAACCGCCACGAGAACCACAAGGAAAATAAGCAGATTTGATGTACTAAAAATTGTATCTGCATAGGTGATCTGTTGCGGAAGCGCAGCCACAGCACCTGGATTAATTCCTTCCATCAAACTGGCCAGATGGCCGGCTTCTGCCACTTTAGAAGGCGCCGATCCACTAATTCCTCCATGCCAGATCATAAATCCGCCATACCCTGCTGCACCCACTAAGGGATAATTGATAGAGAAGCCATTCTTTTGCGCTGATTCTGCAATCTTTCTCGCTAGAATTGCTCCAAAAATGAGACCTAGTCCCCAATTAAAAAAAGCCACTAACATGGTCGTAACACTTACTAAAACAACTGCTGTGCCGGTGTTCCTCACACCCATGGTGATCTTTTCAATAAGTTTATTCATTGGGGTGCTCAATACCAAAATATGACCTAAGACCAAGATCAAGATCATTTGGTAAGCAAAGACCAACAAGGCGTTATTCCAAATCCCATTTTCCCAATAGGAAAGGATGGCCAACACATGTGACTGATCCTTTGGAGGCTCCGTTAGCATCAAGGCCAATACCATAGTTGCCAAAGTAAGCAGTAGGGCAATGGCAAACGGAGACGGCATGTACTTGCTAAAAAAAGCTTCAATAAGGCGGGTGAGCTTCATAACATAAAAATATAAAAAGCCCGCCAAGTAAAATGGCAGGCTTTCAAAATCTATTTTTCTAGTTTATTTAAAACGGAAGGTCATCATGGTCCTCTTCATTGAAGTCGTTGACGGGCTCAAAGGCATCTGCAGGAGGTACGGGAGGCATATCGCCACCGGAAGCTGCTTCCAGATTTTCAATGCGCCACCCTTGAATGGAATTAAAATATTTGGTTTCTCCTTGTGGATTTACCCATTCACGGCCGCGCAAATTAATACTAATCTTCACGTTCTGCCCTACCTGAAATTTATTGAGCAAGTCGGTTTTATCTTGCACAAACTCAATCATAAGGTGTTGCGGATATTGTTCTTCTGTAGTCACGACCACTTCACGCTTGCGGAATCCATTGTTCCCATAGGTTTTGGTCTCATCAATCATTTTAATCTTTCCTTGTACTTCCATCGTTCTGTTATTTTATTCTGAATCATTTGTTTTTGTACCTGCCATGAGCAGCAACCAGGCTTCGGATATGTTTCCATCACACAATAATCGCTGCGCTTCTTCGTGAACTTCCTTATTGGTTCCTGAGGTAATTAAATATTGGTAAGTTTCCGAAGCATTCTCTTTAAAAGCCTCCACATTCGCGGTTTCTGGCAATGCAGTTACGTTCCCTAACATGCCTAGATCGTTTCCGGTAAGCACGGCGCTGGTTCGTATCGCTTCGGGAAGTGCATCCACACCCATTCCCAGCGTAGACAACGGCTTGGGAACTTCAAAGATCCCGTCCTTAGCTCGGGAATACCAATTGCCGCCCATGCGAGCGACGGTATCGATCTTCAAAGGATCTATCACTCCGGCATCGTCTAGAATGGTTTCATTTATATGAATATACACTACTTCTGCTAAAATCAAATTTCCTGCGCCCCCTTCTGTACCGGTAGCAATAACATCGGTCACTTTGCATTCGAATTGCACCGGAGCTTCTGCTACGCGTGGCGGTGAAACCACTTCCGAAGGAACTTCCGTAAACCCTGCTTTGATAAATTCATTTACCCCTTCGGGGTATTCCGTAGACGACAACGACATTTGTTGCACCATCGCATAACTCACAATATTGATGACCACCTCTTTAGTAGCCATTACATTATCTAAGGTGTGCTTCGTAGTATTGTCTCGAACCCTCCGCGCCGGAGAGAAGATCATCAATGGCGGATTCGAACCAAATACATTAAAAAAACTGTAGGGAGACAGGTTCACGTTCCCCTTGGCATCTACTGTACTTGCAAAACAAATAGGACGAGGCGCCACAGCACCTAAAAGATAACCGTGCAGTTGTTTGGTTGAAATTTGCTTGGGATCTACCGATAACATAGAGCGCAAAGGTATTGAATGCAATTAGTTTCTAAAAATCTCACAACGCAATAATATTAACATATTTGCTTTATATTTAAAGACTTCTTGACAGTACCTTTGACGGTAAGAATGGCAAAAGATATTCTTCTACATGTATAGCAAAACGGCTTTTATTCGTTGGTTTTTTATTATCGCTTCACTTTTTATCATTAGTTTGATTTTATGGAACACCTACGCCTTCTTTAACCAACTAAAGGATAACGAACGCAATAAAATGCAGATCTGGGCCTTTGCTCAAGAAGAACTTCAAAAAAGCCTAGTAGACGAAGCTTCTTTAGATAATACGAGCGAAATGGTATTGCCGATCCTTCAAAGTAATACCACAACTCCTATGATCCTCTACAGCCACAAAGAAGATCTATACGACTCCAGAAATCTAGATGAAGAAGGAGTCTCTGAAGAGGCCCTTAGGGAATACCGAGAGAAAATGGCGCAACAATTTTCTCAAGAATACAAGCCTATTGAAATACGTTTTAGAGAAGAACTACTTCAAACCATTTATTACGGAAACTCCCCGATCATCAATAAGCTTAAATACTATCCCGCGGCTTTGATCGTGATCATCTTACTATTCTTCTTGGCGATTTATTTGTTCTATCGAACTTCTAAATCTTCGGAACAAAATAAACTTTGGGCTGGGATGGCCAAAGAAACGGCGCATCAAATTGGCACGCCTCTTTCCTCTTTAGTGGGTTGGAATGAATTACTGAAAGCAGAAGATGTCAATCCTGAGTATACCCAGGAGATGGAAAAGGATATTGATCGTTTGCAAACCATCACCGAGCGATTTTCTAAGATTGGTTCTACTCCCACCCTACACAAACACGACATCGTAGCGGAAACCAAATCTGCCTACAGTTATCTTAAAAACCGTACGTCTAAGCTCATCGAATTTTCGCTTACGGTTCCTGATCATCCAGTGCCGGTTCATCTTAATCAACAACTATACGCTTGGACTATCGAAAATCTCGTCAAGAACGGAATCGATGCCATGCGTGGAAAAGGGAAGATCATCATTGCGATCGTCCCGAAAGGAAAAAATGTTCATGTGCAGATTAGCGACACGGGAAAGGGAATTCCGAGGAGAAATCAACGCCGTGTTTTTAAACCCGGATTTACCACCAAGAAACGAGGCTGGGGATTAGGGCTCTCCTTGGCAAAACGCATCATTCAAGAATACCATAACGGGAAAATTCACGTTTTAAAGAGCAGCAAGGGTGTTGGCACCACGATGGAGATCATTCTAAAACAGCAGTCATAATCTATGAGTCAAGAAACGCTTCATACAGCGCCTCTCCACAATCATTGTCCGGAATGTTATTCTAATGAGGGACTTGAGTTGGTCTTCACACAAGAAACTATTTCCAAAAATTGGTTCACCAAAAAGTTTGGCCCTGTAGAATCTAAGTTGAGCTGTCATACCTGTAACAACGTAATTTATCCTGTGACTTGGGATGACGCTATTGAACGCGCCTTCGAATATCAACAAAAACGGGTTCAGCCACAAAAAGAAGGCCGACAGTTCACGTCTTGGGCGTATGTTCTATTGCTTTTAAGCGTGGCCGGAATAGGCGCCGCAATTTACGTTGGATTGGAATTATAGCGCTTTCTTGATTTGAGCCGCCAGTGCTGTAAATTCTTCTTCTGTTAGAGACACTTTATGCTGAAATGTCATGTCCTTCATTTCATTAATAGGAATTAGATGCACGTGCACATGTGGCACTTCCAACCCTACCACACTCATTCCTACACGCTTACACGGCACCGCTTTTTCCAAGGCTTTTGCCACTCGACGAGAGAATTGCATGAGTTGCAAGTACATGTGCTCGCCCAGATCAAAGAGTTTATCAACCTCTTCTTTCGGAACGCAGAGGGTATGGCCTTTCGCATTGGGATTGATGTCTAAAAAAGCAATAAAATTCTCGTCTTCTAAAATTTTATAGCTGGGAATTTCTCCTTCAATGATCTTGGTAAAAACAGTTGCCATAGCGTTCTATTTATCTCGGCTGATGTCGAGAATTTCAAATTGTACCGTTCCGTTAGGAACTTTAATCTCTGCTATATCTCCAACTTTCTTTCCTAACAATCCTTTTCCGATAGGAGAATCCACAGAAATTTTTCCACTTTTTAAGTCGGCTTCGCTTTGCGCCACCAACTTATAGTTCATTTCTGCGCCGTTCGCTTTATTTTTAATTTTTACGTTGGAATGGACCAACACTTTTGAAGTATCCAATTGTGATTCATCGATCAATCGTGCATTCGCAAGCGTTTCTTCCAATTTTGAAATGCGCATTTCTAACAATCCCTGTGCTTCTTTCGCAGCGTCATACTCGGCATTCTCACTCAAATCTCCTTTATCTCGTGCTTCCGCAATCGCTTGTGAAGCCTTTGGGCGTTCCACATCTTTGAGCTGATTCAACTCAGCACGTAATTTTTTTAATCCTTCCGCAGTGTAATAAGATACGTTACTCATAACTTCATCGTTTAATATAAACACAAAAAATCCCATACGGGACGGGATTTTGTCTAACAAAGATACGAAAAAATAAGAATCTGGAAATATTTGTACCTTCACCCCTTAAAAAATTTGCTGAAAATGAATCGGTTTTTTTTCCTTCTCATCGCACTGCTCACCCTCATTTCGTGTAAAAATGATGATGACAACTTGCAGGACAACAATCCAAATCTCACCAATCCTGTGATCAACTTGAATTTGAACGTGAACCTTCCGGAATACAGTCCGTTGAACTTTCCCGGAAGTAGTGTGGTAATCAATCAACAGGGCATTCGAGGCGTTGTGGTGTATTGTGTGAACACTAACATGTATACGGCATTTGAATTGAGCGACCCCAATCACCCGCCTAATGAGTGCTCGCGCATGAGTGTAGAAGGGGTGGTAGCGACCTGTCCTTGCGAAAGTGATGACAATAGTTATGATCTATTAACGGGCCAGCATCGCACCAACCCGTCTTCTAGATATCCTATGCAACCGTATCGCGTACAGCGTTCTGGCGACAATGTGGTTGTTACCAATTAAAAACGAGCTGTGACCCCTACCAAGTAATTGATCGTAGCTGCTGGGTAATATCCTACTCCTTCTACTGTCGTCACTGTCCCTGGATTCGTGAAATCATCATCAAAGGTGAAAAAGTAACCGTTAGGTACATATTCTGTATTGAATATATTATTCACGAGGCCGGTGAATGTTAACGATTCCATGAAGCCTAGGTTTCTAAGAGTATAGTTCACATTGAAATCATTGACAAAATAGCTATCCAAAATAGAAGCTTCACTATCGATATTGCCTAAATACTGCTCCCCTACATACTTCGACAGCAATGCCAGTTGCAACGTTTCCGTAGGTCGATACGCAAAGATATTCCCAGCTACAATTTCAGGAGAATAGGAAATATTGGTATCACCTAGGTTCACCAACTCGCCGTCAATGGAGGCAACAAAATCAACATTCTTATTGGTGCTCAGCGCAATGTTGGGCATGACAGAAAGCTTTGAGGTAATGGGTAGCTGCGCATCGATCTCGATTCCCAATCGATAGCTTTTTCCGCTAGTAGCCCGAATAGGCGCACCCACGTCATCAATCGCTCCGGTAAGCACCAATTGATTCTGATAGTTCATGTAATACACATTAGTATTTACGCGAGTTTGATTCTTATTGAAACGCCATCCTAGCTCAAAATCATCCAATGTTTCGGCTGTGAAAATATTTTGTTCAAAATCACTGCGTCGCGGCTCTCGGTTTGCCCTTCCGTAGGAGAGATATAGCTGATGTTGCTCGTTCCATCGAAACGTAGCGCCGGCTTTAGGATTGAAGAAAGAATAGGTTTGATCTTCGTTCAACACGATCAGATCAGACGTGGTTCCGGTGGTTTCGTAACTAACAAATCTTCCTTGCAGGTCTCCAAACACACTCCATTGATCGTTGATGCGCCACGTTGCCTTTGCGAAGGTGGTGAATTCACTTTTATCTCCGGTTCCGAAGTAATAGCGATCGCCAAACTCACTATCACTTGCAAATCGTGCCCAAATGACCTCACCGTAGTGATCGCCTGCGTAATCACTGAAAAACAAGCCTCCAGACACATCAAAGCGATTGTCATTGTAATTGACATTCGCATTTACCGCATAAAAATTGTTCGCCAACCAACGACGCCGTATCAAGTCGGTCGTATTGATCTCTTCACCCCCAATTACGATCGGCTCAAAGCCATACGTTGCAAAGTCTTCGTCTTCGCGGTATTGTTCAAAATAACCACGACCGTAGGTGTAGTTTAAGGACACATTGCTGCTCCATCTGTTGTTGAAGCGTTGGTTCCAGATCAATTGATAGTGATCCTGCGCGTAGTCATCTACTTCATTTCCATAAAAGCGCGTGTTCCCATCCGCATCTGTGTATAAACCAGCCGGATTGAACGTTCGGTCATTGGCAAGCGTTTCCGCATCAATTCCGAAGTACGCCTGATACGTTTCTTCACGTCCTCCAAAGGTTAAAAACTTTACAAGTGTATTGTTTTCAGCATACGACGCTTGCAAAAAATAACTGCTAAGGTCTGACGAAGCACGGTCGATATATCCGTCACTTTGAATGTTGGATAGCCGCCCGGAAACTTCAAACCGATCATTTAACAGACCAGTGCTAAACTGTACATTGTGCTTTCTTGTATCAAAAGACCCGTACGAATGTGAGGTTTCGGCATAGGCTTCTTCCGAAATTTCATCCGTCAGCAAATTAATACTCGCTCCAAACGCTCCAGAACCATTGGTGGAAGTTCCTACCCCTCGCTGTAATTGTAAGTTTTGAATGGAAGAGGCAAAATCAGGTAAATTTACCCAGAAGGTACCCTGACTCTCCGCATCGTTATACGGAATCCCATTGAGGGTGACGTTCACTCGAGAGGCATCACTTCCGCGCACGCGAATATAGGTATACCCTACTCCTGCACCGGCATCACTGGAGGTAGTGACGGAGGGCAAATAATTGAGCAAAATAGGAATGTCTTGTCCGAGATTACGTTGATCGATCTCTTCTGCGGAAAGATTTGAGTGGGTCACGGGCGAATCGGCATCCACTCGTACATGTTTCAACAATACCGCTTCCAACGTTTCAATCGCTGTAGAATCGGTTTGCGTTTCAGTTTCTTGCGCCCAAAAGACGCTGCTCGCCAGCAACAAGCCGGCGGTAAAAAATAACGTTTTCATTCGTAATAAGGTTACGAATAAAAGGGGCCATTATTCTATGGTTACTAATTGATTTATTGGAAATTACGCGTGGTAATTTCCGTCTCCCTAAACAGCATTACCTGTTCTAGGTTCTACGGGTATAATCTCAGCTTTTCCTTTCGGAAATAGCACCCCTTTGAGATGTTCGGCAAAAGTAAGCAAGCTTTTTTTCATAACCATAGCGCTTGCTAAAAAAGAATTTCTTGTACTTGCGTATGTTGATATTTAGTACCTTTAAATTAATGAACAAACCGAAGCGTAAATTTCCATTCAAGGTAATTCTCAGCTACTTCTTACTGGCTGCTATCGCGGTTTTTGTGAGTTACTTTCTGTATGCCGAATACACGACCTATCTCAACGTGGAAAGCGAAGATACTAATGAGCGGAAAGTAGTAGAAACCGGTTCGTTGATCAACCTTTTGTACGAGACCGATAGCTTCTCAAGGTTGGCCCTACTCACGCAAGAGGAAGCCGATTTACAACGGTATGGTGATAAAAAAGATTCTTTATACCGAAAGATCGCAGACCTGCGCGAATTGGTAACAGATTCTACCCAACGGGTGAAGCTTGATAGTGTAAACTCATTATTAAATCAAAAATTTGACAATATTGAGCAAATACGGGTACTCCAACTCACCCGAAGCGAAAGCAAGCCGCTGGACGACATCCTTCGGGAATTTAAGAATATGGACGAGCGTATCGGACGGATTTCAGTGGATAATTTTATTCAACGACCGGAACGACTCTCTAGAAAGGAATATTCGGTATTGAAATCATACGTGGATTACCTTAACGAAAATAGTGGTGTTGATACGACTGTGGTAAAATCGGTAACCGTCGACTCAATGATGGCGGCTACCCGTTATATTGTGGCCGAAGCCAAGCGATCAAATTCTCGCTTACAACAATCCCTTCAGCAAAAAGAGAACGAATTAATCCAAAACGACCTCACCATTTCCAATCAACTTCAGCAAGTAATCACCTCGCTCGATAGTGAGATGTTATTGGAGAACGCAGCCGCGGTTCGACAACGCGAAAGCACCCGCAGACGAACGTCTAAAATCTTGTGGAATTTTGCAGTGGTAGGCGGACTCGCACTGTTGATTTTCTCCTACATCGTGATCACTGATTTCTTCAAGACCGAACGCTACAAAAAGCGCTTGGAGCAAGAAAAGCAATACTCGGATGATCTCTTAAAAACACGGGAGCAATTACTCGCCACGGTAAGTCACGACTTAAAAACCCCCTTGAATACCATTGTTGGTTATTCAGAGCTTTTTGGCCATACCGAATTGAGTAAAAAACAAAAGAACTACAACCAGCAGGTTGCTTCTAGTGCGCTATTCATCAGCCGTTTGGTGGATGACCTGATGGACTTTTCAAAATTGGAAGCCGGAAAATTACCATTGGACCAGGTGACGTTCTCATTGGCAAATTTGCTTCGGAAGATCGCCAAGAATTACCGTGAAACACATGCAGAAAAACCTATCGCATTTCAAGTACACATAAGCGATGCTATCGCTGAAGAATTTTATGAAAGTGACCCCTTTAGGATCCAACAAGTGGTCAATAATTTGGTAGGTAACGCCTTTAAATTTACACAGGAAGGGAGAATTCAGATCACTACAAGCTTATTAAAAG
Source organism: Flavobacteriaceae bacterium UBA4166 (assembly GCA_002379985.1). GTDB lineage: Bacteria > Bacteroidota > Bacteroidia > Flavobacteriales > Flavobacteriaceae > DFVG01. The sequence continues at coordinate 39,570 of DFVG01000025.1, forward strand.
AAGCGCAAGGATATCAACTTGTAGAAATTGCCGTTACCGATACGGGGATTGGGATCTCTAAGGAAAAACAAGAACTCATATTTAAGGAATTTACACAAGCAGAATCTGATACGTTTAAAAAATTTGGCGGAAGTGGATTAGGACTTACCATATCACAAAAGATCGCAAAATTGATGGACGGCACCCTCTCGGTGGAAAGCACCCCTGGAGAAGGAAGCAGTTTTTTCTTTACGCTGCCGCTGAAACTTTCCGAAACCAAAAAAGTTCAAAAGGCAGAAGAACTTCCTAGTTTGCCTCGTGAAATGACCGCTGTGGTGATCGATGATGATCCTTCCATGATCGCCATGCTGACGGAAGTTTTTGAACAGTTGAACATTACTTGTTTTGGATATACCCATTTTGAAGATTTTAAATCGGCTGATGCCTTGCGTTTTGATTTCCTCTTAACAGATCTGCAAATGCCGGAGATAAGTGGCTTTGAGGTACTGGAAACCTTAAAGAGTGGCGCTTTAGATACCTATCAAGGTGAGCCCATCATTATCATGACGGGAAGCAAGGAATTTTCAAGAGACGATTTTTTAAAGGCTGGTTTTTCGGAAATGCTTCCGAAGCCCTTTTCAAAAAAGGAACTTTTAAAAGCCCTAGCCCCGCTATTTGGTAGGCCATTTATTCTTCGAGAAGGCCCACACAAAAAAGAAACTGTTACAGATTCCGGAGATGACAAATTCGACCTGTCGCGACTTCGCTCTTTTGTAGATTCAGAAGAAAGTTTGAAAGAAGTGCTTCGTGTTTATTGTGATCAGTCTTTAGAAGACCTTGCTTTATTGGAAAATGCGATAGAGACACAGGCTGCAGAACATGTTACGAACACCGCGCATAAGATGCTTACCATGAGCAGGCAAATAGATGCAAAAGATGTGGTGCCTCTTTTAGAAACCTTAGAAAATAATGGTCTTTCTGATGATCCTTCTTCAGTATTTGCCAAACTTAAGAAAGCGCAACAAAACTTAATTGATTCGTTAAAGAAAACGTTGTCACTATAACTCGATATCGTAGTTCGCCATTTTATTGTAGAGTGTTTTTCGGGTGATCTGTAGCATTTTGGCAGCTTTCGATTTGTTATTCCCCGCTTCTTTCAAGGCATTGATGATCAATTGTTTTTCATTGGTTTCTTTGGAAAAATCCTTCCTCTCTGTGGGAGATTCTTTGGGAGTGATCACCTCTCGGGGAATCACCTCCAAAGGAATACTGCTGCCTTCCGTTAATAGCACAGAACGTTTGATGACATTCTTCAATTCCCGTAAATTGCCCGGCCAATGGTATTTTTTGAAGGCAATTTCCACTTCTTTGGAAAGTCCGGATACTTGTTTTCCAAGGGAGTTATTGGCTTGTGCCAAGAAGTATTCCGTAAAGAGAAACAAATCGTCTTTCCGTTCTCGCAAGGGTGGAATGTGAATGGAAAACTCATTCAAGCGATGGTACAAGTCCTCTCGAAACCTACCTTCCGCTACGGCTTCTTTTAGATCTTCGTTCGTTGCAGAAATGATACGAACATCTACATTTATTTCTTTATTTCCTCCAACAGGTTTTACTTTTCGTTCTTGCAACACCCGAAGCAATTGAATTTGATTTTCATAAGAGAGATTCCCAACTTCATCTAAGAACAAGGTGCCGCCGTTTGCAGCTTCAAAATGACCTTTCTTATCGGAGATGGCACCCGTAAAACTCCCTTTGATATGTCCGAAAAACTCACTTGCGGCAATTTCTTTGGGAATAGTACCACAGTCTACGGCAATAAAATTGAAATCTTTTCGGTCGCTTTCTAAATGAATCGCTTGTGCCGCCACTTCTTTTCCGGTGCCACTCTCGCCTTCAATGAGTACACACATGTCGGTAGGTCCTACCAACGAAATGTAGTTATTAAACCTTTTTGAAGCGTCTCCAATTCCTGAAACAAAAGAAGGTTTAGTTAGCGTTTTCGGTAAGGCTTTAGTTTGTTTAGCTGCCGGGGTAGGGGCCTCAGTCTCGAGTGCCTGCTCTATGATCATGAGCAGTTCTTCAGGACGAAAGGGTTTTGTGATATACTCTAACGCTCCTTTTTTCATGGCCTCAACGGCAGAAGTAACATCCCCGTGCCCCGTGATCACAAGACTTTTGGTGGCTTTTCCCTTTTCTCGCAACGCATCTAACAAGTCGATACCCGAAGTATCAGGGAGCTTCAAATCTGTGATTAGCAAGTCGAATGAGGCATCTCCCATAGCAGCAAGCGCCTCTTGACCGTTATACCGAGTAGTTACATCATATCCCTTACGTGATAAAAACGACTCTAACATTCTCGCGAATGCTACGTCATCTTCAGTAATCAGGATGGATGGGGTCATAGTACGTGTATCAAGCGGTAAAAATAACGAGTATTTATGAGCAGTTTTTTAAATTTTTCATAAAAAAAGGTGCCCCGAAGGGCACCCATGCGAAGTATTGAATCTAAATACCTGCAGCTTACTGCTTTTTAATCCATTTACCGTCGGCAGAAATCATCGCCTTTTTTGAAGTACCATCTTCATGCGTAAGCACCAAACGATAAACATTGTCCTCATTCTTAAAAGCTTGCGTTACACTCGCGCCTTTTTTATCGCTGGCTACTGCGGCCGTAACGGCTTGTGGCAGGTCGGCCACTTTCACTTCTACGAATTTATCTTGTGTTGGAGCTACTTGCGTTGCTTCAAGTGTTGGAGTTTCCGTGGTTTTAGCGCTCGCTACTTCCTGCGCGTTCATCGTTGCTACACTTCCTAGAGCGATTGCTAATACATACATTACCTTTTTCATACGTTGTTGTTTTGAGTTATTATTTAATTAAACGTTGACTATCTTAAAGAAAAAGATGTGCCCAAAATTTTATCACATGGCTACAGCGATACAACTTTCTATATATCAGTTGTTTAAAAATTATCTCGAACATTTGTTACTAAGGATACAAACTGTATACTAGGTATACACCTTATGTACTTACTATACACTATTTGGATAATCACTTGGATTTCGCAGAAAAAAAAAGTGCCCACCAGGGTGGACACTTCTCTGAAGTACGGATAGCTGTCTGCAGCTTACATTTACTTAACTAACTAGCCTAAATTTCAATTATGGTATTGTTCAATTACCGTTGGCGTGACTCACAAAAAACTTTGATCTGTCGGTAAGCGATAGGGTAGCAATCTACGTCTATCAATCTTAGGATAGCTGATCCAAACTTCAATATGTACATTCTTAACGGATACGGAAGGGGTTTGTTGAGGCATCCTGTAGGTGCACCCGTTAAGAATGGTAAGAACTAGTGATGGTTAATGTCTTTACATCTATTTTCATAACTGTAAGAACAACAACATCGTTTATGTGGGGTATAAAAATTAATGTTGCTTAACTCTGCATCTCTATAAGAAAAATAAGTGCCAAGTATTAAAACAGCCTACCATATAATTGTAAATCACTAATTATTAGTTTATTAAGCTATTTTTAACAAACAATGAAGAAATGGTTACTTCTGTGTAATAGCTGTGTAGTGTGTATAATTATTATACACTATTGTATATTAATCAATTTTAGGAGGACGACGATCTCTTTTTTTAAGCGCCTGATTTTTCTTGTCGCGTAATCGCTTTTCTACAGCTCTCTTGGAAGGTTTGGTTTTCTTACGCTTTTTTTGTTTCTGAAGGGATCGACGAAGTAATTCTACAAGTCGTTCGGTTACTAAGGCCTTGTTTTTATGCTGACTTCGGAAGGTATCGCAAGACAGGATCAATTCACCACTTGTGGTAAGACGATGCTTCAATTTGCTTTTAAGTCGTTCCAGTTCTTCTTCCGAAAAGGCATTCGAATCCCACACGTTGAAATGTACCGCAACTTTACTGGACGTTTTATTGGCATGTTGCCCACCCGGACCGCTACTTCGCATGGTCTTGTATGCCAATTCATTATAAAGCTGCGAAACATCCATTAGGCGTTGGGGCGATGGGTTCGTTGTAATAAATCATTTACCGTCTTTACAGGATTGAAGGTAATGGGCGGCACCTCTACAAAAGAAGTGTTCCAGTGTGCCATAGCTCCATTCCATAATCCCGGTCGCTCCATCACACGAACCGGCTGTCCTGAAATGTTCTTTGTCGTAATGAAGCCGGTATCCGGATTGGTAAAGGCGAGTAAATCAAACTTTTTACCCTCATAATCTCGTACCCCACAAACAATATCCACAGGGTTGAAGTGTGTAGCGTCTTGCACCAGCACTTTTTGATGCGAATCCTCTAAATTGATCTGTGCTGTTTCCACAATTTGAATGGAAAGATCTCCATTCAGGTTTTTTACCCAAAAGGGACCTCCTCCGGGGGCTCCGGTATTCTTTACCACACCACAAACACGAATCGGGCGGTGCAGTAAACTAACGACATCCTTTAGATGCACCGGCATTTCTTTGATGTTCAATTGCTGCCACAAGAAGGTCTTAATCTCACTACGTAACGACTCTGTAATTTCGCCTTTTTTAATTGTTTTAATGTAGTCAAAGCATTTCTGTTGGATCCACAAGAGTTTCCCGGCCAACATTTTTTTCTGTGCAGCTATTTCCTCAACATATTCGGCAGCAGCCACATTATCAATATTCTTTATAAAAATGATATCAGCGTCAATCTCGTTCAAGTTTTCAAGCAAGGCACCATGACCCGAAGGACGAAACACCAACGCACCCTGCTCGTCCCTGAAAGGAGCGCCTTCTTCGTTCAAAACGATATGGTCTGTTTCTTTTTTCTGAAAAGAATACGAAATTGAAAATTGCGTATGTGCCTTTTTCTCCAATCGCGATTTGATCTTTTCAAAACGCTTCTTAAAATTTGGCACATGTGCTTCTGAAAAAGTAAAATGAAGTCTTGTTTCTCCTTGTGTTGCTGCGTACCAAGCGGCTTCATATAATTGTTCCTCGAAGGCAGTACGAGCAAGCTTTTTATATTTATGAAAGGGAATCAGCCCTTTGGGAAGGTTTTCATACCCCAATCCTTCTTGCTGGAGCATTGCCTTCACAAGCTTTACGGCACGTTCTCCTTTGTTGGATTGTTTGTAATCGGGAAATTGTGTTCGTATTTGTTTGCGCACTTTATTGATGAACGGAAAACTATTGATGCGCTCAAAAAAAGTCTCCAGCTTTTCATTAGGCGTCGCTTTCAAATAGTCGTTCAACGACTGTTCCTTTGGATCATACTCTTTTAGGAACGTATGTAAAAAACGGAACATTCTTGTTGCCGCTCCGGAAGCCGGCACAAACTTCACAACGTCTAAGCCTTCTTTAGACCGATCGTATAACTGAATCAAGGCTTCTTGATTCCGTTCGTTTATCACCTCGATACCATTGCCCACCGAAGCTGCGGTCACTACTTCTGCGAAGGGAGTTCCCAAACGATATCGTTCTAATTGCCTTATGACATCGTTGATCGTGAGTCCGTGTGCTTCAATTTGTTGTAGGTCCTTTTCTGTGAACATTCGATGCTAGTTTTTCTAGGGCTTGCAGTGCTTTTTGGAACCGAAACTCATGGCTGCCTGATAAGGTGACATACGGAAGTTTCAGCTTTTTTAATTCTGTTTCAAAAATATGAAATAATGTGAACCTATCGTTCGGACGATCTCTTAAATCGTCCTTTACCCAAGGGACATCAACATCCGTTAAAAAATACAGGTCGTAGGTGTTTTCTTCGGCATATTTCGCCAGCAATTCCGGGCAAAATCCATTAAAGTAATATTCAGAATAGACCTTAATCTCAAGGAGGTTTGTATCACAAAACAAGAATGACTTGCATTTCGCAACACAACGATTTTCCACCTCCATTTGTCCTTTTGCAATAGGTAACAGATCTTCTCTTTCCAGAGTTTGCCCTGACGCATCCCATTTTTCCTGCGCATAGTCACGCATATATTCAGGCACCCATGGATCGTTAAAATGATCGGCCAGTGCCTTGGCTAAGGTTGTTTTTCCTGTAGATTCCGGACCAAATAAAACAATCCTTAAACAGTCTGAAGGTTCTTGTTGTAGCGCTGTTTCCATGCAATGAATCCAAAGATAGAGATAAATACAAAGACCACATATAATAGACTACTCAAGGTATATCCTTTATAAAAATACAAGGGAATACTGATGATATTTCCTACGAGAAGAAAGAGCCAGTTTTCGATTTTTCGTCGTGCCAAGAGCCACATTCCTACGAAGAAAAAAGCGGTGGTCAAGGTATCTACATAGGCGGTCCAGGAAGTCCACTTTGAAAAAAATTCATATACTCCGTAAATAAAGAGCAGCGTCCCTACAAAAATACCTGCGGCAATGGTTCGGTCCTTTCGATTCATCCAAGTAATTGGTGTGTATTGATCGGGTGCAACTTTGCGTGTCCAAACATACCAACCGTAAACACTCATTACGAAGTAATAACCATTAATGATCATATCTCCCAGCAATTCCCACTGCCATAAAAGATAAACAAACAACAAGGTACTCACAATACCGGTAGGATACACCCAAACACTATTGCGCATACTGCATAAGGCCGAAATAAGCCCAAATAGAACAGCGATGACCTCTAACGCAATTTGATACGGTTCATAGTCGGAATATTGCCCAAAAAGAAACTCAAAAATGGGGCTCATAATCGCTTCTATCCGATTTGACAACTTTAATATACATCAAACCTCGATCCACAGCGTCCAACGCAACTTTCATTTCTTTCTGAAGTACCTCCATAACGGCATCGTAGTCTCCATAGATCTGTGTGCTCAGCGGGTTTTCTATTACTTTGAGTCCGCTGTTCCGAAGGGATGTAATAAACTGAATGATCGCCGGTTCATAGTCATCTTGTATTGGAGTTAAGGTAAGTTCTGCTGAAATATTCATAGCATGTACATTTATATATTTTGATCTTTCAAGAGTTTTTCTTCTAAGGCAGTTCCCATGACCACCATCGTTGCTCCCGCTTGATAGGCCGAATCCATTTGTTGTTGCGACCGGATACCGCCGCCAACGATCAGCGGAAGGGAAATAGTTTCGCGAACCGCCTTAATAATGGTTTCGTGTACAGGAAACTTTGCCCCACTTCCCGCTTCCAAATAGACCAGTTTTTTTCCCATGTATTCGGCAGCTTTGGCCGTATGTACGATAGTTTCTGTTTGTTCTTGCGGAATGGGTTTGGTGTTGGTAACGCGGGCTACGGCCGAGTGGTGACCTCCCTCAATAAGAATATAGGCTGTTGGGATCACGGCTACTTCTGAATGTAATAATCGAGGCACTGCTTGGATTTGCTGTTCGATTAAATATTCTGGGTTGCGTCCCGAAAGTAAGGATAGAAACAACAACCCATCTGCCTTCGTAGTGATTTGACGATAATCCCCCGGAAACAAAACAATAGGTTGTTCCACCACTGCTCGTAATCGCGTTACTAATGCTTCCGTGGCACCCACAGCCACTTCGCTTCCGCCTACAAAAATATGTGTGGTCCCATCAGGAAGTTGTTGTATAAAATTAGGAACCTGGGAAGGCAAGAGTTTATCCGGATCCACCAAAACCGCTAATAGCGGTATGCCGTTCATGTGAGCCCGCAAAAAGCCTTCATACAAGGTTTCGGTGATCATGAAGTATGGCTTTTGTTTTGTATCAACGCATAGCCACAGGTAAATCCTTCAAACTCTAAAAAGGTAACATCGTAGGTTTCCATGCGGTCATCATAGGTGACCTCAGCGGTTGTTTTAAGATCATCCAAACGAAAATCTTCCACATAGATATGTTGCAAAAAACTTACTCCGGGGGCGGCAAAGCTTTTGTACAACGACTCTTTAGCGCCCCAGACCATGGTCAATTTTCGCATCAAGGCTTCATCATTCGCCATGGTACGATACTCTTCAATAGGTGTGAATTTATGTGCGATCCGTAAAATCTTCAGGCGTTGTTTTTCGATGTCGATCCCTACTTCTCGATCACTCACGATGATCGCTGAAAAAATAAACGAATGGGTAATGGAGATCTTTTTGCCATCCTTTAGATGGGGCTTGCCTTCTTGATCGTAATACAAGTCAAAATCGGTATATCCGGCTTCTGCCAGCAAGTGCCGAATGCTCATAAAACCTCTTCGATGCAGCTCACTTTTCATCCCATTGACACGATTTGCGCAATGTGTTGTAAGTGAGACGTCTTTCGAGAGCCAATCATACGATTCCTCGATCTTCCAGATATATACCTTTGTGTGATCGTTAACCGTTATAGTTTTGTAAAGAGGCATAGAAATTGACTGATATTGTGTAAATTTGCCCTCTGAAAAAATTCAGAACACATTACATTTCAAATATAACAATATGTCTACGAAAACCACGAAATACGTACCCTATAAAGTAAAAGATATTTCCTTGGCAGAATGGGGTCGGCGCGAGATTGAACTTGCGGAAGCAGAAATGCCCGGATTGATGTCGCTACGCGAAGAATACAAAGACGAGCAACCCTTAAAAGGGGCGCGAATCGCCGGATGTTTGCACATGACCATTCAAACAGCTGTGTTAATTGAAACTTTGGTAGCCCTTGGCGCTGAAGTTACTTGGAGTTCTTGTAACATCTTTTCAACACAAGATCAAGCTGCTGCTGCGATCGCTGCTGCAGGTATTCCGGTTTACGCTTGGAAAGGCATGACCGACGAAGAATTTGATTGGTGTATTGAACAAACCCTTTTCTTTGGAGAAGATCGTCAACCATTAAATATGATCTTAGATGACGGGGGAGACCTCACCAATATGGTATTAGATCAATATCCGGAAATGGTGGAAGGAATACGCGGACTTTCAGAAGAGACCACCACCGGAGTGCACCGTTTGTACGAGCGTATGAAAAAGGGAACACTACCAATGCCTGCTATTAATGTGAATGACAGCGTAACGAAGTCGAAATTCGACAACAAGTACGGGTGCCGTGAAAGCGCCGTGGATGCTATTCGCCGTGCTACCGATGTAATGCTTGCCGGAAAACGTGTGGTTGTTTGCGGGTATGGTGATGTTGGAAAAGGAACCGCAGCTTCTTTTAGAGGTGCTGGTTCTATTGTCACCATTACCGAAATTGACCCGATCTGTGCGTTACAAGCAGCCATGGACGGTTTTGAGGTGAAGCAATTAGAAACGGTTGTTGGAAATGCTGATATTGTTATCACCACAACCGGAAACAAAGACATCGTGCAAGGCCGTCATTTTGAAGCCATGAAAGATAAGACCATCGTATGTAATATTGGGCACTTCGACAACGAAATTGATGTAGCGTGGCTTAAAACAAACCATGGTAAGACGCACGTAGAGATCAAACCACAGGTTGATAAGTATACCGTGAACGGAAATGATATCATTTTGTTAGCGGAAGGACGTTTGGTAAACCTTGGTTGTGCGACAGGCCATCCTAGTTTTGTGATGAGTAACTCGTTTACAAATCAAACTTTGGCGCAGATCGAACTTTGGAAAAACAGC
>DFVG01000006.1 GCA_002379985.1 Flavobacteriaceae bacterium UBA4166
AGATTAGTAATAGCTCGCCACCCCAATTAAATTTAGGCAAATAAAACAAGGGGATTGAGAATTCAAGGAGGAGTGGTAACGGCTCGCTATCTACATAATCGTTTTGCAATCAGATTAGTAATAGCTCGCCACCCCAATTAAATTTAGGCAAATAAAAAAGGTGAATGAGAATTCACCTTTTTTGCCCCAAATCTTACCATGAACTTAACCTACTTATGCTATGGTATGAATCAAATATAGCGTTAAAATTTGGAAACAAAATCAGAGTTTTCCTACTTTTAGACGAAAAGACACTTAAATTCGATAAACGGCACATTTGTCTGTGCCATAAGAGTTCCTTGTTGTTAATATGCCCGCTCCGGGTTGCCTTCAAAGAAATGAACATAGGCTCTGTTGACCACTTGTTTTCCTCCTTCTGTGGGGTAATTTCCAGTGAAGTACCAGTCGCCCAAGTTCTTAGGACAGGCAGTATGTAAGTCTTCTACCGTTTGAAAAATTAATTTTACGGGTGTCTTCAAGTTTTCGTCGCTAATAATTTCTGCGATCTTATCTGAAATTTCTTCGTCAGAAAATGGTGCATAAAGCTCTTTTACGTGATTCACAATCTCCCCTTCTGATGTCTCAAGTTGCGACTTGGCTTTGTGGTAAATCTCTTCCACCACCCCGTACGTGCCTCTTTCTTTATGCAAGGCCAAAGCAGCCTGAAATGCCACGAGATCTTCCAATCGCGCCATATCTATTCCATAACAATCTGGATATCGTATTTGCGGAGCCGATGAAACCACCACGATTTGCTTTGGTTGCAAGCGGTCTAGCATTTTGAGTATGCTTTTCTTCAAGGTAGTTCCTCGAACGATACTGTCGTCAATGATCACCAAATTATCACCGCGTCGCACCACACCGTAGGTAACGTCATAAACATGAGCCACCAAATCGTCTCTGCTGCTGTCTTCCGTAATAAATGTCCGCAGCTTTACATCTTTAATGGCAATTTTCTCCGTTCGAATTTTGTGTGCCTGAATTTGTTGAAGACGCTCTGAAGTCATGCTGTCTTTTTCCTTCAGAATGGCTTCATTTTTTTGCTTGTTGAGCTCGTTTTGAGCGGCGTCCAACATTCCGTAGAAGGAGGTTTCTGCCGTATTCGGAATAAAACTGAAAACCGTGTTTTCAGTATCGTAATCAATATTTTCCAGCACTCTGGGCATTACTAATCGACCCAGCTCTTTTCGCTCCTGATAGATTTCCGCATCACTTCCACGTGAAAAATAGATGCGTTCAAACGAACAAGAACGTTGTGGGAGTGGGTGGAGGATCTTTTCTTCGGAAAGGCTTCCGTCCTTGCGTACAATGACCGCATGCCCCGGTGTAATTTCCTGTATATCTTCAAACGCAACGTTGAAAACAGTCTGAATCGCAGGTCGTTCCGAAGCCACCACCACCACCTCTTCATCTTGATAATAATAAGCGGGGCGTATCCCCGCAGGATCTCGTAGCACAAAAGAATCTCCATGCCCTAGCAACCCTGCCATCGCGTAGCCTCCGTCCCAATCCTTTGCAGATTTTCGCAGGATCTTGGCAACGTTTAGGTGTTCCACGATATACGGACTCGCATCACGCTTGTTCAGACCTTTCTTCTTCGCCTTTTTATAAAGTTTTCGTACGGCATCGTCTAAAAAATGCCCAATTTTTTCCATTACCGTAATGGTATCAGCTTTTTCCTTCGGATGCATCCCCAGCTTAATGAGGTTATTGAATAGCTGGTTGGTATTGGTCATGTTGAAGTTTCCGGCAATGATCAAATTTCGGTGCATCCAATTATTTTGCCGAAGAAAAGGATGTACATTCTCAACACTATTGATACCAAACGTTCCGTAGCGAACATGTCCTAAAAACAATTCTCCGATGTATGGAATATTTTTCTTCTGAGCCACTACATTCTCCATCAATTCCGGATGCGCTTTAAATTCAGTATTAATTCGTTCATTGATCTGCGAAAAAATATCTTGAATCGGTTGGGCCGCATTGCTACGAATTCTACTGATATATCGCTCCCCGGGAGAAACATCTAACTTGATGCTGGCAAACCCCGCCCCATCTTGGCCACGGTTGTGCTGCTTCTCCATCATGAGATACATCTTGTTGACCCCATAAAAAGCCGTTCCGTATTTCTCTTTGTAATACGATAGGGGTTTGCGTAGCCGAATCATGGCTATTCCACATTCGTGTTTTAAGGCATCGCTCATGTCTTGAAATATACTAAAAACGCCCCGAAAGTTCAGGGCGCAAGGTTATTCTAGTTCGATATCAAATTGTGTCAGTTGCTGAAATTGCTGCAATCGTTTGTGAACTTCTTTTTTCGAAAGTCCCACCAAACGCTCTGTTCCAAATTTTTCTACACAGAAAGACGCTAAAGCCGATCCGTAGATAATGGCATTCTTCATGTTTTCAAAGCTAAAATCTCCCGATTTAGCCAAATATCCGGCAAACCCACCGGCAAAAGTATCACCCGCGCCTGTTGGATCAAAAACTTCCTCTAACGGAAGTGCCGGCGCAAAAAAGATCTCGTCTTTGTGAAATAACAAGGCTCCGTGCTCTCCTTTTTTGATGACTACATAGGCGGGCCCCATTTCCATAATTTTTTTGGAGGCGGTTACCAGCGAATATTCTCCTGTAAGTTGTCGCGCTTCTTCATCATTGATGGTAATGACATCCACTTTTGAAATAACTTCTTTTAGGAGGTCCAACGTGTGGTCCATCCAGAAATTCATGGTGTCTAACACCACCAACTTTGGGGCTTTCATCTGTTCGATCACACCAAGTTGCACCGCCGGATGTAAATTTCCCAACATGACGACTTCTGCGTCTTGATAATTTTCTGGTACTTTGGGATCAAAGTTCTCCAACACGTTGAGTTCGGTCACTAAGGTGTCCCTTGTGTTCATATCGTTGTGATACTTCCCGCTCCAGAAAAATGTTTTTCCCTCTTTAATAACCTCCAAACCGGAAACATCCAAATCATGGTTTTTTAGCAACGCAATATATTCTTCGGGAAAATCACCTCCAACAACAGAAACAATAGCGCCATCGGCATTGCATTGTGAGGCGGCCAATCCTATAAAGGTGGCAGCACCCCCCAAGATCTTATCGGTCTTTCCAAAGGGAGTTTCAATTGCGTCGAAAGCTACCGTTCCAACAATTACTAGTTTGCTCATGTAAGGGGGTTAAAAGTAAGGGGCAAAGATACGGTTTTTGTAATAAAACAAAAGGTGCTGTTGTAGATCATTTCCTCCCAAAATCTGCCGGAATTTCTCCCCAAGCTTTGGTCTCCCATTTTACGACTATGGTAGAATAGTTGTTTGTTTTCAGCCAATGTTCTGCGCGTGCAATTAATTCAAAAAGCGTTTTGTTCTTGGCAGTGCGTTTCAGTTTAGTGTTACATTTCTTCCGCCTCACCCATCCCATCGCTATTTTGCTATCGGAATATAAGATCCGATCACTCTTATGTTTCTTCAAATACGCTAATCCGTGAACTAAGGCTAAGAATTCTCCTACATTATTGGTGCCCTGTTGAAACGGTCCCTGATGAAAAAGTTGTTGGTAGGTCTGTGTGTCTACACCACGGTATTCCATCTTGCCGGGATTACCGCTGGAAGCCGCATCTACTGCGATGGAATATAGGTTGGGCTCCCCAATGGATTCTAATTGCGCTTTGGTGAGGCTTCTTTTTTTTGACCCGCCTTTACCCCTGTAATCCTTGTACTCTTTGTTGTAAGCAATTTTCGCTTCTTTTAAAGATTCAAAACTTTTGTATTGCGCGCCAGAGACCCCGGCAATTGCTTTTTTACATTGTTCCCAGCTGTCAAAAATCCCGGTAGGATTCCCAAACCAAACGACGTAATATTTTTGCTTTTTCTTACTCATTCAAAGCTTTCAATAGTTGTTCAATAACCTTAGGAAAGTGTTGGTGCTCTAGTTGTTGTACTTTCTTAGCGATGCGCTCTGGGGTTTCTCCTTTGTCCAGAGATACCGAAGCCTGAAAGATAATCGCTCCTTCATCGTACTGTTCGTTTACATAGTGGATTGTGATACCGGTCTCTGTTTCTTCGGAAGCGGCTACAGCTTCATGAACATGCCTGCCATACATTCCCTTTCCTCCAAATTTAGGCAATAGGGCGGGATGAATGTTGATGATTTTATTCGGAAACGCCTGTACCAAATCCTTCGGAATTTTCAGAAGGAATCCTGCCAGAACGATCAAATCCGGTTTCCAACTACGTACTTTCGATACGATCGTTTCAGGGTCTTGAAAGTCTTCTTTTGGAAGGTATTCTGAAGCAATAGCATAGGAATCAGCCACTTCCAAAACTTTGGCATCTTTCTTGTTTGCGATCACCCGAATCACTTCGGCTGTTTCAGAGGATTGAAAGTGCTCGATAATCTTTTTGGCATTCGTGCCATTTCCGGAAGCAAAGATAACGATACGTTTTTTCATTTGGACGGAAGAAGGGTTCACCGAAATAATAATTAAATTCATCACAAAAGTAGGCAATGGCGATTTACTTCGCTTAAAAATTCCTAACTTGGTAATCACATTTTGTAGTCAAAATGGGGTTTTCAATTAAAATATTTTATTTTTGCCACTTAATTAAAATCTAAAATTCAAACATTATGTCAGACATTGCATCAAGAGTAAAAGCAATCATCGTAGACAAATTAGGTGTTGACGAAAACGAAGTAGTTAACGAAGCTAGCTTCACAAACGACTTAGGAGCAGATTCACTTGATACGGTTGAGCTTATCATGGAATTCGAAAAAGAATTC
>DFVG01000033.1 GCA_002379985.1 Flavobacteriaceae bacterium UBA4166
TTTACAAAGAAAAAATATAATTGAAATCTATTTGATTATTTTCAAGGTTTTTGTCGCACCGTCGATCACTACTTGCGCTAAGTAGATTCCAGAAGGAAGCGCACTGGTATCAATAGATGGGTTCGCTCGTTGCGGTTGCACTTGAAGTATTTGTTTTCCTAACACATCGTAAAAGGTAACACGCTCCACAATACGTTGCTGCGTAGCGATCGTCAATTCATTCTGAACCGGATTAGGATAGGCGCTGATCGCATTGATGTTAAAATCATCTACACCAAGCACTGTCGTTTCAAAAACGGCGTCATCGATGTAATAACGATTGCTTTCTCCACCCCCTTCATTTGAGTAGAAATTGATGGCTCCCAATTGGTTCCCAGTGTAAGGTGTAGTAGCGATAAGAACTCCGTCTATTGTTAACCGCGCTATAAGATTATCTAGATCGGCAATAAATTCTACCTCGAACCAAGTTTCCACAGGGTATGATCCGGTGCCTAAAATAGATCCGGGCCCTTGGGTGTCGGGATCAGCATCGTAGAAAATAACAACACCGGGTGAACTGCCTCCTTCATTAAGCGTAACATGAAAATTCCATTGAATGCCTGGCGATTCCTCATTTTGAACATTAAAATAACCTTATTTTCCAGAAGGAATGTACATCATAAAAGTGAGCCCCCACGTATCAGAGGTTTTATCCCCTAACTTCAAGAGGCCGTCAATAACACCACCTTCCGCAATTAGTACAGAGTTGTTCCCTGAATTTGATTGCTCATCGGTGACAGAAATATCGTCTGCCGTTCCGGGAGTTTCATCCCAACTATCCCATGGATAAGTGTTTAAAGGCCCCACTGGGTATCCTTCAATATCATCAGTAAATTGTGCATTGACCGATACAGTTAAGAGCAGAACAATTGCAAGTAATACGTAGTTGTTTTTCATAAGAATTTGATTTAATGCTAATTAAAGATACAAAAAAAGCTGTTGCCTTCACTAAAAATGTATAATCCCATAGTTTTTTTGGGACGTATCTAGTGATTGCTTCAATACGTTTTTCGTAAATTTGTGGAAGTATTTTATAGCTTTTTTATCAATGCAACAACAATCACCTTATATCCCTAAAAATAAAGTAAGAATCGTCACTGCGGCCTCTCTTTTCGACGGTCATGATGCGGCTATCAATATCATGCGTCGAATAATCCAATCCACGGGTGTGGAGGTGATTCATTTAGGACATGATAGAAGTGTAGAGGAAGTAGTAAATACGGCCATCCAAGAAGATGCTAATGCCATTGCTATGACGTCGTATCAAGGAGGTCACAACGAGTATTTTAAATATATGTACGATCTCTTGAAGGAGAAAGGCGCCGACCATATCAAGATTTTTGGTGGCGGAGGCGGTGTTATTTTGCCTTCGGAAATCAAAGAGCTCATGGACTATGGGATCACGCGTATCTATTCGCCGGATGACGGTAGAGAAATGGGACTTCAAGGGATGATCAATGATCTGGTGGAGCAATCCGATTTTCCGCTCGGCGAACAATTGAACGGTGAAGTGGAAGCCTTGTCGGAAAAACGCCCCGGAGCCATCGCACGAATTATTTCTGCGGCTGAAAACTTTCCGGAAGTTGCCAAAGAAGCCCTTCAGCAAATACACAAAAAGAACAAGCAAAGCCTAACACCGGTTTTGGGGATCACAGGAACAGGAGGCGCCGGTAAATCGTCATTGGTGGATGAATTGGTGCGTCGTTTTTTGGTAGATTTTCCTGAAAAAACGATCGGACTAATCTCTGTGGATCCTTCTAAACGGAAAACTGGCGGTGCCTTGCTGGGAGATCGTATTCGGATGAACGCGATAAATTCTTCTCGCGTTTACATGCGTAGCCTGGCGACACGACAAAGTAATCTGGCGCTCTCAAAGTATGTTTCCGAAGCGGTAGAAGTACTCAAAGCGGCACAATACGATCTTATAATCTTAGAAACGTCCGGTATTGGGCAAAGCGATACCGAGATCTTAGATCACAGTGATGTAAGCTTGTATGTAATGACGCCCGAATTTGGGGCTGCCACCCAACTAGAAAAGATCGATATGTTAGATTTTGCCGATCTGGTTGCGATCAATAAATTTGATAAGCGCGGGGCACAGGACGCCTTACGGGATGTCAAAAAGCAATACATGCGAAATCACCAATTGTGGGATACCCCTCAAGAGAAACTACCCGTTTACGGCACCATCGCTTCTCAATTCAACGATCCGGGCATGAACCGCCTTTACAAAGAGGTGATGGACCTTATCAATGAAAAGACAAAATCAAAGCTCGAAAGTAGTTATGCCATCAGTGATGAAATGTCGGAAAAGATTTTTGTCATTCCGCCGGCGCGAACGCGATATCTTTCAGAAATAGCAGAAAACAATAGAAGTTATGACGCTACTGCGGAAAAACAGGTTGCCGTGGCGCAAAAACTCTACGGTATCTATAAAACTATAGAAACGGTAACCGATAAAAGTCCGGAGCTAGATAAGACCGGATTGGTAAACGAATCTATTTCCGAAGCGAATAACAGTAAAGAATTGATCAAATTGCTCATCGCCGAATTCGATCGGGTAAAAATGGATCTCGACCCCTATAATTGGGAAGTTATTGTTGGTTGGGCCGATAAAGTTGATCGATATCGCCAACCCATATACTCCTTCAAAGTTCGCGACAAAGAAATTAAAATTGAAACGCATACCGAATCACTTTCGCATACCCAGATCCCAAAAGTAGCTTTACCAAAATATGAGGCGTGGGGTGATGTTTTGAAGTGGGTGCTACAAGAAAATGTACCGGGCGAATTTCCGTACACCGCCGGATTATATCCTTTCAAACGCACGGGAGAAGACCCTACGCGAATGTTTGCCGGAGAAGGAGGTCCTGAACGTACTAACAGGAGATTTCATTACGTGAGCTTGGACATGCCGGCAAAACGTCTTTCTACGGCTTTCGATAGTGTGACCTTGTATGGAAACGACCCGGATCATCGTCCCGATATCTACGGAAAGATAGGAAACGCAGGAGTTTCTATTTGTTGTTTGGACGATGCGAAAAAACTTTACAGTGGCTTTGATCTAAGTGACCCGATGACTTCTGTAAGTATGACGATCAATGGGCCGGCACCGATGTTGCTAGGATTCTTTATGAACGCAGCCATCGATCAGAATTGTGAAAAGTACATTAAAGAGAACGTGTTAGAAAAGGAGATTGACACAAAGATCAACGCGCTATATGAGAAAAAGGGAGAGAAGCGGCCCACGTATCTCGGCGAGCTTCCGGAAGGTAATGACGGACTCGGTTTGATGCTACTCGGGGTGACAGGAGATCAAGTGCTTCCGAAAGAAGTCTACGAAGAGATCAAGGCAAAGACCCTCCAACAGGTGCGAGGTACGGTTCAAGCAGATATTCTCAAAGAAGACCAAGCGCAAAATACCTGCATCTTTTCCACAGAATTTGCCCTTCGCCTTATGGGTGACGTGCAAGAGTATTTTATCGAAAAGAAAGTTCGAAATTTCTATTCGGTTTCTATTAGCGGTTACCATATAGCCGAAGCTGGAGCGAACCCTATTTCGCAGTTGGCCTTTACACTTGCCAATGGGTTTACGTATGTAGAGTATTATTTGTCTCGAGGGATGGATATTAATAAATTCGGACCCAACCTTTCTTTCTTTTTCAGTAATGGAATCGACCCCGAATACGCCGTTATAGGCCGTGTGGCACGGCGGATCTGGTCGAAAGCGCTAAAACACAAATATGGCGCTAATCCACGGGCGCAAATGTTGAAGTATCACATTCAAACTTCGGGTCGCTCGCTGCACGCGCAGGAAATCGACTTTAATGATATTCGAACTACCCTTCAGGCCTTGTACGCGATCTACGACAATTGTAATTCGCTACACACCAATGCTTATGATGAAGCGATCACTACGCCCACCGAAGAGAGCGTGCGTCGGGCTATGGCTATTCAGTTAATTATCAATAAGGAATTAGGATTAGCTAAAAATGAAAACCCGATTCAAGGTGCTTTTATTATTGAAGAACTAACCGATCTCGTAGAAGAAGCGGTATTACTTGAATTCGATCGTCTTACGGAACGCGGAGGCGTCTTAGGAGCCATGGAAACGATGTACCAACGAAGTAAGATTCAGGAGGAAAGTTTATATTATGAAACCCTGAAACATACAGGTGAGTTTCCCATCATCGGCGTCAATACATTCTTGAGCAGTAAAGGATCTCCTACCATTCTTCCGAAGGAAGTCATACGCGCAACCGAAGAAGAAAAGCAATCACAGATTGAAACCTTAGAAAAACTTCATAAAACCTACGAAGATCGTGCAGATGCTGCTATCGAGGAAGTGCAAAAAGCAGCCATTCAGAATGAAAACATTTTTGAACAACTGATGGAAGCGACTAAAGTTTGTTCGCTAGGGCAAATCACTCAAGCATTGTTTGAAGTAGGCGGACAGTACCGAAGAAACATGTAGACGATCGCGCTATAATTGCTACCTTTAGCAACATGGAATCCGTGTTGACGACGATCGAATATTCTGTGACAGCCATTGTTTGCATCTTATCGGCAGTGGTCATACAGCGTATTTATCTCAAGGAAAGAAAGAGAGGAAGCTCAGTGAAAACTACCGCAGGAATCAAATGGTTTGGATGGGCTATTTGGGCATGGGGAATCGGAGGGCTTATCAATTTGCTGTTATTGGCAGTGTTGTCATTCAATGCGAGTGACAAGACGGTGATCTTTTGGGGATTAGCGGTCTCATTGGCCAATTCGTTGTTTATCTTATTATCACTTCCCTCCATCGAATATGAAGGAAAAAGAGGCTGGGTAGTCAGTATGGTCACTCGTTTTCAACCACGAGAATTTATCGGACTGTATGCTGTTATCCTCACCATGATTGGCTTTGTATTTATCGTAAGTTCTTACAGTAACACGGCTATTAGTAATCATTTTATTTGGTTGATCGACATTCCTATTTCCATTATCGTGGCCATCTCCTTATTTATAGAACTAAATAAGGCTTTTATCGCACGACAGATGAAATTCATGTTGCTACCTACAAGCATCCTATTCTTCTTGATCCTTGTGGCAGTGACACATCGTATTATTCCGCAAGATCAAGCGATTGCGTATGTAGATCAAGAGTTTTGGCGATTGTTAGGGAGCATTACCGCGATCTCTTTTAAGTTTTTATTCATTTTGCTTTTTTCCATTTTACTCTATAGTTGGAAATTCCTTTCGGAAAATGAAATGCATCAAAGCAGAACTCAGGAGTTATTAGACACTACGGAAGCAATGACAGTGCAGTTGCAAAAAGCTAAATCGGCTGAAAAAGAATACCTTGCTACCATTCAGCAATTGGAAGACCGTTTACAAATCCTACAAGAGGCACAACAGATCAATTTATCAGAGCGGCAAAAGGAAGTATTGGCAAACCTAGCTGCTTTTGGAGCATCTGCATCGTACACTGATGTCGCCAACGCCATGCATATTAGTGTGGACGGTTTTCAAACGCATATTCATCAAATTAAGAAACAACTTCAGATCAGCGGAGCAGGAGGGAAGGAGCAACTCATCAAGTTTGCCATGACCAATGATTATCTTCGTTTCGCTACGGTATCTCCTCCTAAATAAACGCATGGTTAACCATATGGTTGCCTAATTTAAACCTTGTGTAACCTTGTAGAAAAGTCCGCTTAAGAGCAAATTGTCATTCAAAACACAACATCATGAATGCTATTGCTCCAACGATCGATCAACAGATAAATACGTATTTCGATGCCGCCACGGGCTGGTTTGTCGATGCTATCTTCGCTGAAATTCCTATTACCTCATCCGTTGGAATCCCATGGGTATTGCTGGTGCTATTATTTGGCGCCGGATATTTTACCCTGTATTACCGTTTTGTGAATTTCCGACATTTTTTAACTGCCATTCGCGTCGTCCGTGGAAATTATGACGATCTCGAAAAAGAAGATCATGTAGCAGTCTCAGATTCCGTCGCCACCGTTTCAGGAGATAACCCGGATACCATTCGTGTAGAAGGCACCGGTGAAGTGAGTCATTTTCAGGCATTAACCGCAGCCATTTCTGCCACGGTGGGATTAGGAAATATTGCCGGAGTAGCTATTGCGTTATCTATCGGCGGACCCGGAGCAACGCTGTGGATGGTGTTGGTTGGTTTGTTAGGCATGTCTTCCAAATTTGTAGAATGTACTCTTGGGGTGGCCTATCGTGAAGTCGATTCAAAAGGCACCATTTTTGGCGGTCCTATGTACTATTTGAAAAAAGGGTTGCAACAAAAAGGGTTGCGACGTCTTGGGAAGGTGCTATCGGTGGTGTTTGCCATCATGTGTATTGGCGGCTCCTTTGGAGGGGGCAATATGTTTCAAGTAAATCAAGCTTTTAAACTTTTTGAATATGTCACCGGAGGAAGTGAAAGTTTTGTTCATGGATTAGGCTGGGTATTCGGTGTGGTGATGGCCATACTTGTTGGGATCGTGATCATTGGCGGGATTAAAAAAATTGCGAAGGTTACTGATAAGATCGTTCCCTTTATGGTGGTCATGTACATTCTCGCGGTGATCGTAGTTTTAGGTATGAATGCTGAAGCCATACCGGCTGCTTTCAATGCCATTTGGGAGGGTGCCTTTCAACCTCAAGGTGTTGTAGGTGGATTTATTGGAGTTCTGATTCAAGGCTTCAAACGCGCTGCTTTCAGTAACGAAGCAGGAATAGGAAGTGCTTCCATAGCACACAGCGCTGTAAAAACACAACATCCTGCCAGCGAAGGATTGGTGGCCTTATTAGAGCCATTTATCGATACGGTAGTGATTTGTACAATGACAGCCTTGGTGCTTATCATTACCGGGCAGATAGTTCCCGGAACGACCTTGACCAATGAAGAGGGTGTTATTTTGACTGCAACTGCCCTTGAAACAGGTATTTCTTGGTTTCCTTATTTGTTATCGTTTGCGGTGATTCTCTTTGCGTTTTCTTCCATGATCTCTTGGTCCTATTATGGATATCAGGCATGGAGTTATCTCTTCGGAAGGGCAAAGCGCACAGAATATATCTACAAAACCTTGTTTTGTATGTTCACGATCGTAGGAGCCGCTGCTACCTTAGGCGCAGTCACCGATTTTAGTGATGCTATGATTTTCGCTATGCTGGTGCCGAATATGATCGGGATCTTTTTGCTTCGGAAAAAAGTTCGAGAAGAACTGCGTCGCTATCTGAAATTGATACGTTCGCAGCTTACAAGGTAAGCATCCAATGGCGTTGTAGCTTTCGGAATTTTTTTAATTCATTCCGAAGGATCGGAATAAAATCTTTTCCGTTACTATTGATAAGTTCCAAACGCTCACAATTGCGATACAACCTATTGGCCAATCGTGTCACGGAAGCAGCATAGGTATGTTTCTTATCGGAATGACGCCAGCGCTCCGCTTTCATGATCTCAGGCACTAGTGAAACCGACTGCTGTACGATGTCGCCCGCAACATATACATAGGCATGTTCTTTACCGTCCTTCTCCAGTCGATTGACATCTTCCATAAGATAATGAGAGATATTTTTGGATAAGGTAAAGATTTCCATAGCCTTCTCATAGAGAGGGGAGTGCGCTTTCGAAGTTGAAATAGAAGCGTTCATTTTTTCTAGCAATTTTACTCAAATTTACAAAGCTATTCTTGTTTTTGTATATAATATTTAAAGCAATAAACTATATTTGATTTAGCTTTTAATGTAAAATGATAAAATATTTTAAAAATGAAGATAGACCGACTTAATTGGAGCATTTTAGCATGTCTTCAGAAAAATGCCAGGCAGTCTAATACGGCGATAGGAAAGCACGTGGGCATCAGTTCAGCAGCTGTGGGAGAGCGAATTAAAAAGATGGAAGATGCCGGTGTCATCGATGGGTACTTTACGCAAATCTCCCATACAAATGCCGGTTATCAATTGCAGGCCATCATTACCATTCGTGCCTTTATGGGAAAATTAAAACCATTCTTGTTGAAGGTTCAATCCTACAAGGAAGTGGTCAACTGCTATCGAGTGACAGGAAACGAGAACATCGTCATGGAAGTAGTGCTGAAAAACCAGAAACATTTGGAATCCTTTATTGATGAACTGATCGTGTACGGAGAAACAAAAACACAGATCGTACTATCACAAGTGGTCGGTAATAATCCGGTTCGACCCTAATTTCTTAAAGAATATTAAGATGCGTTAAACTTATGGTAATTAAGAATTCCTTAGCGGAAGGTTGATTTTTCTAAGGCTATATTGAGGTATCAAAAAATAACACAAGCCATGAAAAAATTCACTTTTACCCTATTGTTGACTACCATATTTTTAGCGATCGCCGGATTTTCCGGATATGAATTCAGCGGAGTGACCTTCTTCCGATTTGCCTTCCTGATCTCGTTTATCGGATTATTCATTTCGTGTCTGGATGCGGTAATCTTATCGCGAAGAAAACGAAGAAAAACATTTCAGCCTGAGAAAGAATTTCAAGTAGAGCCTTCTAAAGTGAAGGTGAGTCAACAACAGCATGGGGATAATCTTCCACATTCCAATTGATAACGAGACCTTTCGCCAGTGATCTTGCGATTTCTTTTCCGTAAAGAAATTCACACAGATATAAGGCAGCTTCAAAACTCTTGGCGCCTCCGGCAGAGGTAATGTAGCTGCCATCATGAACCCACAACACATCTTCCCGAACATCCACGTTCGGGAATTTTTGTTGCATCAAGGTAATATCTGAAGGAAATGTGGTTGCTACCCTTCCCTCCAACAAGCCTGCTTGTGCCAAGACAAAGGCACCATCACAGTGCGACGTTATAAATTGGGCCGTCGTCGCTGTTTTCTTCACAAACTCCAGCATGGTTGTATCTTCCAAATCGGTATCAAGATGATGCTCGGCACTGGGAACTACTAAAATATCAATAGGTGGCAACGAGTCTTTCACATAGTTGAAATCAGGAATAATTCGAAGGCCCTCAAAGGTGGTTATAGGCTCAGAAGTTTTTGCAACGGTAAAAACATCCATAGGTCGTATACCTTCTCTAATTTTGGTGTGCTGAAAAATATCATACGGGGCGGTGAGTTCGGTATTATAGACGCCATCCATAATTAAAAACGCCACTTGATAGTGCGTGGTGTCATAGCTTATTTCACGAGTGACTTGAGTAGTGTCTTTAATTGCTTCGGAAACAGTATGCTTTTTCTCAACGTCTTTCTGATGGCAGGAAATACTTCCGAAGCTAATCAAAAACAAGCTGCAAAGCCATAACCAGTTAGGTGCTTTCATAATTTGGAGAATTTTTTAATTGACGATACAGCCATAACGTTAATATAGCGATGAGTAATAAGAAACCTGCCATGGCATACCAAGTTAAATCAAACCCCCAAGTATCGACCAAATTCATGCCCGTGTTATGCCCTACCAAATGTGATACCGAAAAGGTCATGCTAAAATAAGCCATATAATTCCCTTTTCTGCCTTTAGGAGCCATTTCTAGTGCGAGTGCACTTGAAAAAGGAGAGCCGATCATTTCCCCTAAGGTCATTAAGATCATTCCTACAATTAGAATTCCGCTCCACGTGGTTACATTCAGAATAAAAAGACTGGCTGATAACAATAACACGCCCCACAGGCTGGCTATGGATTTAGATATTTTTTTTCGTTCTAACCAGCCAATAAGAGGCATTTCAAAAATTACGATCATGGCACCATTCAGAAATAATAACCAACCGATGAGATCCGGAGTGAGAAAGTGGGCTTTTTCATAATAAAGCGGTACTACCGAAAAATACTGCACGAATACGATACTCTGCGTTACCATAATAAGCAACAACAATACGAACACTCCATTGCGAAGTGGGGGCCGACCGTGTTTCATGCGAAGTGCCTCTTTTTCGGTTTCATCGATCTTTTTAGGGCGAAGCATGATAAATAACATAATAGCAGCAATCACGCAGGTGATCCCGTCGATCCAAAACAAACTACCATAACTCAGTCTTGTAATGATAATACCACCAATCAAGGGACCGATAGAAAAGCCAAGGTTAATGGCGAGCCTGATAAGGGCAATGGCTCTTGTTACATTTCCCGGTTTACTGTAGGCTTCGCAGGCCACAAAGATCGCCGGCCGATAGGCATCAGCAATGAAAATGAGTGTAAATATACCGAGGCAAATAGCAACAAAACTATTGAGAAACCCTACGAGTACAAAAGCAATTCCCCCGAAGAACAGACTGGCTACGATGACGATGTAGAAGCCAAATCGGTCTGTAAGCTTTCCTCCCAGAAGTGTTCCGAAGAACGATCCGAGTCCGAAACACGTCATGATCCACCCCACTTCCGGCAAAGAAAACCCCTTGTCGTTCACTAAATATAACGACAGGAATGGAATAACCATTGCGCCGGCACGGTTGATAAAAGTGACTAACGATAAAAACCAGATCTCTTTAGAGAGGCCTTGAAAATTTTGAATGTAGTTGCGATACAGCTTCTTCATATCGGTTGGTTTCAAAAAAAAACGTCCGGCTTGGCGGCCGGACGTTTCTTAAAGGCTGTAAGTGCCTTAACAATCCTATCTATACCGCCGGAGCAATCCCATTTGGGTGACTTGCTGAAAGGTGATACAAATAGTATTTGTTTTCATGATTCTTAAATTATGGAATAAAGATAGGGCAAAAAGTAATAGCTTCGACAAGAACTGCTTAATCTACCACCCGTTTTAATGCTTTTGCGAGTTTATAGCCTGCCCTTTCATAAGCTTCACCCATTCTTCGCATCTCTTCCCAGCCCTCAAAATTGTAAGAATCGTCATTCAAACCCATGGCACGACGAAGGGTGGTTTTAAACTTTGTACTCAAGGGGTAATTGGTCGGATGAAAATTTAAGGTCATACTGGCTTGGGCCGGTTCTTTCTTAATCACTACGTTATAGCCAAAATACAACCAATAGGTGTTGATCGTAAGCGTATATGCCGCAGTAGGCGCATTGCGTGTAAAAACGGGTCCATTTTTATATTCTTGGACGCGTTCATTGAGGATTGATAAAAGTTGGTTGGGCCAAAGTTGCTGTTTTGCAGCTTCGTATTCGGTCATCCAATCTTGGATCTCTTCGGAATTGTGGACCGTTGCCATACGTTCGCGCTTATCGGCCAAGAAATCAGCTTCCGTAAACTCCGGAAGCTGTACGTGAAGGTCCTGATAGGTAAAAACGACATTTATGGTATCTTCAGTACTAAGAAACTGTAATTTCTCTTTATCGATTTCGACGCGTTGCGCGAAGTTGCTCCAAGTGATAAATAGGCAGGGTAGGAACATCAACCCAAGTAGATTCTTTAATTTCACGGCAATAGTTTCAGCAAAAATATCAAAAAAAACGAGCGAGCCAAATCCCGAAGAACACTGCTGCAAAGCCTATGATCAAACTCAATAACGAATACAATGCAAACGAAAACAGATCTCCCGATTTCAAGAAAACATGATTCTCATAGGCGAACGTAGAGAAGGTGGTGAACCCTCCACAAAAGCCCGTAGCCAGCAATAGAATCATAGACTGAGAAATATAGTTGTTCTTTGCTGCGACCCCTAAAATGATCCCTATCAAAAAACTCCCTAGAATATTGGCTAAGAAAGTTCCGTAAGGGAGTCCGTTTCCACTATTGTTGAGATATAACCCTAAGACATAGCGTAAGGCACTGCCCAAACCTCCCCCAAGAAATACCAGCCAGAAGGCTTTCATTAATTGCTAGGTGTTTGCGGAATGATAGGAATATAGATTTCCGTAAGCCAGTCGGCCGGATTCGGAAATTCTCCCGGATCGTTGGCATAGATCTCGAACATGGGTGTAGATGGGTCTCGGTTCAGGTTGTTCTTTTCAATATAGGCCTGCGCTTCTGCATAGGCTTTGCCCAGGTTATTGTAGTTGCCTTTTAGAACCGTTTTAACCGCTTGGGTAGGCTCCATAAATCCGGTTTGCACAGCGCTTCCTTGAGGCGTAATGATGCGCTCTTTTACAGGAATTGCTGCGGAAAAGATAAAACTTCCGGTGGCGTTATCCATCTCGTTATAAATGGTAAATGGCATTCCGGACATCTGAATATTATTATCTTGCATAAACGACATGATCTGTCCATACATCACGCCCATTTTCTCAGAAAGTTCGCTCTGTTTTGCTGCGGTGGTCATGTACATATAATAGCCGCCGCCATAGCGCGTAATTCCGTTTACATTGACCGAATAGTTTTCCAATTCTTTAAGCACCACTTGATGTAAACTATCGAGTCCCTGTTGGAACATTCCTTTCAAGGTGGTTTCAAAATCGTCTTCTTGGAACGCCATGTACGCTTTTTCCATAAGCGATTGTTCCCCTTTCATGCCCCAAGTAACGTCGGTGCCGCCTTCATCGTTTTCGTTGAATCGCCAGTAGACATCACTTTCACTATCGCCAAGCGGCGTGTTGAATATTATTTTTTGATCGATCTCTTTATTCGGAATGACCTTCACGGTTTTCATGCTTCCGTCACCCGCTTCTTCTGCGGACCATGAATAAGAGCTTCCTTCTCCTACGGTCTTTTCAGCATAGGAAATTTCCATCGTTTCGTCGGTCTTCATCCAAGGCCCCCATGCTTCCCAATTCTTGTAATCTTTTACGTTGTTATAAATGACTTCAGCCGGGGCATTCATGTTTTTTGTCACGGCCACATCGTACGTGCCATCTTGTGTTCCGAAGTAAATAGCGCCGCCAATAATAACGATTAATAGTAGTAATAATAAGTATTTGATTACTTTCATGATGGGTGTGTTTAGTCGATACAGCTAAGATAATCAAAATCTCATTGATGCTGTGCGTTCCCTACGGCAGAAGCAAGGAAATTGCTACATTTGTGGGAAACCAAAACAATAAAACAATGAAAAAAATATTTTGGACAACCTGCGCTTTATGTGCTGTGTTGTTGTTTTCTTGTGACAACGACAAGAAAGAAGCTGCTCCCGCTGAGGTAGCCCAGGCAGAGGATTCCGATTCTTTTGAATTTCAAATTGATCAATTTGCAGACGTTAAGATCCTTCGCTACCAGATTCCGGGATGGGAAGATCTCAGTTTAGATAAGCAGCAGTTGGTCTATTACCTAACGCAGGCCGGATTGGAAGGGCGTGATATTATGTGGGATCAAAACTACCGCCATAACCTTAAAATTCGAAAAGCGCTAGAAAATATTTATACGAATTATTCGGGTGATAAGAACGCAGCAAACTGGAAACATTTTGAAACCTATTTAAAGCGGGTTTGGTTCTCTAACGGAATTCACCACCACTACAGTAACGATAAGATCAAACCGGAATTCAACAAAGAATACCTTCAAGAACTCCTTTCAGAAACAAAAACGACACTAGAAGGAGAAGCCTTAGAAGTGATCTTCAACGGAGAGGATGCAAAAAAAGTAAACCTGAACAAAGATGCCGATATTGTCTTAGCGAGTGCGATCAATTTCTACGGTCCAGACGTTACAACTGCCGATGTAGAATCATTTTACGGTGCCATGGAGGTAAATCCTGAAGAGCCCATTGAAGTGGGGTTAAACTCTCGATTAGTGAAAGAAAACGGAAAACTGGTAGAACAGGTCTATAAAAGCGGAGGTCGCTATGGTGCTGCGATCGATAGAATCATCTATTGGTTGGAAAAAGCGCAAGGTGTTGCCGAAAATCAAAATCAAGCGAAAGCCTTGGGTCTTTTGATTGAATATTATAAGACCGGAAGTTTAGATACTTGGGATGATTACGCAGTGGCTTGGGTAAACGCTACCGAAGGCGATATTGATTGGATCAATGGATTTATCGAGGTTTATAACGACCCAAAAGGCTACAAAGGATCGTACGAAACCATTGTAGAGATCAAAGATTTCGACATGTCGAAAAAAATGGAAGTACTTTCTAAAGAAGCACAGTGGTTTGAAGATAATAGTCCGTTAATGCCGGAGCACAAAAAAGACAGCGTAACCGGAGTTTCTTACAAAACGGTGATCGTTGCCGGTGAAGCAGGAGATGCCTCACCA
This sequence comes from Flavobacteriaceae bacterium UBA4166, assembly GCA_002379985.1. Classification (GTDB taxonomy): domain Bacteria; phylum Bacteroidota; class Bacteroidia; order Flavobacteriales; family Flavobacteriaceae; genus DFVG01. Next base: position 14,115 of record DFVG01000033.1, read on the forward strand.
AGTACGCCCATTGGAGTGAATTTACCGAATAACAACTGGATCCGTCAAAAACACGGTAGTAAGTCGGTTTCCCTCGGAAATATCATTAATTCTTATAACAATGCCGGAGGAAGCGGTCGTTTGAAAGAATTTGCGCATGACGAAGAAGAGATCGAGCTTCAGGAAAAATACGGAAAGAATGCCAGCAAGTTACACACGGCACTTCACGAAGTAGTGGGTCACGCTTCAGGCCAGATCAATGAAGGAGTAGGCACTCCTAAAGAAACGCTAAAAAGTTATAAATCGACGATCGAAGAAGGACGTGCCGATCTTTTTGGCTTATATTATTTGATGGATCCGAAACTGGAAGAACTCGGACTTGTAGAAGACTGGGAAGGCACTGGAAAAGCGGCGTATGATGGGTATATCCGTAACGGACTCATCACACAATTGGTTCGTTTAGAGCTAGGAAATGATGTGGAAGAAGCGCATATGCGAAATCGTCAATGGGTAAGTGCTTGGGTCTTTGAAAAAGGTCAGGAAGAAAATGTTATTGAAAAAGTAACACGCGATGGAAAGACCTATTACGATATTAAGGATTACCAAAAATTGAGAGCGCTCTTTGGAGAATTGCTTCGTGAAACACAACGTATCACTTCCGAAGGAGATTATGAAGCTGCAAAAGCCTTAGTAGAAGATTATGGCGTGAAAGTAGATCAAACGATCCACAAAGAGGTTCTTGACAGAAACAGTCAGTTTAAAACGGCGCCTTATGGTGGTTTCGTGAATCCTTATATCGTACCTACGATGAATGATTCCGGAGAAATTACCGGCTTCACCATTGAACAACCGGAAAGTTTCGAGTCGCAAATGTTGCGTTACAGCGAAGAGTACAGTAATCTTTCCGCAGAAGAATAGCATGCAAACAAAAACGTGTTATAAAAAAACCCATCAGGAAACTGATGGGTTTTTTAATTCTATAGGATGTATTTAAATTTATCCGCCAATCAAAATTGGGTATAAATTAGCAACCACGTCCATATCGTTACAGATGTCAACAACTTCTGAAAGGGTACGAGTAGTCAATGAACCTTCGAGTGGTGGTGCATCACCAATTACCAAAATCATACGCTTGGTGTCAGATCCCCAGCTTAGGAAATCTACTGTATTGTAAAGTCCGTCATAAACAGATTCCGGGAAGTCACCTCCACCGTAAACGCTAATTTCATCTAAGAACGTTTGAGCTTGTGAATAATCTTCGGTAAGGTCAAACCAGTCATACCATCCATCAGGATCTTCGTTAGCATCGTTGTAAACCGCCATCGCCAAACGGTTGTTGGCAGGTAGGTTTGAAATGATATCCGTTAACGCAGCTTTTACTTCGTCGATATCATTACTCATACTGAACGTATTATCGATAAGGAATACTAAATCAGTTCCTTCTACTGCTTGCTCAGTAATAACGTCAATGATGATATCTGGTACTTCTACGGCACTCATCGCGTCATAACGACGTCCACCGGTGTATTCTGCTAGTACGTCAAAAGCTTCATCAGCAGTAATTGTAATAGTTGTTGCAGCTACAGGAGCGCTTAAGTCACTTGTGGTGTCTCCGCTAAACGCTTCAATTCGGTAGTAATATGCACTACTGGACTCAACAGAAAGGTCATCGTAACTGTTCGTGTCAGAGGTCCCTACCAATGTGTAATCCAACCCTTCCGGATCTTCAAAAGATTCGTCTGCACGGTAAATGTTGTATCCTTCAGCATTGGTAACAGCTCCCCAGGCTAATTCTACTTTTAAAGCAAAATTGCTGCTGGCATCAACGCTTGTTGGCATGTCTAGGCTTAGAGAAGCTTCATCATCTTTTTTACAAGATACTACGGCTAAACCTACAAATAGTAATAATAGTAATTTTTTCATAATTGAAATTTGGTTTTTAATTGGTGCGAAAATAGTCTTTTATTTCTTTTTATCAAATTTTAACGTATCCGTGTAAGGAAGTCCGCCAAAGAAACTTAATTGTAAACCAATGACGGACTTTAACCAAACACAGAACCTAATTGAATTGATATCCGGCTGAAAGTTGCAATACATTATTTTTTACGTCAGCGTCACCAAAAGAATCAATAGAAGTGAGCCCTAGCACATATCGCGCCGAAAAGAAAATCCCTTGCGGCAGTGTAAAGGTAGCTCCGGCTGCGAAGCCTACATCTAGTGTATTGATCCCTTCGGAAATGTCAACGGTTTCAGAAAAACTTTCGGTCTCGCCATCAAAGGTGATGGTTTCAGAATATTCTTCTTCCGCAGAAATTAGGATACTTACTTGCGGTCCTGCTTCCAAACTGAAACTTTCATTAATGTGAAACCTTCCGAGCAATGGAATACTTACATAAGAGAGTCGCGTGGTAGCTTCCGCAGAAAAACTTTCCCCATCAAAGCTTTCTGATTCCTCAAATTTAGCTCCAATGGCAGAATATAATAACTCGGCTTGAAACCCGAAGGCATCGCTAAATTTAAATTCTCCCACACCGCCCAAGTGAAATGACAAACGACTTTTTGAGTCGCCTTCAATATCACCAGAAAGGCTTGCGACGTTTAGACCCGCTTTGGCTCCAAAGACAAACTCTTGAGCTTGCGCGGCGGTAAGGGAGAATAAGGCTAACACTAAAACTAGAATTAAATGTTTTTTCATAATTGAATGGGTTTTATGGTTGTATTAATTGATTAATAAAGGTTTCAGTCTCCAAATGTCTGCATAGGTCCAACCTTGATTGAAATTCACGATCTCAAAGAGGGGCGAACCGGCAAGGCCACTGATGTTGGTCTTCCGTTTCTTGGTACCGGCATCACTACTGAAATAGATATATCCGTCATTCCCCCAAAACGGTTGCGTTTCTGTTGTAGAACCGGTGGTTAATTGCGTCAAATTGGTGCCGTCCATCCGCATGGTATAAATGTGAAAGGTTTCACTGTCTCGGTTCGATACAAAGACAAAACGTGAGCCGTCGGGAGAGAAGGTCGGACTCAAATGATGAAATTCGCCCGAAGTAATTTGAGTGATCTGATTGTTGGTGAGGTTGTAAAAATAGATCTGCGCATATTCGCCACTATTCTTTACAAAAGCGATCATTTCTCCGTCAGGATGCCAGACCGGTGAAGCTCCTTCCCCGATGAGCGTGAAGTTCTGTCCATTGGCATTGACGATCCCAATAGCCGTTTTTCCTTGAATGGATGTAGACATTAAGATTCGAGATCCATCCGGCGAATAAGAAGCATCATTATCGTATTCTCCATAACCTTTTTGAGCCACGAAGGTGATCCCTAGGGACTCCGTAGAAGAGATGGCCAGAATAGGTTCTTTTCCTTTGAAGTACGAATACAAGAACTTCTTCGATTCCGGATGCCAAGAAGGATTCAAACAATGTGCATCGGTAATAGGAGAAAAACCGGGTTTGTTGACATCGCTCTTTAATCGAATGCTCCAGCGTTCGCTTCCACTTTTACTGTCATCGCGCGTGGTGTATAAAAGTCGTTGTCCTTCTTTCGACAATTTTGGTGAGAATTCGGGAGCTTCGTCATCCGTAATACGAACGAGTTCTGAAGAGCTTGCCGTGGCTTGAGGAATTTTGCTATCCTCAACGTTTGAAGCGCCGCAGGAAACTAGAATTCCTGCAAGCACCAAACCTGTGATTTGGTTGAAGAGTTTCATAATTGAAATTTAAATTAGTTAGGGTGTAAAACTAATGGGATGACAGGCCTGGAAAAATACCCATTGAGGGGTATTCTTGAGCGAACTATGTAAAAACGTGAGTGGTTTAGAGGGACTTTTTTAGTAAAAAGCTGCTATTGGAGCTACAACACTACGGACGATTATTCAAAATTGTACTTCCGTTCCAGCGCATAGCGGAGAAGTTCTCCTTTTCCGCTAAGTCCTAACTTTCGGATCATGTTCTTTCGGTGCTTTTCTACGGTAGAAACTGCCGTAAAACGAATATCAGCAATTTCGCTGGTGGTCTTTCCTTGTCCGATCAATTTTAAGATTTCTCGTTCACTTTTAGAGAGCAGCGGCTTTTTTTGGGATTGTTCGGCATCTTGGCGAAGGCTCGCAATATTTATAGATGCGTCAAAATATTCTTTCCCATCAACTACGGCTCGTATCGCATTTAACACCTCTTCTAAAGGAGAATTTTTCAACAAATATCCCGAAACTCCGGCGTCAAGCATTTGGGTTACAGCACTGGTTTGATCAAACATTGAAAACGCGATAATGTGTATATGAGGCCATTCTTTTTTGATCAGGCGTGTTGCGACAATCCCATCAATCTTGGGCATTTTGATATCCATTAAGATCACGTCAGGTGTTTTCTTTCGAATCAAGTCAAGAAGCACTTCGCCATCGGTGGCATGGCCAATGAGTGTGATGTCTTCTTCATATTCAAGGAGAAGATGTATTCCGTCTGAAAGAGACTGGTGGTCTTCGGCTATGGCTACAGTGATCATAATGGTATGTCTATTAAGATGGTGGTTCCTTTGCCTGGTGTGGCATCAATTTCTAATGTTCCTTCCAAGAATTCTACGCGGCGCTCGATAGAAGAGAGTCCCATGCCTTCTTTTTGCTGAAATTTAGTGGCGTTGAACCCTTTCCCATTATCTTCTACGATGATGTTCAAACTGTTTTCGTGTTGGGTGATCGCAATGGTCGCTTCGGAAGCATTTGCGTGCTTGATAATGTTAGTGACCAGCTCTTGAATCATTCTGAAAATTGAAATTTCTAAGGAAGGTTCTAGTCGTTCCGTAAGGCCGAAATCCTGCACTTCCACCTGAAGAGATTGCTGAAGCGAAGCATTTCGTGCCAGCTTTTCTACCGCCGGAAGCAGCCCTTCCTTCGCGATCACTCCGCTGTGCTTTACATGAGCCATTGAGCGAACTTCGTTATAGGCTTCGTCTAAAAGCGATCCTGTTTTCTGAAACATAGTTTCTAAGGTAGCCAACTTGTCTTTGTTTTTTTTGAGGTGATCAAATTGAAGTTTTGCTGCAGACAGGGTGGCACCTACGCTGTCGTGAAGATCTGCCGCCAGCCGTTGCCGTTCTTTTTCTTGTCCTGCGATCATGGCGTCAATAGCGTTTAGCTCTTGTTCTTTTAAGATCTTTTCTTTCTTCTGAATTTCTATTTCTCTTTCCTGTTCGGCGATGCGTTGTTTCTTTTTTGAGTTTTTATACAGCAATACGGAGAGTAGCAACACGGCTGCGAGTCCGCCTCCCAATCCAATCGCAATGTTTCTATTTCGAGTGCGTTTTTCTTGTTCCAGTAGCAGTTGTTTTTCTTTTTCGGCGGTTCGCAGATCGATCTCCATTTTTGAATTCTGCAGGGTGTTTTCTCGTAGATCTAACTTGAATTGATTTTGAACGGCATACTCGTACTGTCGATACGCCAATTCGTAATTCTGAAGTTCTGCATTGTTCTTTGCCAAAAGCTTGTTGATATAAATCTGACTTTTCAACGTATCGGCATTATCTACAAAATTTTTCATACCGTGTGCCCATTCCAGACTTTTTGTAAAGTTTGCGTTGGCGTATTCAATTTCAGACAACCGGTAGTGGGAGCGAAAACAGAGGTATTTCAGAAAATTATAGTTGCCGCATAGGGTAAGACATTGTTTGTGAAGTGCGATTGCTTTTTCTAAATCGCCGTTGAGCTCTTGTTGAAAGGCCTGCATAGAGAGGGCAATAGCGTATATGGGATGTTCTTGGGGGAGGTGCGTATCCACGAGTTGGGTTAAGGTGTCGATATAATTCTTGCCATCTCGATTATTTGGCTCAATAGATTGATAATTAAAATATAGGGTAAACACCTGATGCCATATCTCTTCAATGGGATCTTCAGCCAGTGAACCAAATTCATCCAAATAGTTTTGATGTAGCGAATTGGTTTGCGCGTATTCAAATCGGTAAAACTCTAAGATAGCGTATAACGACAGTTTTAGGTAGGGCGTATTGTCTTGTTGTTTTGACAAGGTATACGCATTCATAAAATGCGGCAACACATCTAACATGTTTTTTGTTTGATACAGGTTTATGTATCCTTTCGACAAACTTGCTAAGATATTCTGGGCTTCCTCCCTTTCGGGTGTTGAAAAAAAAGAGTACGAAGTGGGTATTTGCCCATAGTCTTGTAAAATGGTAGCGAGTAATGTGGAGTAATGTTGTGTTTCATGATTGTCAAAATATATGTTTTTTGCTTTTTCATAATCCATATGGAAAATGGCTTCAACATAAGAAGATGGGGATGCCACGCTTTGCGTCAGCATCCCCATGAAACAGAATATCGCTATAGAAACTATATATTTTGGCATGAATGCTTTGTAGCTACCTGATTAGCGGTGAATAAGCTGGTATCCCTTTGGGCACAATCCGCCGGGGTCTTTTCCACCGTCCTCATCGGTACTTACATTCGTATTTACTTTAGCATTTTGACGACGGTATCCCTCAAATTTAGAAAGATCCTTATCAATGGCATTGTTATATCCATCGCGCCATTTAAATTCTTCGTCGAAAATGAAGTGGTTAGGGTCCATTTCTATTAAGGTGCGTGAGACTTCAAGGTAGTGCGTGCCGCTTTCTTCAGGTAATGGAATATTACATGTTTGTTCCATATTCTTTTCTTCGGAAAACGCCTTCACTTTGATTCCTATTTGCAGACAGTCTAGGGTTACTTCTTTATTGTTCTTCATCAAGTCTTGTACTTCTACCGACTTAAAACTGTCAGCAATAACAAAATCAGTCAAATTTAAATTAAGGACGCCCTTGTAATTGATGAGCTTAAGCTTTACAGCTTTTAAAGTATTGTTTGATACCGTGAATTTTCCGTAAACCGAAAAGAAGGTACCGTATAACTGCGAGCTATATACCAATTGATAACGATCGTTGTTTTGTTCATTTAGGAATACGTTTGAGGAGAAATATAAATGTCCCATGTCTGAAAGAATTAGTTAGTTTTCAATGATACCTTAAAAGTATTAATTTAAAAATACCTGTTACCGGGTAAAAGTAAAAGATTCAAAATTCCTACATTCGATGTATGAAGTATCACGCCTTATTATTATCAGCTTCAGGCCCCAATAATGCTAAATTTTCTAAGTTGTATGGAACTTGCAATGATGCACAAGCCTTGAAAGTATTACTCCCTCAGAAGTTTCCGAACATCCATATAAAAGAAGGTCATGATTTAGAGGAAGGTCAGGCAAAAGATAAAATAAAAGACTTCTTACAAGAACTTCAGGATAATGATCGGGCGCTACTCTATTTTTCGGGACATGGGGATTTTGCCCAAAACCCTGATGCCGTCCGTCCTCATGACCACCGTGAATGCTTGATCTTTAATAAGGGAAATATTTTTGATACTGAATTGCATGATATGTTCAAAGAGCATCTAGCACATAAAGAGAACGTTCGTGTCTATTTTATGGCTGATTGTTGTTTTGCAGGCGGTTTTAATGAAGGGTACGGTCCAGAATTTAAAGACGGAAAGCGCTATACATTCACCTTAAAAGGTAGAAATATGGGGTATCGAGAGCAGCTGCTTACGAGCCTTAAACGAACTTTAAAATTTCAAAAGGTCATTCCCATGAACTTCTCTGATCTTGAAAATATCGTTTATCTTAGTGCCACAGCAAGACGGCGAAAAGCATTTGAAAGTCCTTTTTTTTCGGAAGATAACGTTACCATCCGCGGCAATTTCACGATACTCTTTGAAAAAGTGTTCACGGAGCAACCCAACGATAGCTTAGATGATATTTTTCAAAAAATAAAAAAAGAAATACAAGCGAGTGGTTTAGAACATAAAAAGAAACAACAAATTCCGGAAATCAATCCGCTAGCATCTTCTGCATTTCGATTGTTAGAATGAGAACGATCTTTTAATAAGTAAGGGGCATTGTTATCAGAGAACGCTACTCTTTCAGCTGCCATTTTATAAAAAGAAGAAGTCCGACGAACACCAGAAATCCAATCAAGATCCAAAAACTGTTCTTGTAATGTTTTTTGTGCAGGCCTTTGTCTTTTCGGTAGCTGAAGATCATAATAATTACAAAGGCAATCACAAAACAGATCGCAAAAATAAGCTGTCCGGTACTGATCATTTTTTGTAGCTTTAACCTTGTAAAAATACAACCTTAAATTAACTCTATGAAGCATAAGATCGCCTCCGTACGGAAATTTCACGAAGCCTTTGGATTGGGAGTCAAAGAAACCCCTCAAGCAGACTTGGGGAAAGAGAAAAACCTCCTTCGCTATAAACTCATGCGAGAAGAAAATGAAGAATATCTTGAGGCTGCCAATGACAACGATCTAGTGGAAGTAGCCGATGCGCTCGGGGACATGCTTTATATTCTCTGCGGAACCATCATCGAGCACGGAATGCAGTATAAGATCGAAGAAGTATTTGAGGAGATTCAACGTAGCAATATGAGCAAGCTAGGAGCCGATGGGCAACCCATCTACAGAGAAGACGGGAAGGTCTTAAAAGGCCCTAATTATTTTAAACCTGATATTGATACGATTCTGAAAAAGTAATCGAACGTTAGTCTAAAGAATACCGCCATCCAAACGGATCTTCTGCACGATTTTGTTGGATGTCCATCAACTCTTTCTTAAAACGAGTCGCAAACCCATTTTCCAAGTCGGGTAGAGGATACTCTTGTTTTTTATAACTGAATGCACTCACCGGGCTGATCACGGCTGCCGTTCCGGCACCGAAGATCTCTTTTAGAGTTCCTGCTTCTGCGGCGGCCACGATCTCTTCCACAGAAATACGCCGTACCTGAATATCAATACCTGCCTTTTCCGCCAAGGCGATCACACTTTTACGAGTCACCCCGTCTAAGATACGATCGTTCGTTGGAGCTGTCAATAGGGTGTCACCCACTCTAAAAAACACATTCATGGTCCCTGCTTCCTCCAAGTATTTATGTTCGTTGGCATCGGTCCAAACCACTTGCTGAAATCCTTGCTCTTTCGCTAAATTGGTAGGGTAGAATTGCGCTCCGTAATTTCCGGCGGCTTTAACGTAACCAACACCACCATCGGCAGCGCGACTAAACGATTCTGCAAAGACTACTTTTACCTTTCCGGTGTAATAGGCCTGTGCAGGAGACATGATGATCATGAACTTATACTGATTAGAAGGGGAAGCCGACACGCCCGCTTCGGTAGCCATCGCAAAAGGACGTAAATACAAAGAGTTACCCACACCCGGCTTGATCCAGTCTTTGTCTAGATGTAATAAGGTGTGTAACGCTTCAAAGAAATATTCACGCGGAAATTCCGGGATGGCCATTCGTTTTGAAGAACGGTTGATACGGTTAAAATTTTCTTCAGGACGAAAAAGAAACGTGTTTCCGTTCTCATCCTTATAGGCCTTCATGCCTTCAAAAACCGCCTGTCCATAATGAAATACTTTGGTAGCGGGAGACAACGTCAACGGTCCAAAAGGTTTTACACTTGGATTTCTCCAGGCACCGTCCACATAGTCACATTCAAACATATGATCGGTGTAATTTTTTCCGAAGACCAAAGCATCAAAATCGATTTCATTGATTTTTGAAGAAGTCGCTTTAGTTACGGAAATATGTTGCTGGGAAATCTCACTCATGATCGGTCGTTTAAGGCTGTAAAATTAAGTAAAAAAATGACCACTAAAAATCAAATTTTTTGGTAAAATTGCAGTATCTTATAAGGAAACTAAAAAGTGAACTATGATACGCATCTTACCTATATTTTTAGCGATAACCATTAGCTTGATTAGCTGCAAGGACAATGCAACCACTTCCGAAACAGATTCTGAAGAAACGCCTATGGAAATAGCCACGATAGACTATGAGTCTTTTGGGGCGCAAATTTCTGAAGAACAAGCGATGACGCAAGAAGAAATGGCCGCAAAATTCAAAGATATGAAGCCTGGTGATACGGTTGCGGTAAAGTTCAAGGCGAAGGTAAATTCAGTATGTCAAAATAAAGGTTGTTGGATGCGTTTGAATACCGGTGACGAGGAAACGCTAGTAAAATTTAAAGATTACGGTTTCTTTATGCCGAAAGACATTGCCGGTGATGAGGTGATCGTTAACGGTCGTGCATTCGTAGATGAAATGAGCGTTGAAGATCAGCAACACTTTGCTGAAGATGCCGGAAAATCTCCTGAAGAAATAGCCGCTATTACAGAGCCTAAACGTACCCTTTCGGTAATCTCTGACGGCGTACTGTTAGTCGTAGCCGAAGAATAATAGCTTTGAAGCGTGAATTTCTCAAAACGGGGGATGGCTCTATAACCATCCGTTTACCCGATTGGGATGAACAATATCACTCCAAACATGGTGCTATCGCAGAAGCACAGCACGTATTCTTAAAGTCTGGTTTTTACCATTTTTTAAATAAGAATCCGAATGTTGAAGGGCCTATTCAAATTTTGGAAATAGGCTTCGGTACGGGTCTGAATGCTTTACTTACCCTTAAAGCAGCGGCAAACACGAACACCCAAGTACATTATGTGGGTATGGAAGGGTACCCAGTAGCCATTTCCGAAGTAAAACAACTTAACTACGCCTCCCAACTCAATATTCCGGAACCTACTTTTCTACAGCTTCATGAGGTGCCTTGGGAACAAAAGGCTACCCTAAAACCAACATTTGCTTTAGAGAAGAGAGAAGCAGGTTTTAACCAATTGACTGATGTTTCTAAATATCACCTTATCTACTACGATGCGTTTGGTCCCCGAGTGCAACCGGAATTATGGGAAACCCAATTACTCGAAAAAATGTACCGTGCGTTATTGCCCAAAGGAGTTTGGGTGACCTACTGTGCGAAAGGGAGCGTACGCCGAAGTCTTCAAGAAATTGGTTTTACCGTAGAACGATTACCGGGTCCTCCGGGGAAAAGAGAAATGTTAAGAGCAATCAAAGAGTAAGATTTTCCTGCAACGTTTCTATGTTCATTCTGAATGCTCACGTTTAATTTTTTTGGAAAAAAGTTAAACTTGGTTAATTGCAAGTTAATCCCTTGGAAGAAACTCTGTAAAAGCTGTACTTTACTATCAAAATGACGTGAGGCTATGAAGATATTAATTGCAGGGGCTACGGGGCTTATCGGTACAGAACTATCTAAACAATGCATCGCATTGGGGATGACAGTACACTACTTGACGACCAGTGAAGAAAAAATAAAAAATGACGCAAACTATAAGGGTTTTTTGTGGAATCCTAAGACCGGGAGCATAGACAAAAAGGCGTTTCATGAAGTGACGACCATCGTTAATTTGGCGGGAGCATCCGTGTCAAAACGCTGGACGCCCAGTTACAAGAAAAAAATTATGCAAAGCCGGCTTCAAACGGCGGGTTTACTGTATGATACTCTTACTTCCATAGATCATAATGTGACACACTACATCTCTGCCAGTGGAGTTAGCATTTATCCTAATTCTAAAATCCGACTCTACACAGAGGAGGATGAGCAGGTTGACGATAGTTTTCTCGCCAAAGTGGTGGTAGCTTGGGAAAATGCTGCAGATAAGTTTAAAGAACTAGGTCTAAAAGTAGCGAAAGTGCGTACAGGGGTTGTATTTGATTCAGACGAAGGAGCCTTACCTCAACTGGTTAAACCAATTAAAATGGGCTTTGGAGCATTGTTAGGAAGTGGAAAACAATGGCAATCTTGGATTCATATTGAAGATATTGCCGGAATGTACTTACACATCATCAAACATGGGCTAGAAGGGGTCTACAATGGAGCATCTCCCAATCCGCTTACCCACAAACGTTTAATGTTTTGCATCGCAAGAATCATCGATAAAAATATATGGCTTCCCAATGTCCCTTCATTTTTCTTGAAATTAGTACTTGGTGAAATGGCCATTTTGGTGGTAGAAGGACAGTTGGTAAGTAGCAAAAAGATCGAAGAGGCCGGCTATGAATTTCACTACGTGAATCCGCAACTTGCCTTAGAACATTTGCTATAAAAAAACGCCCAACGAGGGGCGTTTCATTTTATATTAAAGCTGAGGTGACTTTTATCTGCTTCGCATTATTTGCTCGCGTGAAGTTCGATCACCAATTCTATATCGTCATTAATGAAGTTATCCTGTAGATTATCAAAAGCACTCTTCGACTTGAAATTGATGTTCCAATTGGTACGATCGATCATAAATGGATCACTCTTTAAAAATACTTCATCTCCCGGGAACGACACTGTAGCCGGAAATTCAATATTCTGAGTAACATCCTTAATGGTTAGATTACCACTTACCGTCACATCTCCATTTTCACCAGATACTCCGGTTAGTTCGAACATGGCCGTTGGATAAACGCCCACATTGAAAAAGTCTTCTTTCTTTTCTTCATCGGTACCTTTAAGGTGCGCTTCCAAATTCGCTTTCATATCACCTTCTAGATCGGTTACCGTAATACTGTTCATATCCATCACAAAACTACCGGATTCAATAGTTCTATCGACAACGGCAAGTTCACCCGACTTTAAGTTTACAGTTCCGGTGTGCGTTCCCGTAGGCTTTTTCCCTTTCCAGTTGATCATGGATTTTTTAGTGTCTACACGATAGGTAGTGGCACTTTCTGACTTTTCTGCGACTTCTTTTTCTTCGGAAACTTCAGCGTTTTTTTTCGCATTGTCGTTACAGGAAATACCTGCTAACAAGGCGAGTCCAACGAAGGTATTAAGAACAATTCTTTTCATTGTTAATTTGGTTTATAGGTTATTAGCACAAAGATATTCAAGAGCAGGGCGTTTTGTTCTTAAAAGAGTATTAAATAATTCTGTGACATTTTGACATTTTCGGAGGAATGGCAGTACTTTTGTTCCTTTCAGAAAAAAATAAAGTGAGCTTTTATGAGCAAAAAAGATAAAAAGACCTCGAAAGTCCAAGAAGAGGAAGTAGCTGTGAAGGAAAAGGAAGCAACCACCGAAACTCCTATTTCCGAAGCAACCGAAGAACAACCCGATGAAATGACACAACTTCGCGATGCCGTGAACAAAGAAAAAGAACGGTACCTTCGATTGTTCGCCGACTTCGAGAATTACAAAAAAAGAACCGGGAAAGAACGTGTCGAGCTGTTCAAAACAGCGGGGCAGGATGTCATGGTGTCTCTGTTGCCGGTGTTGGATGATTTCGATCGAGCCTTAAAGGAAATTGAAAAAAGTGATGATGACGTCTTATTCCAAGGGGTAACACTCATCAGCAATAAGTTGCGAGAAACGCTTCGTGCAAAAGGTTTAGAGCCTGTGGGTACACAACAAGGCGATACCTTTGATTCTGAAATTCATGAAGCAGTGACGCAAATTCCTGCGCCTAATGACGATATGAAAGGGAAGATCATCGATGTGATTGAAAAAGGATATACGTTGGGTGAAAAGATCATTCGCTATCCAAAAGTGGTTATAGGACAATAATATGAAGGAAGATTATTACGACATACTTGGAATTTCAAAGAATGCAACGGCAGCCGAAATAAAAAAGGCATATCGTAAAATGGCCATTAAATATCACCCTGATAAGAACCCGGGCGATGAAAAGGCCGAGGACATGTTTAAAAAATCGGCCGAAGCCTATGAAGTATTGAGCAATCCTGACAAAAAAGCGAAGTACGATCAGTTTGGACATCAAGCCTTCGAAGGTGGTTTTGGTGGCGCCGGTGGCGGCATGAATATGGACGATATTTTCAGTCAGTTTGGAGATATCTTCGGAAGTGCTTTCGGTGGCGGAGGTGGCTTTAGCGGATTTGGCGGTTTCGGTGGCGGAGGTCAGCGTCGCGTCAAAGGAAGCAACCTGCGTATTCGTGTCAAACTTTCGTTAGAAGAGATTGCAAATGGAGTCGAGAAAAAGATCAAGGTAAAACGGAAGAAGGTAGCCAAAGGAACCACCTTCAAAACCTGTGGTACCTGTAACGGTACAGGTCAAATGACACGCATCCAAAACACCATTCTTGGCCGAATGCAAACGGCAACCACCTGTTCCACCTGTGGTGGAGCCGGGCAAGTAATGGATCGCAAAGGCGATGGTGCCGATTCGAATGGATTGACCACCGTGGAGGAAACGGTTTCTATCAAGATTCCGGCGGGAGTGGTCGATGGCATGCAATTAAAGGTTTCCGGAAAAGGCAATGATGCGCCGGGCGACGGAATTCCCGGAGATCTGTTGGTGGCTATCGAAGAAAAACAACACGCTACGTTACAACGCGATGGAGATAATCTTCATTATGACCTTTACATAAGTTTTTCTGAAGCAGCCTTAGGAACCTCAAAAGAAATAGACACCGTGACCGGGAAGGTTCGCATCAAGATTGAGAACGGTACCCAAAGTGGTAAGATTCTTCGATTACGAAATAAAGGGATTCCGAGTATTAACGGATATGGAACCGGCGATCTGCTGGTGCATGTAAATGTTTGGACCCCTAAAACGTTGACGTCAGAACAACGAGAATTCTTTGAAAAGATGCGTGAAGACGAGCATTTTCAGCCGAAACCTGAAAAGCAGGATAAGTCATTTTTTGAAAAAGTGAAAGATATGTTTTCTTAAGGGAACGTTAATTCAAATTATTTATCTATATTTGAATATCGCTTAGTCTTGATAAGCGATAATTTTTCTTTTTCATAGCAATTTTTTTCCCACCCTAGGCATTGTCTAGGGTGGGTTTTGTTTTTTACTTCCTTTCTAATCTTATTTGTTCCAAAGACTTGCGCTTAGAAATAGGAGAACCTCCTAAAATAATCTTAATGTTTATCGGGCTTCGTAGGCAAATAGCTATCTTTACGATGACGGCATTACATGTATGGAAAAACTATTAGTAGCACAAAACGTTTCAAAATCATTTGGCAGCTTTAAAGCACTTAACGACGTTTCAATTGAAGTTCCCAAAGGCAGTATCTTCGGCCTGTTAGGCCCAAACGGAGCCGGGAAAACCACCTTTATCAGAATTATCAACCAAATTACCATGCCCGATACCGGTTCAGTCACCTTAGATGGTGAACCGCTACAGCCTGATCATATCACGCATATTGGATATCTGCCGGAAGAACGCGGACTTTATAAATCGATGAAAGTAGGGGAGCAGGCGCTGTACTTGGCACAGCTAAAAGGGCTCGATAAACAAGAAGCGAAAAGAAAGCTTCGGTATTGGTTTGAGCGATTGGAGATTGGCGATTGGTGGGACAAGAAGATTCAGGAACTTTCCAAGGGAATGGCGCAAAAGATTCAGTTTGTGGTCACCGTATTGCACGAACCAAAGCTCCTTATTTTCGATGAACCCTTTAGTGGTTTCGACCCCATTAACGCCAACTTGATCAAAGATGAAATTCTTCAACTTCGCGACCAAGGAGCAACTGTTATTTTTTCTACACACCGTATGGAAAGCGTGGAAGAAATGTGTGATCATATTGCGTTGATACATAAGTCAAATAAAATTCTAGACGGTCGTTTGGTGGATATTAAGAGAGCTTACAAGAATAATACGTATGAAGTAGGATTGCTCACCGATGATGATGTGAAAGTCCTTGCTGAAATGAAAGATCGTTTTGATGTGTCGCCGGCCCATTTTAAAACGATTAACGATGAATTGCAATACAAAATTCAAATTCCGGAAACGGCTTCCCCCAATGATTTGATTCAGTTTTTAACCCAACGCGGACAAATCACACACTTTGTAGAAGTGGTGCCTTCGGCGAATGATATTTTTATTGAAACGGTAAAAAATAACTAGTATGAACCATTTATCATTAGTGATAAAACGAGAATATCTCACCAAGATTCGGAACAAAAGTTTCGTTATCATGACCTTTTTGAGTCCGTTGATCATGGTCGGAATTTTTGCTTTAGTTGCATACTTGTCGCAATTGAATAATGAAAAAATTCGGGTCATTGATGTGTTGGATGAAAGTGGCTTATTTGCAGGATACTTAGAGGGTACTGAGAACATGAGCTTTCAGATGATTTCGGAACAGATCTCATTGGAAGAAGCAAAACGGAATATCTCAGAATCAGAAGATTATGGACTACTCTACATTCCCGAAACAGAAACGATTTCAGGGTTAGAGAAAACCATTGTTTTTTATTCGGAAGACTCGCCTTCGCTCACCCTCATGCGAGACCTTGAGAATACCCTAGAATCTCGGGCCAATACGCTAAAACTTGAAGAGGCAGGTTTGGATGCTGCCAGAATTAAAGGCCTGCGCTTGAATATTCGTCCTAAATTGGAAACGTTTGAAGGAGAGGAAACCTCGAGAATGGGCTCGGGTCTAAAGCTCATCTTTGGAGGGGCCGCCGGTTATTTACTCTTTATGTTCATCATTATTTATGGGAACATGATCATGCGAAGTGTGATCGAAGAAAAGACCAGTAGAATTGTAGAGGTGATCATTTCTTCCGTGAAGCCTACCAAACTATTACTGGGAAAAATAATAGGCACGTCACTGGCAGGAGTCACACAGTTTGTCGCTTGGGTGGTCTTAATCGGCATCTTTGGCTGGATGATCACTGCTGTTTTTGGCATCGATCCGGCGGCCTTACAACAACAACAAGCAGCTGCTCAAGCAGAATCTCTGGGCGGCATGGAACAAATGGTTCAAGATGTATTCTTAGAGATCAATCAGTTGCCCATTCTCAATCTCATCGTGATGTTTTTGTTATTCTTTGTGGGCGGGTATCTGTTATACGCTTCGCTCTATGCTTCAGTGGGAGCTGCGGTAGACAGTGAAACCGATACACAACAGTTTATTTTCCCCATCTTGATGCCGCTGATCTTGGCCGTATATGTTGGCTTCTTTACGGTTATTGACAATCCCCACGGAATGGTTTCACAAGTATTTTCGTACATACCGTTTACATCGCCGGTGGTCATGTTGATGCGCATCCCATTTGGGGTACCCTTATGGCAACAGCTTATTTCGGTGGCGCTGTTATTTATTACATTCTTCGGAACGGTTTGGGTGGCAGCAAAGATCTATCGCGTGGGCATATTGATGTATGGAAAGAAAGCCAGTTACAAAGAATTAATGAGATGGTTGAAGTACTAATGCATCCCAATCATGATACAAGAAGGTAAAGTCAAAGATAAGATCGAAGAAGTTGTCACCGAAGACATTTGGGGCAGCATCAAGAAGTTTTTAGATTTGGGATTCCACTTTGGTGAAGATCAAAACCAAATTCATATCACCATTGGGTTATTGATCTTAGTAATTATATCATTTTTGGCGGCCAGTTTTATTTTGCGATGGACGCGCATGTTCTTCACCCGAAAGATGGAAGAAACCGATAAACTGAAGTTTATCAGTGTTTTTAAATTCATCAAATACGTCACCTACATTATTGTGGTATTTGCCACTTTGAGCTTTGCCGGAATTAATATTACTCCGTTTTTAGCGGCTTCTGCAGCGCTATTAGTAGGATTAGGATTGGCATTACAAGAATTTTTCAAAGATGTGATGGGCGGCATCTTTATTATGGTAGACAAATCGTTAATGGTGGGCGATATTATTGAGGTAGATGAAAAGGTAGGTCGCGTTATCGACATTAAACTGCGTACGAGTAGAGCGATCACACGGGACGATAAGATCATTATCATTCCGAATCATATGTTTATTGAAGATATTATTTACAATTACACGCAAAACCATCGTACGACGCGTGAATCGGTTCAGGTGGGGGTTGCTTACGGCAGCGACACTCAGCTTGTTAAGAAACTTTTGCTGCAAGCCGTAGAAAAACAACAAGGAGTACTCAAAAAGCCGCAACCGTTTGTGCTTTTTCAGGATTTTGGAGATTCGGCTTTGGTCTTCAACATCAATTTTTTTATTAACGACAGCTTTGTCGATCCGCGTATTAAAAGTGAAATACGTTTTCGTATCGACTCGCTCTTTAGGGAGCATCGTATTACCATTCCATTTCCACAGCGAGATGTACATATTTACGAAACCCCTTCAGGAAATACCAAATAATTTTGAGATACTATATGCAACACCTTTCTTTCAAACATGTATTCATCGGAATGTTACTGTGCCTATTGCTACCAACAGCGAGTGCGCAGACCACCGATATAGCGCGGGTTGAATATTTATATATTCCCTTTTCAGGTTCCGATAATTCGCTTCAACGATATCGTGCCTTACTGCAAGCGCCCATTCCGATCAATCGGGAAAAAGATCAGTACTTTGTTATCGGACTCGAATATCGATATATAGATATTGATATTGAAAACAACTTGGTGTTAACCCAACAGCAAATTGAAAGTGTAAACTCGCTACATCGTATCGAAGGATATTTAGGCTACACATTTCGCCTTAAAGAGAATTGGATCATGGGAATTCGAGGAGGTGCCCGTATCAATTCTAATTTAGAAACAAGCGTGATCTCTGATGATATCATCTATACGGGAGCTGCTTATGTGATTATTGATCATAAAGAGGGAGAAGGAGTGAGCAAACCCTGGCGTTTGATCATGGGCTTGAATTATACCTCGACACCGGGTCGAAACTTTCCGTTGCCGCTCATCAATTATTATCGTGAATTTCATCCCGACTGGACCTATACCATTGGGGTTCCTAAGATGAACCTGCGCCGTTACTTAAATACCTCTCACAAAGATGCGCTCCAAGCCTTCGTAACTCTCGATAATTTCTTTGCAAATATTCAGAACAACTTCTTTGTTAACGGCAACCTGAATGTTCAGGCAGAAAACATTTCTATGACCAATGTCTTAGCCGGATTGGGATACGAACATTACTTTACAGATCATTTGTTATATTACGGGTATCTTGCACACACAGTGCACAACGAATTCCGTTTACGCGATAATGAACGCGAAACAGCCTATGTAATCGATAATGGAAATTCCTTTTATTTTAGAACTGGAATAAAATTTAAATTTTAAGCATGCCCAAAATCTTAATTATTGAAGACGAAGCGGCCATCCGTCGCGTATTGGTAAAAATCTTAACGGAAGAAAGCGATTCTTACGAGGTGCAAGAAGCGGAAGATGGTCTGGCGGGTACCGAGTTGATAAAAAAAGAAGATTTTGACCTGATCCTCTGTGATATCAAAATGCCGAAAATGGACGGGGTTGAAGTGCTGGAAGCGGTTAAAAAAGTAAAACCTGAAATTCCTATTGTGATGATCTCGGGGCATGGCGATTTGGATACGGCGGTGAATACCATGCGATTGGGCGCTTTCGACTATATTTCGAAACCCCCGGATCTCAATCGTTTGCTGAATACTGTGCGAAATGCCTTAGACCGAAAAGAACTGGTCAAAGAAAATACGCGTCTGAAGAAAAAGGTGAGTAAAAATTACCAAATGATTGGCGATTCTAAAGAGATCGAACAGATCAAAGATATGATCGAAAAGGTAGCGCCTACCGAAGCACGGGTCTTGATCACTGGTCCCAACGGTACCGGTAAAGAACTTGTGGCGCATTGGTTGCATCAAAAGAGCGATCGCTCGAAAGGACCGATGATCGAAGTGAATTGCGCTGCCATTCCCAGCGAATTGATCGAAAGTGAACTCTTTGGACATGTGAAAGGGGCGTTTACTTCAGCCAATAAAGACCGCGCCGGAAAGTTTGAAGCGGCCAATAAAGGCACCATCTTCTTAGACGAAGTGGGAGATATGAGCCTTTCCGCGCAAGCGAAAGTATTACGAGCCCTACAAGAAAATAAGGTGCAACGCGTGGGGAGCGATAAAGATATTAAAGTAGATGTTCGCATTATTGCTGCCACCAATAAAGATCTGAAGAAAGAAATCGAAGAAGGGAATTTTAGGGAAGACCTCTACCATCGTTTGGCGGTTATTTTAATTAAAGTTCCGCCGTTAAATGAACGCCGTGATGATATTCCCTTGTTAGTAAATTACTTCACTGAGAAGATTGCCGATGAACACGGTACCGCGCAGAAGAATTTTTCAGAAAAAGCATTAAAACAATTGAAAGAATACGATTGGACAGGAAATGTTCGTGAACTCCGTAATGTCGTAGAGCGTTTGATTATCTTGGGCGGAAGTGAAGTAAGCGAAAAAGACGTACAATCCTTTGCAAGCAAGTAACTATGAAACCCATTACAGTATCCCAATTTAAAGTCACTGAAACCATTCAACTAAGCGATCGCGCTACCGAGGTCGATCTGGGAGCCTCTAAAAAAGAGGTGGAGAAAGCGCTGGAGAATACGCGGGAAAAGCTGGGGGAACTTCAAGATACCTTGTATGCTCACGGAAAATATGCTGTTTTGGTTTGTTTGCAAGGGATGGATACTGCCGGGAAAGACAGCCTGATTCGTGAAGTTTTTAAGGATTTCAATGTGCGTGGCGTAGTGGTGCATAGTTTTAAAGTTCCCACCGATCTAGAACGAAAACACGATTATTTGTGGCGACATTATATTGCGCTGCCGGCACGAGGCAAGTTTGGGGTCTTCAATAGAACGCATTATGAAAATGTGTTGGTTACACGTGTCCATCCAGAATATATTTTGGGGGAGCACTTGCCCGATGTACACGATGTTGACGATATTAACGATGCTTTTTGGCATCGTCGCTTTGAACAGATCAAAAATTTTGAGCAAACCATTGCACAGAATGGAACGATCATTTTCAAATTTTTTCTTCACTTGTCTAAAGAGGAACAAAAGCATCGGTTATTACGCCGACTCAATAAACCGAATAAAAATTGGAAATTCTCTCCGGGTGATCTAGAAGAACGCAAGCTGTGGGATTCGTACATGCACTGCTACGAAGACGCGATCAATAGAACCTCCAAACCCCATGCGCCTTGGTATGTGATCCCTGCAGACGATAAACCTACTGCACGTTATACGGTAGCCGAAATTCTCTTGCAAGAACTTTCCAAATACAAAGACATCGTGGAGCCCGAATTGGCCCCAAAAATAAAAGCCGAATTAGAAACGTTTAAAGAACGCTTAGAAGATGAATGATTCCCTAAAATTCATAAAAACACTTTTTTTTACCCTTATAATTATTGCGGGTGCTGTCACGAAGATTTCAGCACAACAGGTCAATGAGAGCGATTCGCTTATGATTCGCTCTATTTATGACATGGCGTTGTTGCAAGGAAAAAGCTACGAATGGCTCGACTATCTCTCTAATGAGATCGGTGGGCGTTTGTCAGGTTCTTTGGAAGCAGAACGCGCTGTAAAATACACCGAATCTGAACTGAACAAACTCGGTTTAGACAAGGTCTGGCTGCAACCGGTTATGGTGCCTAAATGGACGCGGGGAACTAAAGAATACGCTTACATTGAGACCGCGCCCGGTATTTCTACAACCACGGATGTCTGTGCGTTAGGGGGCTCAGTTCCCACGCCGGCTATCGGACTCAAAGCAGAGGTGATCGAAGTACAGGGACTTGAAGATCTTGAGCGATACGGTCGCGAAAATATTGAAGGAAAGATCGTTTTTTATAACCGCCCCATGCAAGCTGATTTGATCAATACCTTTGAAGCCTACGGCGGCTGTGTTGACCAACGTTACGCAGGTGCCATGGAAGCCGCCAAATACGGTGCCGTTGGGATCGTAGTGCGATCTATGAATTTACGTCTGGATGATTACCCGCATACGGGTTCTATGAGCTATGGCGATACATCGGCGAATCAACGTATTCCTGCTTGTGCGATTAGTACCAACGGAGCTGATTATCTGAGCAGCGCTTTGAAGATCAAACCGGATTTGAAATTCTACTTCAAGCAAAATTGTAAGACCTACGAAGATGTACAATCGTATAACGTAATAGGCGAGATCACCGGAAGTACTTATCCTGACAAGTATATGGTGGTAGGCGGACACCTTGATTCTTGGGATTTGGGTGACGGTTCGCATGACGATGGAGCGGGCTGTGTACAGTCCATGGAGGTACTCCGACTCTTCAAAAAACTGAACTATCGTCCTAAACACAGCATTCGAGTCGTTTTATTTATGAATGAAGAGAACGGGCTTCGCGGAGGTAGAAAATATGCAGAAGAAGCCAAACTGAAAAAAGAGCAGCATGTATTTGCATTAGAAAGTGATGCAGGAGGCTTCACTCCCAGAGGATTCTCCTTCGATCTGGATCAAGCGAATTTTGATCAGGTACTTTCTTGGAAACCTTTATTTAAACCGTATTTGATTCATTATTTTGAAAAAGGAGGCAGCGGTGCCGATATTGGTCCCTTGAAAGAAGACGGCATGGTGCTCGCAGGATTGCGACCGGATTCCCAGCGCTATTTCGATCATCACCACGCCGAAAATGATACGTTTGACGCCGTTAATAAACGAGAACTAGAGCTAGGCGGTGCTGCTATGGCCAGTTTAATTTACCTCTTTGATAAATACGGAACCAAGACAGAAATGACCACCGTAAAAAATTAGAACGCCACCCGCTTAGGGTAAAACTTGATAGGGGATTCCCTTTACTTTTCTTTTTCACAAGACGTTTCGCTATCTTTAGTAACAAGCAAAAGTTATTATGGGGCGTTTCTTTCCGTTATTCCAAATGTGGCATCCTCGTTACCTAAGTGCATTTATGGTACTTTGGATGATGGGTACGCAGGATATGGTTGGACAATTAGAGACACAACCTTCCACTGAAGGTGCGACAGCATATAAAGAACAAGCCTTACAGTTTGCTGCCGCCGGAGATGCAGAACAAGCCAGTATATCTTTATATCATTACTTACTCCATACCGGAGACCTCACCATCTTAAATGACCACCTCTTTGCATCAATCAAGGGGCATAGTGCATACATTTCACTTAAAGAGCACTACACGCCCAAAATAGGACCGCTATCTATTATTTACATATTAGCCGGCTTATTTGGAGTTTTTATTAGTCTTATTTTATTTTTTAGGAGAACCGAACATCGTGTTACCCAATACTTGATGGGTGCCTTTGTTTTGTTTCATTCCCTATTTATGCTACATCTAAGTTTATATGTAGCCAATTTACAGTATACATTTCCACATGCGCTTTTGGCCTCTACAACCTTTTCGTTTTTGTATGGACCGCTATTATATTTCTATTTCAAACGTGTGATCAATCAATATCGCTTTCAATGGAAAGATCTATGGCACATACTTCCTTCTGTGGGATTACTGTGTTACATCTTTCCGTTCTATTTGCTTCCGGAAGTTGAGAAAGTAAACATTCTCTTCTCTCGAAACGATTATCTAATGCCCGGAGCTGACTGGATTATTTTAGGAAAAATACTTTCCTTGAGTATTTACGGATACTTGATATTCAGGTTGTATGAAAATAATCGTTTGAATACTGAAAAGCACCCCCATCAAGCGCTGTGGCAGCGCAATATTGTGGCTATTTACAGTACCTATGTACTCGCGTACTTTGCCTATGCATTGGTTTTACTGAAATGGGTTCCGGCGGCAGGAATGATCCATCCATTGATCATTGTGATGGTGGTATTAGTACTGTATGTTTCGTATGTGGCCTATGCCCAACCGGAAGTCTTTTCGGGAAAAACAAGTTTGCCGGACCCGGGAACCCTATTCAAATACAAAAAATCCCGACTTACAGATTCGCTTTCCGAAGAATTAAAAGATCGGTTGGTCGAACTTTTGGAGAAGGAAACTATTTTTAAAGACAACACCTTAAGCTTGCAAAAATTAGCGGAAGAACTCGATACGTCACGCCATAGTGCTTCGCAGGTAATCAATGAACACTTTCAAATGAACTTTTACGAACTGATCAATACCTATAGAGTACGAGAAGCAATTCGACTTTTGGAATCTGAGGAGCATCGAGATCGAAATATCATTGATATCGCTTATGAAGTGGGTTTTAATAATAAAGTGAGCTTCAATAAATCGTTCAAGCGAATTACCGCGGCTACCCCTACGCAATTCATCGCTTCTTTAGAGGCGTAGGCGAAGGAATTTTAGATAACCATTATCGGGATTTACGTTTCTTTCCTCAATTATTTGTTATTTAGAGTAGGTTAATTAATAATAGAAGATGACTGCATTTAAGATGGTTTGGTTGGTACAACCTCGCAGTCATTTCAGTTGTTTCTTTTGTAGTGATTTTCTGTAGTAGACAGAAAATTTGATGGTTAGTTTATCTATCCTTGTGTAAAAAGAGCCCTGCTTCAAGGGCTCTTTTTTTATCGCCACCACACCATAAAAAACTGATTGATGAAATCTCCTTTCTTTTCGTAGACCAACACAGCACGTTGTTGCTGAATTGCTTCTGAAATTTTCGCTCGTGCTTCCGTGTGTGACATCCAAACATCGTATATCGATGGGGGTACCAACCATTTCTTTTTTTGAGGAAGTGCATACTGCGCCGTCGCATTTAGCATTTCAAGGGCCTCTTTGCCACGGTAGGTGCCCGCCAGGCAATTACGTTCAGAATTAGATAGCACAGAAACATCATAGCCTTCCGGAACGAAAAGAAAGGCTCGTAAGTAGCATTGTTGTTGAAATGCTTCTACGGGATAGGATATCAAAGGCCGGAGCGCTTTTTTTGTGGCCTCATGATACAATATGGGAAATTGACGCGTACGCCATTTTTGGTATTTCTTCGGAAGCGAATCGCGTCTGTTTGGGCCAATCCATAGCTGGGTCGTTTCAGAAGTTGTATCGAGAAGATAGAACTTGCAAGCCATTTCCAAATGAATCGGGGTATGCGTTTCTCGATCGAATATTAGAAAATCTAATTCTCCAAGTGTGCTGTTGTCTCCTTGAATTTGAACCTGTGACGCTAGCAGTTCATAGCGATGGGATTGCTTGAGATAGCATTCCATGAGCCATTCCGCCTGCTTTCCCAATAGCCTTTTTTCTAAGTCTTCTGTTGAGATGGCAACCGATTGCACTTCCGAAAATTTGGCGTCCATAAACACATCCTCCTCTTTGGCCAGAGGTAGGTTAGTTGTTCCGAAGAAGTAATCAAAAGAATTAATAGGGTACTTGTTTTAATAGTTCTTTCCGAAGAAAATATCCTCCCGGAACCGCATACGCGGCTGAGAAATATAAAGGTCTTATGCCTTCTGTCCACCCCAGGTGTAACCAGCCTAAAATAAGGTAGCATCCGGTGAGTGCAAGCATGATGCGAAGATAGAAATAAGGGGGCTGTGGTTCCTTTCGAATCCAGCGTTCATAACCTATCAATAGCAATGGCAAGGGAAAGGAGAACATTCCACTGAAATAAATGGCAAATACGGTATTTCCGAATAATAAGGTCCATTCTCCAAATGCTCCTTCCAGAATACTTTCATGCACAAATAATAACACAGAAAGCAGGATGCTTCCTACTAGAAGGGAAAGTACCCAATATCGTATGATCGCAATAATGCTCAACGTTTAACAGCCTTCTCGTAGCGGTCTATCCAGTCGGCAGCAGTCATTTTCGCGGTCAATTCACCAATCAGTTCATACGGAATGTGTTTGGGGTTCTTGAATCGAATGCAGCTTTTCCCCATATCTAATTTAGTGGCAACCTTTTTTGCATACTCTTTTTTAAACCATTCCAATAATTCCGGGTCGCTGTAAAGCCCCATATGGTAGAGTCCGATATGATTCTTCTGCGAAGCCAGACTCATAAAAGGCAGTGGCTGTTTTGGGTCACAATGGTAGCCATCGGGATACCGACTATGCGGCACCACATAGCCCAGCATGCCGTAGCTCATTTGCTCTTCGAACCCTTCCGGAAGATGCTCAAGAATGGTTTGTCGCAGTTGTTGAATAGGGGCTTTGCGGTCTTCGGGCAATTCGTCGATATATTCTTTTGGGGAAGTGGCTTTTGAGGTCATAGGCTAACAATTTATGGCTGAAAGATACAAAAGGAATACTTCTCTTCGAACCAACACCCGATTTTGAAAGGGTATTTTCTATTTTTGCATAAAACCTAACCTGTGCTATCTCAATACACCAAAGAATTTCGCTACAATGTGCAGCTTGCTACACCCGTAATTTTAGGCATGTTAGGGCATACGCTAGTGGCTTTTGTTGATAATATCATGGTAGGGCAATTGGGTACGGCAGAACTGGCTGCTGTGTCGCTTGGTAATAGCTTTATGTTCATTGCCATGTCCTTAGGAATAGGGTTCTCTACGGCGATCACTCCCTTGGTTGCCGAAGCTGACGGTGAAAAAAATGAGGAGCGAGGTAAGGCGGCTTTTAAACACGGACTTTTTCTATGCACGGTATTAGGAGTGGCCTTGTTTCTTTTGGTATTAGGAGCCAAACCCCTTATGTACATCATGAATCAACCGGAAGAAGTAGTTGTTTTGGCGATGCCCTATCTAAACCTCGTGGCTGCTTCGCTCGTGCCCCTCATTATTTTTCAGGCCTTCAAACAATGTAGTGATGGGTTGTCAATGACCCGATATCCTATGTACGCTACCGTCGTGGCGAATGTGGTGAACGTGGCTTTGAATTATGTGTTTATTTTTGGTGCTTTCGGATTTCCAAAATTGGGAATCGTAGGTGCTGCAATTGGTACGTTGGCCTCTCGGGTGATCATGTTGGGATACCTTTGGTATTTGATGTCGCAGCATCATAAATCGCGTTTCTATGTGCTTCAAATCAAGTTTTTTGAACTTCGGAAAGTAATGCTGAAAAAATTGATGAACCTCGGCTTTCCTTCGGCCTTACAAATGTTCTTTGAAGTGGCCATCTTCACAGCTGCGATCTGGTTGTCAGGAATTCTTGGGAAGAATCCACAAGCCGCCAATCAAATTGCACTCAATTTATCTTCCATGACCTTTATGGTGGCGATGGGCTTTAGCGTGACGGCGATGATCCGCGTGGGAAATCAAAAAGGATTAAAACGATTCCGGGAGTTGCGGCGCATTACATTTTCTATACTGTTGTTAACCACCTTGCTGGCCGCAGTATTTGCGGTGATCTTTGCGTTGTTCCGAGAACAACTGCCTAAATTGTATTTAGATTACGATGATGCGGCTCAATTTACCGACAATTTTCAGGTGTGGGCGATTGCTTCCAAATTGCTACTGATTGCAGCGATCTTTCAAATTAGTGATTCTTTACAAGTAGTTATTTTAGGCGCGCTACGCGGAATGCAGGATGTGAAGATCCCCACCCTTATTACGTTTATATCGTATTGGTTGGTCGGGTTTCCGGTGAGTTATTATTTGGGAATGTACACCGAGTATGCAAGCTCCGGGATCTGGTTGGGCTTGTTGGCCGGACTCACAACCTGTGGAGTTTTATTGTATATTCGATTCAATGCACTTTCGAAGAAATTGATCGTCGAATAAGTATCTTTGCGACATAAATTAGTTTTTCATGGAAATACCTAAGTATTTAATGGGCGATAATTCTGATTATCCCGATTCGTTGTTTGTGATCCATACCGATTTTCCGAGGTTTATCATTGATTTGACAACCGATGAGGTAGAATGGCTTGAAGAGTTCGATCAACACGATCAAAAGGAATTGGAAACGGAAACCGAAAATTATATTCGAGAGGCAACAGAATTCTACGATCGGGAAATAGCGCGCTACGAAAATGATTGAGCAGTTGCTGGAATATGACACCGAACTCTTTCTGTTTCTCAACGGAATGGGGTCTGAATCATGGGACGACTTTTGGAACATCGTCACCGAAAAGTGGTCTTCGATCCCGCTCTACGCGGTTCTATTGGTACTCATAGTCAAACATTATGGTTGGAAACCTACCGTGATCATTCTTATTGCTGTCGCCCTGATGATCACCGCCACCGATCAATTAGCCAATCTTTTTAAGTATGGCGTGCAACGCCCGAGGCCGTGTCAAGTTCCCGAATTGAAAGAAACCATGCGGTTTGTAGCAGAACGCTGCGGGAGATTTGGCTACTTTTCAGCGCATGCAGCCAGTTCCATGGCAGCAGCAGTTTTTTTAGGATTGGTACTTCGACCATGGTATCGATGGTTGCCCTTTTTACTCCTCGCCTGGGCTGTTGTGGTTGCCTACAGTCGAATTTATCTAGGAGTGCATTATCCGTTAGATATCATTACGGGCATGGCGATTGGTGGAAGTTTAGGAGGAATATTTTACGCCTTACAAAAATATGCTCAGCAGCGTCTAGCGCTTCGTGATTAGATACAGATCGCGGTAGAGTCTGGGCTTGTGATTGCGATGCTCAGGCCCTACCGGATTCATATCATAACGTATCACTTTCGCTACGGAATAGGTTTCCTTCGGAAACTGTTGTTCGAGTACGGGAATATTTTCTTCTGCTACCAATAGACCAAAAGATGTCTCTTTCGGAAGCCTGGTGACCCCGTCTTGGGTGAGTACCGGAATCGGTTTTCCGTAGTCCCAGATCAATTCAGGCGTAAAGCCGCCTAATTCATAGACCGGAAGCTTCGTTTTTGCTTGCCAGTTTTGCAATTCGGAAAGAGGGCGATATTCCGGATTTACGGTGAGGGCAGAAGCCATTGGCATTCCGAAGGAAATGATTGCCATAATAAATGCGATGGTCAAGTAGAAGACAGGTCGAATACGCTTCCATCGTAAGTGCCGAATCATTAAAATGCCAATCGTTACCAAGGAAATGCTTAATAGCACAAACCAAACCCATTGACCGTCAAGTTGTTCCTTCAGTACCATATACCCGGCAATAGGGAAGGCGAGGCCAATGACCGCGATCAATCCAAAATTAAAATAGACAGGAAGGGTTTCTCCCTTGTGGGAGATATTGCGAAACTTTCGGAAGAGGTATTCAACATAATAGCCGGTATTCAAAGCCATTGGGATCAAAACCGGTAGTAAATAGCGTGATTTTTTTTCCGGAATGACAGAAAGCAATACCACTGCCGCTAGCGTCCAAATCAAGGTGAATTGATACCCTCTCTTGTCGCTCACACGATCTTTTAGATAAGGATAGAGCAGCGCGATGAAAGCAGGGAGCGTCCATATTCCGCTTTGCGTAAAGAAACTCCAATAATAGTAGAAAGGGCGTACGTTGTAGCCTGTCCAATTCGCTGCTTCTCTGCGTGTGATTTCAGCGACCGCTTCCGCATCAAAGGTATACACATACCAATGCCACCATCCGGAAGCTACCACAGCCGTGATCAGAAATAGTATGAGAGGAAGCACATTCTTCCGAAGCGAGCGAAAACGAAAGGTGACTCCAAAAGCGATGAGAAAGGGAAGGAAGAGTGCGTACATAGAGACGGGACCTTTGCTCATAAAGGACAACCCTAGGAAAAGTCCCGCCCATAAGGCTCTGACATACTGTTTATCCTGCGTTTGGAACCATCGAAAGATCTGATAAATAGCAACCATCATAAAGGCATGGGTGAAAATATCCCACTGACCATTTCTACCGGAAAAAATTATGTAGAATGAAGTTGCCAGGATCAATGCTGAAATAAAAGCATAGCGGGAGTCTCCGGCCAGGCGTTTTCCTAAGCGGTAGGAGGTAAGCACTAAAAGTAAGCTCATAAGGGCCGCCGGGAGTCGGAGTCCAAACATACTTTTGAGTCCGAATACCATCCCAGAGGCCGCTGTCAACCAAGTAGGGAGCGGTGGTTTTTGATAGCGTGGTTCTCCGTTAAGTGTGGTAAGCAGCCAATTTCCATCGTCTATCATTTCGCGTGCCGTGATAAAATTTCGGGCTTCCATGATATTGATGTAGATCGCATCGAGGTGGAAAAAGAAAATAGCGATACAGGCGATCGTCAAGAAAAGAATGGGATGTTTCTCAAGCGTTTTCATGACGTTCCTTTTTTCCGATGAAAATATTCCGAATATAAATGATCAATCCTGCGCTGTGTCCCACAAACAATACCGGATCTTTTCTAAAAATCGCATAGGTAAGGATCAAGGCAGCGCCCAAAACGCTGAGGCGCCAAAATCCCACCGGGAGTTGTGAGGTTTTTGTCTTTTCAGAGATCATCCATTGATAGATAAATCGCAAGGTAAATAGTATTTGAGCTATTATTCCTAACCACAAGAGCCAAGTAGGGATGGCTTCATTCTGAAAGAGTTCTACAGCGTCATATTGTCCGTTGTTATAACCGTAGAGGACGACCAGCAGTGGGAATATTAGCAAGAACCACCGAAGCAGTTTTGGTGATTTGTACCATTCTCCCTGTAGTTGAAGGTTTCGGATATAGATGAAATAGGTAAGTGTTTGGCCTAGCATGATCGCAAAATCATCTCGTAAATAGCCATAGACGAACAATAAAAAAGAGGCGAAAAGGCTAAGTTTCCAAAAAAGAGACGGAGTGATGATGCGTTTTTGTCGTTCAGAAAGGATCCACTGCAGGAGCAACCTTCCTGAAAATAGCAATTGTGCTAAAAACCCGATGGTGTAAATAAGCGCATTGCTCATCCTTTATCTTTAATCTCGTAATTGATATATTTTCGTTTCATCCAAAGATAAGCGAAGCAATCCATTAAGGGGCCCAGCAGTCGATTCCAAAGTCCGAATTTAGCCGTTCCTGCCACTCTGGGG
>DFVG01000011.1:0-335 GCA_002379985.1 Flavobacteriaceae bacterium UBA4166
CAACACATTTTGGGAACGCAAGATGTTGCCTGTGTCATTGACGCAAAGCATTTGTGTGTAAATTCCAGAGGGATTCGTGATATTGATAGTAGTACGGTAACCAGCGAATTTGGTGGCGCGTTTAAAAAAGCGGAAACACGCCGAGAATTCCTCGATTATATCAAATTGGAAACCGAATTTTAACAATCCCGGGATCTTTTTCTTATGAAACGATACGAACAGCAAGAACTGAGTATTTATAACTCCCTCAGTAAATCTAAAGAAGTTTTTACCCCCATCCATGAAGGCGCTGTAGGCATGTACGTTTGTGGACCTACCGTTTACAGCAATGTTCA
>DFVG01000011.1:641-847 GCA_002379985.1 Flavobacteriaceae bacterium UBA4166
ACCTACCGTTTACAGCAATGTTCATATGGGAAACTGTCGTACGTTCTTAAGCTTTGACCTTGTATTTCGGTATCTAAAACACCTTGGATACAAGGTGCGATACGTTCGTAACATTACGGATGCGGGGCATTTGGAAAATGATGGAGAAAGTGGTGACGACCCGATTTTAAAAAAAGCCCGCATAGAGCAAATAGAACCTATGGAAG
>DFVG01000011.1:1157-63551 GCA_002379985.1 Flavobacteriaceae bacterium UBA4166
TAGAGCAAATAGAACCTATGGAAGTGGTTCAGAAATACTCTATTGATTTTCACAATGTGATGTCGCAATTCAATGCACTTCCTCCCAGTATTGAGCCTACTGCAACCGGACACATCATCGAACAGATCGAAATCGTTGAAAAGATCATTAAAGAGGGCTATGCGTATGAAACCAATGGCTCTGTGTATTTTGATGTGATGAAGTTCAACGAAGATCATGAATATGGTAAATTGAGTGGTCGGCAGTTAGAAGACATGATCGCAAATACGCGGGAACTAGCAGCACAAAGTGATAAGAGAAACCCCCAGGATTTTGCCCTATGGAAAAAAGCCGAACCACAGCACATCATGCGTTGGCCTTCTCCATGGAGCGATGGATTTCCGGGATGGCACTTGGAATGTACTGCAATGAGCACAAAATACCTCGGTAATGAATTTGATATTCACGGTGGGGGAATGGATTTGAAATTTCCACACCATGAATGCGAGATCGCGCAAGCGGAAGCCAGCAATAAAAAAAGCCCGGTACACTACTGGATGCACGCCAATATGTTGACGCTGAATGGCAAAAAAATGTCAAAATCGACCGGAAATAATATTCTTCCGAATGAATTATTCTCCGGAAATAACGAGTTGATGCAAAAACCATTTTCTCCGGTGGTTGCGAAATTCTTTATGTATCAAGCGCACTATCGAAGTATTCTCGATTTTTCACAAGACGCTTTGGAAGCCGCTGAAAAAGGGTTTCATCGATTAATGGATGCGTACCGAATGGTTTCGGACCTTACTTCCTCAGAAAAAAACAGTTTAGATATAGCGGCATGGCAACAACGTTGCTACGATGCGATGAATGACGATTTTAACAGTCCGATACTCATTGCTCAATTATTTGAAGCAGTTAAAATGATCCACGCGGTCGCGGAAGGAAACGAACAACTTCTTCAGAAAGACATTGACACCTTGCAGCAAACACTGCACGATTTCATCTTTGATGTGTTGGGCTTACAAGATATCGCTTTAGAACAAGAAGGTGACAGTGATAAGTTGACGCAAGCCATTCAAATCTTGATCGATATTCGAAATAAAGCTCGGGCCAACAAGGATTTCAGCACTAGTGACGAGATACGCGATGCCTTACAGGAAGCCGGGATTCAATTGAAAGACGGTAAAGACGGTACCACCTTTAGCCTGAATTAAAAGACGATGAAACGACGACTCGCAACAATTATGATTGGCTTGATTGAGTTGTATCAAGAACTACTCTCCCCTATCCTGCCCAGTACGTGCCGTTACCAACCTACCTGCTCGCATTATGGAATTGAAGCCTTGCGTGAGCACGGACTGATCAAAGGCAGTCGGTTACTATTAAAACGCATCTCAAGATGTCACCCATGGGGCGGGAGCGGCTATGACCCTGTTCCGCCCGCTTCCGAAAAAGAACCACCGGTCTCCCCGTAATCACTTACGTATTTTGCTATCTTTACCTTTCAGAATAAAAACTAGCAGCACTCCAACCTAAAATTTTAGTCTATGACGCATTTTATGAGCTTTGTTTGGAATCCCAACGAAGGCCTTGATCTTGGTTTTTTTGAAATAAAATATTACAGCCTCATGTTCGTGGTAGCCTTTACCTTGGGATGGTTTGTCATGAAGCGAATTTTTAAGAATGAAGGCATTCCTTCAGAAAAGCTGGACAAACTTTTCATATACACAGTGATCGCTACCTTGGTGGGTGCCCGTTTAGGACATGTTATTTTTTATCAAACCGAATTATTATGGGAAGATCCACTATCAGTGATCCTTCCTATCCGAACCGTGCCAGAATTCGAATATACCGGGTTTCGCGGACTGGCCAGTCACGGTGCTGCCATCGGGATCATTCTAGCCATGTATTTGTATAGCAAGCGTGTTTTGCAAAAACCCATGCTCTGGATCTTGGATCGTATTGTAATCGCGGTTGCTTTAGGCGGAATATTTGTACGTATCGGAAATTTTATTAATTCTGAAATTATCGGAAAGCCTACCAACAGCGACTTCGGAGTGATCTTTATGAAGCTAAACGAAGATTTTGCGCGTCATCCGGCACAATTATATGAATCTACCGGGTATTTGATCGTCTTTATCATCCTGTATTATATTTATTGGAAAACCACGAAACGGAATCAGTTAGGTTATATCTTCGGCTTATTCTTAGCGCTACTCTGGAGCGTTCGGTTTATTGTTGAATTTGTAAAGGAAGCCCAGGTAGATGAGCGCGCCGATTGGTTCCTGAATACCGGACAATGGCTCAGTATTCCTTTTATCCTTATCGGAATCTATCTTATGATTCGTTCTTCGAAAAAACAACTTCCCACTCATGAATAAATCGATCATCGCAGGAACGCTTCTTGCCGCGACAAGTGTATGCTTTATGCAGTGTAAGGATGCCACTTCCGAAGAAAAAGTACTGACAAAAAAAGTCGCGTTTAAAAAAGAGGGAACGCTACAACTAAAAAAAGCAGCAACCGACTCAGTGGTCGCCGAGCTAGATATTGAGATTGCAGACGACGAATATCAAACGCAAACGGGCTTGATGTACCGTACATCAATGCAGCAGGATCGAGGGATGTTATTCATATTTGAAGACGAACGTCCACGGAGCTTTTATATGAAAAATACACAATTCGCTTTAGATATCATCTATTTAGATGCCGCTCAAAAAGTGGTTAGCATTCAGAAAAATGCGCAACCTATGGATCCTACATCGCTTCCTTCGGAAGGAAATGCGAAATACGTGTTAGAAGTGAATGCGGGGTTAAGTGATCAATGGAACCTCGAGAAAGGGGACATGATGATCTTTGTCATGGAATAGAAAATAATAATAAAACTAAAAAAGCCCGGCACAAATGCCGGGCTTTTTTAGTTCAATAGCACACGTTATTACGCTGCTTTCTCGTCTTCGTTCTCTTCTTCAGACTTCTTATCTGTCAAATCAATTCCGCGTTTTTTCACTGTATCGAAGAACACCGGAGTTGCAATAAATACCGATGAATATGTACCTACGATCACTCCAACCATCAAGGCGAAGATCAACCCACGGATCGATTCGGCACCAATAAAGAAGATACACATCAATACAATAAGTGTGGTCATCGAGGTATTTAAGGTACGACTAAGCGTGCTGTTCAATGCACTGTTAATGATGCGGTTCATCTTCCAACCCGGATGCTCGTTAAAGAACTCACGAATTCGGTCAAACACAACCACGGTATCGTTCAGGGAGTATCCAATTACCGTCAAGATCGCCGCAATAAACGATTGATCGATCTCCATATTGAAAGGCATTACTTTATACGTGAGGGAGAAGATCCCCAACACAATCAGCACATCGTGGAATACAGCCGCAACGGCACCCAAACTAAACTGCCATCTTCTAAAGCGTAGCAAAATGTATAGGAAAACCACGATCAACGATCCAAGAACCGCCCAGAAAGACGATTTTTTAATGTCATCGGCGATCGTCGGACTTACTTTATAGTATTCCATTCGGCCCGCCACTTTGTTATCGTCATCCGCGATAAAATCTTCGTAGGTCATTCCGGAAGGCAATTGGTCTGAAAGTCCTTCGAACAACAATTGTTCTACTTCCTGATCTACCTCAGCTCCTGTTTCATCGATCTTATACTTGGTCGTAATTTTCAACTGATTGTCTCCACCATACGTTTTTGCTTCCGCACTTCCGAAGACATCCACCAACTGACCTTGCACCTGCGTGGCACTCACATCCTTATCAAATCGAACGGTATACGTTCTACCTCCAACGAAGTCAACTCCTTGGTTTAGTCCAACGGTAAACAAAGACCCTAAACTAATAGCGATCAAAATACCGGAGATCACATAAGCGATCTTACGCTTTCCGAGGAAATTGATATTCACATTCTTGAACCAATTCTTGGTAATTCCTGTGGAACAGGTAAGTGGCTTTCCGTTCTTCGAATATCTATCGATAAACAAACGCGTAATGAAAATAGCCGTAAATAAAGAGGTGGCAATACCAATCAATAAGGTAGTTGCAAATCCTTTAATAGGTCCTGTTCCGAAGACCAAAAGAATAAGACCCGTAAGCGCCGTTGTAATGTTCGCATCCAAGATGGACGAAAGCGCATTGTTAAATCCGTCCTTAATGGCATCTTTTTGCGTCTTTCCTTTGGCCAATTCTTCTCGAATGCGCTCAAAGATCAGTACGTTCGCATCTACCGAAATACCAATGGTTAATACGATACCCGCAATACCCGGTAAGGTAAGTACTGCTCCTAATCCGGCTAACACACCAAAAATAAATAGGATGTTTACGGCTAAGGCAATGTCGGCAAAAGCACCTGCTTTTCCGTAGTAAAAGATCATCCAAAGCAACACAAGACCTAAGGCGATTAAGAAGGAGATCATCCCACTATTAATGGCCTCTTGTCCTAAGGTAGGTCCTACAAATTCTGCTTGAATAATATCTGCGGAAGCAGGAAGTTTTCCGGCACGTAGCACGTTAGCTAAATCCTGACCCTCTGTAATGGTAAAGTCACCTGTAATCTGGCTACGTCCTCCGGAAATCGGTCCTGACGTTACACCCGGTGCAGAATATACCACATCGTCTAACACGATCGCAATCTGACTTTGATTGGTGTAGGCGTTTCCGGTAAGTTCTTCCCAAACCTTCGCTCCTTGTCCGTTCATCTGCATATCTACGGCCACACGACCAACTTGATCGTACGCCTGTTGCGCATCGGTTACCACTCCTCCACTCAATGGCGGTTGTAGGTTTCTACCTCTCTTAAGCGCATAAAGCCCGGTGATCTCTTCTTCTAATTCTTCATTATACTCAGGTAATTCCCAAACAAATTTGGTATAGCGTTGATCTCCAGAAAGCAGCGCACGCACTTGTGGCATGCGCAGGTATTCGTTAATCTGCGCGGTATCACTAACTGCAAAACGCGCGATCACCGGCTGTCCTTGGAAACCGGGAGACACCATTTTTGCTAAAATTGGATTAGCCTTTGCAGGGTCTTCATCGGCATCTTCAATTTCGTCACCTCCCAAAAGATCTTGAATATCTTGGTCTTCGGAAGTCGTCGTAGTATCTTGTGCTTCCTCACCTTCTTCCAGTTCTTCTGTTGGAATTGTCAGTTCTTTTACTTTAGAATCGGCAGCGACCAAGAAGTCCTGCATCTCTTCAAATTTATAGACATCCCAGAACTCTAACTGAGCGGTACTTTGCAATAATTTCTTCACACGCTCTACATCTTTTGCTCCCGGTAGTTCTACCAAGATTCGGGCAGAATTTCCAAGACGCTGGATGTTTGGCTGTGTTACTCCAAATTTGTCAATACGCTTACGCAATACTTCAAAAGCAGAGGTAATGGATTCGTCGATCTTACGTTCGATGACGGTTTTTACTTCTGCATTCGACATCGATACATCGATATCATCTTCAAGATTCTTGTTGAAGAAAATATCCGGAGCCGCCAATTTGTTGTCTCCCGGAATCGCTTCGAACGCTTGGAAAAATGATTCAAGATAGGTGTCCTGACTGTTCTTCTGAAGTTCAACCGCATTGTCCAATGCTTGGTTGAAGGCAGGAGACTTGGTGTTGTTCGCCAAGCCTTTCAGAATGTCTTGCACAGAAACCTGAAGGATCACATTGATTCCTCCTTTAAGGTCTAATCCTTTGTTTAATTCTTTTTCTTTAGCCGTACGGTAGTCAATTCCTAAAAATTGAGGCGTCGCTCCAACGGAGTCGAGATACCGACTTTCAGCAATGCTGCGTTCGTCCGGCTGGTTTTCCGAATACATACTTTTAGCGTATGCTTCGGCATCGTTTTCAACGGTATTCGCGATGTAGGTAAAGGAAAGTTGATATAAACTTACCAATCCGAATAAAATCGCAAATACAGTTACTAGTCCTTTATTTTGCATGAGTTTATGGTTTTGGTCTTCTAAAAAATCGGGCAAATATAATAGTTACCCTATAATTCGACAATGATAATGTAATAAATGAATAAAGGTAATTGCGTCCCTAAAGACACAGATGGAGTCGTAAAAGCCAATTGCTTTGTAGAACTTGAATTTCCCCTTTACGAAATTCCTTCAACCCCAATAGATGTAGGGCCTGCCCTAATTTCAGGAATGAGTAATTGAAGATTCTTATAGCCAAGATAAGGGATAGCGGTTGCAATCTCTTTGACCTCGGCAACCGAAATAATGGTAGTAAATATAGGAAGACGCCCTGCAGCATACACTACAGAATGATCTCCTCTAAATTTTGTGTTGGAATACTGAAAACTTTCTCCGTTCAAATGCCAAGGCGCATCTGAGTCGCTCTGTAACTCAACGACGTTCAACTGATACGTTACTTCCTTCTCTTGCTCCTGTTCTCCAGAAGAATTTTTTCCGAAAGGAACGGTTGTAAGATCGAGAGCGAAGGTATTGTCAGCACCTAGCATTCG
The DNA here is from genome assembly GCA_002379985.1 of Flavobacteriaceae bacterium UBA4166. Lineage (GTDB taxonomy): Bacteria > Bacteroidota > Bacteroidia > Flavobacteriales > Flavobacteriaceae > DFVG01. The sequence continues at coordinate 7,633 of DFVG01000011.1, forward strand.
GGCTATTTCTACACTTTCAAGGTCGCTGTAATAAAGGATCTTGAGCAAGCCGTCTCCAGAATCTATCACTTGAACATGCGAAACTCCTATGGATGCCAGGCGTTGTTCAATGTTGGCAATAGCTTGATCCGCATCTGAAGCGGATATCGCCTCTTGCTGAAACTGAAGTAAAATTTCTTGATTGGGTACCTGAGAATAATCCTTACTAGCGCCTAAAATCGCCAGAAGAATCAAGGAAATAGTGATGTACCCTTTTTGTAACACGCGCCAAATATAAACAATAAAGACCGTATTGCTACGGTCTCTATTACAATTTAATAGGTTCTGTATTTCTTAAACCTCTAAAAGTCCGTTGGTTTTCTGAACCCCTTCGGCGCTTTCTTTCATGTGGTCTTTTTCTGCATCGGTCAATTCGATCTCTACGATCTCTTCAATTCCGTTTTTCCCCAATAATACGGGAACTCCAATACACAGATCGTTCAAACCGTATTCTCCTTCTAACAAGGCAGAACAAGGAAACATCTTTTTCTGATCACAAGCGATGGCTTGCACCAGTCCGGAAACCGCAGCTCCCGGAGCATACCATGCAGAGGTTCCTAATAATTTCGTCAAGGTTGCTCCCCCCACTTTAGTATCTTCTTTTACTTGGTTAAGACGTTCGTCTGAAATAAATTTAGAGACCGGCACACTGTTACGTGTAGCAAGGCGTGTTAATGGCACCATCCCTTTATCGCTGTGTCCACCAATCACCATTCCATCAACATCGCTGATAGGTGCTTCTAAAGCTTCCGCTAAGCGATACTTGAAACGAGCACTATCTAGGGCACCGCCCATCCCGATGATACGGTTTTTAGGAAGTCCGGTTGTTTTATGCACCAAGTAGGTCATCGTGTCCATCGGGTTGCTCACTACAATGATGATGGTGTTCGGAGAATGTTCGATCAAACTTGAAGAAACCGATTTTACGATCCCGGCATTGATCCCAATCAATTCTTCACGAGTCATCCCCGGTTTTCTAGGAATTCCGGAAGTTATCACACAAATATCACTATTGGCTGTTTTACTGTAATCACTAGTGGAACCTGTAATTTTCGTGTCGAACCCGTTCAAGGAAGCGGTCTGCATTAGATCCATGGCCTTCCCTTCGGCAAACCCTTCTTTAATATCTAGTAAAACAACTTCGCTGGCAAAATCTTTAATGGCAATGTACTCGGCACAACTCGCACCTACCGCACCTGCTCCTACAACTGTAACTTTCATTAGTATGGAATCTTTTATTTATAGTTTATTTTGAAATATTTGAATCTGTTTTTCGAGCCACAAAATTACGAAAACCATTTTGCTTTCAGGCAGATTGCGCATTCGTTTTTTGATCTCTTCGGAAAGATATATGGGTCGAAATGAAATTGTTAGCCCAACTGTTGAACGGAATCATTTTCGGTTAAATTCCGAAGTGAACCCCTACCGAAGCATTACTGTATTGGGCGATGTTATAATCGGCATGAAGCCCGAAGAACCCAAGTCGTAGTTCGGCACCAATGGTTGCACGCACTCCCGAAACTTTATTTTGTACCGAAAACGGATTCGTAAACTCGTTCGTGGTTTCTAAAAAAGGAATCCCCGCGCGCACGCGATACGTTCCCAACACCTCAAAATCTGAAGTTCCGGTCACATACCCTAATCCGCCATACACATTGAATATCTTCATTTTCGTAGAAGCCTGCACTTGAAAGGTCCAACTATTCTGAATCAGATCAAACTGTTGGTTTTCCCCTTCAATGATCTCATCATCGGTAAAATCATAATTACCATTAAGTCGGTTATATGCCACCATGCCCGATAGGGCTACAGGAAACACCTTCTCACCTGCGCCTAACCATTGCGAAAACTCGTGCTGCAGCCCCACACCAAACAATCCAGTTTTTACATCTTCACGTTCTATGTTTGGTAAAAAACGAACTTTCACTTCGGTCGCCTTGAACAATCCCAAACGCGCTTGTAAGAAAGCCGTAGGAAGCATCCGAACGTTTACTGCGGCCAGTCCTTGCGGAAGCAAAAACTCGACCTCTTCTGTGAACGGACCATTTTGAACTTCTGCAAAGACGAGCACTTCAGGGTCATTTTCACCAAAGGCAGTGGCCACTTGTTTAGAAGTGCTGCCATCGCGAAATTGCAGGTTATTGTAGTCGTTAGTGTTCAATAAAAACGACCGATCTTCTTCTTTTATAAACGTGGCGTTTCCGATGATGGAAATATCAAAACGCAAAGGTTTTTTTACTTCGGCCGATTGTATCCAGCCATTTGACATGTTATAAATGCCCGATTCGGCAGCCGGACTTATATATCCGCGAGCAAAACGTTGCGCATCTTCAATACCCGCCGCCAAAAGGTCTTCAAGGTTTTCTTGGGCCGAAAGTAGGTTGACAACAAACAGACAAATCAGAAAGAGAGACTTTTTCATAATCGCAATTTTCAGTAAAATAAAAAACCCGTGACGGACATCACGGGTTTTTAGGTAAAGTTTAACGGTATTGGTTACACGTCAATATTTGCGTAAACTGCGTTTTTCTCAATGAATTCGCGACGTGGCGGCACTTCATCCCCCATCAACATAGAGAAGATGCGGTCTGCTTCTGTTCCGTTATCGATGGTTACTTGACGCAATGTTCTAAACTCAGGATTCATGGTGGTATCCCAAAGTTGCTCTGCGTTCATCTCTCCAAGACCCTTGTATCGTTGGATGCTGGCGCTACCGCCCATTTCTTGGTTAAGCGCATCGCGTTCTTTGTCGGTCCAAGCATACTCCTTCTTATTTCCTTTCTTCACCAAATAAAGTGGTGGCGTGGCAATATAGACGTAGCCCGCTTCGATAAGGTCTTTCATATACCGGAAAAAGAAGGTAAGGATCAAGGTAGCAATGTGACTACCATCCACATCGGCATCACACATGATGACAATTTTGTGGTAGCGCAGCTTTTCCATATTCAAGGCTTTACTATCTTCTTCGGTACCAATGGTAACACCCAAAGCGGTAAAAATATTTCGAATCTCTTCATTCTCAAATACTTTGTGCGACATCGCTTTCTCAACATTCAGAATTTTTCCGCGTAGCGGAAGGATCGCTTGAAAGTTTCGATCTCGCCCTTGTTTTGCAGTACCTCCAGCCGAGTCACCCTCCACTAGGAATACTTCACACTGTTCAGGATCTTGTTCGGAACAATCGCTCAATTTCCCGGGCAATCCACCGGCACTCATCACCGTTTTACGCTGCACCATTTCACGTGCTTTTCGAGCGGCATGGCGTGCTTGCGCTGCTAAGATCACTTTTTGAACAATCGTCTTAGCATCGTTTGGATGTTCTTCCAGGTAATTTTCAAGCATTTCTGACACTGCCTGACTTACCGCTGAGGAAACTTCACGGTTTCCTAGTTTTGTTTTGGTCTGTCCTTCGAATTGTGGTTCGGAAACTTTTACCGAAACAATAGCCGTAAGACCTTCGCGGAAATCATCTCCCGAAATATCGAACTTCAGCTTATCTAACATGCCCGAAGCATCCGCATATTTCTTTAAGGTGGTGGTCAACCCTCTTCGGAACCCGGTAAGGTGAGTTCCCCCTTCATGGGTATTGATATTGTTCACGTAGGAATGCAGGTTTTCGTTAAACGAGGTGTTGTATACCATCGCAACTTCTACCGGGATGTCGTTTTTTTCGCCTTCCATCGAGATCACGTCTTCAATTAACGGTTCTCTATTTCCGTCCAAAAAGCGAATAAACTCTTTTAACCCTTCCTCACTATGAAACGTTTCTCCAATAAAATTACCTTCTTCGTCGGTTTGACGTTTGTCTTCAATGGTAATGGTGATACCCTTATTCAAAAACGCCAATTCTCTGAGTCGGCTTGACAAGGTATCGTAATTATATTCTAAGGTTTGTTGAAATATTTCAGAATCGGGTTTGAAGGTCACTAAGGTTCCACGATCGGTAGTATCGCCCGTTGTTTTTACCGGATATAAAGTTTTTCCGCGCTCGTATTCTTGCTCCCAAATCTTGCCATCGCGATAGACGGTAGCTTTGAGGTGTTCAGACAATGCATTTACCACCGAAACACCCACTCCGTGTAACCCCCCGGAAACTTTGTAAGAATCTTTATCGAATTTACCTCCGGCACCGATCTTCGTCATAACGACTTCCAGTGCTGAAACGCCTTCTTTTTTATGAATATCCACCGGAATACCACGCCCATTGTCACGAACGGTGATGGAATTATCTTCGTTGATCCAAACATTGATGGTATCACAATGCCCCGCCAATGCCTCATCAATTGAATTATCTACTACTTCATATACTAAATGGTGCAATCCACGTACGCCTACATCACCAATATACATGGAAGGACGTTTTCTTACGTGTTCCATTCCTTCCAACGCCTGAATGCTGTCGGCACCGTACACTTTAATATTTTTTTCGTCGCTCATAAACGCTTTCTTTTCAAATTTTCAGTAACAAACAAATATAACAAAACCCCTCATAAAATATGGGGTTTCAGCCCATTGAAGCCCTTAAGTTATTAACAAATTTTTGTGAAAAAAACCGTGTTAAAATGACGTACTTTATAGGCATCTAATCTTCGTTGTAAGAAATGATTTTTAGGAACGACCTATCCGCAACAAATTATTCACACATAACCCTTTCATTATGAAAAAAATAACCCTGTCACTATCTTTAGTATTTGCTCTTTGTTTGTTTTTCACTTCGGAAGCCACCGCACAAAAATTCAGTAAAATGGATGTGAGCCCCATGGATGCCGCCTCCTACCCTAGCGATTACCGAAATGCTGAAAAGCTGATCAAGATCGTCTACAGCAGACCTCAGCTGAAAGAGAGAAGTCTCACAAAATTAACGCCGTATGGCGAAGTTTGGCGTACCGGTGCCAATGAAGCTGCAGAACTAACCCTCTACACCGATATGACCTTGGGCGGGAAAGCCGTTCCCGCCGGAACGTATACTTTTTATACAATCCCCGGTGAAAAAGAATGGACCGCGATCATCAATTCTGATCTCAACGTGTGGGGAAGTTACTTCTACGATGAATCTAAAGACGTTGCTAGAATTACTGTACCTGCAACCATGGCGGAAGATTCTCTTGAAGAATTTTCCATTGCTTTTGAAGAAGCCACGGGAGGTGTCGATATGCACCTTGGCTGGGGAAAAACAAGAGTTGCCGTTCCTTTCAAGAAAAAATAAAGCACAAATCCAAGTACAAAAAAACCTCCGCAATCGGAGGTTTTTTTATGGAATATTCAAATATTTATGAGTTTGCAACGACACTTTCCACTTGGGGTGTTTCATGACATAATCCACGATTTTCGGCATGACCTTATCACGTTTGCTCCATTCGGGCTGTAGGTATAAGACACAATCTTCTGAGACTTTAGCGGCTTGTTCTTCCGCGAAGCGAAAATCATCGTTATTGTAAACAATTACTTTTAACTCGTTGGCATGAGGATAGATCGCTTCGGTTGGCAGTTTTGTCTTTTTAGGTGAGAGACAAATCCAATCCCAAGTTCCTGAAAACGTATACGCTCCAGACGTTTCAATATGGGTTTGTAAGCCTTTTTCTTTCAACAGCGCTGTGAGTGGCTGCATACCCCACATAAGCGGCTCACCGCCCGTCACGACAATGGTTTTGGAGTAGGATGCAGCATCATTAGCGATGGTTTCGATGGCCGTAGGTGGGTGCAATTTTGGATTCCAGCTCTCCTTTACATCACACCAATGACAGCCCACATCACAGCCTCCCACACGAATAAAATAAGCTGCAGTACCTTTGTGAAACCCCTCTCCTTGAATCGTGTAAAAGGCTTCCATTAAAGGCAACAACACTCCTTCGTTAACCTGTTCTTGCATCGTTTTGCTCATGGGGCGCAAAGATAGTGAAACCCGCAACGAGAAACTACAATACTCTTAATTATCCCTAACAGCCACCACTTCTATTTCAACGCTTGCATTAGCTGCTAGTTCTTTGGCTGCAAAGGTGGTTCTGGCAGGACGCTGCGGAAAATACGTGACATAGATGTCGTTAAACGTACTAAAGTCCTTCATATCTTTGAGGACTACCATGACTTTGACCACATCAGACATGGCTAGATCGTGGCGTTCTAATACTTCCTCAATATTTTTCAATGTTTGGTGTGTTTCTGCTTCAACACCGCCGGAAACTAAGGTTCTAGTGGTATGATCCATTCCAATCTGTCCCGAGAGATAGTAGGTGTTTCCCAACTCCACCACATCACTAAATGGCGCCTCCTTCTTCTTGGGATAATGAGAAGCATGGAATTGCTTTTGCTGTATGGCTTCGGAAGAATCTCCCTCAGCAGTCTTGGTTGCAGGCTCTTGGCAGGCCATCATTCCGAAGAACACTAATCCAATAAGTCCGAAAGGTATGATAAAATAACGCATCGATAACTTTTGAAAAGTAAAGTACGGAATATTTCAATACCTAGGGGACAATTCCTATTTTTATCGAAATTTTTGAGTCATGTCAGACACACAAGTTTTCTTTGATCATATCAATAAAGGATATCAAACCAAAGGAGAAGCAATCACCTTAGGCGCTGCTATGTTAGACGGTGAAACCATCACCAATGCCTTGGTGAAAGTTCCGATGAAAACTCTCAACCGTCATGGGCTCATCGCAGGCGCTACCGGGACCGGAAAAACGAAGACACTTCAGGTGTTGGCAGAAAACCTTTCCGACCAAGGGGTACCCGTGCTGTTGATGGATATGAAAGGAGACTTGAGCGGTATCGCACAACCAAGCCCCGGACACCCAAAGATTGACGAGCGTCATGAGAAGATTGGTATTCCTTTTGAAGCCAAGAAGTTTCCTGTGGAGATCCTAACCCTCTCCGAACAAGAAGGGGTTCGCCTACGTGCTACAGTGAGTGAATTTGGGCCGGTGCTTATTTCTAGGATTCTCGATGTCTCGGAAACACAAGCCGGGATCTTATCGATACTCTTCAAGTATTGTGATGATAATAAACTACCACTACTCGATTTAAAAGATTTGAAGAAAATTCTTCAATATGCCACCGAAGAAGGCAAAGAAGAGATCTCGAAGCTTTACGGACGTATTTCTCCGGCCTCTTCCGGAGCGATTCTTCGACGGATCGTAGAACTTGAACAGCAAGGAGGCGACCTCTTTTTCGGGGAACGCTCTTTTGATACCGATGACCTCCTTCGTGTTGATGAAAATGGTCGTGGGTACATTAATATTGTTCGCCTCACCGACATTCAAGATCGGCCGAAGCTATTTTCCACCTTTATGCTTTGTTTGCTTGCTGAAATTTATGCAACTTTTCCCGAGCAAGGCGATACGGGGCGACCGGAACTGGTCATCTTTATTGATGAAGCGCACCTCATCTTCAAAGAAGCCAGTGATGCATTGTTGGACCAAATTGAAAGCATTGTCAAATTGATTCGCTCCAAAGGCGTGGGCTTGTATTTTGTAACGCAAAATCCTACCGATGTACCTGATGCCGTACTAAGTCAGTTAGGGTTAAAGATTCAGCATGCGCTTCGGGCCTTTACGGCGAAAGATCGAAAAGCGATCAAACTGACAGCCGAGAATTACCCGCTTTCCGACTTTTACGAAACCGACGAAGTGCTTACCTCCCTCGGGATTGGAGAGGCTCTTATTTCAGCCTTAAACGAAAAAGGAATTCCAACTCCGTTGGCAGCCACCTTACTGCGTGCGCCCATGAGTAGAATGGACATTTTGGAAGCGGAAGAACTCGAAGACGTTTTGGCCGCTTCTAAATTGAAAGATCGCTACAATGAGGCCTTAGACAGAGAAAGCGCTTATGAATTGCTGAATGAAAAAATCGAAAAAGCACATTTAGAGGAAGCCAAAGCGAAAGCAGCAAAAGAAAAAAAGAAGGCACAGCGTTCGAGTTCTCGAAGAAGCACTTCTTCCCGCCGAAGAACGACACGAAGTCCGTTAGAAAAAGTATTAACCAGCCCAACCGTTATAAGAAGCGTGTTGGGTATCCTCACTAAATTAATAAAATAACCTATGAAAAATATCCTCACCACAGTAATCCTTTTTACCATTGCCATATTTTTTGTTCAATGCGGAGACGATAGTGATCCGTTTCTGATTCAAAAAGACGCAGTGGGTCCTTTGACTAAAAACACTGCTATGCGACAGGTTGACTCTATCTTTGCCAATGATTCCATCGTAAAACTCAACCCCAACGAAAATGCACTGGGCACGCAAGGAGAAGTTGAGATTTTTGACAAGGATGGTACAAAATTACTACTGCTTTCTCCGGAAGATGAAAATGACCCCACTTCCAACATAACAAATATCCAAGTTTTTGATGCTCGCTATAAAACCGACAAAGGACTTAACAGTAAGAGCACTTTTGGTGACCTGAAGGCGAATTACGAGATTGCCGGGATCGAGAATGCTATTAATTCGGTGGTCGTCTTTATAAAAGATAGTAACGTGTATGTAACCATCGATAAAAAACAATTGCCCGAAAACATTCGGTATGACTATCAAGCGAAGATCGAGCAGTCGCAGATTCCCAATGAGGCGACATTCAAATATTTTATGATTGGATGGGACACCGACTATGATGCGCCGGAGCCGCTGGAATAATATTAATCTTTTCAGAAAACTCCCCCAACGTTTTGTTAAGTGAAGCCTGAATTAAAAGCGCTTCCCCTAATTTTATTCATAACCAATCAATATTATATGTTATGATCAAAATATTAGGATTTATTCTAACCATCGGTGGTGCCATTGCTCTAATTATGGGCGTTCTTGGCGCATTTGGAAGTATGGACTCGGGATTAAGCCCGTGGGCACTTATCATTTTAGGAGTAGTGTTCTTTTTTGCGGGTATTGGTCTTTTGAAATATCGAAAAGACACCGATCAAGTAGAAGCCGAAAATAATTAAAGAACAAAGCCTTCTCAAGAAGGCTTTTTTTAATCCACAACACTATGCCTAATCCAAGCATCAAAAACGAAGAACAATACGAAGCTTTACGCGATAAAGGTTACAGTAAAGAAAAGGCGGCGCGTATCGCAAATACGCCCGATTCCGGTAAGAAAGGGGGAAAGGCTTCGCCTTACGAAACATGGACCAAGGAAGAACTCTACGAACAAGCAAAGAACGTAGGGATCGATGGACGTTCTAAAATGAACAAGAAAGAATTGATACACGCGTTACGGAACAATTAAACCAACAGTTTCATACTTCAAATTTTAGTGGTAATTTTCTACTTCTAATCGCTGCGTCATGAAATCGTTATTTTTTTTAGTCATCCTGCCCCTTGCGGTGCACTCCGTTTGTGCACAACAGTCTTATAATAATTATGAACCTACACAGCAAAACCCATTTGGCCAATTAAATCCTGAGGCACCTCAAGCCGTTGCTGACTTCGCCCCGCTAATTGGTACTTGCGACTGTCTTTCCGAAACTCGCAAACAGGATCAAACGTGGGCACAACCGCTAAAAATGACGTGGACCTTTAAATACATTATGAACGGAACAGCCGTACAAGATGAAACCTTAAAAGAAGATGGAAGCCACTCGGGAAGCATTCGGCAGTTTATCGCCGATAGCAGCAAATGGTACGTTCATTATTACAGCAGTGCGAGCCCTACAGTGACGTTACCGGTGTGGGAAGGAACCAAGCGTGGAGACAGCATTGTGCTCTATCGCGAGCAACAAGCACCCAATGGCACCGATGGGTACTACCGACTTACTTTTAGTGATATTTCTTCGGAAGGATTTGAATGGGAAGGAGCTTGGACCGATCCTGCAGAAAGCTTCGTATTTCCTACTTGGCGCATCCATTGCACCAAGAAGAAAACACTTCCTGAAAATGCCGAGACCGTCATCCGTGAAAATAGTCGCCGTTTTTCTAAAGCATATGAAGCCGGAGATTATCAAACCATGACCGATCTTTACACAGAAGACGGATCTATTTTTCCGCCCAATGCTCCCATTATTTCGGGAAAAGCAGGTATTTTGAAACGATGGACGCTACCGGAAGGAACTCGTATTCTATCTCATAAAGCAACGCCCACGGAAATCATAATCAATGGTAATTACGCCTATGATTTTGGGGTTTATGAAGGTATTTCTGAAGATACCGAAGGACGCTATGAATGGGCGGGTAAATATGTGATTGTCTGGAAATATACCGGAAATACTTGGAAAATGCACCTTGATATTTGGAACCGAATCTAACCTATGGAAACAACAACATCCCTTCGACCTTTTCACCTCGCCATCCCAGTAAACAATTTAGAAAGAGATCGCATCTTTTATCGCGATATTTTGGGCTGTACCGAAGGTAGAAGCAGTGATCATTGGGTTGATTTCAATTTCTTTGGCCACCAATTGGTACTGCATGAAAAAAAGGAAGAACCGTCACAAAAAGCAGCAAATCCTGTAGATGGTAAGCAAGTGCCGATTCCCCATTTTGGAGTAGTCTTGACCATGGAATCCTTCAAAGAGTTTTCTGATCGTTTACAAGCTATGAGTGTTGAATTTGTGATTGCACCCTACATTCGGTTTGAAGGACAACCCGGAGAACAAGCGACCATGTTTTTTGAAGATCCTAGCGGGAATGCCCTTGAATTTAAAGCCTTCGCAAACTTAGACCAACTTTTCGCAACCTAACCATGAAACAGATCAATCCTCATATCATTCGTCAAATTTTCGTGATCCTGCTCATTTTATTGATGGGCACGCTCATTTTTCGCGAATTATTGCCCTATTTATCCGGAGTATTAGGTGCCATCACCATCTATGTATTGATGCGGAAGTGGATGGTGTCGTTACTACGGCGAGGCTGGAAACCGGATCTTGCAGCCGCCTTCTTAATGGTTCTTTCTTTTATAGGAATATTACTCCCCGTGAGTGGTATTATCATCATGCTGGGAAATAAGATCAATAATGCCGTGCAAAATTCTGAACGAGTAGTACGCGCCTTTAAGAGTCAAACAGCAGAATGGGAAGAAAAGCTGGGATATGATTTTACTTCAGAGATTGATGCGGGAGCCATTTCTTCATGGGTTTCCGAAAACCTACAAAATCTCGCAGGCAGCACTTTTGATGTTACCATCGCTATCGGACTCATGTATTTTATGCTGTATTATATGTTGACAAATCGGAGTCAGTTACGCGAGTCGTTGTTCGAATATATTCCTATTAGCAAAACAAACTTAAAAAAGATCGGGAAAGAGACCCATCTAATGGTTCGTTCCAATGCCTTGGGTATTCCTATGGTAGCCGTCGCTCAAGGAATCGTGGCACTTATTGGATTTCTCATCTTCGGAATTGATGACCCCTTATTTTGGTTCGTAGTGGTCACCATCGGTTCTATGATCCCTTTCGTGGGAACACTATTGGGGATTGTACCCGTCTTTATTTTAACGCTGTCCTCCGGAAATGATTTCCAAGCTTGGGGCATCCTGTTATACGGACTTATCGTTGTGGGATCTACTGATAATTTGATCCGACTTTATGTATTAAAGAAATTAGACAATGTACATCCCTTGATCACGCTAATTGGAGTGATTGTTGGGGTTCCGCTTTTTGGATTCATCGGACTCATATTTGGACCGTTGCTTATTAGTTTGTTTTTGATCGTGGTGCGGATCTATAAGCGGGAATATGGCAAACATGTAGCTCACGATGACGATCCCGATTTATAATTATCATGTTTCAAAAATTCGACTCGACAGCCTACCCACCCAGAGAAAAACCTGTATTGGTTTGGGATGGCAAGTGTGGTTTTTGCGCGTTTTGGGTGGAACGTTGGCAGCAAAAAACAAAAGGACAAATCGATTTTATCACGTTTCAAGAAATTGCCAAACAATTCAAGGATATTCCGCTGAAGGAATTTAAAAAAGCCTCTCGATTAATAGAACCCAACGGGAACGTGTATAGCGGTCCAGATTCAGCCTACAGAAGTTATCACTATACTTCGAATCCGTTTCCGTGGCATCGGTGGTACAAAAAGCACTCATGGTTCACTTGGTTAAGCGATCATGGCTATAACCAAATAGCAAAAAACCGCCCCTTTTTCTTTCGACTGACCCATGTTCTCTTCGGAAAAAACCCAAAAAAACTTAAACCCTATTGGTTATTGTATCTAACTGTTATTGTTGTTGCAATTATCTTGTTCTTCAAACAGATATAACAAAACTTTAAAACATTTAGTTGCGTAGCTCGCCTATCTTTACATAAAAAGAACAATATGCTATTCGGAAACTCAAAAAAGAACCTTTTCTTCAATCCCGGAAATCGAGAATCTGGCGTGGATGAAGATGCCATGCGTGATGAAGTAGACCACATTAAAGAAGAAGATGTGGAAGTGGTTTTAGAAAATGAAGAAGCGATTAACAAAAAATTTAGTGGGCCTAATAGTCTTTCTAAATATGCCGAGCTTGGCAAGGTCATGCTGGCCATGCTACGTGATTTTAAGAATGGAACGTATAAAGGTGTACCCTGGTTTACGATTGCAACTATTGTATTAGGCTTGCTCTATATTTTGAACCCCATGGATATTATCCCGGATTTTATTCCGGGTGTGGGATACATCGATGACCTAGCCGTTCTTTCTATTGGAATGGGGTGGATTGAAAGCGACCTACATCGTTATCTAGACTGGCGCTTGCATCAAGCTAAAGAATAAAAAAAATTATAGGGCGCGACGTTGTTCGCGAGCCAAAAGTGTGTTTTTCAGCAGCATGGCAATGGTCATAGGGCCTACTCCACCAGGAACCGGAGTGATAAAAGATGCTTTCTCACTTACGGCTTCAAAATCTACATCGCCTCGAATCACATATCCTTTGGGATGATCTTCATCAGGAACTCGAGTAATCCCTACATCAATCACAACGACATCGTCTTTGACCATTTCGGCCTTTAAGAAATTAGGCACACCAAGCGCTGAAATGATGATATCTGCCTGTGTTGTAATTTGTGAAATGTTCTTGGTATTGCTATGTGTTAACGTTACGGTACTATTTCCCGGCCATCCCTTTCTGCTCATCAAAATACTCATTGGGCGTCCTACAATATGACTTCTTCCAATAACCACCGTATGCTTCCCTTTGGTATCTACATCATAACGTTCTAAAAGTTCTAAAATACCAAATGGAGTTGCAGGAATAAAGGTGCTCATATCCAGCGCCATCTTTCCGAAATTCTCAGGATGAAAACCATCGACATCTTTACTGGGATCTACCGCCATGAGGACTTTTTGCGTATCGATTTGCGGCGGAAGGGGTAATTGAATGATAAACCCGTCGATCGCATCATTGGTATTAAGCTCCTTGATCTTTTTAAGCAACTCTAACTCGCTAGTCGTATGTGGCATTTTCACCAAAGTAGACTCAAACCCAATACGCTCGCAGGCGCGCACTTTGCTGCCTACATACGTTAAACTCGCCCCATCATCTCCAACAATAACTGCAGCGAGGTGCGGTACTTTCTCGCCATTAGCTTTCATGGCATCTACTTCTGCCTTGATTTCATCTTTAATGTCGTTGCTAACTTTTTTACCGTCTAATAGCGTCATGTGGGTGGGTTTATGGTGAATTTATCGCATGTTTTTCATCATCTGCATCATCTTTCGACCGCCGCCGCCTTGCATCATCTTCATCATTTTACTCATTTGGTTGAACTGTTTGAGCAGTTGATTTACTTCTTGAACCGAAGTTCCGCTTCCCTTGGCAATGCGTTTTTTTCTGCTTCCATTGATCACAGATGGTGTAGAACGTTCTTCCGGGGTCATGGATTGAATAATCGCCTCAATCCCTTGGAAAGCATCGTCATCGATATCGACTCCTTTCAGTGCTTTTCCGGCACCGGGAATCATCCCTAACAGATCTTTCATACTACCCATCTTCTTTACTTGCTGGATCTGCGACATGAAATCATCGAAACCAAATTGGTTCTTCGCAATTTTCTTCTGAAGTTTTCTCGCTTCTTGTTCATCAAATTGCTCTTGTGCACGTTCTACTAACGAAACAACGTCTCCCATCCCCAAGATACGATCGGCCATACGCGATGGGTGGAACACATCAATGGCGTCCATCTTTTCCCCTGTACCAATAAATTTGATGGGTTTGTTGACAACACTTTTGATGGAAATGGCGGCTCCACCTCGGGTATCTCCGTCTAATTTGGTAAGCACTACCCCATCAAAATCCAATCGATCGTTAAAGGCTTTTGCCGTATTCACCGCGTCCTGCCCTGTCATAGAATCTACTACAAACAGTGTTTCATTTGGCTGAATAGCATTGTGAATATTCGCAATCTCTGTCATCATTTGCTCATCTACTGCCAAGCGACCTGCGGTATCTACGATGACCACGTTATGGCCCTGTTGTTTAGCATGTGCAATGGCATTCTGAGAAATAGCAACCGGATCCATATTGCCTTCTTCACTATATACCTCAACTCCAATTTGCTCTCCTACTACATGCAACTGATTGATTGCCGCAGGGCGATACACATCACAGGCAACCAGTAATGGCTTCTTTGTTTTCTTGGATTTTAGATATTTGGCAAGTTTTCCTGAAAAAGTGGTTTTACCACTACCCTGTAAACCGGACATCAAGATGATAGACGGACTACCACTAAGATCGATTCCTTCGGTTTCCCCACCCATCAACTCCGTAAGCTCGTCTTTCACAAGCTTGACCATAAGCTGACCAGGTTTTAAGGAACTCAATACATTTTGTCCCAATGCTTTTTCCTTGACCGTATTGGTAAAGTTCTTAGCCGTCTTAAAATTCACATCGGCATCCAACAAAGCACGGCGAACCTCTTTAAGCGTTTCTGCTACATTGACTTCAGTAATACTACCGTGTCCCTTGAGAACGTGTAAGGCTTTATCTAGTTTATCGGTCAGATTATCAAACATAGTATTGCATGGAATTTAGAGAGTTGCAAAGATAACAATTGATACGCTTGTAGCAAAGTTACCTTCCTGTTTATCACAACAGAATCTTATCCTATTTAAATAGGATCAAATTTTTGCTGAATTGTTTTCAAAGACAGTTTTTTCCACGCCATTATCTTCGGAAAAATTTACCGTTTCATTAACGAAGGCTTGGGAAAGCAATGTGATCTTTTGATTTGCGGAATGGCTATCTTTAAATAACATCAAATAATTCAAGCAAACACCATGAGTACTACCAAAGAATTTCACACCGTGAACCCTGCTACAGGAACAAACATAAAATCGTATACCTATATGAGCGATGCCCTCGTTGATCAAAAAATCGAAACATGCCACAACGCTTTTTTGAGTTGGAAAAAGACATCCCTTGCCGATAGAGCGAAACATATTCAGAAACTAGGAAAAGAGCTTCTTAAAAATAAAGATAAACTTTCCGCCCTCATGACAGAAGAAATGGGGAAATTGTTGAAGCAAGGACATCAAGAGGTTGAGCTATGCGCCGGAATTTGTGACTACACCGCTGAAAATGGCCCCAAAGAACTTGCCGACGAGGATCGAACGCTTCCGGAGGGTGGCAAAGGTCGAATTGTACATTCTCCTATGGGTGTGGTCTACGGAATTCAACCTTGGAATTTTCCAACGTATCAAGTGATTCGGTACGCAGTTGCCAACCTTATGGCGGGTAATGGTGTCTTATTGAAGCACGCCGAGAGTGTTACCGGAAGCGCTGTGCTTTTGGAGGAGATTTTTACGGCTGCGGGAATTCCAAAACATCTATTCACCGTCCTGATCATCGATCATGATCAATCAGACAACGTAATAAAACACAAGCGCGTACGAGGGGTCACACTTACCGGAAGTGCAGGAGCCGGAGAACATGTTGCAAAAGTTGCAGGTGCCGCGCTAAAGAAAACGGTATTAGAATTGGGGAGTAATGATGCCTACATTGTATTAGAGGATGCTGATCTGGACATGGCCGTTAAGCAATGTGTTAATGGAAGGGTCTACAACAATGGCGAGACCTGTGTGGCGGCAAAACGATTTGTTGTAGTTGAAGAAGTGTATGATGCATTCAAAGAAAAATTTGTAGCACGAATGAAAGGCGTGACCTACGGCGATCCTACCGATGAGCGTTCTCGATTGGGACCCATGGCGCGCAAGGATCTAAGGGAAGAACTACACGAACAAGTAGCGAAAAGTGTGGAAAAGGGTGCTACCATTTTATGTGGCGGAAACGTGCCGGAAGAAGATGGGTTTTTCTATCCTGCCACCGTATTGGAGAACGTACAACCGGGACAACCCGCTTATGACGAAGAACTATTTGGTCCGGTCGCCTCACTTATAAAAGCGAAGGACACCAAGGACGCTTTTCGCATCGCCAATGACAGTCGGTTTGGACTTGGAGGAGGCATATTTACAAACGACCAAGAGAAGGCATTTGATCTAGCTGCTAATATTTTTGATACCGGTATGGTATTTATCAATTCTTTCGGACTTGCACAACCCAACATGCCGTTTGGAGGCGTCAAAGATTCTGGGTATGGTCGCGAACACGGAGGTTTCGGAATGAAAGAGTTTACCAATGCTAAGTCGATTATGGCATTGTCAAGCTAAAAGCAACCGTCACATTTGAGCTAGCTTTTTTACCATTCCGAAGAACATCTAGTTCAAACGAAAATCCCCTGCGATCAATTATCGCAGGGGATTTTTTTCAGATTAGAATTATAAACGCTATTCACATAGACGTCAAATAATAAGATTACGGCAATTCAGGTAACAAGACGGTATCTATAGCGTGAACTACTCCGTTGCTTGCCTGTACATTCGTTACAATGATGGTACTGGTTCTACCGTTGGCGTCGGTAATGGTTCCCGCAGCGGCATCAATGATAACTTCTCCTCCTAAAGTAGTTACAGGTCCCGATGTCAAGTCTTCCTCTCGAACGTTCGCCCCGGCGATAACATGTAAGTTCAACGCTGCTGTCAAGGTCGCTGCGTCAATATCCGCTAGGCCACCTACACCTAATTCAGCAAATAAACTTGTAAAGGCATCATCGGTTGGAGCGAATACCGTAAATGGTGCAGGATCTGTTCCGAAGGGAGTATTCAACGTACCCACAAAATCAGGTTGATCGGGTCGCGTTAATGCAGCGACAAGACTACTAAATGATGGGTCTGCAGTAGCAAACGTCACCACGGTTGGCAAAGCAATAACTGTATCGACAGCATGAATAATACCATTTGTTGCAACCACATCCGGAGCCACAACGGTTGAAATTCCATTCAAAACAACTCCCGATTCGGTATTTATGAACAGACTAATATTATCATCTGTATCACCAAAGGTAGCGAGTGTGGTGGTATATGATGTTGTAAAATCAGCACTCGCATTAGAAGTTGTCAGCACATGGTTTAAGAGTGTTTGTTGTAATAAAGGAGTTGGAATTTCTGCAATGGATCCAAAGCCATTATCTGCAAGAAATGTTGCGAACGCATCATTGGTAGGAGCGAAAACAGTAAGATCTGCAGAAGGATCGGAAATTGCCACTGTTAGACTTGCTGCATCCAAAGCAGTGATCAAATTTGAAAAATTCGGATTAACATTGGCAAGTGTCGCCACATTGGGAAGTAGAATAACGCCGTCTACGCCGTGGACTATACCATTGGAAACTTCGATATCAGCTTCAACTACGGTAGCAACACCATTGATAGTCACCCCTGAAGAAGTATCCACAAAAGCGCTAAGATTAAGGTCACTACTACCGGTAGCGTTGGTTCTTATGTACCCGGTAGTGAATTCTGTAGAAGAGGTTGTACCATTTACTACGTGATTTAGCAATACATTAGAGAGTAGGGCTTCGGGCACTTCGTCAAGAGAAGCAAACCCATTCGCTTCCAAAAATGTTGTGAAAGCTTCATTGTTAGGAGCAAAAACCGTAGTACTTCCAGAAGCATTCAAGGCTGCCGTTAGTCCGGCTCGTTCAAGAGCTTCTACTAAAAGGGAGTAATCGGTATCAGATCGAAGGTAGGTAACGATGGTTTGATCACCGTCATTAATAGTTCCATTATCATCATCGCTGCTACACGCAACAACAAACATTAGGGAACATGCAATAAAAAAAGTCGAAAAAAATTTCATAGCTTGAGTTTTACATTAATCTGCTATAAAGAAACGAAGCAAATCTTGTAAATCTCAGCGCCAACTCACAGTTTATCAAAAGTTTAACTTTTTGTTTAATATTTTCTTAATTTTGATAAACAAACTTTATTCACAAGAGTTTTGAAGGGCGTCTATGGTATCAGCGAGTTGTGTATTATTCGTAATTCGAAGCGCACTCCCACCGGCAACGATGAGGTCAATAGGGTAATTAATAGAAATCAAATCTTCCGACTGAGGATCGACCACCCACGGAAACAAGGCTTCACTATTCCCTATTTCACGAGTTTCAAATTCAGTTTCGTCAAGATTATATAATGCTAGGGTAATGGGAAATGCAATATCTACACAGGCGTTGTGTTCTCTGCTCAAGGGGTCTTCAGCACAAACATCACGTTCATTTTGCCATTCAGCATTACTTTGAACTACTACTTCAGAATGATCTGATCGGGTGAGGGTTACCGGATAGATTAGTGCTACCTCATCATCTTCACCGATAGGCCTCAGGTCAAGAATGGTTCCAACATTATAAGGTTCTCCGTTGAAAAAAATTGTATAAGGAATCTTTATGCTGACGCACGGCGCATCATCTATAATATCATCAAAACTTCCGTCATGAGAACTAACCGAACGCAATTTCAGTCGCAAATTAGCAGAAGCATTGGTCACTTCCTCTGTGTCCTCCTGATCTTGGACCACTGTAAATTCTTCCTTTTGACAGGAGTAAAAAAAGATAATACATAAGAGTAATGTATAGTATTTCATTACTAGGGATTTAAAATATAACAATCAAAATAAAGAAATTCCTACCTGTAAATAATTTATATATTTACGCCCAATGACCAAAAACGAACAGCCTCTTTTTGATAATGTTTGTGAAGAACATGTGTTTTCCAAAATCTACGAAGCGAATGCACAAGATCTCCATGATTTTATCTATTACAAGTACGGAGAGCGATTCGATCCGAAAGACAAAACGCAAGAAGCATTCTTAACTCTTTGGAAAAAATGCAAAGACATTCCTCCTGACAAAGCTCGAAGTTTTTTATTCACCGTCGCTAATAATCTCACCTTAAATGAGATCAAACACCAAAAGGTGGTATTGGAATATCAAAAGAAAGAACCCCACACATCGACAACCAATCACACCCCTCAGTTCTTACTTGAAGAAAAGCAATATTTAGAAAAATTTCAAAAGGCGTTAGAAGAATTACCGGAAAAACAACGCATTGCTTTCTTGTTAAATCGAGTGGAAGGAAAGCGACATAAAGAAATTGCTACGATTTTAAACATTTCTCGAAAAGCCGTTGAGAAGCGTATTTACAAGGCTTTAGCCACGCTCAGAAAAAAAATTGAAAAAATTTAAGCATAGGGGGTGGGAATTTTTAATCCTCAGTTGTTCTATGTGTAGAAAGTTGCTATGAAAAAGGAAAATTTACTTTCTAAATGGTTAGACCATGATCTAACCGATACAGAACAAGAGGCGTTTGAACAAACAGACGCCTTTCGTTCGTATCACCAAATCGACCGTCTGGCACAAGCCTTCAAAGCGCCAGATTTTGAGGTCGAAAAAGAATATGCATCCCTACAAAAAAAGATGCACACTCCCGAAGTCAAAAAGATCTCTTGGAAGCACTATGCGTTTCGGATTGCCGCTGTTTTTGTCATTGCATTCGGAATGTATTGGGCATTGTCGCAATCTTCTGAAACAACCTTCATCGCGCATCACGCAGAACAAATTAGCTTGGAACTTCCAGATGCCTCTGAAGTGATACTGAATGCGGGTTCTGAACTGGCTTATGACAAAGATCAATGGGATGCTAGCCGCAATGTTACGCTAAGCGGAGAGGCGTACTTCAAAGTAGCGAAAGGAAAACAATTCTCTGTGGCAACTTCGCACGGTATTGTTTCCGTGAAAGGAACCCAATTTAATGTTACGAGCAGACCCGATTATTTTGAGGTGACTTGTTTTGAGGGGGAAGTAGCCGTTGCCTTGAATAATAAAACACATCTACTCAAAGCCGGACGCACCTTACGTTGGTCCAATGACACACTAGAAAATCAACTTACTGCATTAATTGAACCTACTTGGCTACAACACAAGTCGGTTTTCAAAAGCGTTCCATTACAGTATGTCTTGGAAGAGATTGAACGTCAGTATGATATTACCATCGTAGGGAATGATATTGACACAACCGTAATTTTTACCGGTAGTTTTACACATAAAAATCTTCCTACTGCCTTGGAAGCTATCACAATTCCTCTTACCTTGTCTTATGAAATCAACGATGATAAGACAGTGGTTTTAAAAAGTGAATAATTGTGCGATGGGTTTCCCGGTTCTTTTTGCTGCTATTACTCTGTAGCAATTCCTTTTTTTTTGCTCAAACTGATTCAACGACATCCGATCTTTCGAAGGTCTTAAGTGCCATTGAAAACGATTGGGACGTTACGTTTTCGTATCAGAATAGTAATCTGAAGAATCACCAAATCACACGGCCGCGTAACATTACAGAACTGAATGAAGTTTTAGCCTATTTGGAAGCAAAAACGCTTTTTAATTACCAGCTTCTCCCCGATGGCACCATTACCGTAGCACCGCGAAAGAATTTGATCTCTTTATGTGGCGAATTACGCCAGATCGACACAGGGGAACCTTTTGTGAATGTAGAAGTAGTTACGCCCTATCAACGCATCACGACAGATCAAAAGGGAGTTTTTCAAGGGGTAGCACTTTCTCCGGAAGACCCTATTCTCCTGTTCCAGAACGAGAAAAAGCTTACGAGTTTCAAAGCTTCGGCATTTCTTTCGGGTTGTCCGCAAACGTTTATTTTCGGTCCTATAGAGCGGCTCGAAGAAGTGTTAATCACTTCGTACTTATCGCGTGGTATTACAAAAAACAACAGTGGTTCTTTAACCGTAGATTACAATGACTTTGACATCCTGCCCGGTCTCATTGAGCCGGATGTTCTACAAACCATCCAAGCGCTTCCGGGAATTCAAAGTATTGAAGAGCGCGTTTCATTTTTGAACATACGCGGTGGTACCAATGATCAGAACTTAATTTTATTGGACGGCGTAAAAATGTACCAAAGCGGTCACTTTTTCGGACTTATTTCGGCTTTTAATCCGTTTCTTACTCAGCAAGTAACCGTCGTGAAAAATGGAACGCCCGCCGCCTATGGTGATGGGGTATCGGGAATGATCTCTATGGAAAGTTCTCGCAAGCTGAACGATAGTATTTCAGCAGGAATAGGCACCAATCTCATCAGTTCGGATGCTTTTGCCGATATTCCGCTCGGTAAAAAAGCCTCAGTTCAAGTTGCCGCCCGAAGTTCGATCAATCAACTTTGGGAGTCTCCTACGTATGATGCTTATTTTAATAGGGTCTTTCAAAATACTGAAGTTATCTCGAGTAGTGAAACACAGAGCATTTCTGATGCTCGATTTCAGTTTTATGATGCGTCCACGCGATTTCTGTATCAACCTACTTCAAAGGATCGGTTTCGATTTAATTTTTTAGGAATTGCCAATCGTATTGAATTTGTGGAAAGCGCGATCATCGATGATAATTTTATTGCGCGACAAAGTGATTTAAAACAGAATAATATTTCAGCCGGACTCTATTATGAACGCGATTGGAGCCCTACAATAAGTACTTTTTTTCAAGCGTATTTTTCTGATTATTCCTTAGACTCTACGAATGAAGACGTGGTAAACGACCAACAACTTTCGCAAGAGAACAATGTATTGGAGAATGGTTTTCGAATCGCGTTGCGACAAAAGAGCCAAGCGCACTTCACTTTTTTCTACGGCTATCAATTCAATGAAACGGGAATAACCAATTTTGAAGGACTTAACAATCCCGTTTTTGAACGAACCGACAAACAGGTATTGAGAACCCATAGCCTCTTTGGCGATGTTACTTACAAGGCTCCCAAAGGAAGTACTACACTTACCTTGGGGTTGCGAACCAATTATATCAATAAATTTGAAACCCTTTTACTTGAACCCCGACTCAATTTTAGTCAGCGTTTTCTCTCGTACTTCACATTTGAAATTTTAGGCGAATTTAAAAGTCAGACAACCTCCCAGATCATAGATTTCCAAAATGATTTTTTAGGCGTTGAGAACCGCCGATGGGTACTATCAAATCCAAATAGCATCCCTATCTTAAAAGGAAAACAAATCGCTACAGGAATTAGCTACGCCCGCCGAGGATGGCTGGTCTCCATAGAACCCTATTATAAGGAAGTAACGGGTATTACATCTCAAAGCCAACGATTTCAGAATCAATTTGCTTCGGTAAGAGCTAATGGAAATTATCAAGTAAAAGGAATTGATGTACTGCTCAATAAAAGGTTTGATAATATCAATACGTGGTTAAGTTATTCGTGGGCAGAGAACACTTACGATTTTCCCTTACTGTCTCCTTCTAAATTTCTGAATAACTTAGATGTCACACATTCCCTGACCTACGGCGTAGATTACCATTGGAAACAATTTAATTTCGCCGGCGGATTGAATTGGCATACCGGAAAGCCTACCACGAATCCGGTGATTGGAGAAGAGATTGTAAACGATGTGATTAATTACGGTCCGCCCAACAGCGAACGCATTGAGGATTATTTTCGAGTGGATGTCTCTGCGACATATCAATTCAACTTGAATAAAAAAAGTGATGTATTTCTAGGGGTTTCTGTTTGGAATGTCTTAAACACAAAAAACATCATCAACCAATTTTATCGCATCAATGCTTCCGGAAATATTGAGGAGGTAAATGAACCTGCTTTAACATTTACTCCCAATGCAACGCTACGCGTGCTGTTTTAGTAGAATTACTATCTTTAGCTTTCTAAACTTCCAATACATGAAATATTATCCCTTATTTATAGTGCTTTCTCTAGTAACGGCTTGTCTTTTCGGCCAAAATACAACCGAAAAAAACCGTGTTATAGAAACGGTAACCAAAGACCAAATTAAAAGTCATATTTACTTTTTATCTGATGATCTACTGAAAGGTCGTGAAACCGGAACTCCTGAAAATAAAATTGCAGCCGCTTATCTGGCGAATGCCCTTCGAGGGTATGGCGTACAACCTAATCCGGCTACCGGCACGTACTACCAAGAAGTACCTCTTACCAAAACGGAAGCTCCCACAGATATGGCGTTTGCCATTGGAAAAGAAAAGTATACTAAATTCGTTGCTTTTAGTGGAGAACCTATCAATTTTGGTGGCCCAGTGATCTACGCGGGTTATGGTATGGAAGCAGATTATAAGAACCTTGATGTTAACAAGAAATTTGTGGTGGTTAAAGCGGGAAGCGCTTCGGCTCAAGATGCACAAGCAGCATACCGCTTACGCGCTCAAAAGAAAGAATGGGCTCTGGCAAATGGTGCCACGGGGATCATCGAATTTGTAGAGACCAATGCACAAATCTGGGATTATATCGATCATAATTTCAATGGGGGTTCTGTGCGCTTGGCTTCCGAAGAAAAAAACAAAGAGGGAGATACCTTTCATCATTTTTGGATCTATGACCCCGATGGTAGTGGAATCAATACATTAAAAAATGAAAAAGAAACCAAGTTTCAAGCTTCCGTTCGCCGAGAACTTCCCAAAGACATTGTCTCTTACAATGTGGTGGGAGTGATCCCCGGAACCGATCCTGAGCTGAAAAAAGAGTATATAATTTATTCGGCACATTACGATCATGTAGGAATTGGCACACCTGACGAAACGGGAGATACCATATATAACGGGGCTCGCGACAATGCTGTAGGCACGACTACTGTTTTGAGTATGGCACAGAATCTAGCAAAACATCCTACGAAGCGCTCAGCCTTGTTTATTTTATTCACGGGCGAAGAAAAAGGCTTGTTGGGAAGTGAATATTATGTAGACCACCCTGTGCTTCCGCTCGAGCAAATGGTCTTCTGCTTTAACAGTGATAACGGAGGGTATAACGATACATCTTTGGCAACCATCATAGGGCTGAATCGAACGACCGCCACCAACGCCATTAAAAATTCGGTGGCTCAATTTGGTTTGAAAGCGATTGACGACCCTGCCCCTGAACAAGGACTTTTTGATCGTAGTGATAACGTTCATTTCGCTAAAAAAGGGATTCCCGCACCTACCTTCTCAATGGGTTTTAACGCTTTTAATGGTGATGTGACCAAATATTACCACCGCCCCGGTGATGAAGCAGATTCAATGGATTTTGATTATTTGGAATCTTTTTTTAGAGCGTATGTACTTAGTGGACGCACGATCGCTAACGAACCTACCACTCCGTTTTGGAGCGAAGGGGATACGTATGAGGCCGCCGGGAAACAATTGTATGGCAACTAAAATAATCGTGACATAACGGTTTCCTACCGGAATTCATAGATTTTGTAGCAATCCCTGAATTCCTTGATAGATAGGCGACAACTTACGCCTATTTTAGTGATTATGCCGAAGATCGCATAAAGTGTACATGTAGTTACGGAAATGAAAAAAAACAACTATGACGTATTATGTGGTTTTCCGAGGCTTCTGAAATGCAATTTCTTATGAATTGGAACGGTACTCTTCTTTCTTGTTTTTTAATGCACCTTCGGCATCAGGGGGTGTATTTTATAGGGCTACTTTTTCTATGTATTTCTTTTTCAACTTCTGCACAAGAAATGGCTCAGCAAAAGGTGGATAGCGTATTAAAAAGCATTGCCACCAAATCTTCCGAAGAAAAAAAACAGGGCTACGATTTTATTGGCACCTATATTCTAAAAAATACAGATTATGTAGATGAATTATTTTCTTACGTATTAACGAAAGATAATTCTGAATTAGCGCAACTCATGCTCTATCAAAAATACAGTCAGTTTTTGTCTCAAAAAGGACTCACAGATGAAGCGCTACGGTTAAAGTTACGCGGACTCGAACTCGCGAAATCCCTGGAAGATGAACACATGATCTTGCGGTATCATCTGTCGGTTGGAACCACCTATTTATACCAAACCTCTTTAGAGAATGCCTTACACCACTTCAATGAAGCGGAAGCAATTGCTTCGCAACCCGAATTTCATCAATCGCGCTGGAATGTGTATTATGGAAAAGGACAGATACAAGGCTTGATGGGGGACAGCAAAGGAAATGATGCGTATTATTTAAAAATGTGGGAGGTTTCTAAAACCTACGGGAACACGACAACCAACAGGTTTATCTTGTATATCCTTATTGAACATTTCACCCAAGCAAATAACCCCATTCGCGTCGCTGAATTTACCGAGATCCTTGCAGCATACTACGAAGAAGCACACTCCAATACTCCTGCCGGCCACATGCCTATCCAAGCAATTTTTGACAAAAGAGCGAGCATGGAGAACGTTCCCAGCCTGAAGGAAGCCATTGCTATTAGCGACAGCTTAAATAGCACGAATTCGCTTACCTACAACACCATTGCTCTGGCTGACACCTACCTTCAAAATGAACAACCACGGTTGGCCATTCCGTACATGCAATCTGCGATCAACAAGATCCAATCATTGAAAAAACCGCAACTACTGGCGGGCTTACTCACAAAAATGAGCGAAATACAAAGTGCAGCTGGAAATTATAAGGAGGCTTATGAAGTGAAACTACAAGAAACCGCGGTATTGGATAGCATCAATTCGGAACGGATGCAACGTAATATCGCTGAGTTAGAAGTAAAGTTTGATACTGAACAAAAAGAACGCAAGATTTTAGCACAAGATCTCACCATTGAGAAAGAGTCCCGGCAAAAAAGAATGATTACCATAGGATTGATCGCCTTGGGACTGATATTGTTGGTGTCTGTCTACTTTTTCCGAAAGAGACTACAAGATCAAAAAACAATTGCCCAACAAACCGAGTCTATTCAACAACAACATATCACAGAACTTAAGCAAAAGAACAAACTTTTAGCAATGAACAGCATGATAGAAGGGCAAGAAGCCGAACGGTTGCGAATCGCCAAAGATCTACATGATAGTTTGGGCGGACTTCTAAGCACGGTAAAGGCCCATTTTTCAATCATTCAGAATAAGATAGAAGAATTAGAACAACTCAATATCACCGAACGCACCAATCATTTAATTGATGAAGCCTGCTTAGAAGTACGGCGGATTTCTCACAATATGATGCCGCATGCATTGAGCATATCCGGACTTCCGGGCGCGCTGGAAGACGTTGCAGAACAACTTAAACTTCAGGGCTACAACGTTTCCTTGGAATTATCGAACATTCCTAATACCTTAGATTCCAACAAACAAGTGATGATCTATCGTATCGTTCAAGAGGTGATCTCAAACATTCGAAAACACGCTGAGGCAGCTTCGATCTTACTTCAGTTACTGAAACACGGAAATCAATTACATATCATTATTGAAGATGATGGTACCGGATTCGATTTTGAAAAAGCCAAGGCAAAAGGGGGACTAGGGTTGAAAAGTATTCAAAGCAGGGTTGATTATCTCGACGGAACCATTGACTGGGACACCCAACCCGGAAACGGCACCCAGGTTACTATTAATATTCCTATATCATGATTGAAGTTTTTATAGTTGACGATCATAAAATGGTCATCGAAGGTATGAAATTGCTGTTGCAGAATGAACCCGACATCACCATAACCGGAAGTGCTTTGAGCGGCGAAGAAGCCGTTGAAAAAATCCCGAAGCATCAACCCGATGTGGTTCTCATGGACATTAACATGCCTGACAAGAACGGGATCGATACTTGTAAAGAACTTTTGAAAGAGCTTCCCGACACTAAAATTGTTACCTTATCGATGCATAAAGAAAGCAGTTTGATCAAATTAATGCTCGATCAAGGTGCCAAAGGCTACGTATTAAAAAATGCCGGAAAGAAAGAATTAACCGATGCCATCAAGAAAGTGCATAACGGCGGGGTTTATTTGGATGATACCGTCAATGAGATCGTGGTGAATAGTGTGGTGAACAAAAAAACCATGACAAGCAGCCCTTTTCCTACATTATCGCGAAGAGAGAAAGAAGTGCTGAACTGTATTTTGGACGAGATGACCACGCAAGAAATTGCGGATACCCTGCATATAAGCTTCGGCACCGTTGAAACGCATCGTAGAAATATGTTGATGAAAACAGGGGCTAGAAATACTGCCGGTTTAGTGCGGATCGCGCTAGAATATGAATTACACAAATAAAAAAACCACCCGTAAATGGGTGGTCTTCTTGGGGCAAAAAAAGGATTACAATCGCTCAAAAGTGAGATAATCAGTTCCGCCGTTTCCGCCGCTAATATCGATCAACTCGACCTTAGAACTAGTCACAGAGATAATGTCCCAATCGTCATTCAAGTCTTCAAAATCACTACTGTCGGGTACTGAAAAGAAGAGGTTGAAATCATCATCGCTAGAACTTCCATCGTCATCGTCACTGGAAGAACTACTATCGCTAATAGACCAAGTTCCATTGATGGTATTCGATCCGTTATCGGCAACAACGGTCCCGTCTTCATTAAAAGTGAACACATACCCGTTGAAGTCGGACGTCTCATCTTGATCAGAGTCAAAAAAGTACGTGACTTGCCAGGTACCTGTTTCTGTGACGGTCGCCGTTTGTTGTGCAACGGTTCCGTTGTCATTTGGACGGTTGGCATTTGAGTTATCATCATCTTTAGAGCAGGCTGCTACAAAGAATACATAAGTAAGTAATACACTAAGAAAGGCTATTTTCTTTTTCATAAAATTAGTTGTTATTAGGGTTTAATTAATTTCTTTTAAAGGTTAATATATCTTCTACGCCTCCACCGCTGTCACGTATCACAAAAGTGACATTGGTGGCATCGTAATTAGTGGCGCGATAGTCATCATCGTCGGCATCATTGATAGGACTGTCCATATCGAATTCAAAGCTTAGCTCGTCTCCGGCGACACCTACTACCCATATACCGGGCACCGTTTCTGAGCCATTGGAAGCATTTACAGAACCGTCTGCATTGAATGTAAAATCATATCCCGCGAACACACCGGTTTCATCATCTCCATCGTCTAAATATTGATCGACAAACCAGGTACCTTGCGTTAAAATATCGCGTAACTCTTGCGGATCAGGACCAGTATCACAGTCGGTTGCCGGTGCAGGACCAAAGGTTAGAAAGTCATCTCCTCCGCTTCCAATATCCTTTAAAGCAATGGCATCAGTAGAAAAAGAAAGCACTTCCCAATTGTCGTTAAGCGCCCCTAGAGGATTTCCGCTTCCACTACTATCAAAATTCAGTGTAAGCTCTAAAATCGCTCCTTCTCTTACAACACTCCAGACGCCGGTTCGTGTTTCTGAACTGCTCGTGGCTGTTGCTGTGCCATCTTGAACAAAATCAAATGCATACGCAAGATAATTACAGGTAAGATCTGTACCGTTTTCATCCAAAAGGTTGACATACCAAGGAGCTGCTGTTATGGTCGCAATAAATTCATTGAGTTCTGTATCGTCTCCACCGCCGGTGCTTGGGGTATCACTAAACGTTAGATAATCAATACTTCCATCGCTACTTACGGTGCGTAGTCGAATCTCTTCGGAAGAATACGTTAGTATTTCCCAATCTTCATCTATTAGATTTAGAGGAGTGCTGCTTCCGAAGAAAAGATCAAGATATCCAATATCGCTATCCAGGAAGAATTGCCAAGTACCATCGGTGATTCCTGATGAAGTAGCTGCTTGAGCTGTATTGTCTGAAGCAAAGGTAAATTCGTAGTCATTAAAAGTGCTGGTCATATCCAGATCGTCAAAATAATAACTTACATACCAGGGTGCCCCGGTTAGGGTATTTGAAAAATCAGTCTCATCTATGTTGGCAATCGTGGTACAGTCTGCTGCTTCTAACTGTGTTTCTAATTCTTGATTGCTGGTAACTGTAACGGTTTCACCGTTCACCACAAGTGACAAGGGGTAATTGATGCTTATAAATTCGTCTTCGCTCAGTTGGGTAAGAAATTGATATAGTTGCGTATCACTTTCAATGACGACGGTATCAGTTTGTTCGTTAGCTGCATTATATCGAAAGAACGTAACAGGGTATACAATATCAACACACCCAATAGAAGCTAAGATTCCACTTTCATCACAAAGCTCAGTAATCCCATCAAATTCGTCTTGGTTATTTACTACAATTTCTGTGAAATCATTGAAAATAACGGTGACGGGAAAGACCAACTCAACCGTGTCAATATCATCAGGAAATTGGTTAAGAATAGCCGCTACCGCATCGTAGTCGTCTTCAGAAGTTACTATCACTTCTTGTCCATTTGCGATAACGGTGACCGGCAATTGCAGTGAGAAACAATCGCTTCCGTCGATGATATCATCAATCCCTCCAAAATTTTGTGCCGTACGTACCAACAGATTAGCGAGATTGGCAGTGGCTGTAAAGGTTTCTTCCTCTTCGGTCTCATCAATGAATTCTCTAGCTTCCTTTTGGCAGGAAGTTACCAACATGATCCCAAAAAGTAGGAGGGTAATATAATAGTAGGATTTTTTCATAGTTTATTTCGGGGCTTTATTATTGAAACAAGGAAGGATAAAGATACCCTACCCTACTTCCAAAAAAAATTGAATATATTCGTAATAATGCAACAACCTACCCCCCTTAACGATAATGTCTGTAACGAAAAGATCTACAGCAAGATATACAATGAACAGAGTAAACATTTGTATAATTTTATGTACTTCAAGTGTGGGGATGCGGCGCGGTCCAGTGATTTTGTGCAGGAAGCTTTTGTAAAACTTTGGAAAAACTGCGCAAAGGTTTCTTCAGACAAGGCAAAGTCGTTTCTATATACCGTGGCTAAGAATTTATTTTTGAACGAGGTCGCCCATCAGAAGGTTGTATTAAAACACGCCCAATTACAACCGCATAAAGTAGAGCATCAGTCGCCTCAGTTTTTATTGGAGGAAAAGCAATATCGAAAAAAAGTGCAAGATGCGATCGCCGAACTTACAGAAGCGCAACGTACCGCATTTTTATTAAACCGAATTGAAGGCAAGAAATATCACGAGATTGCGGAAATTTTGGACATTTCTGTCAAAGCGGTAGAAAAACGAATGAGTTTGGCGCTACAATCGCTTCGGAAGACCATAGAAAATATTTAAGAATATAGGTAGGGTAATTATGAAGTTACTTGTTTTAGGCATATAGAGAATCCCCAAATGTTAGAGAAAAAATTACATGATTGGTTAAATAATGAAGCGTCCGAAGCAGACATCGAAGCCTTAAAAGCGGATGCTGAGAACGCAAGTTATATGAAGATTTCTGAGGTTGCCAAAGAGTTCACGGCACCCGCGTGGAACCCTAACGATCATTATGCAAACCTCCAGATGCGTCTTCAGCAAGAACAACACCCTAAAAATCGTATGCGGTGGATCGCAGGAATTGCTGCCACCATCGCAATTGTTGCCATTTCATATTTCTTTCTCGCTACAAAAGACACTGCCATACGCACTCAAATTGCGCAAAAGGAAACAATTACCTTACCCGATGAGTCACTCGTAAGGCTCAATGCCGAATCGTCCATTCGCTTTAACGAAAAGGATTGGAACTCTGATAGATCACTCTCATTGGAAGGAGAAGCTTTTTTTGATGTAGCGAAAGGAGAGACCTTTACGGTAGAAACCCCATCCGGATCGGTAGAAGTGGTTGGAACCGAATTTAATGTTCATGCACGGGCGACTCATTTTTCGGTGAGTTGCTACGAAGGCCTGGTACGAGTTGTTTATGCAGACACCATTGTCAATATACCTGCCGGTGAAGCGATACAGGTTGTGGGCGGCAGATTATCCACCCTTAACAATAAAGGCAATACGGCTCCTTCTTGGCTACAAGACGAAAGTAGTTTTGAAGCGGCTTCATTCGCCGTAGTCATAGCAGAATTGCAACGACAGTACCCGGTACAGATACAAACACCTACAATAATAAACAAACAATTTACAGGTAGTTTTCCCCACAACAACCTTGAGGTAGCCTTACGTTCGGTTTGTGAACCTTTGGGCTTATCCTTTGATATTGACGGCGAACATGTGACCATTTATGCTGCAGCAAAACAATAAGTGGACGACAGTCATACTTTTTTTACTACTTTCTCTTTCCTCCGGTCCTATCGTTTGGAGTCAGGATACGACTGCCCAACCCTTAACGTCAATATTAAAAACGTTGGAAGAACAGCATGACGTACGTTTTTCCTATGATGCTACAACGATCACCAACGAAAGACTTCTGCCACCACCCGCTAATTTATCGCTATCTGAAAGCCTGTTGTACATCACTCAGAGAACGGATGTTTCTTTCAAAGTAATCGATACCCGGTATATTTCAGTAACAAAAAAGGGAAGTTTTAGCGCTAGTCGTTGCGGACAACTCCTAGATGCTTTTCAGAGAATGCCCTTATCGCAAGCTACGATTAGCGTTAACAATGGCAGCTATCGCACCAGCAGCAATGCAGACGGATATTTTTCAATTCCCGAAGCTATAGAAGGCACCACGCTGCAAATCAGCCATGTGGGATTTGAAACATTCTCTATCGACATGGAAGCCCTAGATGTTGACTGTCCACAGTTGCTGATGTTTCCCTCAGTCTCCTTATTAGAAACCGTGCGAATCAAGGGAATCCTGGTACAAGGTATCGACCAAAATGCCGACGGTTCGACTGTGGTAAACGCAGACGACTTTAGCCTCGTTCCGGGTCAGGTTGAAAATGATGTGCTACAGGTGGTACAGAATGTTCCCGGGGTGGAAAGCGTGAATGAAACCATCTCAACAATCAACGTTCGTGGTGGTAATAATGATGAGAACGTCGTACTTTGGGATGGCATACGCATGTATCAAACCGGTCACTTTTTTGGGTTGATCTCAGCCTACAATCCCTATATCACACAACAGTTAAAGGTATTTAAGAATGGAGCACCGGCTTGGTATGGAGAAAGTGTTAGCGGGATAATTGCGATGCACTCTTCGGAAAAAGCCCCAAAAAGAATCGAAGGCGGACTCGGATTTAACTTGATTAACGCGAATGCAATGATCAATATACCGCTTTCAGAAAAAGCCTATGTACAAATTTCCGGAAGACGTTCTATTAACAACCTCATTGAATCCCCCGCCTACACCACCTATTCGCAACGGATCTTTCAGAATACAGACATCACGAACATCAATAATGGAGCAAGTGAAACAAATATTGAAACGCGAGAAGATTTTGTTTTTTACGATCTCAGCGGAAAATTATCTTGGCAACTCACTTCCAAAGATCGTATTCAATGGAACATGATCGTGATCGATAATGACCTCGACATCGTAGAAGAAATTCCTTCAAGCAATATTTCTGAAACTAACAAATTAGACCAAACCAGTCTTGCGACCGGACTTCAATGGGAACGGGATTGGAGCGAGCGATTTCGAACCGATATTCAAGCCTACGCAAGCTATTATTTTTTGGCTGCCTTCAATGCCGATTTACTGTCTAGACAGGCGTTATTACAAGAGAATGAAGTGTTGGACATGAGTCTGCAAGTAAATACGCACGCAACACTTTCGGAAAAATTTACCCTGCACAGCGGCTACCACTTTTCGGAAGTTGGTATCGCCAACACCCAAGATGTGAACCTGCCGCGTTTTCGAGACTACGAAAAAGATGTGCTAAGAACGCATGTACTGTATTCGCAGTTGGATGTTTTGCTAAATGATGGAAATACGTTGATTCGGGGCGGACTACGAGGCCATTATTTTGAAAAATTCTCCTCCTTCCGACTGGAACCTAGACTGCATCTATGGCAGGAATTAGGCAGCGGATTTGCACTAGAAGCCTCCGGTGAATTCAGAAATCAAACCACAACGCAACGCATTGATTTCAACAGCGACTTTCTAGGTCTTGAAAAAAGACGTTGGATCTTAGCCGACGAGGAAGATACTCCTATTAAAACAAGCAAGCAAGCCTCACTGGGCGTCTCTTTTTCAAAAGAAAGTTGGTTTCTAAATGCCACAGGGTTTTATAAGGCCGTGGAAGGTGTAGGGAGTAACAGTCAGGGGTTTCAAAATCAATTTCAGTTTTCCAGAACAATTGGCAGCTACAAAGTGTACGGTATGGAAGCGCTGATTAGTAGAAAGGTCAATGATTTTTATGGGTGGATTGCCTATATCTACAATAATAATGAATATGATTTTCCGGAATTACAACCGTCTGTATTTCCCAGCAATTTTGACGTGCGCCACCGACTCACCCTCGCGGGAACCTATACTTGGAACGGTATCAAAATGAGCGCCGGATTGCGCATGAACACCGGAAAGCCTTACACCTTGCCTTTAGAGGGGAATGAGATAGACACTTCTGGAGAAACGCCACAAATAGTGTACGATACCCCAAATCAAGAGCGGCTTCCCAATTACATCCGTGCCGATCTGGCTGCGGAATATGTGTGGGATATCAGCGAACAAAGTGATCTCAAGATGAACGTAGCCCTACTGAATGTTTTGAACAGAAAGAATATTTTAAACATTCGGTACGTGCTTGACACCGATGCTGAAGGAGCACCTGTTGTACGTCAAATTGAAGAATCTTCACTAGGGTTTACGCCCAATGTTGCGGTGCAATGGCTGTTTTGATTACATCCGCTCCGGAACCGAAATGCCAAGTAATGAGAAGGCATTTTTTATTACCTTCCCAACCGCTTCTGACAATTGCACTCTGAAAATCGACACGGCTTCGCTTTCCAAGCCTAAGATCGGTACATTTTGATAGAAGGAATTGAACTCTCTTACCAACTCATAGGTATAATTGGCGATCAACGCCGGACTGTATTGCTGTGCGGCTTGTTGAACAGTTTCCGGAAATTGCTGAAGTATCTTCAACAGTTCGCGTTCTTTATCATGCAGGTCGAACTCTGGTGTCACCGAATGATCCAGCGCTAATTGTTCTGAAGCCTTGCGCAAAATCGATTGGATTCGGGCGTAGGTATATTGTATAAATGGACCTGTGTTTCCTTGAAAATCCACACTTTCTTCAGGGTTGAACAAAATGCGCTTCTTTGGGTCTACTTTTAAAATATAATATTTCAAAGCCCCTAGCCCAATGGTATGATAGAGAGTTTCTTTTTCTGCTTCGGAAAGATCATCGATCTTCCCAAGCTCTTCGGAAATTTGACCGGCTGTGGTGGCCATATCTGCAATCAGATCGTCGGCATCTACCACGGTTCCTTCTCTACTTTTCATCTTTCCGGAAGGCAGGTCGACCATACCGTAACTTAAATGATATAAGTTTTTAGCCCAGTCATATCCTAATTTCTTCAGAATTAAAAAGAGTACTTTAAAATGGTAATCCTGTTCATTTCCTACGGTATAGATCATCCCGTTAACGTCTGGATGGTCCTTAATTCGTTGCACAGCGGTACCCATGTCTTGCGTCATGTACACCGCAGTGCCATCGCTACGCAATACCAGTTTCTCGTCTAGACCTTCTTCCGTTAGATCGCACCATACCGAACCGTCTTCTTTGGTATAGAACA
The DNA here is from genome assembly GCA_002379985.1 of Flavobacteriaceae bacterium UBA4166. Classification (GTDB taxonomy): domain Bacteria; phylum Bacteroidota; class Bacteroidia; order Flavobacteriales; family Flavobacteriaceae; genus DFVG01. Next base: position 42,319 of record DFVG01000011.1, read on the forward strand.
CCCCTTTTTGGAGTCCGTGTTGAATCACTTCTTTTCCTAACAAATAGGTGTCGCTTTCATAGTACAATGTATCGAAATCAACGCCCATTGCCTTATAGGTTGTATCGAATCCCTCGTACACCCAACCGTTCATTTTTTGCCATAAGGCTACCGTTTCAGGATCTCCAGCCTCCCATTTGCGCAACATTTCTTTGGCATCTTGCAAGATAGGAGCTTCTGCTTTTGCAGTTTCTTCGGAAGCGCCGCTGTTCACAAGTTCGACAATCTCTTTTTTATATTCCTGATCAAACTTGACGTAGTAGTTCCCAACGAGCTTATCGCCTTTCAGACCGGTACTATCCGGAGTTTCATTATTTCCGAAGCGCTCCCAAGCCAACATACTTTTACAAATATGAATGCCACGATCATTGATAATCTGCGTTTTATAGACTTTCTTACCCGAAGCTTTTAAGATTTCAGCTACCGAATATCCTAGCAAATTGTTTCGAATATGCCCAAGGTGCAAGGGTTTATTAGTATTGGGCGAAGAATATTCCACCATTACCGCGTCGTTTCCTTCAGAAGAAATTCCGAAGTTCTCAAAAGGACCTGCAGTGTAGAAGAAATTGAAAAAATAGGTATCACTCAATACGAGGTTCAGAAAACCTTTCACCACATTAAACGATTTCACTTGTGCTACATGATCTACCAGATAGGTTCCTAACTGTTCACCAATCACGGCCGGATTGCCTTTCACCACACGCAACATAGGAAATACAACCACGGTGATGTCTCCTTCAAAATCCTTGCGAGTCGCTTGAAATTCAACAGTTTCAAGTGTCGCGTCGAAAAGTTCGTTGATCGCGTTTTTAATATGTTCTGAAAGCAATACCTGCAAACTCATAGTACCAATTTAAGGGGGTAAAGATACGGGATTTTCCGTTTTTGCTAGGGTTCAATTGTGTATCTTTAGAAGAATTATGTTGCTGAATGTATCGTACAATAATGAGCAAGTCGTTCGAAAGATCGACGCAGCCGTAGGGAAACCTTTTTCTCTGAAAGAACGTGTTAAACGGGGTGGAATAGGCATTGGGCATCTCATTATTACCGAAGCAAGCGTAGCTATAAACAACTTATTGATTCTCGATAACAATAGAAATGTATGCAATATCGAGATGCGTCCATCGGGCATTATTATTGGGTTTCGATCCTTGTTAGAATCGTATGCTTGGGTGATTCCGTATCACAAATTGACAATGTATAAGGGCGAAGCCGAAACGTACTCCATTTATAAAGAAACGCAATTCATAAAACTTACTGCACGTCCTACGGATAAGAAGATCCACAACTTCATAAAGAAAATTACAGCAGCCAAAGCAACTTATCTGTCTTCTAAAGATATTCCCTCTTAAGAACGAGGTCTCATAAAAGCACCTGCGATGAGGGCCAAAACTCCCAAGGCGATCATTGCAATGGTTTGATTGCTTAGTCCTTCTTTGGCGGAAACCTCTAACGGACCAATATCGACCACTTGTTGTGGCACAAAAGCATTGTAGAGTCCGATTGCTACTAAGATAAGTCCAACGATAACTAGTACAGTCTTTAAAATTTTCATGGGTCAAGCTAGTTTATGCATTAAAGATAAGTTTTAATCTTTTGCATTGAAGATTCTTAACCCCTTTTTAACGAGTTTTCAAGAGCGGATATCCTACATTTATAGTATGAAAATCTTGCTTACCGGAGCAAACGGTTATATAGGTATGCGTTTACTCCCATTGTTGTTGGAAGCCGGACACGAAGTGGTTTGTGTTGTTCGCAATGCCAAAAGACTTGCGGTAGATACGAAGATCAGAGCTCGTATCGAGATTATTGAAATTGATTTTTTAGAAACTCCGGAAAAAGGAAAACTACCATCAGATATAGATGCAGCGTATTATTTGATCCACTCCATGAGTAGTTCTACGCAGGATTTTGATGAAAAGGAAGCACGTTCTGCCACACACTTTTTAGAATATCTTTCCACTACAAATTGTAAGCAAGTGATTTACCTCAGCGGTATAAGCAATGAGGAGCAGCTCTCAAAACACCTGAGTTCTCGCAAGAATGTGGAAGAAATTCTCTCGAAAGGCGAATATGCGCTTACGGTATTGCGAGCCGCGATCATTGTCGGTTCCGGAAGTGCCTCCTTTGAGATCATTCGTGACCTCTGTGAAAAGTTACCGGTGATGATCACCCCGAAATGGGTCAAAACCCGTTGTCAACCTATTGCGATTCGAGATGTCATACAATACCTTACCGGTGTTTTAGGCAACGAAGCAGCTTATGATGATTCTTTTGATATCGGCGGTCCTGATATTTTAACCTACAAGCAAATGATGCAAACCTATTGTAAGGTACGCAATCTCCGACTCTACATTTTCGATGTTCCGGTGATGTCACCGCGGCTATCCTCTTATTGGTTGTATTTTGTCACTTCTACCTCTTATAAGCTTGCGTTGAATTTAGTTGACAGCATGCGTGTAGAAGTTATTTCTAAAGATCAACGGCTGCAAGAGCTTTTGAAGATTCAGCCTATTGGTTATAAAAAGGCTATTCAATTGGCATTTGAAAAGATCGAGCAGAATCAAGTAATTTCGTCTTGGAAAGATTCTATGGTGAGCGGTCGCTTTCGAAAAGGACTCGAGCCGTACATTCAAGTTCCTTCCTATGGGTGTTTAAAAGACGAAAAGAAAGTTGCTCTCAAGAACCCTGAACAAGCCTTGGAAAATATTTGGTCTATAGGCGGAAGAAAAGGATGGTACTACGCAACCAGCTTATGGAAGATCAGAGGGTATATTGATAAGATCTTTGGCGGAGTGGGCCTCCGAAGAGGACGCACACATCCTAACAAAATTTACGAAGGAGATTCGTTAGACTTTTGGCGGGTGCTATTAGCCGATAAAGACGACCGAAGATTGTTGCTCTTTGCTGAAATGCGCGTTCCGGGCGAAGCATGGTTAGAATTTTGTATTGATGAAGAGAATGTCTTACATCAAACGGCCACGTTTAGACCGCGTGGCTTATGGGGGAGGGTTTACTGGTACCTGATGCTACCGTTTCACTATTTTATTTTCGGTGGAATGATACGAAACATCGCTAAATCAAAATAGGCTTATTTCTTTTTTGGAAGAAATACTTCCGCCATCATACAACGGGCACTTCCGCCCCCACAAGTTTCGATAGTCGTGAGATCGCTGCTCAAGATCTCACAATGAGATTCAATGATCTTTATTTGCGCCTCTTCTAGACTGTCGTGGGCTGCTTTACTCATAACGAGATATTTGTTTGTAGCCCCTTGAACTTGCAGCATATTTCCGGCAAACTGATGCATCTGAGCTTCCGAAATAACAACCAATTCTTTCCCATCGGCTTTCAGATGTTGTACCACATTTTTCTTTTCCAAACGGTCATCGATCGCATCCAAACAGATCACACAAAACTCTTCCGCAAGACACATCATCACATTGGTATGATAAATTGGCATCCGTTCTCCGTTGACGGTTTGATTTGCCGTAAAGATGACTGGCGTATATTCAAAGTCTTCGCAAAATTCAATGAAAAGATCTTCATCCGCTCGTGGTGATAGGGCACAATACGCTTTTCTATTGGTTCTATCTAAAAGGATACTTCCCGTGCCTTCTAAAAAATAACCTTCTTGTTCTGCATCGGTATAGTCTACAATATGTTGAACATCGAATTGGTGCTCTTCCAGCGTCGTAAATATTTCTTCGCGACGTTCTTTTCGACGGTTCTCCGCAAACATGGGATAGATGACGGCATCTCCATTCTCATGAAAGCTCACCCAGTTGTTTGGGAAGATAGAATCGGGTGTGTCTAACTGACTGTCATCTCTGAAAACGACCACTTGGATCCCTACCGAACGAAGTTTCTCGACAAAGGCATCAAATTCCGACTGTGCTTTGGCATTGATCTCCGCATTTTTCAAATCGATATCTTCTTGAAAATAGTTGTTCACGGCAGTCTCTTCATTCATTCGGAAGCCTACCGGGCGAACCATCAGGACGGTATCAGTGATTTGTTTCATAGGGAGATTTGTGTCGTATTTTCGTTGCAAAACTACCGAAATTATTTGCGAAAATTTAGCTAGTAATTTATTTTTTTCGCTCCTATATCGTTCTTTTAAACGCAGCTCAAAAACTACTTGAATCATAGGGAATTGCAGTGTGATTCACCCTTCTATTTTTCAGAATATCTTACCTTTAAAAAAAGAATCAACATGAGTGAGAAAGAAAAAATGCTATGCGGCGATATGTACGACCCTTTAGATCCGCTACTTGTTAAAGAACGCCACGAAGCACGGTTACTTTTTCAGCAAATCAACGCCATGGGTGACGATGAAAAAGAACAACGAGATGCTCTTTTCTATCAACTTTTTGGAGCCGTAGGACGTGATTTATATGTTGAGCCCCCATTTTATTGCGACTATGGCTATAATATTACCATGGGAGACGAGGTGTTCATGAACTTTAACTGTTGTATTCTGGACGTGATGCCGGTACGTTTTGGGAATCAAGTTATGCTGGCTCCCAATGTACAGATATACACTGCAACACATCCTATGAATGCAAAAGAACGACACTCAGGAAGAGAATATGCAAAACCGATCACTATTGGAAATCAAGTTTGGATTGGCGGTGGTGCGATCATCTGCCCCGGCGTCACCATTGGGAATGGCGTGGTGGTAGGTGCCGGTGCGGTTGTAACGAAAGATGTACCCGATCATACGCTGGTGGCCGGAAATCCTGCTCGGGTGATCCGTCGTATTGACAATGATTAATCCCGAATAAGGGGCAAGGTACTACAGCGAAGTAGGCCTTCTTGTTTGGCAATTTCGGCATAAGGAACTTCCTCTACCGTAAAGCCTTGACTGCGAAGCCAGGTATTAAGTCTTGTGAAGTTTTTTTCTGAAATCACTACTTCCGGAGAAATCGAAAAGACATTACTATTCATGTCGTACATTTCTTCGGGCGTAATATGAAAGCAGTTCTCTTTTCCGAAGAAATCAACCAACCACTCATACTCTTCTTCCACTAAGAACCCTTCTTTATGGATGATCGCTTTTCCCTTTCCTAGCGGTTGAAAGCAGCAATCTAGATGCAACGCATTTCTTTTGGCATCTGTATTCGACTTGCTTAAGCTGAACGATTTTACGGTCTTCTTCGGAAATGCTTTTTGCAAGGCTTCCACGGCTTCCACGTTTGTTCTGGCTGTAATGAATTCTGGGTAATCTTCCCCATAGTAAGTTCCAACGAAAATATAATCGTCCCACGGCATCACATCACCCCCTTCTACATGAACTTCTTCCGGAAACTGAAGCACTTTGTCCTTCGGAATTTGATCTATCACATACTGAATTGCTTCAATTTCTTCGTCTCGATCCGGAAGAATGTTTGCTTTGATAAAAGTGTCGTCAATGACGAAGCCAATATCCCGCGTAAAAATTTGATTGAGGTTTTCAATTTCCCTAGGCCGAAAAACTTTCACGTCATACTTTTCAAAAACCTTGGCAACCGCCTCCATTTCTTTGATCATATCTTCATCTTTCGGATAGGTTCCGGCTTTAATATGTTCTGCTGATTTGGGATCGTACGCATCTTTCAGCTCCGGGACGGGACCATTGCTATTGGCCGTTCCTAAAATAACGGCACGCAAACGAGAAACTTCATCGGTAATGTGGAGTTGCAACATCATAAAATTGAAAAAAGCATCCTAAGAAGGATGCTTTGTGTGTTATCGATTATCGATTTTTTTGAAAGACCTAAGGTTTTCACCAATGTAAACCTGGCGTGGTCGACCGATGGGCTCTTTGCGCAAGCGCATTTCACGCCATTGCGCAATCCAACCTGGGAGTCGGCCTAAAGCGAACATCGGAGTGAACATTTCAACCGGAATACCCATTGCACGGTAGATGATACCGGAATAGAAATCGACATTAGGATATAGCTTCCGATCCACAAAATAGGAATCTTCTAACGCTTCTTTTTCGAGGCCTTTTGCAATATCAAGAACGGGATCGTCTACACCTAGATCACCCAATACCTCATCAGCCGATTTTTTAATGATCTTGGCACGTGGATCGAAGTTCTTGTATACGCGGTGACCGAAGCCCATCAAACGGAATGGATCTTGTTTGTCTTTGGCTTTTGCCATGTATTTTTTAGTGTCTCCTCCATCTTCTTTGATCCCTTCCAGCATTTCGATCACGGCTTGGTTGGCACCTCCATGCAAGGGGCCCCATAAGGCAGCAATCCCTGCTGAGATAGAAACAAAAAGTCCGGCATGAGAAGAACCTACCATACGTACTGTAGAAGTAGAACAATTTTGTTCGTGATCTGCGTGAAGAATCAGCAACTTATCCAGTGCATCTACGACCACTTTATTGGTGGTGTAATCGCCACTTGGCTTTTTGAACATCATTTTCAAAAAATTCTCTACATAACCAAGATTATCATCACCATAGTCTAAAGGAAGTCCGACACGCTTTCTGTACGCCCACGCAGTGAGTACAGGAAATTTTCCAAGAATTCGAACAATGGCATTATACATATCTTCTTCGCTGTCAACATTCACAGAAGAAGGATTAAATGCGACCAAGGCCGAAGTTAAAGATGACAGCACGCCCATGGGGTGTGCCGACTTAGGAAAACCATCAATGATCTTTTTAACATCTTCATCTACATGAGACTGCGCCTTAATATCGGTGTGGAACTTATCCAATTGTTCTTTGGTAGGTAATTCCCCAAAAATCAAGAGATATGCTACCTCTAGAAAGTCTGCTTTCTCTGCGAGTTCTTCAATTGCATACCCGCGATATCGAAGAATTCCTTCTTCTCCGTTGAGAAATGTAATGGCACTTTCACAAGAACCGGTATTCTTATATCCCGGATCGATAGTAGTAACTCCTCCGGTACTTGCCCGAAGGGCTTTAATATCGATAGCAGATTCATTTTCGGTTCCGGTGGTTATAGGAAATTCGTATTTCTTACCGTCTATTTCAAGGGTAGCAATTTTTGACATATAATTTGATAGATTTTTGACAATTCAGAACTGCTAAGATACAAAATGTTAAGGTATTTATTAACACTTACGGGGATTCCCTTTGGTTAAAAAATTATTAAAAAGTTATAGTAAACAGCAGCCGAAATAAAAAAAGCCCTAAGATATCCTAGGGCTTATTATGAATTCTGTAACAAATTAAATCTTAAAAGCAGATCGTTTTGGGTAAAATGCGGTCTCTGCAAGTTCTTCTTCGATACGAAGTAGTTGGTTGTATTTTGCCATACGGTCGCTTCGAGAAGCTGAGCCTGTCTTGATCTGTCCGGTATTCAGTGCGACTGCCAGATCAGCAATAGTATTGTCTTCGGTTTCTCCACTTCGATGTGACATCACCGAAGTATATCCTGCTCGATGCGCCATAGAAACCGCTGCAATCGTTTCTGAAAGGGTTCCTATTTGATTCACCTTAATCAAGATAGAATTAGCAATACCGTTCTCAATTCCTCGGGAGAGGCGTTCCACATTGGTTACGAACAGATCATCTCCAACTAACTGCACCTTATCTCCAACTTTTTCTGTTAAATACTTCCAACCATCCCAATCATTTTCATCCATACCATCTTCAATAGAAATAATTGGGTATTTTTCAACAAGTGCGGTTAAGTAATCGGCTTGTTCTTCGGACGTTCTCACACTACCGGAGTCTCCTTCAAATTTGGTGTAGTCATATTTTCCATCCACATAAAATTCCGCTGCAGCGCAATCCAACGCCACCATCACTTCATCGCCCCATTGATATCCGGCTCCTTCCACGGCCTTTTTAATAGTATCGAGTGCATCTTCAGTGCCTCCTAATGTTGGCGCAAAGCCACCCTCATCTCCCACCGCAGTGCTCAAATTTCTGTCGTGCAACACTTTTTTGAGATGATGAAAGATCTCAGAACCCATTTGCATGGCATGCGTAAAGGATTTGGCTTTAACGGGCATAATCATAAACTCTTGAAAAGCAATAGGAGCATCACTATGCGAACCTCCATTGATGATATTCATCATAGGCACCGGAAGCGTCTTCGCACTAACGCCGCCTACGTAACGATACAAGGGTTGCCCTAATTCGTTAGCAGCGGCTTTGGCACATGCTAAAGAAACGCCTAAGATAGCATTCGCACCCAGCTTCGATTTATTGGGAGTTCCATCCAGATCGATCATGATTTGATCAATAGTAGCTTGTTCGTAAACCGAAACTCCTAGTAAAGTGCCAGCAATTTTACCATTGACATTTTCCACTGCTTGTAATACTCCTTTCCCCATATAGTCGGTACCACCATCACGTAATTCAACGGCTTCATGTTCTCCAGTGGAAGCACCTGAAGGCACTGCCGCCCTACCTACAAATCCGTTTTCTGTAATGACGTCTACCTCTACGGTAGGATTTCCTCTGGAATCAAATATTTGACGGGCGTGAATATCAATAATAATGCTCATAATAGTTGTTAGTTTATTTTGTGAAGATACAAAAGTTGGGCGGTTTCAACGAGAGGACTCATCGCTGAAGCCCTAATTTTCATTGAAATTTAACACGAAAACGTTTTCGCATGAGAGCATAAAAAAAGCCCAAATTAATGGGCTATTACGGCTCGGCTTTTCTTAATGTTCGATAGAAAATCATCAAACAAATAACTGGCATCGTGTGGTCCCGGACTTGCTTCCGGGTGGTATTGCACGGAGAATACCGGTTTGTCTTTCATACGAATACCGGCTGCCGTTTTATCATTCAAATGAAGATGTGTAATCTCAATCTCCGGATGTGCTTCGGCTTCTTCACGATTAATGGCAAAACCATGATTTTGAGAGGTTATTTCTCCTTTTTCGGTCAGTAAATTCATGATTGGATGATTGATCCCGCGATGCCCGTGATGCATTTTATATGTTGAAATACCATTTGCCAAGGCAAGTACTTGATGACCGAGGCAGATTCCAAAAAGCGGAGCGCCTATCTCAATTATCTTCTTGGCAATATCAATGGCATTTGAAAGCGGTTCAGGATCACCGGGGCCATTGGACAAGAAATAACCGTCCGGTTCGAATGCCTGTAGTTCTTCAAATGAAGCATTAAATGGAAACACCTTGATGTAGCAATCTCGTTTAGCCAAGTTCCGAAGAATATTCTTCTTGATACCGAGATCTAAGGCAGCAATTTTAAAGCTTGCATTTTCATCCCCAAAGTAATAGGGTTCTTTCGTAGAAACTTTACTCGCCAATTCTAGTCCGTTCATATCCGGAATTTCCCCAAGTTCTTTCTTCAAGCCATCAATATCGTCTACTCTTGTAGAGATAACTGCATTCATAGCACCGTGATCTCGAATATAACTTACTAGCGCGCGTGTATCCACATCGCTTATTGCAAGCAAATTGTTCTCTGCTAAGAAGTTTTCGAGCGAATCATCTGCCGCTTCGCGTGAATAGTGATAGCTGAAATTTCTGCAAATAAGCCCGGCAATTTTTATGCCTTCAGATTCTACTTCTTCTTTATTTGTGCCATAATTACCGATGTGAGCATTTGTGGTCACCATTAATTGTCCATAGTACGAAGGGTCGGTAAAAATTTCTTGATATCCGGTCATACCGGTGTTGAAACAAACCTCCCCAAAAGAGGTTCCTTCTTTGCCTCCTACTGATTTTCCGTGGAAAATAGTACCATCGGCTAATAAAATAAGTGCGGGTTTTCTAGCTACGTATTTCATGAAAATTGGAATTTGTCAAAGGTACAATTATTGTATTTTTTGTCATAGTGTAGTTTTCAAAAAATATGAACATAAAAAAAGGAGCGACGATCGCTCCTTCTTATTTAATTATCTAATACTGCGGTGAGCATTCGATGTAAATCTCTGTCTTCTCGATAAGACAAATCGTTTTTATTGGCAAATTCCTTAACAGCATCTGCTTTTGACCCAACTAAGTCTAAGATGGTCCTCTTTTTTGGGTTAAAAGACTTTAAAGAGCTTCCTTCCTTTACATAGTATTGACTGTGTTGTGCGTATTTATTAGGACGATTTACCATTGGGTTATCGGACCCTTCATCAATGGTCAGGTAATAGTTCTTCAAAATAGCAAAATCTTCATTCTCATAGATTACCTCATACATCTTACTAGCTCTCATGGAAGGCGTATAGACATTTCTAAACAAACGCCCATTGATCAAAACACTTTCAATGCGCCCTGTTTCAAAGGTAAAGATCGAATCTTTGCCGATTCGTGATTCTAACCGATCTCGTAGAATGTTGTAATTAATATTCCGAAGAAACAATTGCTTTTCCCGTTCAGGTATCGTGAAGATCGCAGTATTGTTCCAACGTTCAAATAAATGCACGGACCCTTCAACTTTTTCAGGAGGGTTGATCACTAAGGAACTGGTTCCGATATTATTACCATTAGCTCCAAAAACACCAATGGCTTGCAGGTTATTATTGTTAGGATTAACGGGCTGATCTTGGGCCGAAGAAATGCCGTATATCCCTAATAAAACAAAAAGTATGTGTACCGTTTTCATATCAAAAAAGAAATAAATAGTTCATAAGATCTAATATCACTTACTCTTTAGGATTGGTTTGAGACATAGTTCAAAATCTGTTGTAACTCCTCTTCATCACGAAATGAACGTTGATATTTTCGAGAATAGTCAAGAGCCATATCTTTTTCTTCTTTGGAAAGAATCTTCAAAACATTGCGTTTTGTAAGTCGGATTTCTTCCAAGGCACCATTCTGCAATACATAATAGCTTGATTGCTGGATGATTTTATCCCGCATTTGACCCAGCATGGGATTTGGGCTTCCCTCTTTGATCTTTACGCTGTATTTTTTGACTAACTGAAAGTTAGCCCCATCAAATATAAGCTCGTACACCTTGTTCGGTTCTGCATTTGAACCATGTGTAATAAAAGTTCGATTTCCTACTATCGCTTTGCTAAACAAATTAGCGTCGAATGTAAAGAGCGAATCTTCAGACATTTTTGCAATAAAGGATTTTCGCCGAATATCGTAGTTTACGCTGTTAATACGATACTTTTTATCGGAAGCGAAAAAAGTAGCTGATTGTTTCCAGTCGTCAAACAATAAGGAAGATCCTTCCATGGAGGCCTCTGCAAAGATAAGGTCATCGAACTCCAGTATATTGAGACCAAGAATTTTCGAAAAGGTACCTTGGATATTGATCAAGGTACCTTCTTGATTGGCTTGTAGTCCGTTAATATTGGTAGAAGCCCCTGCAAAGGATGTAGTTGTTTGAGATTGATTTTGACCAAACAAGAACGCTGTGACCAAAATCATTAAGATGCTGATTTGAATTTTCATATCAAAAGGTTTAAGATTGAAACAAAAACTAATTGACGATCAATTAGCACCTAAAATTTAAAAACTTCTAACAGGCAATCTACACTAGATTACTGATGCTGAATGAAATTGAGAATCTTTTGAAGATCATTTTCATCTCTAAAGGACATTTCGTACTTCCGCGCATAATCTTCAGCAAGCTCTCGTTTTTCTTTGTCTAGTAAATCGAGAATGTTACGTTTGTTAAAACGAATTTCTTTCAATTCTGTAGGAGTATCCACAAAATAATCTGAGGTTTGAATGATTTTATCACGCATACGACCGATCATCGGATTTGGATTTCCGGGCTGAATATACGTTTCGTAACGCTTCAAAATGGCGAAATCCTCCCCCTCAAAAATTACTTCAAAAATTACTTGACGCTTTAAAGGTTCAAAATAATAACTCTTGAATGTTTTACCTCCTAAATTGATCTTCTCAATACTTGCGAAGTTCCAACCTCGGATAGAATCACTTTTTTTACTTTCGAACATACTTCTTTGAATGTTGAAGTTCATGTTGCTCGTTGTAAAGAAACCGCCTGTTTTAGGATAAACACGTGCCGTGTTATCCCAGCGATCGAACAAATACACAGAACCCTCCCGATCAAATTTCGGATTGTAAAATACAGCACTTCCCTGAAGGTTCGCACTAGCATTGGTGTTTTGTGAAATATTCTGTAAAATTTGTGTGTTGGCGCTATTATTAGCGTCTACATTGTTTCTACCATTGTTGTCATCCGGCTGTGCCGAAACAATTAAAGAACATAACAATAGAGGTAACAGAAAAAAGTTTTTCATAGATTTTTTAAATTTTAGGTAATCAAATAAACAAAGTATATGCCAAAAAAGGGTAAGGCTTTACAAAACCTTACCCTTTCAATATATTAAAAATTATAAAGCAATGATATTTTACTTCTTATTCTTCTTCTTTAGAGGCTTTGGTTGTTGTTGCAGCTGCTGCTGTTGCCTTTCCACCACCACGACGACTACGACGTGTTGACTTCTTCTTCGTAGGTTTTCCTGCGTTGTACAATTCGTTGTAATCAACCAATTCGATCATGGCCATTTCAGCACTATCTCCCAAACGACTACCCAATTTGATAATACGAGTATATCCTCCGGGACGGTCTCCAACTTTTACTGCCACTTCACGGAACAATTCGGTAACGGCATCTTTTTGACGCAGTTTACTGAATACGATACGACGGTTGTGAGTCGTGTCGTTTTTTGACTTTGTCACCAACGGTTCTACGAATTGTTTCAATGCTTTCGCCTTCGCAACAGTAGTATTGATACGTTTATGCTCAATCAAGGAGCACGCCATATTGGCCAACATTGCCTTGCGGTGCGCTGTCTTTCTTCCTAAGTGATTGAATTTCTTTCGATGTCTCATTTTCTTAAACTTAAATGACCAGTATTCCTAGTCCTTATCTAATTTATATTTTGATAAATCCATACCGAAGCTAAGTCCTTTGGTACTTACCAACTCTTCTAGTTCTGTAAGTGATTTTTTTCCGAAATTCCTGAACTTCATCAAGTCGTTCTTGTTGTAGGAAACCAAATCTCCTAAAGTATCTACCTCTGCTGCTTTCAGACAATTCAAGGCACGAACGCTCAGATCCATATCGACTAGTTTCGTCTTCAACAATTGACGCATGTGTAAGGACTCCTCATCATAGGTTTCCGTTTGTGCGATCTCATCGGCTTCTAAGGTAATGCGCTCATCACTGAACAACATAAAGTGGTGGATCAACGTTTTAGCTGCTTCCGTAAGGGCATCTTTAGGATGAATGGAACCGTCGGTAATAATTTCAAATACCAACTTTTCATAATCCGTTTTCTGCTCTACACGATAGTTTTCAATGCTATACTTCACATTTTTGATCGGCGTATAGATCGAATCCGTAAAGATCGTTCCTAAAGGCGCATTCGACTTTTTGTTTTCTTCAGCGGGAACGTATCCACGTCCTTTTTCAATAGTGATCTCAAAATTAAGATTCACTTTTTTATCCATATGACAAACCACTAAATCTGGATTCAATACTTGGAATCCTGAAATGAACTTCTGGAAGTCTCCAGCGGTTAGGGTTTCTGATCCGGAAACAGAAATGGTAACGGTTTCGTTATCGATCTCGTCAATTTGACGTTTAAAACGAATCTGCTTCAGATTCAGGATGATCTCAGTAACATCTTCCACCACACCGGCGATAGTTGAAAACTCGTGATCTACTCCTTCAATGCGAACCGAAGTAATGGCAAACCCTTCTAAAGAGCTTAACAATACTCGTCTCAATGCGTTACCAACCGTTAATCCATAACCGGGTTCCAAGGGACGAAATTCAAATTTCCCCTCGAAATCGGTGGAATTAATCATGATAACTTTATCAGGCTTCTGAAATGTAAATACTGCCATAATATGACGGGTGTGTTTTTATTATTTAGAATATAATTCTACGATGAACTGCTCGTTGATGTTTTCAGGAATCTGGATACGCTGAGGTACCGATACAAAAGTTCCTTCTTTTAAGTCACCATTCCAAGTGATCCATTCGTATACGTGACTTGCGTTATCCAACGATGCTTCAATCGCGGTAAGTGATTTCGATTTTTCACGAACCCCTACCACGTCACCGGCTTTCAATTGATAGGAAGGAATGTTTACCTTCTCACCATTCACGGTAATGTGACGGTGTGACACCAATTGACGCGCTGCAGGACGGCTTGGGGCAATCCCCATACGGTACACTACATTGTCTAAACGCGATTCACAAAGCTGAAGCAATACCTCACCGGTAATTCCGGGAGCTGCCGTAGCTTTCTTAAACATGTTTCGGAATTGACGCTCTAAAATACCATAAGTATATTTTGCTTTTTGTTTTTCAGCAAGCTGAATTGCGTATTCCGACTTTTTTCCACGACGACGGTTATTACCGTGCTGCCCCGGAGGGTAATTTCTTTTTTCGAAAGACTTATCGTCTCCGAAGATAGCCTCACCAAACTTTCGGGCTATTTTAGTTTTTGGACCAGTATATCTTGCCATTTCTATTGATTTATTGAAGGGAACCTTAAATTAAGGTCGTTGTTAGCTTATCCTCTAAGGTTCTTAATTCCTTCAGATTATTGATATTGAATAATTATACTCTTCGTCGTTTTGGAGGTCGACATCCATTGTGCGGAAGTGGAGTAACGTCAATGATCTCTGTTACTTCAATTCCAGCGTTGTGAATAGAACGAATTGCTGACTCACGCCCATTTCCAGGACCTTTTACGTATACTTTTACTTTACGTAGACCTGCTGCATGAGCTACTCCTGAAGCATCTTCAGCCGCCAATTGGGCAGCATAAGGAGTGTTCTTCTTAGAACCTCTAAAGCCCATTTTTCCGGCAGAAGACCAAGAAATCACATCTCCGTTCTTATTCGTTAACGAAATGATGATGTTGTTGAAAGAAGCAGTAACGTGCGCTTCTCCAACCGACTCAACATTTACTTTCCGCTTTTTAGCGGTTTTCGCTTTTGGGTTAGACTTTGCCATTTCTAGTGATTATTTGGTTGCCTTCTTCTTGTTAGCAACAGTTTTACGTTTTCCTTTTCTTGTTCTGGAGTTATTCTTTGTACGCTGTCCTCGTAAAGGAAGTCCAGCTCTGTGACGAATACCTCTGTAACATCCGATGTCCATCAAGCGTTTAATGCTTAACTGAACTTCGCTACGTAGCTCACCTTCGATTTTAAACGATCCAACCGCTTCACGAATGTTTCCGATTTCATCATCGTTCCACTCGTGAACCTTTTTGTCTTCGTCCACTCCGGCTTTTTCAAGTATTTCTTGGGCACGGCTTTTTCCGATTCCATAGATATACGTTAACGCGATTACACCCCTCTTTTGTTTAGGGATATCGACACCTGCGATTCTTGCCATAATTATCCTTGTCTTTGTTTGAACTTAGGGTTCTTTTTATTAATTACATATAGTCTGCCTTTTCTGCGAACAATTTTGCAGTCGGCACTTCTTTTCTTTATAGATGCTCTTACTTTCATAACCTTAGTATCTGTATGTTATTCGAGCCTTTGTTAAATCGTAAGGGCTCATTTCTAATTTTACTTTATCTCCGGGTAACAACTTAATGTAGTGCATACGCATTTTACCCGAAATATGGGCGGTCACGATATGACCGTTTTCCAATTCTACTCGAAACATCGCATTAGACAATGCTTCTACGATGGTTCCATCTTGTTCTATTGCGGGTTGTTTTGCCATAATTTATGCTACTGCTTTTCTGTTTTTACCACTCTTCATCAAGCCATCATAATGACGGTTCAATAAGTAGGAGTTAATTTGTTGCATGGTATCGATCGCAACCCCTACCATAATAAGGAGCGAAGTACCACCGTAGAACAATGCCCATCCCGACTGGATTCCTAAAATCTTTACAACAAACGCAGGAAATACTGCGATCAATGCCAAGAAAATAGACCCAGGAAGGGTAATTTGTGACATAATTCTATCTAAATATTCAGCGGTGTCTGTTCCGGGTTTAATTCCGGGTATGAATCCACCACTGCGTTTCAAGTCGTCAGCCATCTTATTGGTAGGCACCGTAATTGCGGTGTAAAAGTACGTAAATATGATAATTAACGCAGCAAACACCAGATTATACCACAAGCCAAAGATATCGCTAAAATTAGCTTGAATGGTTTGCGCCCATTCGCTTTCAGACAAGCTCGCAACCGCTGACGGCACGAACATAATTGCTTGTGCAAAGATGATTGGCATTACTCCGGAAGCATTTAGCTTCAACGGAATAAACTGACGGGCTCCAAAAATGTTCTTTTCATACCCTCCGGTAGCCGTACGTCTCGCATACTGAACCGGAATCTTCCGAACCGCCATGACCAACATCACAGAGGCCAAAATTATTACGAACCAGATCACCAATTCAATCAAGATCATAATCAACCCGCCATTTGATTCAAATACACGAGCTGCGAATTCTTGAACGAATGATAACGGTAGCGTTGCGATGATCCCTACCATAATAAGAATAGAGATACCGTTTCCAATTCCCTTATCAGTAATCTTCTCACCCAACCACATGGCGAAAATACATCCCGTTACCAAAATAATGGTCGAAGAGATGTAGAACATAGGCGTTTGTCCTAAAATAAACGCTTCTGTTGGAACGCCTAATGCAGGCAAACCGGCCAAATAACTTGGTGCTTGAATCAAACAAATACCGATGGTCAACCAACGCGTAATTTGTGTGATCTTTTTTCTACCACTTTCACCTTCTTTCTGAAGCTTCTGTAAGTACGGTACTGCTATCTGCATTAACTGTACCACAATGGAAGCCGAGATGTAAGGCATGATCCCCAGTGCAAAGACGGAAGCATTTGCAAACGCCCCTCCGGTAAATGCATTCAGTAAACCGCCAATCCCTCCAGTATCAAAATTACCAGCAAATTCGCTAAGTCGTGAAGCATCGATACCAGGAAGTACCACTTGGGCACCAAATCGGTATACCAATAAAAAGCCCAGCGTCACCATAATACGGTCACGCAGTTCTTCTATCTTGAAAACATTCTTTAAGGTCTCAATAAATTTCATCCTTGTTCTAAGATTAAAGGGTTACGGCTTCACCTCCTGCAGCTTCGATAGCTTTCTGAGCAGAAGCAGTAAACTTATGAGCAGACACTTTTAGTTTCGCCTTCAGTTCTCCTCTTCCCAAAATCTTCACCATATCGTTCTTATGAGCTAAGCCCATCTCCACCATAGTGTCGAAATCTATTGTATCCTTAATTTTTTTATCATCTACCAATTGTTGCAATGTATCTACATTGATTCCTTGGTATTCTTTTCGGTTACGATTGTTGAAACCAAACTTCGGCACACGACGCTGTAAAGGCATTTGCCCTCCTTCGAATCCAATTTTCTTGGAGTATCCAGAACGAGACTTAGCTCCTTTGTGTCCACGGGTGGCAGTTCCGCCTTTTCCGCTTCCTTGGCCACGCCCTACGCGCTTTCCTTGGTTTTTAACCGAACCTTCTGCTGGTTTTAAGTTACTTAAATCCATTGCGTATCTCTTAGTTGGTTTCTACTGAAACCAGGTGATTAACTTTTTTTATCATACCAAGAATACTTGGCGTGTCGTCATGTTCTACAGTTTGGCCTATTTTACGTAAGCCAAGTGCTTCAAGCGTTCTTTTTTGATGTTGTGAGCGGTTGATCGCACTGCGAACCTTTGTTACTTTGATTTTTGCCATGATTCCTGTAATTATCCTTTATACAATTTCTCTAAGGAAATTCCACGTTGTTTCGCTACGGTTTGCGCACTTCGCAACTGCAATAATGCATCAAAAGTAGCTTTTACCACGTTATGTGGGTTGGATGATCCTTGTGATTTTGACAATACGTCGTGAACGCCCACTGCTTCCAATACCGCACGCACCGCTCCACCGGCAATTACTCCGGTACCAGGCGCTGCCGGCAATAAGGTAACGCGAGCTCCTCCGTACTTCCCTTTCTGCTCATGCGGAAGGGTTGCTTTGTTAAGAGGAATACGTACTAAGTTCTTTTTTGCATCTTCAATCGCTTTAGCGATCGCACTAGCTACGTCTTTCGACTTCCCTAGTCCTTGTCCTACGACTCCGTTCTCATCTCCAACTACTACGATGGCTGAAAATCCAAAAGCTCTTCCCCCTTTGGTTACTTTGGTAACACGTTGTACTCCTACCAAACGATCTTTAAGATCTAGGCCACCGGGTTTTACTGTTTCTACGTTTTTATAATCTTGATACATAATACTTTTAGAATTTTAATCCGCCCTCGCGAGCTCCTTCCGCTAATGATTTAACGCGTCCGTGATACAAATATCCTCCGCGATCGAAAGCAACTGTATCGATCCCTGCTTTTTTAGCTTTTTCGGCAATAGATTGCCCTACCAATTTTGCAGCGTCACTTTTGTTTACTTTTGATGCGTCAATGTCTTTATCTCTTGAAGATGCAGCCGTAATGGTAGTTCCATTTACATCGTCAATAAGTTGCGCATAAATTTCTTTATTGCTTCTGAAAACCGCCAAACGAGGTCGCTGTTCTGTTCCAGAGATCGTTTTTCTGATTCGGTAACGAATACGGTTTCTTCTACTATTTTTAGATAATGCCATAACTTAATTTCTTATGCAGATTTACCTGCTTTTCTTCTAATATGTTCACCAACAAATCGAATACCTTTTCCTTTGTAGGGCTCTGGCTTACGGAAGCTGCGGATTTTCGCGGCAACTTGCCCAACCAATTGTTTGTCGTGTGATGTTAATATTACAATAGGGTTCTTACCTTTTTCGGATTGTGTTTCCACTTTCACCTCTGGAGCGATGTCCATTACGATGTTATGTGAAAACCCAATAGCCAAATCTAATTTTTGCCCCTGGTTGCTGGCACGGAATCCAACTCCAACCAATTCTAACTTTTTGGTGAAGCCTTCAGAAACTCCTGCAATCATATTATTGATTAGAGCTCTGTATAAACCATGCTTTGATTTGTGATCTTTGGCATCAGAAGGACGCTCTACTACAACTTTTCCTTCCTCTACCGATACGCTAACGGCATCAAACTGCTGCGTTAACTCGCCTAATTTCCCTTTTACAATAACAGCGTTGTCTTTTACTTCAACTATTACGCCTTCTGGGATAGCTACCGGGTTATTACCTATTCTTGACATTTCTTGTCTTTATTTAATTAGTATACGTAACAAAGTACTTCTCCTCCTACATTCTGAGCTTGCGCCTGCTTTCCTGTCATTACTCCTGCGGAAGTCGACACGATGGCAATTCCCAATCCATTGAGAATGCGCGGCATTTCTGAAGAACCTGAGTACTTACGTAAACCGGGTTTACTAATTCGTTGAATCTTTTTGATGACAGGATCTTTGGTCAACTTGTCGTACTTCAAAGCGATCTTAATGATTCCCTGAGGACCATTGTCGTCTTCAAATTTGTAGCTCAAGATGTACCCCTGATCAAAAAGGATCTTTGTGATCTCCTTTTTCAGGTTAGAAGCGGGTATTTCTACCACACGGTGTCCTGCACTAATAGCATTTCTAACTCGAGTTAGATAATCTGCAATTGGATCTGTTTTCATTTAGTTATAGTTACGGTAACGGTTTTCGTCGAACATCCGACAAACCTGAAACCCATTAAAATTTATTACCAGCTGGCTTTACGCACCCCAGGAATCAATCCGTTATTCGCCATCTCACGAAACATAACACGTGAAACACCAAACTGACGCATATATCCTTTAGGCCTTCCCGTTAGCTTGCAACGATTGTGCAAACGAACCGGCGACGAGTTTTTTGGCAACTTCTGAAGTGCTTCCCAATCGCCTGCTTCTTTCAAAGCTTTGCGTTTTTCAGCATACTTCTTTACCATTTTTTGTCGTTTCACCTCGCGGGCTTTCATTGATTCTTTAGCCATCTTAGTTCTTTTTAAAAGGTAATCCTAATTCGGTTAATAATGATTTCGCTTCCTTATCGGTTTCCGCAGAAGTTACGAACGTAATGTTCATCCCTTCGATCTTCTTAACACGGTCAATATTCACTTCCGGGAAAATGATTTGTTCAGTAATTCCCAAAGAATAATTTCCTCTTCCGTCGAAACCGGTAGCGTTAATTCCGTTAAAGTCACGTACGTTAGGAAGTGCCGTTGTAATCAAACGGTCTAAAAATTCGTACATGCGCTCTCCGCGAAGGGTAACTTTTGCCCCAATAGGCATTCCCTTACGAAGTTTAAAGGTAGCAACGTCTTTCTTAGAAATCGTTGCGATCGCTTTCTGACCGGTAATGTTAGAAAGCTCCTCTACGGAATTGTCGATCAACTTCTTATCAGCCACTGCTGCTCCAATTCCTCGAGAAACAACGATACGTTGCAACTTAGGAACTTGCATTACATTCTTGTAGCCGAATTCATCGGTTAGGGCGTTTACAACACGCTCCTTATATTCTTGCTTAAGTCTTGGTGTGTATGCCATAACTATAATACTTGATTCGATTTTTTTGCAAATCGTACTTTCTTACCATCCTCCATTCGGTATCCTACTCGGGTTGCTTCCCCAGACTTAGGATCTACTAATGAAAGGTTCGAAATATGAATGGGAGCTTCCTTTTCAGCAATACCTCCTTGCGGATTTGCTGCACTAGGTTTTTCGTGCTTTTTCACGATGTTCACTCCTTCTACGATTGCTTTGTTTTTTTCACGGAAAACGCGCAAAACTTCTCCCTGTGAACCTTTGTGTTCACCGGCAGTAACGATCACCGTATCCCCTGATTTTATCTTAAGCTTTGCCATCTTGTTTCGTATTAAAGCACCTCAGGTGCCAATGATACTATTTTCATAAATTGCTTGTCTCGAAGCTCACGCGCTACAGGACCGAATACACGGGTTCCACGCATTTCTCCTTGTGGGTTCAATAATACACAAGCATTATCGTCAAAACGAATGTACGATCCGTCGGGACGACGTACTTCCTTTACGGTACGCACTACCACGGCGGTAGATACAGCACCTTTTTTGATGTTTCCATTCGGAGTCGCTTCTTTTACAGTAACCACAATTTTATCTCCAATAGAGGCGTAACGCTTTTTGGTTCCGCCCAATACGCGAATACAAAGAACTTCTTTGGCTCCGGTATTGTCTGCTACTTTTAATTTCGATTCTTGTTGTACCATGATTACTTAGCTCTTTCTATGATTTCTACTAACCTCCAACACTTGGTTTTACTTAATGGACGCGTCTCCATGATGCGTACCGTATCGCCTTCGTTGCAGTCGTTTTTCTCG
>DFVG01000011.1:63863-65918 GCA_002379985.1 Flavobacteriaceae bacterium UBA4166
CCTTCGTTGCAGTCGTTTTTCTCGTCGTGTGCTACGTATTTCTTCGTTTTCAACACGAACTTTCCATACATAGGGTGTTTTACTTTCTTCACCTCACTAACAACAATGGATTTTTCCATTTTGTTACTGGTTACTACCCCAATACGTTCTTTTCTTAGATTTCTTGTTGTTGTTTGTTCCATCGTTCAGCTTCGTACCGTTATTGTACTTCTCTTTTAGTTAGTTCAGTCGCAATTCGAGCCATCACACGTCGTTGTGCGCGTAGTTGAATTGGATTTTCCAACGGTGAAATAGCGTGTGCTATTTTAAGGTCGGTATGTGCCTTTTTTAATTCGGACATACGTTCCTGTAGTTCCGCTGTAGATGCTTCTTTTATCTCTGATTGTTTCATAGTCGCCATTTCAAAAATTACTCTTGATAGGTTCGCGATACCACGAATTTAGTTCGTACAGGAAGCTTTTGAGCCGCTAGGCGCAATGCTTCTTTTGCAGTTGCCAACGGTACGCCGGAAACTTCAAACATAATTCTACCAGGCTTCACTACCGCAGCATAATATTCTACGGCACCTTTTCCTTTACCCATACGTACTTCCAAGGGCTTTTTTGTAATTGGTTTGTCTGGGAAAATCATGATCCAGATTGAACCTTCCCTTTTCATGTAGCGCGTAGCGGCAATACGAGCAGCTTCAATTTGACGTGCAGTAACGAAATTAGAATCTAAAGACTTAATCCCGAAGGTTCCGTTAGCCAATTGATTTCCACGGCCAGCGTTTCCTTTCATACGCCCTTTCTGCTGCTTGCGGTATTTTGTTCTCTTAGGTTGTAACATGTTCTTTTCTCTTTAAAAAATTACTTTCTGTTACGACGTGATTTGTTACCACCCCGGCCAGATCCTTTTCCTTTCTTAGACAATCCTACTAAAGGAGAAAGCTCTCGCTTACCATAAACTTCACCTTTCATGATCCATACTTTAACACCTAATCTACCATAGGTAGTGTGGGCCTCAACTAAAGCATAATCAATATCGGCTCTAAACGTGGAAAGTGGAATACGCCCTTCTTTGTAAGACTCTACACGCGCCATTTCAGCACCGTTTAAACGTCCTGCAATTTGGATTTTAATTCCTTCAGCATTCATTCTCATAGCAGCCGCAATAGCCATTTTGATCGCACGACGATATGAAATACGATTTTCAATTTGTCGCGCAATACTTGCTGCTACAAGATTCGCATCAAGCTCTGGTCTCTTGATCTCGTGAATGTTGATCTGAACTTCCTTTCCGGTAATCTTCTTAAGCTCTTCTTTTAGCTTGTCTACCTCTTGACCGCCTTTTCCGATAATGATACCGGGACGTGCCGTAGTGATAGTAACGGTTACAAGCTTCAGCGTACGCTCAATGATTACACGTGACACACTTGCTTTGCTTAAACGAGCATGAACATATTTTCTAACCTTATCGTCTTCGGCGAGCTTATCACCGTAGTCGTTACCACCGTACCAGTTGGATTCCCATCCGCGAATGATACCTAAGCGATTTCCGATTGGATTTGTTTTCTGTCCCATTTAACTTCTAGCTTTGTGTGTTATCGTTAGCTCCAAGCACCAATGTTACGTGGTTGGAACGTTTTCTAATTCTATGTGCGCGACCTTGTGGTGCTGGGCGAAGTCTCTTCAACATCGTTCCACCGTCCACGCGGATTTCTTTCACAAAAAGATCAGCATCTTCAATACTTGCATCTTCGTTTTTAGCCTGCCAGTTGGCAATTGCCGAAAGCAGTAGCTTTTCCAAACGATTAGATGCTTCTTTCTTGCTAAATCTTAGAATGTTCAGCGCTTTATCTACTTTTTCACCGCGCACTAGGTCTGCAACCAAACGCATCTTACGAGGTGACGTAGGGCAATTGTTCAATTTCGCAAAGTATTGTGTTTTCTTTGCTTCTTTGATTTGCTCTGCTCTTTCTCTTTTACGAACTCCCATGGCCTATTACTTTTTTCCTTTGTTTTTCGCACCTGCGTGACCACGGAATGATCGTGTAGGTGAAAATTCGCCTAATTT
>DFVG01000011.1:66232-71314 GCA_002379985.1 Flavobacteriaceae bacterium UBA4166
AGGTGAAAATTCGCCTAATTTATGTCCTACCATGTTTTCGGTTACATATACCGGAACGAATTGACGTCCGTTATGCACCGCAATGGTTTGTCCGACGAAGTCGGGCGTAATCATCGAAGCCCGTGACCAGGTCTTGATCACCGTCTTCTTGTTCGACGCCACATTTTCTTGGACTTTTTGGTCTAATTTATAGTGAACGTAAGGTCCTTTTTTTAATGATCTTGCCATAATTTATTATTTCTTTCTACGTTCGATAATGTATTTATTACTCGCTTTAGTTCTCGTGCGAGTGCGGTATCCTTTCGCAGGAATACCTTTACGAGAACGTGGGTGTCCACCAGAAGACTTCCCTTCTCCACCACCCATCGGGTGATCTACCGGGTTCATCACAACTGGTCTTGTACGTGGTCTTCTACCTAACCATCTTGAACGACCCGCTTTACCGGAAACGATCAATTGGTGATCACTGTTTGAAACAGCACCGATAGTCGCCATACAGCTACTTAACACCATACGAGTTTCCCCAGAAGGTAATTTGATAGTAGCATACTTCCCTTCACGTGCCATCAATTGTGCAAATGCACCAGCACTACGCGCCATTACGGCTCCTTGTCCAGGATGTAATTCAATACAAGAAATAATAGTACCTAGTGGGATATTAGCCAAAGTCATTGCATTTCCAATTTCTGGGGCGGTAGTTTCCCCTGATACAATGTTTTGACCTACTTGAAGCCCATTTTGGGCAATCACGTAACGCTTTTCACCATCTTGGTAATTTACCAAAGCGATAAATGCGGTACGGTTTGGATCGTATTCAATTGTCGCAACAGTAGCCGGAATTCCGTGCTTGTCGCGCTTAAAGTCGATAATTCGATATCGTCTTTTGTGACCACCACCCTTGTAGCGCATGGTCATTTTTCCTTGACTGTTTCTACCTCCAGAACGTTTTTTCGGTGCGAGCAAGCTCTTTTCCGGCTTATCAGTGGTAATGGCGTCAAACCCGTTAACCACTCTAAAACGCTGTCCTGGGGTGATTGGCTTTAATTTTCTTACTGACATAGTTGTCTAATTTTATCTAAACTAGGTTTAGATGTTTTCGTAAAAATCTATAGTATCACCTTCCGCCACCTGTACGATTGCTTTTTTGTAAGCATTTGTTTTACCAGTTTGGATCCCCGATTTCGTGTAACGAACACGGCGATCTGGGCGGACATTCATTGTGCGAACTTTTTCAACAGAAACTCCATAAGTGGCCTCAACCGCTTTCTTGATTTCTACCTTGTTCGCCTTCGAGTTCACTACAAAACCGTATCGGTTGTTAACTTCCGCATCCGCTGTAGCTTTTTCCGTAATAATAGGTTTAATTAAGATATTCATCTCGTTTCTATTTACTTAAGTTTTCTTCAATTCCTTCCAAAGAACCTTCAAATAACACGACGCTATTTGCATTCATAATTTTATAAGTGCTTAATTCTGAGTTAGTTACAACTTCAGTGCCTTTTAAATTACGAGACGACAAATATACGTTATTATTTGACTCTCCCAACACTACGAGGGATTTTTTATCTTCCAGTCCTAGTGATTTTAATACCGAAGTAAATTCTTTGGTCTTCGGTGTATCAAAAGAGAGGTCTTCAATCACTACGATGGCTTTGTCATTTGCCTTCATTGTCAAGGCAGATTTACGCGCCAATCGCTTTAGATTTTTGTTCAATTTGAATCGGTAATCTTTCGGACGAGGTCCGAAAATACGCCCACCTCCTTTAAAGATTGGAGACTTGATGCTACCCGCACGTGCGGTACCGGTTCCTTTTTGCTTTTTAATCTTACGGGTAGAACCTGTAATTTCAGCACGCTCCTTCGACTTATGCGTTCCTTGACGTTGGTTTGCCAAGTACTGCTTAACATCGAGATATACAGCGTGGTTGTTAGGCTCAATACCAAACACTTCTTTAGAAAGCTCTACCTTTCTTCCGGTGTCTTTTCCGTTTTTATCTACTACTGCTACCTTCATTACTTCTGAATTGTTACATAAGCGTTCTTATGACCGGGCACACACCCTTTCACAACAAGTAAGTTCTTTTCAGGAACTACTTTCAACACTCGTAGGTTTTGAACTTTTACTTTTTCATTCCCCATTTGTCCCGCCATGCGCATTCCTTTGAATACTCGTGCAGGATAGGAAGCCGCACCAATAGAACCCGGTGCTCTCAAACGATTGTGCTGACCGTGTGTGGCCTGCCCAACACCGCCAAATCCATGGCGCTTTACAACCCCTTGGAAACCTTTTCCTTTGGAAGTACCTGTAATATCTACAAATTCCCCTTCCGCGAAATGATCTACAGTGATGCTATCACCTAATTTGTACTCTTCTTGAAATCCTTGGAATTCTACAACACGACGCTTTGCAGTAGTGCCCGCTTTCTTAGCGTGGCCCTCAGCCGCTTTATTAGCTGTCTTCTTGTCATCGAAACCAAGTTGAAGTGCTTCATACCCGTCAACCTCTGTGGTTCTGACTTGGGTAACGACACAGGGACCTGCTTCGATCACGGTACACGGAATGTTCTTTCCGTTCTCGTCAAAGATGCTGGTCATCCCGATCTTTTTTCCTATTAACCCAGACATAGTTATTAATTATTAGTTATTAATTATTGTTATTCTGCTTCCGAAAGTTCTTCTGTGATCCTTTCAGAAAAAAACAGGGCCAAAATAAATTCAGCCCTGAATTTTATTTTGTTTCCGTTTTTCCTTCGCTCGCAGCTCCGGACATGTATACTCGACTTCCGTCAAGCGTATTATACTTATACTTTGATCTCTACTTCAACCCCACTTGGCAACTCCAATTTCATGAGTGCGTCAATGGTTTTAGAGGAAGAGCTGTAAATATCCAACAAGCGCTTGTACGAGCTCAATTGGAATTGTTCTCTACTCTTCTTGTTTACGTGTGGCGAACGCAACACGGTAAAGATCTTCTTATGGGTAGGTAGTGGGATAGGCCCTGTTACTACCGCCCCTGTACTTTTTACGGTCTTAACGATTTTTTCAGCAGATTTGTCTACTAAATTATGATCGTAAGATTTTAATTTAATTCTGATTTTTTGACTCATTGCTGAAATATTAAACGTTAGCAGTTCCTTTTGCCGCAGCGATCACTTCTTCTGAAATATTAGAAGGCGTTTCGGCATAGTGTGAAAATTCCATGGTAGATGTGGCACGTCCTGAAGAAAGCGTACGCAAGGTTGTTACGTATCCAAACATCTCAGATAGTGGCACATCTGCTTTCACCACTTTGGCTCCAGCACGGTCACCCATGTTATTTACCTGTCCGCGACGACGGTTCAAGTCACCTACAATGTCACCCATATTTTCTTCGGGAGTGATTACTTCCAACTTCATGATAGGCTCCATGATAACTGCCTTTGCAGCTTTCGCAGCGTTTTTGAATCCAAGCTTCGCAGCCAATTCGAACGACAACTGATCAGAATCCACATCGTGATAAGAACCATCCGTCAACGTTACTTTCATCGCTTCTACTTCATATCCTGCCAATGGACCATTTTGCATCGCCATTTTGAATCCTTTTTCAATGGATGGAATAAATTCCTTAGGAACGTTACCACCCTTGATTTCAGAAACGAATTCCAATCCGTCTTTTCCTTCTTCAGCAGGTTCGATCGTAAATACGATATCCGCAAATTTACCACGACCACCCGACTGCTTCTTGTACACTTCACGATGTTCTGCTCTACGCGTAATCGCTTCTTTGTACTCAACCTGAGGCTGTCCTTGATTCACTTCTACCTTGAACTCACGACGCAAACGGTCTACAATGATATCCAAGTGAAGCTCACCCATACCAGAAATAATCGTTTGACCTGAAGCTTCATCGGTACGTACTTGAAAGGTTGGATCTTCTTCCGCCAACTTCGCAAGTGCCATCCCTAATTTATCCACATCAGCCTTTGTTTTAGGCTCTACAGCAATACCAATAACCGGATCTGGGAAATCCATAGATTCCAGAACGATTGGATGCTTTTCATCGGTTAGCGTATCTCCGGTCTTAATATCTTTAAAACCAACAGCTGCTCCAATGTCCCCAGCTTCAATATACTCGATCGCATTTTGCTTATTAGAGTGCATTTGGTAGATACGAGAAATACGTTCTTTCTTACCAGAACGATTGTTCAATACATAAGAACCCGCATCCAAACGACCAGAATAGGCACGGAAGAATGCCAAACGACCTACGAAAGGATCGGTAGCAATTTTAAAAGCCAAGGCAGCGAAAGGTGCTGTTACATCTGGCTTTCTAACTTCTTCTTTTTCAGTATCAGGATTCACACCTACGATACCTTCTTTATCTACCGGTGAAGGCAAATAACGACATACAGCATCTAATAAGAACTGAACTCCTTTATTTTTAAAGGCAGATCCACAAACCATTGGGATAATTGCCATATCCATTACAGCAGCACGAAGCGCAGCATGCACTTCTTCCTCAGTAATAGAATCTTCATCTTCCATGAATTTTTCAAGAAGCTCTTCGTCATACGTAGCTACTTCCTCAATAAGAAGCGCACGGTACTTACGAGCCTCTTCCTTCATATCTTCAGGAATATCAACGACATCAAAAGTTGCTCCTTGAGTTTCGTCATGCCAAATGATTGCACGGTTCTTCACCAAGTCGATAATCCCTTTGAAATCTGCTTCATCACCAATATTCAATACAATTGGCACCGCATTAGATTTCAACATGTCTTTCACCTGCTGACACACAGCAAGGAAGTTAGACCCTTGACGGTCCATTTTGTTTACGAAACCAATACGAGGTACTTTATAGTTATCTGCTAAACGCCAGTTAGTTTCTGACTGAGGTTCTACCCCATCAACCGCACTAAATAAAAATACCAATCCATCAAGAACACGCAATGAACGGTTTACCTCTACGGTAAAGTCAACGTGACCAGGAGTATCGATAATGTTAAAGTTGTATTCTTTAGTTTCGGGAGTTGGCTGTGCGTTTTCCAAAGGAAATCTCCAGGTACAGGTAGTTGCCGCAGAAGTAATGGTAATACCACGCTC
>DFVG01000031.1 GCA_002379985.1 Flavobacteriaceae bacterium UBA4166
TCCATCACAGATCGCATCTGCTTCCGCTTCAATCGCACCGTCCAAATAATGGTCTAATAGCAATTTGTTATTCGGAATTTTCCGCAGTAAATCAACCACATGCGCTTCCAATTCTTGCTTGTTGATCACAATCTTCATTCCTTGCCCCCCCAATACATAAGAAGGACGAATTAAAAGTGGAAAATCCAACGTATCCGCCAGTGCTAGGGCTTCGTCAGTGGTTTCTGCTGTTCCGAAACGAGGATAGGGAATATTATTATCTTTCAGCAGGGTTGAGAAACTTCCGCGATCTTCTGCCAAATCTAGGGCTTGGTAGCTGGTTCCCATGATCTTGATTCCGTAGCGATCTAACTTCTCGGCTAATTTCAGTGCGGTTTGCCCCCCCAACTGAACAATGACTCCCACCGGGTTTTCATGACGAATGATGTCATAAATATGTTCCCAGAAGACCGGTTCGAAATAAAGCTTGTCAGCCACATCAAAGTCGGTTGAAACCGTTTCGGGATTACAATTGATCATAATGGTTTCGTACCCGCATTCGGCGGCAGCCAACACGCCATGAACGCAGCAGTAATCAAATTCTATTCCTTGTCCGATACGATTTGGTCCTGAGCCCAAGACAATGATCTTTTTCTTATCAGTCACCGGACTATCATTTGCAACCAACCGCTGACCATCGGCCGTTTCCATTTCATTTTCGAAAGTGGAATAATAGTATGGGGTTTGCGCGACAAATTCGGCTGCACAGGTATCTACCAGTTTATAAACACGTTGAATATTGAGCTCTTCCCGCTTTTTATAAACCTCACTTTCCAAACAAGACAACATATGTGCTATCTGGCGATCCCCGTAGCCTTTTTGCTTGGATTCAAGCAATAATTCACGCGGTAAGGTATCTAAGGTATATTGTGAAATTTCTTTTTCGAGCAAGTACAGTTCTTCATATTGCTTTAAGAACCACATATCGATCTTCGTGATCTCATGAATTCTGCTCAGCGGAATTCCCAACTGAATCGCGTCATAGATTACAAACACCCGATCCCAACTGGCGTTTCTAAGCTTGTCGAGAATTTGTTCGTAATTGGTATAGCTTTTTCCATCGGCGCCGAGACCATTTCGTTTGATCTCTAATGATTGTGTTGCTTTGTGAAGCGCTTCTTGGAAAGAACGACCGATCCCCATAACTTCCCCTACTGATTTCATTTGCGGACCTAAGATTCGGTTCGATCCCTCAAACTTGTCGAAGTTCCAACGCGGAATCTTCACGATCACATAGTCTAAGGTAGGTTCAAATAAAGCGGAAGTCGTTTTTGTAATTTGGTTATCAAGTTCATCTAAGGTATACCCCAATGCCAATTTAGCGGCGATCTTAGCGATGGGATATCCTGTAGCTTTTGATGCTAGTGCCGAAGAACGCGATACACGAGGATTGATCTCAATAGCAATGATGTCTTCTTTTTCATCGGGGCTTACGGCAAATTGTACGTTACATCCCCCTGCAAAGTCACCAATATTTCGCATCATTTTGATCGCCATGTCGCGCATGCGTTGAAAAGCCGAATCGCTTAAAGTCATGGCCGGCGCTACTGTGATAGAGTCTCCGGTATGGATTCCCATAGGGTCCATATTCTCTACCGTACAAATGATCACTACGTTATTGTTCTTATCGCGCAACAACTCTAACTCGTATTCTTTCCAACCCTGTAAGGCTTTATCAATAAGCACTTCGTGAATCGGCGACACTTCTAGTCCGTGTGACAATGCGGCCTCAAATTCATCTTCTGTTTCTACCAGTGCGGCTCCGGCCCCTCCTAAGGTAAAGGAAGCACGAATTAATAGTGGAAGTCCGAATTCCTGAGCGATCTCCTTTCCTTGTAACAGAGATTTTGCTGTTTTTGCAGGAGCTACCGGCACACCGATCTCCCGCATCAATTCTTTGAATTGATCGCGATCTTCGGTGATATTGATCGCGCTGATATCCACCCCAATTAATTTCACATCAAAATCTTTCCAAATCCCTTTCTCGTCGGCCTCGATACATAAGTTCAAAGCGGTCTGTCCTCCCATCGTAGGAAGCACCGCATCGATTTGAGGATGTTCTTTTAGGATCTTTACCAACGACTTCGTGGTGAGTGGCAACAAATAGACATGATCGGCCATGGAGGGATCGGTCATGATAGTTGCAGGGTTGGAATTGATAAGAATCGTTTCAATACCGTCTTCTCTCAGGGAACGAAGCGATTGCGATCCGGAGTAGTCGAATTCACAAGCTTGTCCGATCACAATAGGACCGGATCCGATGATTAAAACCGATTTGATGGACTTATTTTTTGGCATTGTACTAAGGTATTTTCGAAGTGGTAAAATTACAACCCATAAGGGTATAAAAAAAAGGTGTTGCTTGTAAACAACACCTTTTTTATTTATGATTTATCAACATTATTTTTTGTGACGTGTTTCAGAAGAGACACTCAATTTCTTTCTCCCCTTCTTGCGACGGGCAGCCAATACTTTTCGTCCGTTAACGGAAGCCATACGCTCTCTAAAACCGTGTTTGTTTCTTCTCTTTCTCTTAGATGGCTGAAATGTTCTTTTCATCGTATCTTATATTTTCTTCTGAAAAATTCTATTGTTTAGACCTTTCGTAAAAGTCGGGTGCAAATATACAATCATTTTTTACTTTCCCAAACGCAAAAGACAAAAAAATCTTGATAGATTTTCATACCTTTGCTCCCCTTAAATAAAGCGACATCATGTTTCATAAAAACATCAAATTATTCTTTGCAGCATTGACAATCGGACTCGCAGTATGGCAGTTCATCGAAGGGAATATCGGCAACGGTATTATGTTCGTTTTGCTGGCGGGAATATTTATCTTTCTATACTTCAAGAACGAAATTATTTTGCTTGCCTTTCTACGTCTTCGGAAGCAAGACTTTCCCGGCGCCAAAAAGTGGCTCGATAAGATCAAAAATCCGGAAGCATCCCTGGTAAGGAAGCAGCAGGGATATTACAACTATCTCAACGGACTCATGGTAGCGCAAACCAATATGAATGAAGCCGAAAAATACTTTAAAAAGGCGGTGAGTTTAGGGTTGAATATGGATACCGACTTAGCCATGGCGAAATTGAATCTTGCCGGAATTGCCATGACCAAAAATCGTAAACGCGAAGCAGAAATGCTTTTGGCAGACGCGAAGAAATTAGATAAACACAACATGCTGGACGATCAAATTAAAATGATGAAACAGCAAATGAAGCGCGCCGGTGTGCCTCGTCAACAATTTGGTGGCGGTCGCGGCGGACGGCGCGGGCGACGTTAATTATTGTCCCGTACTTGTCTTGTAATACCCTTTCTCAGGAATTTCAATTAAATATTCTTTTCCGGAAGCATTCTTTAAATAGGTTTCGCGAAGCCAAGGATTGTGGATCTTTAAGATCTTGTAATTAATCTCAAAGCGTTTGGCGAATTCTGCAAAGTCGGTTACCGGCGTATCTACTTTTACATTGTAGGTAGGCACCGCAGTATATAAATCTTTCTCTCTAAAATTGAACCCGTACTTCTGAGGATTGCTTAAGATCTCTTTAAAAGCAAGAATTCGGAAGACATACCGACTTGTTTCACTGTTCAATAAGAGGTCGTAGTAGTTATTTTGAGCCTTTTGACGATCGATTTGTTTTGAAACACCATAATTTCCAGCATTATATGCAGCGGCAGCCAGCGTCCAGCTTCCGAAGCGTTCTTTCGACTTTTTCAAGTATTCCGCAGCTACTTGAGTTGCTTTCTCTAAGTTATATCGTTCGTCTACATAGTCGTTGATCTCCAAACCGTATTCGCGCCCCGTTCCTTTCAGAAAATGCCAAAAACCGGCAGCTCCCGCAGGAGAACTATTATTCTCTAAAGCACTTTCGGCGACAGCCAAATATTTAAAATCATCAGGAAGTCCGTATTTCTCCAATAAAGGCTCAATGATCGGGAAGTATTTATGAGCACGCTTCATGATTAATAGCCCGTTAGACTGCCAATACGTATTCACTAACAACTCTCGATCGAGTCGTTCGCGCACATCCGGATCGTTTAAAGGCACCGGCTCACCGGCAAAATCCATGCTTTCCGGAAGTGGTAAAGCATACACATTGTAATCGTTTACCATGCGTTTGTTCAAACTTTCATCTGTAGTTGGAGACTCTTGAACCGCATTCACACAAAGTCCACTTACCCCAATCACGGCGATTAACAATCCTATTTTCGAGACTAAACCTGTCATAAGCATAAATTTTTGACTAAAGATAGCGAAACTGAAAGCTTCTTTCAAGTATTTAACAGCGATTTAAGCCCCGATAATCTGTCGAAGGGTCTTAGTGACCTCTGCCCCTTTGTTGAGTAACATAATGTGAGTTCCTCCCTCTAGAACAAAGCAATCCTCTTTGTTGAGAATATTTTTGAACGGGAAAATCAGATCTTCGTCACCGTGAATATGTACCACTTCTTCATCGATTTCGGTACGTTTCCAATTCACCATATGGGCGATGGCCCAATCAAGGTATTGTTTATTTCGCACATGCAGAAACTGTTGGTAGAGCGCCAACCGTTTCTTTGAACGCGGTCCTACTGCAAATCTCGTGAGATCATCGGCATTCAACATCCAACCTGTAGGCAATAATTTATATGCTTTCGTCTTGCGCGCAAACTTCAATCGGCTAGGCAATTCGGTTTCAGATTTAACGCTTGAGATAATAATTACCTTCCGAAGCGATAAAAAAGCCGCCATTTCTTGCACCACAACCCCACCAAAAGAAACCCCTACTAAAATTGCATTTGGTTTGCTCACATGCGACGCCATGCGCTTTGCATAGGCTGCCATTGACTCCCCTTTTTCGGGAATTAACCACTCGATCACCTCCATTTCATAGCGATCTTCCGGAAGTTTAATATTTTTAAAAATCTCCCTTCCGGCGGCCAGTCCGGGAACAAAATAGACAGGAATTTTAGAAGAGTTCATAGGGCTTTAACAAAGGTGTGGCATAAGAGCCGTCAGAATTTTCGTAAATTTGTAACAAAGGTAACAAGACTACCTTTTTTTGGGGCTATCATGAAAAAGATTTTACATACTGCTAACACGAGAGGTTCGGCCGACTACGGCTGGCTTCAGGCGAATTATTCTTTTAGTTTTGCTAACTACTTTGATCCCAAGAGATTGCAATTCGGACTCCTACGCGTTATGAACGACGATACCGTGGCACCGGGTATGGGCTTCGGAAAACATCCTCATGAAAATATGGAGATCGTTACCATTCCACAGACGGGAGCGTTAAAGCATCGCGATTCTATGGGAAATGAAGGAGTTGTTAAAGCCGGAGACATACAGGTAATGAGTGCCGGAAGCGGCGTGGAGCACAGCGAGATCAATGCGAGCAGTCAGGAACCAGTGACATTATTTCAAATATGGGTATTCCCGGAAACTGAAAATGTGTCGCCGCGATATGATCAGAAAAAGATTTCTAGTTTATTGAAACCAAATAGCTTGACAACAGTGGTAGCACCTAAGGACAAAGCCAAAGGAGATCAATTGTGGGTGCATCAGCAAGCGTATTTTAACATCGGTGATTTTTCTGAAAAGACGACCACCACCTACGAACTTCACAACAAAACACATGGCGCATACGTTTTTATCATTGAAGGATCAGCGCAAGTTGCCGAAGAACACTTAGGAAAACGCGATGCGGTAGGAGTTTGGGATACTGATTCGGTGGAGATTGAAGCAGCACCCCGTAGTCGCATTTTAGTAATAGAAATACCGATGAATTAACGATAAAATAACTTCCCATGATTGAAGATGTAGAAATTACGGATAATGAGTTCCTACGCCAGTTTGAACTGGAAGTGGGAGACAATATGGCGCGTATAGAATACGCGTTGCAAGATCGAAAGATATTTCTAACGAAATATGAAATGCCGGAAATACTGGAAGAACAAGGGTTTCGCGATATTTTTATCAAAGCCGTGTTTGAAGAAGTAAAAGATCGCGGCATTAATTTAGTTCCTACAAGTCCCGAAGTGGCCGGCTTTATGCGTAAGAATCGCAGAAAATATAAGAGCCTTCTTCCTGTGGGTATCAGTATTTAGATTTTGGGGGTTCCGTCGTGCTACGACGTCGGGCCTGCCTATCGGCAGACAGGCTTTTCGCACTACGCGGTAGTTCGCTACAATCCCTAACCCGAAACGGGTGCTTCCACAAAAGAACAGCGTACCATTCCTTCCTCATCAATGCGGTCTAAGGTAACTTGATGTAAAGTGTTTACCAAAGCAGGATCCCAAGGGGCCTTGATCTTCACGTAATTTTCAGTAAACCCGTGAATGTATCCAAATTTATTTTCTCCCTCAAAAAGCGCTGTAGCTTCACTTCCCAGCCGACTTTCATAAAAGGCACGTCGCTTTTTAGCTGAGAGTCCGCGTAACATCTTGCTCCGCTTACTACGAACCTTTTTCGGAACGACCCCGTCCATAGTAGCAGCCGGTGTATTATCACGTTCCGAATACGTAAACACATGCAGATACGAAATGTCCAATTCTTGTAAGAACGTATAGGTTTCCAAAAAGTCGGCATCCGTTTCACCCGGAAATCCTACAATTACATCCACTCCGATACACGCCTGAGGCATCACTTCTTTGATACGCTGTACCCGATCTACGTACAACTCACGCATATAGCGACGACGCATCAATTTTAGCAATTTATTGCTTCCGCTCTGCAATGGAATGTGAAAATGTGGCACAAAGGTGCGCGAAGCAGCTACAAAATCAATCGTTTCGTTTTTGAGAAGGTTGGGTTCTATTGATGAAATTCGAAGGCGCTCTATGCCCTCTACCGTATCTAACGCCTGACAAAGTTCAAAAAAGGTATGCTCATGCTTTTTATTACCGAACTCCCCTTTTCCGTAGTCACCAATATTAACCCCGGTCAAAACGATTTCTTTGATGCCTTGCGCACTAATTTCCGCGGCATTGTTCAAGACGTTCTCTAACGTATCACTTCGGGAAATTCCTCTTGCCAAAGGAATGGTGCAATAGGTACATTTATAATCGCAGCCATCTTGTACTTTGAGGAAAGCACGCGTGCGATCTCCTATGGAATAAGACCCTACGTAGAAGTCAGCTTCATTAATATCACAAGAATGGATCTGTGCGGTGCCGTTGGCAAACGACTCAGGATGCGCTAGTAAATCGTTAATGTAGCCGGTAAGTTTGAATTTTTCCGTTGCGCCCAGCACCAAATCCACTCCATCTACATCAGCCAATTCTTGTGGTTTCAATTGGGCATAACAACCAATGGCTGCAATAAAGGCTTCGGGATTTGCTTTTTTTGCTTGTTTTACAATACTTTTAAAACGCTTGTCGGCATTTTCAGTAACGCTGCAGGTGTTGATCACATAAATAGCCGCTTTTTCAGAAAAATCTACACGCATAAACCCTTCGTCTTTAAAGGATCGGGCGATGGTGGACGTTTCACTGAAATTCAGCTTACAACCTAAGGTGTAAAAGGCGACTTTTTTGTGAGCGTTCATTCTTGTATTTTAGCAAATGAAGGCGCAAAGTTACAAACTAAAATCGGTTCTCGAAAGCCTATGATTCACCCATCTCGAACGTTATATCTCCTAGTATCAATCATTTGCACCCTTGTAGCGCTATCATGTACTTCTTCCGAAGAAAACAACAAAGAACATCTTGTCTTTCGCTACAACGAACACAGTAACATTCCTACGCTCGATCCGGCTTTTGCACGGAATCCGCAAATCATTTGGCCAACGAATCAGTTGTACAACGGACTCGTACAATTGGATGATTCGTTGAACATTCAACCCGATATTGCCAAACGTTGGGAAGTAAACGACAGTACGCAAACCTATACCTTCTATTTAAGAGATGATGTGTATTATCACAACAATAAAGCATTTGCACCCGACAGTACCCGCAAAGTGGTCGCTTCAGACTTTGCCTATAGTTTTGATCGACTTACCGACCCCAAAGTGGCGTCTCCGGGCAGCTGGGTAATGAACAACGTAGCTTCTTACAATGCTCCGAATGACAGCACTTTTATCATTCAATTAAAACAACCGTTTCCGGCATTTTTAGGCTTATTATCAATGCGGTATTGTTCCGTGGTTCCGAAGGAAGCCGTAGAAGAATACGGTAGTGAATTCCGAAGAAATCCCGTAGGAACGGGGCCTTTTCAGTTTAAATTGTGGGAAGAAAACATCAAATTGGTCTTCCGAAGAAATCCTCATTATTTTGAAACAGATGCGGAAGGAAACGCTTTGCCCTACCTCGAAGCCGTTGCGATCACCTTCTTACCCGATAAACAAAGTGAGTTCTTGCAATTTGCACAGGGAAATATCGATTTGGTTTCCAGTTTAGACAATTCTTATAAAGACGAGATCATCACAACCACAGGGCAATTGCAACCCAAGTATGAAGAGGCGGTAAAACTCATTACGTCCCCTTATCTCAATACCGAATACTTAGGGTTCTTCTTGGGAGGCGACACGCCGGAAATCCAATCGAAAGCATTACGGCAAGCTGTAAATTACGGTTTCGACCGGGAGAAGATGATCACCTATTTACGCAACGGGATGGGAATCCCGGCAGTGAATGGGGTCATTCCGAAAGGCTTGCCAGGCTTTGCTGATATTGATGGCTACGATTATCAACCGGAAAAAGCACGACAACTCATCGAACAATACAAAACAGAGACCGGTGATACCAATCCCGAAATTGTGATCGGCACCAACAGTCAGTATCTCGATATTTGCGAATACGTGCAGCGAGAACTGGAAAAGCTAGGCTTGAACGTGACCATTGATGTGGTGCCCCCCTCTACCCTGCGACAAATGAAAAGCACCGGGGAGTTGGATGTGTTCCGCGCCAGTTGGATCGCTGATTATCCCGATGCCGAAAATTATTTATCGCTATTCTACAGCGAAAACTTTACGCCCAATGGACCCAATTATACCCATTACAAGAATAATACGTTTGACAGTCTTTACATAGCGGCCCGAAGCATTTCTTCCTTAGATCTACGTAAAGAACTCTATCAAAAAATGGATTCGATCGTTATTGCGGATGCACCAATTGTGCCTTTGTTCTACGATAAAGCCATCCGGTTTGTGCGAAAAGAGGTAAGCGGACTCGGCATCAATCCTCAAAATTTCCTAGTCCTCAAACATGTTAAGAAGACGCCATCTATGTAACTTTTTGATAGTAGTTCCGACTTATATAGAAATTTTTGATCATGGGAATACGGGGAATGACAGATAGCATTAAGTTTAACGATTGGCAGAAAAGCAAGCGAAAAACCCTCTATGATCAATCGAACCCGAAACGCTCCGGCACCTATCAGATACTGGAAGATCATCGCCGGATGAACATTCATGAATACGCTAGCTTTCAAAAAGAACAGTTCCGAAAGCGAAGAAAAACAAAGAGACAACTTCGAGTGCGCTATTTGATCGTGCTCATAGTAACGCTACTTATCGTTCTAGGGCTTTTATATATGTATGGCGTCATTGATTGGGTGGACTATCTATCCCCTACGTTTTCTAATCGCGTCTAAACTTCGCGGTATCGTTGAAAACTTGCTGTAAAATATCAGCTTCCGTTTTGTCGAATTGCTTATTTCGGCGTTGCATGACTTGCTCGGCTACCTCAAAGGCTTTATCGGTTTTGTAAGTAGTCACTCCCTTACTTCCGCCCCAACTATAGCTGGGAATAAAATTCCGTGGAAAACCACTTCCGAAGATATTCGCACTTACACCTACAACCGTTCCGGTGTTAAACATCGTATTAATGCCACACTTGCTATGATCGCCCATCATGAGTCCGCAAAACTGCAGCCCGGTTTTTGCAAACCGCTCTTGTTCATAGCTCCAAAGGCGCACCTCGCTGTAATTGTTTTTTAGGTTGGATGTATTCGTATCGGCGCCTAGATTGCACCATTCCCCCAACACTGAGTTTCCCAGAAATCCATCGTGGCCTTTATTAGAGTACCCAAAGATCACCGAATTATTGACCTCGCCCCCAACCTTACTGTACGGGCCTATGGTGGTTCCCGTGTAGATCTTGGCGCCCATTTTTACGGTGGCTCCTTCACACAAGGCAAACGGTCCACGGATGAGGCTCCCCTCCATAATCTCACTGTTCTTTCCGATGTAAATAGGTCCGTCGCTCGCATTTAACGAACAATACGGTAGTGTTGCTCCCGGTTCAATAAAGATTCTTTCGGGATGTAGCGCTACGACCTGTTCTGGGATTGCTTCGGAAGTTCTACCACGGGTGAGCGCTTCAAAATCGCGCGTGATGGCCTCATGATTTTTTGAAAAGATATCCCAGGTATGCACCACATGAAGCAAATCGTCGTGGCTATATTGAATAACATCGAACGAAGACTCGTTCAAGCCTTTTCCTCTTTCGGTAACATAGGCGATCGGCTGGTTCTCAAAGTATAAAGCCTGCCCAGTTTTCAGCCCCTTAACAATTTTGGTGATGTTCTGCGTGGGAAGAAAAGCGGGATTGATCCACGTGTTCATTTCAGCTTCTTGCAAGGGCCATTTTTTAGAGAGATACGCTTCCGTTTGGGTACTTGTTTCTGCTTCCAAAAAATGCTCCCATTTCTCACGTAGGGTCATAATTCCTATACGGATATCAGCCACCGGTCTGGTAAACGTAAACGGCAATAACGAGGCACGTTCAGGTCCGTCAAAAAGAATGTAGTTCATAATCGTAAAGATACTAACTTCGTTAAGAATCAATCTGGTGTAAAAACAAAAAAACCTTCGAAAATCGAAGGTTTTGTATGGGAAAAGGAAAAATGCTTATTCGCTGTCCTTTGCTTCTTCTTGTTTTGCCGGTTTCTTGAACTTGGCATATTTGTTCTTGAACTTGTCGATACGTCCTGCGGTATCCACCAATTTATGCTTACCGGTGTAATACGGGTGAGAGGTACGAGAGATTTCCAACTTCACTAAGGGATACTCCGTCCCATCCACATCGATCGTTTCTTTGGTTTCTGCTGTAGACTTGGTAATAAACACATCGTTGTTAGACATGTCTTTAAAAGCAACAAGTCTGTAATTTTCAGGATGGATTCCTTTTTTCATCGTCTTTATCTTTAAGTGCTTCTCTTTTTTTGAGTGTGCAAATTTAAGGATTAATTATAAATGCACAATAAATAAAATCGAAATTTTAAATTAAAAGTTTCAGCACGTAACAATTTACTACATTTGTTAACTAACTGGTGCAACCAAAAAAACTTCAAAAAAATGGAACAAACAAAAGGATCTGTAAAAAAAGTAGCCCTGAGCTACGGACTCATTTTAGCCTTGCTGTCTATTGTGCTATCAGTGATCGCCTATGTACTGGGCGTACACATTGAACGCCCTTGGTGGGTCTCGGTATTAGGCATCGGTATCATGATCTTGATCATCATCTATGGCCTTAAAACCTTCAAAAAAGATAACGGTGGTTTCTTATCGTTAGGAGAAGCGCTAAAAGTAGGGTTAGCCATTTCACTGGTGTCAGCCCTTATAGTGGTGGTTTATAATTACATCTTTATGACCTTTATTGAGCCAGATCTCATTGCCCAAACCATGGATTACACCAAAGAACAAATGATTGAGCAAAATCCAGAAATGACGCAAGAACAGATGGATATGGCACTGGGCTTTACTGAAAAAATGATGAGCCCAGTAATTATGAGTGCCATCGGAATTATTTTCAGCTTATTTTTAGGATTTATTATTTCACTGATCGGAGGATTGGTAATGAAACAGAACAGGCCTGAACACGCCTAACCTATGAATATATCCATTGTCATTCCACTTCTTAACGAAGAAGAATCACTCCATGAATTACACCATTGGATTGCGTCTGTAATGCAATCCAATGGTTTTTTATACGAGGTCATCTTTATTGACGATGGTAGTACCGATCAATCCTGGAAACTGATTAAATCCTTAGCTTCAGAGCATCCTGAAGTTCGCGGCATTCGGTTTCTGAAAAACTTCGGAAAATCACAAGCACTACATGCCGGATTTAAGCTAGCGCAAGGAGATGTAGTCATTACGATGGACGCCGACTTGCAAGACAATCCGGAAGAAATTCCGGAGCTCTATAACATGATCGTTTCTGAAGGGTACGATCTTGTTTCCGGTTGGAAAAAAAAGCGCTACGATCCGCTCTTAGGAAAAAATCTACCTTCAAAACTCTTCAATTTCGCAGCACGACGCACTTCCAAAGTGAAACTACATGATTTTAATTGCGGCCTCAAAGCATATCGTAACGAAGTGGTTAAGAACATTGAAGTAACCGGCGAGATGCATCGCTATATTCCTGTACTGGCGAAGAATGCGGGATATTCGAAAATCGGAGAAAAGGTGGTACAGCACCAAGCCCGCAAATATGGAGCAACAAAGTTTGGCGCAGAACGTTTTGTAAGAGGTTTTTTAGACCTGATCACGATCTCATTCTTATCACGCTTCGGAAAACGCCCAATGCATCTTTTTGGTGCCTGGGGCGCCATCATGTTATTCGTAGGTTTTTGCTTTGCGCTGTATTTAGGAATCGATAAACTCTTCATCAATCCAACAGGCCGCCTGATCACAGAACGTCCGCAATTTTATTTGGCCCTTACTGCCATGATCTTAGGAAGTCAGTTTTTCGTAGCCGGTTTTCTTGGAGAATTGCTGCTGAAATCACAACGCGACACCAAACGGTATACTATTAAAGAAAGAATTAATATTCTGAAATAATTTTTTTCTCTTCAGAATCAACATTCTGCTTAAAAGTGATTAAAAATATAAGCCTAAATCCAATGTTTTTTATGCGTTTGGGTTTCCGTACCTTTGTCCTTTACTTCGGTGCCTTATGAGATATATAGATCCAAAACTCTTAGAACGTGTCAATAGATGGCTCACGCCCTTCTTTGATGACCAAACCCAACATGAAATTAAAGAAATGATCGCTCATGACCCCGACGGACTGGAAGATTCATTTTATAAGAACTTGGCCTTCGGAACCGGAGGAATGCGCGGCATTATGGGCGTTGGTGACAACCGAATCAATAAATACACCTTAGGAAAAAACACCCAAGGACTTTCACAATACCTAAAAGAACAATTCCCAGACGAGCTTATTAAAGTTGCAATTGCATACGATTGTAGACATAATAGCAAGCGCTTGGCACAAACCGTTGCAGAAGTATTTTCAGCCAACGAAATTCAAGTTTTTCTGTTTTCAGAACTTCGCCCCACTCCGGAACTATCCTTTGCCGTTCGCCATTTAGGTTGCCAATGTGGAATTGTTTTGACGGCTTCTCATAACCCACCGGAATACAATGGCTACAAGGTATATTGGAAAGACGGTGGACAATTGGTACCGCCTCAAGACAAAGAGATCATTCAAGTGATCAATTCGCTCTCGTATACCGATATTCAATTTACCCCTAAGGAGTCGCTGATTTCGCTGATCGATACCGAAGTGGATGACGCTTTCGCGGAAGCTTCCGTTGAGCACGGCTCGTTTGGAACTACTTCCGAAGCAAAAGATCAATTGAAGATCGTTTTTACTTCCTTGCACGGCACCTCGATTACCATGGTTCCGAAAGTACTCAAGCAAGCCGGCTATCCCAACGTAGATGTCGTGGAAGAACAAGCGCTTCCTAATGGAGATTTTCCTACGGTAGATTCTCCAAATCCTGAAGAACCCGAAGCACTTTCCATGGCCTTGGAGATTGCAAAGCGCACCGAAGCCGATATCGTGATTGGAACCGACCCGGATTGTGATCGCCTCGGAATTGCAGTTCGAAATACAGCTGGAAACTTGGAGCTTCTGAACGGAAATCAAGCCATGGTCGTAAAGACTCATTTCTTACTTGAGCAATGGAAAAAGGCCGGAAAACTCAATGGAAAACAATTTATCGCCTCTACGATTGTCTCAACACCTATGATGCGAAAGCTTGCCGAAAGCTTTGATGTAACGTATATGGAAGGGCTTACCGGATTCAAATGGATCGCAAAAATGGTGAAAGACCACCCCGAACTTGAATTTATTGGAGGCGGCGAAGAGAGTTTTGGCTTTATGGTGGGTGATTTTGTACGCGATAAAGATGCGGTAACCGCTACCTTACTGGCCTGTGAGATCGCAGCGCAAAAAAAAGCAGAAGGCAGTAGTTTGTATGAATATCTGGAAACCATCTACAAAACCTACGGCCTCTATCAAGAACATTTGGTGTCACTAGTGAAAAAAGGAAAAAAAGGCAGTGAAGAAATTGCCCAAATGATGAAGCAGCTTCGTAAAAATCCGTTTACTGAAATCGCCGGAAGTCAAGTTATTTATGTTGAAGATTACCAAACCGGGGAAGTAAAGAACCTAAAGAATGGAACTTCTGAAAAACTGGATATTCCAAGTTCTAATGTGCTAATTTATATCACAGAAGACGGGAGTAAGATCGCTGCACGCCCCAGCGGAACAGAGCCTAAGATAAAATTTTATATGAGCGTTAATTCCGGGAACGAACCCGCCACGCCATCACTCCTTCAAGATAAAATTGCGCGTATCAAAAAACACCTTGACCTTTCGTGAAATATTTTAAAAAGATCATACGGTTCGCCAAACCGTACAGCGTATATGCATGGTTAAATATCATCTCTAATATTTTCTATG
This sequence comes from Flavobacteriaceae bacterium UBA4166, assembly GCA_002379985.1. Lineage (GTDB taxonomy): Bacteria > Bacteroidota > Bacteroidia > Flavobacteriales > Flavobacteriaceae > DFVG01. Next base: position 14,717 of record DFVG01000031.1, read on the forward strand.
CCCTGTTTGGAACCTTGGCCATGATTTCACTGTTTCCAATGCTAACGGTGTTGTTCGACAAGACAAAACGTTTGGAAACAGAACCGCAATGGACTGGCATTACCGACTTAAAAGATTACACAGAGGATTATCTGAACTATTACGTCACCCAAATGGCCAATCAAGGGACTGACGATGTGCTCATTTTCATGATCTTATTGGTGATCACTATGTTCTTTCTGAAAAATGTCTTCGGGTATTTAGCTATGTTTTTTATTACCTTTCTTCGGAATGGCGTATTGAAAGACCTTCGGGATGAACTCTATAAGAAAACCGTAGATCTTCCGGTGTCGTACTATTCAGAAAAGAGAAAAGGAGATACCATCGCCAGAATTACCAACGATGTCCTAGAAATTCAACATTCTTTCCTCTCTATTCTAGAATTGATCGTGCGCGATCCGTTGACGATCCTCTTTGCCATCGTGGCAATGCTGTTTATTAGCGCAAAACTCACCTTATTCGTTTTTATCTTTATTCCTATTTCCGGATTTATCATTTCGGCCATTGGAAAGAGCCTAAAGAGCAAATCAGATCGTGTGCAAAGCGAACAAGGCTATTTTCTTTCGTTGTTGGAAGAAACTTTGGGCGGACTCAAAATTATTAAGGGCTTTAATGCAGAAGGATTGTTCTATAAAAAGTTTCAATCCTCAACCGATCGATTATTCAAATTTGCGAACACCTTACTAAATCGCCAAAACCTCGCCTCTCCTACCAGTGAGTTCTTAGGGATCATTACCATTGCCGTACTGTTATGGTATGGCGGACGTATGGTTTTGGTAGACGAAACTTTGAACGCCGAATTGTTTTTGGTATACATGGCCCTCGCGTACCAAATTCTAACCCCGGCCAAGTCGATCAGCAAGGCAAGCTACAGCATTAAAAAAGGAAATGCAGCCGCAGAGCGGATTCTAAGTATTCTTGAAACCGAATCGAAAATTCAAGACGCACCGGAAGCCATTGATAAATCGGGCTTTACCGAAGCGATTGCCATCAATAATATTCACTTTAAATACGATAAAGAATGGGTGCTGAAAGATTTTTCACTCCAAGTACCCAAAGGAAGTACCGTAGCCCTAGTTGGACAAAGCGGTAGCGGAAAAAGTACGCTGGCCAATCTCATCACGCGTTTTTATGATGTTGACAAAGGCAGCATTACCATTGATGGTGTTGCGATCACAGCCATGACACAAGCTTCGCTTCGTAATTTGCTGGGCTTGGTTACACAAGACTCAATTTTATTCAATGATACGGTCGCCGGAAACCTTCGAGTGGCGAAGACTGATGCTTCCGAAGAAGACATTATTGATGCGCTAAAAGTGGCCAATGCGTGGGAATTTGTTTCAGAACTTCCTGAAGGAATTCATACGAACATAGGCGATAGTGGAAACAAATTAAGCGGTGGTCAGAAACAGCGTTTGAGCATCGCACGGGCTGTATTGAAAAATCCGCCGATCATGATCTTGGATGAAGCCACTTCTGCCTTAGATACCGAAAGTGAGCGTTTGGTACAAGATGCGTTAGAAAAAATGATGAAAAACCGTACTTCTGTGGTTATTGCACACCGACTCTCTACCATTCAAAATGCTGATAATATCGTGGTACTCTCTCGCGGAGAGATCGTAGAACAGGGCAAACATCAAGAACTTCTTGACAAAAAAGGAGTGTACTACAGCTTGGTTGAAATGCAATCGCTAGCATAAAAAAAAGAGCGGTTGGGGCTCCGCTCTCTTAGTCTTTGGACATTCGATTTGGGGCTCGACATGACCTTTAATTCACATAAGTATACTACAAATATAAAGGCTTTTTTTAAAAATCAAAATTTTTTATGCCTTTTATCTGTTTTTTGTGCATTTCATCGATATTTTTATTGACGATTCCTACAGAAATGCTTCGTTTCAGACAAGAAAAAATGACAAAAGAAAAACGGGCTCGCCCCCGCGAAAGCCCGTTTTTAAAGCGTTCCTATTACAGTTGGGGCTATAAATGGAACATATACATAAGAAGTATACTCCCAAAAGTAGTAAATATTTTCCTACAAAAATAACAATATTGTCTTTTTATCGATTTATTTTGCTTTTTGTCGATAATAATGAATTTGTTCGAATTCTTTTTTTGGAGGGATTAAACCCTTTCCGCAGAATGGAGTCTTATCTTTATACAAACCATAGTACGTGCTGGTAGAAAAAGAATTTATTCATGCGCTTCAGTCCAACGCAACCAAAGAGGAAGCGTTTCGGGAGTTGGTAAGCATGTATTCAAAACGGCTTTATTGGCACATACGTGGAATTGTTTTGAATCACGATGACGCAGATGATGTATTGCAAAATACCTTCATTAAGGTCTTTAAAAATATTGATGCTTTTAAGGGTGACAGTAAGCTATATACATGGATGTATCGAATTGCTACCAACGAATCGCTTACCTTTTTAAAGAAAAAAGCACGTAAGCAACAGGTTTCTGTTGAAGAAGTACAACAACAAGCAATTTCGAACCTAGAGAGCGATGTGTATTTTGAAGGTGATGCTGCGCAGTTATTGTTGCAAAAAGCAATTGCTACCCTACCTGAGAAACAACAACTCATCTTTAAAATGAAATACTTTGGAGAACAGACCTATGAAGAACTCTCTGAAATATTGGAGACTTCGGTAGGCGGACTCAAAAGTAGTTATCACCTTGCCGCAAAGAAAATTGAGGCCTTTGTAAAAGACCATGAAACCTTCTATTGAATTGATAGTCTAACTCGTATGAAAGAGCAATTTAAACATAGAAAATCTGGATTTAGTGTTCCTGATATGTATTTCGATACTTTGGAAGAACGATTACAGGGGGTAGCTTCGGAAGAAGTTTTTTCAAAAGAAAAGGGATTTAAAACTCCTGAGGGGTATTTCAACACCTTGGAAGAACGTATCATTGCTCGATCTATTCCTTCAGAAAAAGACACCCCGGTACGGGTTCTCAACCGAAGCTCATGGTGGCGATATGCAGCCGCAGCAGCCGTTGTAGCGTTTATTGTCGCTATCTGGACGCAAAATAACACCTCCGAAACCTCGGTAGACACCATAGAATTTACCAGTATCGAAAATTATTTGGAAGAAGGTTATATTTCTTGGGACACCGAAGATATTACCTCCATGGCAACTAGTGATAGTTGGGACGATATCGAATGGGATGCTTCTCATGTTTCTGAAGAACAAATTGAGACTTATTTATTAGACCATATAGAACCTAACACGCTTATAATAGAATAGTTATGAAACCAATTTTTTACATCTTTCTGTTCCTAACCGTTTCGCTTTCGGCGCAAGAGCGCGGTCGTGAAAAAATTAAGGCCCTAAAAACGGCGATGATAACGAATCAGTTGGATCTTACCTCTCAAGAAGCCGAAAAATTTTGGCCTATTTATAATGCGTATGATCAAAAAATGGACGCTGTGCGTAAAAAAGAACGCACTGAAATCTTTCATAAACTACGCTCCGGAATTGATAATTTGAGCGATCAAGAAGCAGATGTCTTGATCTCAAAGAGCATGGAGTTAAAATCACAAGAACTTACCTATCGGAAAGCGCTCATTAAAGAATTACGAGAAGTCATTTCTTCAAAAAAGATCATTAAACTGACAAAAGCAGAAGAAGATTTTAAACGGAAGTTGTTGGAAGAATTTAGAAAGCGGAAACGCAAACAATTGCCTTAGAAAAACAGAACGACTATTTATTTCTTGAACACGAGTCGTGAAATACGCTGTGCCCCGGATGCAAAAGCGATACTATCATTGACAAATTGGATCGAATAAAACGACTCTTTCGAAAGTTCGCTCCAAGAGTTTCCGCCGTCCTTACTGTAAGAAATTCCGGGAGTACCTACGGCCACAATACCTTTCCCTTCCGTTCCGGGAACGTATTGAACACAACTTCGGTATCCGGGCCCTTCACCGTTGCTGATTAAACGCCACGTTTTTCCACCATCTTTGGTTATTGCCTTATTTCCTTCATTAAAGGTTTTATTACCCCAATCGCCTCCCATGATGATTCCATTGTTTTCATCCCAAAAGTCAATGCTATAAATTCCTGTCATCGCTCCGCCCTGCACTATAGGAGTATTGTAAACAGACCAATCTTTTCCTTTATTCGGACTATAAAAAACGCGTGCTTTCGCCCCTCCCGTAGCGATCCAAGTGTGATCGCTAACCACCGAAATATTAGTATTACTGGCAGCAAAAGCTGCTTCTCCCGGCTGGGTGGGCGGTAACGCTTCGCAAGCCATTTTTTCCCAATGGGAGCCCCCATCTCGAGTAATTAAAATAGAAAGGCAGCCCTCTGTAGGGTCGCCCATAGCAATTCCTTCTTGATCGTTCCAAAAGGTCATGGCATCATAAAATACCTTGGGCCCCTCTTCTTCGTAGACGGATGTAATATTAGTGGCTTCAGTTCCGTCAAAATCAATTTTATAAAGAACGGCCGGGGTTTCAATGCTCAATACAAAAACATGCTTTGAGGTGACAGCGATGGAACGAAATGCTAATAGGGAATCCTGATACTTGATCGTAGCCAATTTGGGAGTAGCATTATCAATGAGCCCTACGCGCCCTTTGTTGGCAGCAAACCAAACGCGATTGGCATCTAATGGCGCAATCGCCCGTACGCTCACACTATCTTCGTACACGGGAGTAATCTCGATTTTTGTGTAGTCGGGTCCGTTATTTCCACAAGAAATAAAAACGGTCGTTAAAAGGGCTAATAGAAGTAGACGCATCACTTTTTTTGCCAAAAGTAAGTAAAACAAATCATTGAGAAGTGATACCTTTGCGACCTGATAAAAATGGAATGAGATTACACCGTAATTTGGTATTTGCAACCGTTGATTCTCTACACTTGATTTTCAACAAAGAAAAACAAGCCGATAAAGTATTGCGTAATACGTTGAAGCGAGATAAACGTTGGGGTGCCAGAGATCGAAGTTTTATTGCTGAAACTACTTATGACATTGTTCGTTGGAAGCGATTGTATGCCGAAATTGCTGAGGTAAAAGAACCATTTGATCGAGAGAACTTATTTCGACTTTTTACTGTTTGGGCTACGCTGAATGGTATAAAACTTCCGGATTGGCCTCAATTTGAAGGTACACCAACGCGACGAATCAAAGGGAGGTTCGATAGCTATAAGGACATCCGAAAGATTAGAGAATCCATACCTGACTGGTTGGACGAAGTGGGACTTGCAGAATTAGGTGCCCAATGGGAAAAGGAACTCGCTGCCCTGAATCAATTAGCCGATGTTGTGCTTCGAGTAAATCCGCTACTCACAAATAAAGAAACGCTACAGCGATCGTTGGCAGAAGAAGGGATAGAAACACTCTCCATCAAAGGACTTCCCCACGCACTACGCCTCAAAGAGCGCGGCAATGTTTTTATTACAGAAGCCTTTAAAAAAGGATGGTTTGAAGTACAAGATGCCTCCTCACAAAAGGTCGCACTGCTACTAGATCCCAAACCCGGAATGCGCATTATAGATGCTTGTGCCGGCGCAGGAGGGAAAAGCTTACACATTGCTTCCTTGATGGAAAATAAAGGGCAGGTCATTGCACTAGATATCTATGATCATAAACTGAAAGAGCTGAAAAGGCGCGCAAAACGGAATGGTGTTCATAACATCGAAACACGTCATATCGATTCGACGAAAGTCACCAAAAAATTAAAAGAAAGTGCTGATAAAGTCCTTATTGACGCACCGTGCTCTGGTCTGGGAGTTCTGAAACGAAACCCGGATACTAAGTGGAAACTACAACCCGAATTCTTAGAATCAATCCGAAAAACGCAAGCAGAATTACTGGATTCGTATTCAAAAATGGTTAAGAAAGGTGGGCAATTGTTGTACGCTACGTGCTCGATCCTACCATCAGAAAACCAAGATCAAGTAGCCGCTTTTCTCCAGCGAGAAGAAGGGGCCTCATTTGCTAAAATTAAAGAAGAAATTATATTGCCAAGTATATCCGGATACGACGGATTCTATATGGCATTACTCCAAAAAGAAAACTGATGAAATATTTCTCACTATTACCCTTATTTTTTTGTGCTATCGCCTGGGCACAACAACCTTATTACGATGATGTAGACCTTACGTTAACGGGACAAGATCTGTATTTCGAACTACAACAAAAGATTGACGACGCCAGTAGTTCATTTACCTACGGGGATATTCGTGATACCGTGAAGGAAACCGATGAAGATCCCAGCAATAGCAATAATGTTTTACTTGTGTTTGGGTACAATGATAGCGACGGAAATTGCACCACCGATCGCAGTCGGGATAAAGATGATTTTGGCGGACTCCCTTGTGAATATAACCGAGAACACGTGTTTGCCCGAGGGAATGCGAACCCGGATATGGGTTCTGTAAATAACGGTACGACAGGCATCGGTGCCGATCCACATAACTTACGTCCTTCAGATCAACAAATGAACAACAACAAAGGAAATCGGAAATTGGCTAGTGGATCCGGAAACGCCGGTGTAGTCAGCGGTGGAAATTGGTATCCCGGGGATGAATGGAAGGGTGATGTGGCGCGTATGATGATGTATATGTATACACGCTACGGCGATCGTTGCTTACCCTCTCTTAATGGTGTAGGAGCCACACAAGGAGGTACAGATATGCTTCAAATTTATTTACAGTGGAATGTGGATGATCCTGTGAGTGATTTTGAAGATCAACGGAATCCATATTTAGAAACCGTATACGGAAATAGAAATCCATTTATCGATAATCCATATCTGGCAACCATCATTTGGGGAGGACCTACGGCAGAAGATCGCTGGGATTTATTTGATACTCCAACACAGGAATGGAATTCCACGGTAACATTGTATCCTAATCCAGCCAACGATGCGTTTTGGGTAACCAGTATTTCGGAAGCCGTCCAGATGACACTTTATGATATGCAAGGTCGTGTAGTTTTAAAAGCGCACACCTCACCCAATGAACCCGTATCTACCGCTCATATGTCTCCCGGAATGTATTTAGTACAATTGACTTCAGAAGAGGGTCAAACCACACGGCGAATCATTATAGAATAAAAAAAGCCCGCTGAAAAGCGGGCTTTTTTAATGAAATTTGATTCTGTCAAGTTATTGAATAATCACTTTCTTACTAAGCTCAAAATTTCCATTGCTAACGCGTACGATATAAACGCCGGCAGCTAATTTTTCGCTATTGAAAGTTCCCGTAAATCCGGTATCTGAAGAAGATAATAATCCGTTGGAAACTCGTTTTGCTTGAATATCTAATACCTCGAAATTCATTTCAGAGAATGCAGTGGTTGTTACCAATGAGATCTCATGAGTTCCGGTTACCCCAGGAAAGACTTCCAGTGTGCCGATAGTGTTGTTGGTAATATCATCTACACCAAAATCGTCATCAACTTGGAAGGAAGCGATCTTTGTTCTCCAGTTATTATTATTTCGGAAATATTCGGCGGTATGCCAAAAAGTTCTTCCGTCAGGATCCATCGTAAGCTGTGCATAGTCACCAAATCGATTACTCACCGTTTGAACTCCTTGTCCATCTTGGATCGTGGTTTCGGTAACTGTCATTTGCCCTAGCGGATCAGTTGCAACACGTCCGGTAAACCGAATTCCAACTTCGGTATTTTCACTTCCCACGTTAAATGCCAGACCAATATCACCATCTACATCCATGGCCATACTTCCCATAAATCTATTTTCACCGTCAGCGAGATCATAAGTTCCTTCTTGGAAGACCGTAAATGGTCCATTTCCTACATTACGAAGTTCTACCCAACGAATTCCGGAAACATTAGCACCTAGGTCAACATTGAAGTTGAATAGAAAGGAGTTATGCGTAGGAAAGCTGCGATAGTTAGCCATATATGAGATCACCCCACCAATATTATCAATTCGTTGAGAAGTACCGGGCTGTCGAACATCACCGCTACCAAAAGGGAAGAATACACTTTCAAAAGCTGTCAGTGCTATCTGCTCTGGTGCTGAGATGGTGGAGTTCGCAGGAGTGTCAAAGTCAACATCTACTTCCCAAATCTTTACGTGGTCAAAAGTAATCGCTCCAGACCAGCTGTCGTCCTGAAGATAAATGATATATCCTGGCACATCTGTTGGAAAATCGGTTCCTAGCAAGTTCGCAGGCTCCGGACTAAATACGGTATTCGGGTTTCGAATAACACCGGGAAGGTTAAATCCAATAATCGTTGGAGAAGCATCACCGTCGATCATGGCTTGACGATCTAATGCATACATCACATTTCCTGAAAACTTATTTGCTGTCAGATAATAAGCATCTGGCCATACAGAATAGTGGGGATAATCAGGAAAAGCATCTAACGGAAATTGATACATATTAAAAGTGTCTGTAGGATCGGGTGTCGTAGAAACCGCTACAATAAGCGCATCATCACTTAGGCGAAACTGACTCACAAACCAGCGGTCCGCTAATTGATCATACATCATAATAGGATCTCCGTTGTTCACACCACCACCGATAAACGCCGAAAGCGGTACGGGACCTACCAAACTGGTACCTGACTTGTCATATACCTCTACTGCTAGGTTTACTCCGTGAACGTAATGGTTTGGACCTACAGCTCCTGATGGATCTGGCGGTCTTGCTTGCCCTTGAGCAATGTCAATCCCATCAAAGTTCTCTAAAAGCATTCCGGGACGGAATTGCGGAGAAGTTTGCTTTAAAGGATCTGGTCCGTTTGGCAATGCATCCGGATTATTGCGCGAAGCATTGCGCATATTATTCGGAATAATAGGAACGTCATCCGTATTGGCGAGTGGTGTAATGGTTTCCATGTCTCTCAATGGAATGGTCTCTCCCAAATATTCACCCTGAATGATTTCTGCAGGAGGAAATGATGATTGGGAAATCGCTACGGAGGCACTTAATAGTAAGGCCGAAGCGATAGCGTACGTTTTTTTCATAAAAAGAAATTTAAGGAATGTTTTTAATGAATTAATTTACAAATGGTTAGGCGTCACCGCAAAACATTCAGATTTACTTTAGTTTATCGAATTGCCTTCGAAGATACCTAAAAATTATGTAAATAAAAACCTAGCTTTTTAATAGGGTTTTCCCTCAACGAGCAGGGCTCCATTCTCATTCACAATATTCCATCAAAAAAAGCTACCTTTGTGCTGCTTTTAGGAGCGTAATTTTTGAGGTTACTATTCTCTATTAAACATATCACAATGATCTATTTTTTTGGGGCTGAAAAAGCCGAAGTTTTTGCGGTTCAAACATCACAAGAGCTCACTGCGGAAGATATTCAAAAATTAGAATGGCTTTTCGGAGATCAACCCTTGCTGTCACAATCCGCCCTAGCGGATTTTTTTGTAGGCCCTAGAAAAACCATGATCACCCCATGGAGCACCAATGCGGTTGAAATTACGCAGAACATGCAAATAAAAGGAATCCTTAGAATTGAAACTTTTAAGCAGGTTAACGAAGCATTTACTGACTACGACCCTATGCTCGAACAAAAATACAACCAGCTCGATCAAGATATTTTTACCATTGATATCGAACCGGCGGCAGTCCTAGAGATTGACGACATTGCTTCTTATAACCAACAAGAAGGATTGGCCCTCAGCGAAGATGAGATTCTTTATCTGGAAGCACTTTCAGAAAAATTGAACCGAAAACTTACTGATAGCGAAGTGTTTGGTTTCAGCCAAGTAAACAGTGAGCATTGTCGCCATAAAATCTTCAACGGAACTTTTGTGATCGATGGCAAAGAAATGGACGCTTCTTTATTCCAATTAATAAAGAAAACCTCTGAAGCGCATCCCAATGATATCGTTTCAGCCTATAAAGACAATGTGGCTTTCATTAAAGGTCCTAAAGCGATACAATTTGCTCCTAAACGTCCTGATCAACCGGATTTTTATCAAAACACACCCTTCGACAGCGTCATCTCACTGAAGGCTGAAACCCATAACTTTCCAACCACGGTAGAGCCATTCAACGGGGCTGCTACCGGAAGTGGTGGTGAAATTAGAGACCGTCTTGCTGGTGGAAAAGGATCGCTTCCGCTAGCAGGTACTGCCGTGTATATGACATCGTATTCACGACTAGAAGAAAATCGGCCATGGGAAAAAGCCATGCCCGAGCGCGATTGGCTTTACCAAACACCGCTTGATATTCTTATTAAGGCCAGTAATGGAGCCTCTGATTTCGGAAATAAATTTGGCCAACCATTAATTGCAGGATCGGTACTCACCTTCGAGCACGAAGAAGAGGCCCGAAGACTCGGTTTTGACAAAGTGATTATGCTTGCTGGCGGCATTGGCTACGCAAAAGCTTCTCAAGCATTGAAAGACACTCCCGAAACCGGAGATCAAGTGGTGTTGTTGGGGGGCGAAAATTATCGCATCGGAATGGGCGGAGCCGCAGTTTCAAGCGCCGACACCGGAGAATTTGAAAGTGGCATTGAACTGAATGCGATCCAGCGCTCCAACCCCGAAATGCAAAAGCGAGCGGCCAATGCTATTCGCGGAATGGTTGAAAGCGAAGAGAATCCTATTGTTTCCATCCATGATCACGGTGCCGGTGGACATCTTAATTGCTTAAGTGAACTGGTAGAGGAAACGGGTGGTCATATAAACCTTGACAAACTTCCAGTGGGAGATCCTACCCTATCAGCTAAAGAATTGATAGGGAATGAGTCGCAAGAGCGAATGGGGCTCGTCATTGGGAGAAAAGATATTGAAACGCTCAAACGCGTGGCGCAACGAGAACGTTCTCCTATGTATTCCGTTGGAGAAGTTACCGGAGATCACAGATTCTGTTTTGAAAGTGCTACTACAGGAGAAAAACCTATGGATTTCCAGCTGGCAGACATGTTCGGGAGTTCTCCAAAAACCATCATGAACGATCGATCTGTGAAAGTCGATTATAAAGCGCTTGATGTTTCATCAGAAGATCTAAAGAAGGAGGTCTATCAACTCCTACAATTAGAAGCTGTAGGTTGTAAAGACTGGTTGACCAACAAAGTGGATCGTTGTGTTACCGGACGCGTAGCAGCACAGCAATGTGTTGGTCCGCTTCAACTTCCGCTAAACAATTGTGGTGTCATGGCCTTGGATTATGAAGGAAAGAATGGCGTGGCTACTTCCATCGGGCATTCTCCTATCAGTGCCTTGGTAGATCCGGTGGCAGGATCGCGTAATTCTGTTACGGAAGCATTGACAAACTTAGTTTGGGCACCCCTAGAAAAAGGACTCCAAGGGGTATCGCTTTCTGCGAACTGGATGTGGCCTTGTAATAATGAGGGAGAAGATGCTCGTCTTTATCAGGCCGTACAGGGTATTAGCGAATTTGCCATTGAGTTGGGCATCAACATCCCCACAGGTAAAGACTCACTGTCAATGAAACAGAAATATAAAGATGGTGAGGTGATCGCTCCGGGAACCGTGATCATATCTTCTGTAGCCCATTGTAACGACGTCAATAACATAGTAGAACCCGTACTTAAAAAGCATAAAGGCAGCTTGATCTTTATCGATTGGTCACAAGAGGAACGAAAGCTGGGCGGCTCTTCTTATGGTCAAATTAAAAACCGCATTGGTAACGAGGTTCCTACAGTGAGCAGCGCTTCTTACGTAATAAAAGTGTTCAACACCATACAACAACTGATCAAGAACGAGCAGATTGCTGCGGGACATGATATTGCTTCGGGCGGACTTATTACCACCTTGCTAGAAATGTGTTTTGCCGATACTACAGTAGGAGCAACAATTAACCTATCTGCCCTCGGAAAGGATTTGCCCTCTGTTTTATTTGCTGAAAACTGTGGCGTGATCATTCAAGCCAACGATGATGACGTGGTTACGGCGCTCCTTTCGGAACAGAATATTGAACACCACATTATTGGTGCTGCGACCAATACAGGAGCATTGCAGATTAGATTTGGAGCAGAAACGCTTGATTTCAATATTGCCGAAGCACGCGATGTTTGGTATCGCACCTCCTACTTATTAGATCAGCAACAAAGCGGAAAAGAAAAAGCACTTGAGCGTTTTGAAAACTACAAACAACAGCCATTACAGTTTAACTTTCCGAAGCACTTCAACGGTGCCAAACCAACACTGCCAACAACAGAAAAACGCATAAAAGGAGCAATCCTTCGAGAAAAAGGTAGCAATAGCGAACGTGAAATGGCACAAGCCATGCATTTGGCCGGGTTTGATGTGAAAGATGTTCACATGACCGATCTGATCGAGGGACGCGAAGATTTGAAAGACATACAGTTTATCGCTGCCGTGGGTGGTTTTTCTAATAGTGATGTCTTGGGAAGCGCTAAGGGTTGGGCCGGAGCTATTAAATATAATGAACGTGCCAATAAAGCAATAAACGACTTCTTTGATCGGGAAGACACCTTGTCATTAGGGGTATGTAACGGTTGCCAATTATTTGTAGAATTGGGGTTGATCAATCCCAATCATGAAGAAAAACCAAAAATGCTTCACAATGATACTCAAAAATTCGAGTGCTCCTTTACGTCGGTGAAGATTCAGGAAAATCCTTCGGTAATGCTCGGAAATTTGGCAGGAAGTACTTTGGGAATTTGGGCCGCTCACGGGGAAGGTAAGTTTCATTTTCCCTATTCGGAAGACAACTATCAGATCGTAGGGAAATACGGTTACGACAAACTTCCGGCCAATCCTAACGGAAGTGGTTTCAATACGGCTGCCATGTGTGATGACACAGGGCGTCATTTGGTGATCATGCCACACTTGGAACGTTCTACCTTTCCTTGGAACTGGGGCTATTATCCCGAAGATCGTAAAGACGAGGTGTCTCCGTGGCTGCAGGCGTTTGTAAATGCTCGAATCTGGCTGGAAAAGAAGTAAGTCGTTTTTTATCATATTCAAAATTATGATTGGGTAAAATTTTCAAACCCGCAATTAAATAATTCCTAAAAACACTATCTTTAGGAATATGAAAATTGTTCACTTTTCTGCCGAGTGCTACCCATTTGCGAAAGCGGGAGGCTTGGGAGATGTCGTTGGAGCGCTTCCGAAATACCTAAATCAAATTGGTCATCAAACTTCCGTACTACTCCCCTACTACGCGCGTATTGAACTTTCTGAAAATGAAAGATCGCTTTGCTTCTCAACTTCCGTAACTTTAGAAAACAACGAGTTTACTGCTTCCGTCTATAAAGTGACCGATGAAGATATTGGGTTTCCCCTTTTTTTGGTTTCGGTGGAAGGACTTACCGATAGACCAAATATCTATGGGTATGAAGATGACGCAAAACGATTTGTTGCGTTTCAGCGGGTGGGACTACAATTTCTAATGGCTCAAGACGACCTGCCTGACGTCGTGCATGTACATGATCATCATACCGGACTCATTCCTTTTATGATGACGCAGTGTCCGGAATTTGAAAAATTGAAGGATATTCCCACTTTACTCTCCATCCATAATGCACAATATCAAGGTTCCTTTCCTCATGAATGGGGTGGCCTATTGCCGGAATTTCCCGAAACGCACGTCGGACTCCTAGATTGGGATGGTATGATCAATCCACTCGCAACGGCCATTAAAACAGCGTGGCGTGTCACGACCGTTTCACCTACCTATATGGAAGAATTGCAGCAACACGCCAACGGACTCGAAGGATTATTGTCGCATGAAGCACAAAAATGCACCGGAATCCTCAATGGGATCGACACGGAGACCTGGAACCCGAAAACCGACCCATTTCTTGAAGCGAATTACGGAGTTAGTACCTTCGCCAAGGCGCGAAAGATCAATAAAACAAAGCTGTGCAACGCCCATAACCTAGATCCGGAAGTACCCTTGTTTGGATTTATTGGCCGATTGGTCTGGGAAAAAGGTGCCGATGTACTGGTTCAGGCCTTAGAAGAGGCTCTCAACAAATGGGAATTCAATGTGATTCTTTTGGGATCTGGAGATCCCGCCTTGGAAGAACGTTTCAAGAACCTTAGCGAATGGTATCAAGGCAAGGTAGGTGCCTACATCGGCTACAAAGAGTCTATGAGCCACGAGGTCTATGCCGGCGCCGATTTTCTGCTAATGCCGAGTCGGGTGGAACCGTGTGGCCTCAATCAATTGTATTCGTTTCGGTATGGATGTATGCCCATTGTTCGAAAAACAGGCGGATTGAAAGATACGGTCGTGGACATTAACGATGGCGGACTCGGTGTTACGCACGAAGAAACGGAAAGCGGTCAAATAGTTAGCGCCATAGAACGGGCACTGCAATTCTTTCCGAAGCAAACAGCATTCAGAAAAAAACAAAAAGAAATGATGCAAACAGATCATAGCTGGGAACACGCGGCCAAGAAGTATGCATCCCTATATCACGAATTAATTAAACCAGAAAGCAATGAACAATAAAGCGATCTCAATTATCTTAGGAGGCGGACAAGGAAGTAGGCTATATCCCTTAACAGCAACCCGATCGAAACCGGCAGTTCCTATCGCAGGGAAATACAGATTGGTGGATATTCCGATTTCTAATTGCTTAAATTCGGATATCAAGAGAATGTTCGTGCTGACGCAGTTTAATTCTGCTTCGCTGAACAAACACATCAAACACACCTATCAATTCAGCTACTTTAGTGATGCCTTTGTAGATGTATTGGCCGCAGAGCAAACACCCGAAAACAAAGGGTGGTTTCAGGGCACCGCAGATGCGGTTCGGCAGAGCCTGCATCATTTCAAAAACTATGAATCTGAATACGTGCTGATCCTCTCGGGAGATCAGTTGTACCACATGGACTTCAATAAAATGATCGAGGCGCATGAAGCCAGTGGAGCCGAATTAAGCATCGCTACTCTTCCGGTGGATGCCAAGGCGGCTACTTCCTTCGGAATTTTAAAAGCAGATCACCAGCAATGGATCGAAAAGTTCATTGAAAAACCGGATGATTCGTTGTTACCGGATTGGACTTCCGAAGTGAGCGAAGAAATGAAACAACAAGATCGCCATTACTTGGCCTCCATGGGAATCTATTTATTCAACAAACAATTGCTTATTGATGTCTTGAATGCTTCTGATGCAGATGACTTCGGAAAAGCAATTATCCCAAAATGTGTGGAAGAAAATAAAGTGTTAAGCTACGAATACACCGGGTATTGGACAGACATCGGAAATATTGATTACTTCTTTGAAGCCAATTTAGACCTCACCCGAACGTTGCCGCAATTTAATTTGTTCGACAATAAGAATTCGGTCTTTACACGTCCGCGTGTCCTACCTCCTACCAAGGTGTCCGGAACGCAACTAGATCGGTCTCTATTAGCGGAAGGAAGTATTATTGAGGCAGAACGAATTGAAGACTCCATTATTGGGGTACGCTCCAGAATTGGTAAAAGTACGGTGATCAAAAGATCGTATGTGATGGGGAACAACCGTTTTGAGAGTCAGAAAAGTCTGGACGAATGCGAAGCCAAGAATGTTCCGAAAATGGGGGTTGGAGATCATTGCCATATTGAGAACTGCATCATTGACAAGAACGCGCGTGTAGGAAATAATGTGACGATTATTGGCACCCACGAGAAGGGAGAACAGGAAACTGCTTCTTATGTGATCAAAGAGGGAATCGTTGTCATTAAGAATGCTGCGGTCATCCCTGATGGAACCACCATCTAACTACCTTTGATTTTTGCCATTTATGTGGTACGTTTGTAATCCTTCGGAAAACACGATAGATAATCGTTCGTAACCGACATACTTTCAAATTCATTTGCTATGAAATCATTACTACTTAGTTGCTTCTTATTGGCGAGCACATTGATGCTGGGTCAAGTTCAAGAAACCTATCAACGAGCAAAAATTCATTATAATTCTGCTCAAGATCTAATTAACATGGAACGTTTGGGCGTTCCTATAGAACACGGAGTTCACAAGAAAAATCACTTCTTCATTTCTGAGTTTTCAGTGTCAGAATTAGATAAGGTTCGCCAAGCAGGATATGAGGTGGAAGTATTAATTGAAGATGCCAAAGCACATTTTCTTGCACAAAACCGCAATCCCATACCCCCTCAAAAGAATCCAACGTGTACGGGGGGCGGGACTATCGATTATACCACTCCCGTGAACTTCGAATTTGGCTCTATGGGCGGCTATCTTACCTATCAAGAATTACTGGATGAATTGGATGAAATGCATGCCCTTTATCCCGACTTGATTACGGAAAAGGCTAATATTTCTACGTTTCTTACGGAAGGACAACCGGATGCTTCGACGACTCCCCCGATTGGCGGAAATGGTATCAAGTGGGTGAAGATTAGTGATAACCCAAACAGTACTTCAGAAGGAGAACCGCAAGCCTTGTATACTGCCATTCACCATGCGAGAGAACCGGCCTCACTTTCACAACTTGTTTTCTACATGTGGTATCTCTTGGAAAATTATGATAGCGATCCCGAAATTGCCGCACTGCTTGATAATACCGAACTCTATTTCGTTCCTGTAATCAATCCGGATGGGTATCTCTACAATGAAAAAACCAATCCTTCGGGAGGTGGATTCTGGCGAAAGAACAGAAATAACGGAAACGGTGTCGACAACAATCGAAACTATGAATATTTTATTGATGGAGACCCCAGTAATGGCATGTGGGGTGGGGAAGGTTCTTCCGGGAATCCAAGTAGTGAAACCTACCGCGGAACGGCGCCATTTTCTGAAATTGAAAATCAAGCCATGAAGTGGTTTGCCGAGAACCATAATTTTGTAGTGAATCTCAATGCTCATACTTCCGGAGATCTACTGCTATATCCACATGGGTATACCAATAATCAACCCACCGTAGACGATCCCATTTTTAAAGCTATTTCTGCCGAAATGGTCTCTCAAAATGGGTTTGCCAATATTTTATCTTCTGAATTATATCCCGCCGCGGGAGATAGCGATGATTTTTTCTACGGAACCGTGGGAACACATGATAAAATCTTTGCGATGACTCCGGAAATTGGTCCTTCATTTTGGCCTCCCAGCAGTCAAATTATAGGGATCTGTAAAGGAATGATGTATATGAACCTTACCGCAGCTCGTGTTTCAGGAAACTTTGCAGAAATCACCGATACCGCTCCACAGTATACAGGAGATCAACCCACCGCGAACGCCACCTTTAATATCAAAAGATTAGGGTTGAGCGGAACCGGAAATTTCACCGTTAGCCTACAGGCGGTTTCGGGAAATATTTCGGCTGTTGGAAATCCTGTTTCTTTTACTGGAATGGAGATACTGGACGAATCGAACGGTTCTATATCGTACACGATGACTCCCGGAACTCAAAGCAATGACATTGTTAGCTATGAGTTGATCATTGACAATGGAAGCTATGAAACTTCGTACTTGATCGAGAAACGCTTTGGAGCTTTATCTGCGGTATTTGAAGATCCAGGAGATAGTGTTACCGATAATTTCGATAATAATGGATGGGGCGTTACCACAAGTGAATTCGTGTCGCCTTCTAGCAGTATTACTGATTCTCCTTCCGGAAACTATCAAAACGATGCCAATGAAACGATCGCATTAAGTGACCCTATCGATCTTACGGAAGCAATTGGCGCCAACGTAACCTTTTATGCGAAGTGGGAGATCGAAAACAACTTCGACTACGTGCAAATAGAAGTTTCCACGAATAACGGCAGTAGCTGGGTGCCACAATGTGGAAATTATACTAATCCCGGAAGTACTAATGGATCACAACCTACCGGAGAACCGCTTTATGACGGATTTCAATCAGAATGGGTTTTAGAAGAAATCGATCTAAGTGATTATCTAGGGGAAAATGTTTTAATTCGTTTCCAGTTACGGTCTGATGGTGGTGTGCGAGAAGACGGGTTCTATTTTGATGATCTCACGGTTAATATTGTAGAGGAAAGCATTTTGGACGTTTCAGATGTCACAGCAACCGCTTTCGGCATCTACCCAAACCCTGTCCAGGACCAACTGCAAATCGTGACTCCGGAAACAAACTACGGAATTCAAATTTATACGCTTCAGGGGCAATTGGTAAAGACCAAAACAGATCTTTCCGAAAGCACTACGATAGACACCAGCGCGCTGTCTCAAGGCATCTATCTTGCCGTTATCGCTTCCGAAGCTACGCGTCAATCTTTCAAGCTGGTGAAGCAATAAGAAATTGAAGTTGAACACATTGACAAAATGGAGCTGCTACAATGGCTCCATTTTGCATTATTACTGAAAAAACTAAATATTTTTCGCTATTTTGTAAAGCCGAAAAATATAACTGATGACAGACGCTAAACGACTCTTCGACTTTCCATACTACCAATTAGAAAAGTTTCCCCAAGAAGGAGCTTTGGTCACTAAAAAAAACGGGGTCTGGGAAAAAACCTCTACACAAGAATATATTGATAAAGCGAATGCGATAAGTCGCGGACTCATCCATTTAGGAGTGCAACCGAATGATAAGGTGGCTTTGATTTCCATGACCAATCGAACCGAATGGAATATTTGCGATATAGGAATTCTTCAAACCGGCGCTCAAGATGTGCCAATCTATCCAACAATATCAGAAGACGAATACGAATACGTATTAAATCATAGCGAATCGAAATTCGTTTTTGTTTCCTGTACAGAAGTGTTAGAAAAGGTCAATAAGATCAAAGCTAACGTACCTTCGTTACAGGAAGTATATTGTTTTGACGAAATTGATACTTGCAAGAATTGGGAGGAGGTCATCGCCCTTGGAGAAGAACACAAGAATCTACAAACCGAAGTTGATAAGCGAAAAGCCGCCATTGAAGAAGATGACTTGGCTACGTTGATCTATACTTCCGGTACCACCGGTCGCCCAAAAGGGGTTATGTTAAGCCATAAAAACATTGCTTCCAACGCAAAATATAGTGCAGAACGTCTTCCTATCGATCAAGGTAATACCAAAGCCTTGAGTTTCTTACCGGTGTGTCATATCTATGAGCGCATGTTATTGTACATGTATCAATACTGTGGGGTTAGTATTCACTTTGCGGAAAGCTTAGAAACCATTAGTGATAATCTAAAAGAGGTAAAACCTGAGGTAATGACAGCGGTTCCTCGACTCCTTGAAAAAGTATATGATAAGATCTACGCTAAAGGAGGAGACCTTACGGGTGTCAAGAAAAAATTATTCTTCTGGGCTATCGAACTAGGTCTGGAATACGAACCTTACGGCCAGAACGGTTGGTGGTATGAGACTAAATTGAGTTTGGCTCGAAAACTTATCTTCAGTAAATGGCAGGAAGCCTTGGGTGGAAATCTTAAAGCGATTGCTTCTGGAAGTGCGGCACTACAGCCACGATTGGCACGCGTGTTCAACGCTGCAGACATTCCTGTTATGGAAGGGTACGGACTTACAGAAACTTCTCCCGTGGTGAGTGTGAATGATATGCGCGACGGAGGTTTCAAAATTGGGACGGTTGGAAAACCTATTAAAGAAACCGAGGTAAAGATCGCTGAAGATGGAGAGATCTTGATCAAAGGACCACAGGTGATGATGGGCTATTACAAAGATCAAGAAAAAACCGATGAAGTTTTAAAGAACGGTTACTTCCACACAGGGGATATTGGAGAAGTGGATAGCGACGGTTTCCTTAAAATCACAGACAGGAAAAAAGAAATGTTTAAAACTAGTGGTGGAAAGTACGTAGCACCTCAGCTCATTGAAAACGCTATGAAACAATCGCGCTTCATTGAGCAGATCATGGTTGTGGGAGAAGGTGAGAAAATGCCGGCCGCCTTAATTCAACCGAACTTCGAGTTTATCGAAGAATGGAGTCAGCGTAAGAACAAAGGCCTCTCTAAAGATCCTAAGGAAATGGTACAAAACCAAACCTTGATCGACCGCATACAAAAAGAAATTGATCAGTACAATGAGCGCTTCGGAAAGTGGGAAAAGATCAAAAAATTTGAGCTCACTCCGGACGTATGGAGCATTGAAGAAGGCCACCTCACTCCTACTATGAAATTGAAACGTAGAATTATTAAAGAAAAATATAACGACCTCTACGAACGACTGTACGAGCGCAACTAGAAGAATCTAAATTCCTATCCCATGAAAACCCAAAAGTTACTTTCCATCACTGCCATTGCTATCGGATTGTCATTCGGTTTTTATGGATTGTACAACACATTTACCCCTTCCGTTTCAGAAGAATCCACGTCACAAGCGAATCTTTTAAAGCGATATCCGGGAGAATGGTTTTACAACGAACGGGCTTACCCAAATAACTACATTAATCGGCAAGCTATTAAAAATGCCGAAGTACAAGTCCGCTCCATCCTAACAGAACGAGACGATGCTGGTGGTGCTTGGACACTTGCAGGCCCCCTTAACACGGGGGGACGCATTACCGATGTAGCTATTTCGCCGGATAGTGATGACATTCTCTACGTAGGCGTTGCCACCGGAGGCATTTTTAAAACCATAGATGGCGGCTCTAATTGGACGCCGATCTTTGAAGACATGGCAAAATACTCTATTGGCGATTTGGCCATTGCTCCTTCCAACTCACAAATTATTTATGCAGGGACTGGAGAAGCAAATGCGAGCGCCAATTCGGGAGCCTTTTTTGGAGATGGAGTATATCGCTCAGATAATGCCGGCGACGATTGGCAATATGTAGGGCTCGATGGAACCGATCATATCGCAAGAATTGCGGTTGATCCTAATGATCCAGACCGATTGTTTGTTGCTGCTACCGGAAAGCTCTACGATTATAATAGCGAACGTGGGATTTATAGAAGTACGAACGGTGGAAATGATTGGGAACAGGTCTTATTTGTAACAGATTCTACAGCGGCAATCGATGTTGCAATGCATCCGGCAAACAATGCTATAATCTTGGCAGCCATGTGGGAACGTACTCGGAAACCATGGCAGCGTGATTATGGCGGAATTACTTCTGCTATTCATCGTTCAACAGATGGCGGTGACACGTGGACACAGCTCGGCGCTGGTAACGGACTTCCTGCGCCTAATGGGGAAACAGGACGTATAGGACTTGAGTTTTCTAAGTCGGATCCAGACATTGTGTACGCCCGGTATACGACCGATGAAATTACCAATGAATTTGATGGACTGTATAAATCTACGGACGGGGGTCAAAATTGGACCTTAGTTACCTTAAATGATCTTTTGGGAATTGATGCTAATTTTGGTTGGTACTTCGGAAATATTCGTGTGAATCCTAGCGATCCTGATGATGTTTTTATATTGGGACAATCCTTGGCGAGAACATTTAACGGGGGCGGCAGTTGGAATAGCGTAAATGGCATGCATGTAGATCATCACGCGATTGAATTCTCCCTGAATGACCCAAACTTTATCCTAGCAGGGAATGATGGCGGTGCCTACGTTTCTACCAACGGGGGAAGCACGTGGAATAAATTCCTCAACCTCCCGATAACCCAATTCTACAATATTGAAATAGATTTTCTGGAACCTGAAAACCGCTATGGCGGAACACAAGATAACAATACTATTAGAACCACCACTGGTGGTTTGAGTGATTGGAATTCGATTTGGGGAGGCGACGGTTTTCACGTGGTTGTAGACTACAGTGATAATAATTTTATTTATGTGGAATCTCAGTACGGAAACTTAGGAAAATCTTCTAATGGAGGAGCCACATTTCAAAATGCAACCAGCGGTATCAGCGGAAGCGATCGAAACAATTGGAATACTCCCATTGCGATCTCTCCGGTCAATCCCGAAACCATGTATTACGGAACCCAACGTGTCTATAGCTCTAACCGAGCGAACTTCTGGACGGCTATTAGTCCGGATCTCACCGATGGCCAACATCCTAGCGGAGCCCTTGCCTATGGAACATTAACCACCATTGCAGCCTCCTACCTCACCGAAGACGTGATCTATACCGGAAGTGACGATGGGAATGTACAAGTTACTTTTGATGGCGGTTCTAATTGGGAGAATATTAGTAACGGCCTTCCTGATTGCTATGTGACATCTATTGCGATCGCTCCTACCGATGATCAAACGGCTTATGTTACGCTTTCCGGTTATCGAGAAAATGATCAAGCCGCGCATGTTTTTAAAACCACTGACGGAGGGCAAAATTGGACAAATATTTCTGGGAATCTGCCGGCGATTCCTGTCAATGATATTGTGCTTTTTCCTGAGGATGATCTGCTTATCGTGGCGACCGATCTCAATGTGTGGGTGTCAAATAATGACGGAACGAGTTGGACCGTTCTTGGAGACAACCTTCCATTAACCCTTACAAGAGACTTGAAAATTCATGAACCTACCAACACCTTGTACGCCGGAACCTTCGGAAGGTCTATTTACAGTTACGATCTTGATGAGCTGGTTTTCAACACAGAAGATATCACAACTATTCCAGCGCTTCAACTGTATCCCAATCCAGCGCAGGATCACATCACCATCACCCATCAACTTTCTGGGGAAGCGACGGTTACGTTATTCGGACTTCAAGGACAGCGAATAAAAACGCTATACCAAGGAACATTAATTCCGGGATCGCTTGAACTTTCTTTAGGAGGCATAGCCTCCGGATTGTATTTCGTGAACTTGGAAGCTGCCGGTTCAACACGCACTCAGAAGGTGATCGTACGTTGATCGATTCCGAAGTGATTAAAAAAATACCGACCTATACGTACCATCTTAGCGCTATGAGACAATGAAACCTACCGGTAGCCCGCAACAACATAGCCTTCAAAAATTTAAATGGAAACACCTGCCGTCTCTCGCAGCAACAACCTATAGGCGATGGATGGAAAAGGACCCCTTTCAATTGAGTGCGATTGTGGCGTACTACGCCATTTTATCGCTTCCCGCCCTCATCGTTTTGATCTTGAACATTGTAGGAAGTATTTGGGGTAGAGATATTGTACAGGGAGAAATCCTTGATGAGATTACCAAGGCATTGGGGCAGCAAACGGCGGAGTCTATCCGACTCATGATGTTGGATCGAGGTGACGAAGAAACGTCCATATTTACCACTATCATTGGGATTGGCACATTACTCTACGGTGCCACAGGTGTTTTTTATCAACTACAACTGACCTTAGATAAAATTTGGAATGTAGACGAGGAGATCAAAGAAGGAATATGGACCTTTTTGAAGAATCGTGCCAAAGCCTTCGGCTTTATCTTGATCTTAGGGTTTTTGCTATTGACCAGCCTCGTCATCACAGCCGTGCTCAGTACCTTTGTGAACCGACTCACCCTTTGGTTTGGAGATTGGGTGGAAGCGATCTTTGCCGTTGATTTTATTATTTCCCTATTCTTTATTTATTTCTTATTTGCAGTCTTATTCCGGTTCTTGCCTAGCCGACGAATTGCTTGGAAAGGAGTTCGATTAGGAGCCGCGATCACCTCCCTCCTATTTCTCATAGGAAAATATCTGTTAGCCTATTATTTTAAGACCATGGAGCCCGGCTCTACTTATGGCGCTGCAGGCAGTATTATCTTGATCATGCTTTGGGTATCCTACAGCAGTTTGTTGTTATTTTTTGGCGCGCAATTCACCAAGGTGTACTCAGATAGATACTTAACAGATCCCGCGAAAGATTAAGATCTGCCTTACAAGAACCTTCAGGGACACCTACCCGGTATTTTTATTTTTATTTACTATGCATGCATAATAATTTTTTGTATATTTGAAGGACTTAAAAACAACATTTCCTTGAAAGAAAAAACCATTGATTATATGTTACGTGCCACTTGGATGGCCGTCACCAAAATGTACAATGAAGAAGCAGGAAAGAAAGACAGTACCATGGCAACCGGATTTGCCCTAATAAGCATCGATCCCGATGAAGGTACACCTTCCACGGCACTCGGCCCGAAGATGGGGATGGAAGCCACGAGTCTTTCAAGAACGTTGAAGAATATGGAAGAAAAAGGATTGATAGAACGGAAACCTAATCCGTTGGATGGACGCGGCGTGTTAATTCATTTAACACCCTTCGGAAAAGAAATGCGTGCCTTTTCAAAATCCGTCGTGCTTCGCTTCGATGAAGCTGTTTCTGAAGCCGTTTCCGAAGAAGACCTAAAAACCTTCAAACGGGTGGCACACACCATCTTAGAATTGATCAATTCAAAAAAGATTTATACCACTGAAAAAATATCATAACCTATGTCAAAAAGGAGAATAGAAAAAGTAGCCGTTATCGGTTCGGGAATCATGGGAAGCGGCATCGCTTGTCATTTTGCGAACATTGGAGCAGAAGTGTTGCTGCTTGATATCGTGCCCAGAGAACTTACTGACAAAGAGAAGGCAAAAGGTCTCTCGTTGGAAGATGCTGTTGTTCGAAATCGAATTGTGAACGACTCATTACAATCGGCGATCAAAAGCAAGCCGGCACCCCTCTACCATAAAGATTTTGCAAGTAGAATTTCCACAGGAAATCTGGAGGATGATATCGCAAAGGTCTCGGAAGCCGATTGGATCATTGAGGTAGTTGTAGAACGCCTTGACATTAAAAAACAGGTGTTCGAAAATCTCGAGAAACACAGAACGCCGGGTACCTTAATTACGTCAAACACTTCAGGAATTCCCATCCAATACATGAATGAAGGAAGAAGTGAAGATTTCCGAAAGCATTTTTGTGGAACCCACTTTTTCAATCCGCCACGCTATTTAGATCTCTTTGAGATCATTCCGGGCCCTGATACCGATCAAGATGTCTTGGATTTCTTGAATGGATATGGTGAAAAATTCCTTGGAAAAACTTCCGTGGTTGCAAAAGACACCCCTGCATTTATTGGTAATCGTATTGGTATCTTCGGAATTCAAAGCTTGTTTCACCAAGTAAAAGAAATGGGGCTCACCGTGGAAGAGGTTGATAAACTAACGGGACCGGTTATCGGTAGGCCGAAATCTGCCACCTTCCGAACCGTTGACGTGGTAGGATTAGATACCTTGGTGCACGTGGCCAATGGAATTTATGAAAATGTTCCAGAGGACGAAGAACACGATATTTTTCAATTGCCCGATTTCATCAACACCATGATGGAAAACGAGTGGTTAGGAAGCAAAAGCGGACAAGGATTCTACAAAAAAGTGAAGAACGATGACGGAAGTAGTAAGATCTTGGCCCTTGATCTCGATAGTATGGAGTATCGAGAAAGTAAGAAAGCAAACTTTGATACGCTTCAAAAAACGAAGTCGGTTGACGAAGTGCTCGATCGTTTTCCGATCTTAATTCAAGGAGAAGACAAAGCGGGCGAATTTTACCGTAAGAACTTTGGTGCGATGTTCGCCTATGTTTCAAAACGCATCCCCGAAATTACCGACGAACTCTACAAAATCGATGATGCCATGAAAGCCGGTTTCGGCTGGCAAAACGGTCCGTTTGAGATTTGGGATGCTGTGGGTGTAGAAAAAGGGATCGAGCTCATCAAAGCGCTGGACAAAGAACCAGCACCCTGGGTACAGGAGATGTTAGACAAAGGAATTTCTTCCTTCTACACAGTAAAAGACGGTGCCACCTACTTCTATGATATTCCGTCCAAAGAATTCACGAAGATTCCGGGGCAGGATGCCTTTATCATCCTCGATAATATCCGAGAATCCAAAGCGGTATTTCAAAATAGCGGTGTTGTGGTAGAAGATTTGGGAGACGGTATCCTCAATTGTGAATTCCGAAGTAAAATGAACAGTATTGGTGGCGATGTGCTGGCTGGAGTCAATAAAGCTATTGATCTGGCGGAAAAAGAGTACGACGGACTCGTAATCGGAAATCAAGGCAAGAATTTTTCGGTGGGTGCGAACGTTGGAATGATCTTTATGATGGCTGTCGAGCAAGAATATGACGAGCTGAACATGGCCGTGAAATACTTCCAAGACACCTGTATGCGATTGCGCTATTCGTCCATTCCAACAGTAGTCGCTCCTCATGGAATGTCGCTAGGAGGTGGTTGTGAAATGACCTTACACGCTGATCGTGTGGTAGCTGCCGCCGAAAGTTATATTGGTTTGGTAGAATTTGGGGTTGGCGTTATCCCCGGAGGGGGCGGTTCCAAAGAAATGGCGCTACGTGCTAGCGACACCTTTCAAAAGAACGATGTAGAGTTAAACCGACTTCGTGAATACTTCTTGGCCATTGGTATGGCAAAAGTATCTACTTCAGCCTACGAAGCCTATGACACGGGAATCCTTCAAAAAGGAAAGGATATTGTTGTCGTCAATAAAGATCGCCAAATCGCGACCGCCAAAGCCGTAGCACGAATGATGGCCGATCAAGGATATACAAAACCCGTGAAGCGAGAGGATGTAAAAGTACTTGGTAAACAAGCCTTAGGAATGTTCCTAGTGGGTACCGATTCTATGGAAGCCGGACACTACATCAGCGAACACGATAAAAAGATTGCGAACAAACTTGCTTGGGTAATGGCCGGTGGAGATCTTTCGGAACCCACAGAAGTAAGTGAACAATATTTGTTAGACCTCGAACGTGAAGCCTTCTTAAGTCTATGTGGAGAACGCAAAACCTTAGAGCGTCTGCAGCATATGATTCAGAAGAACAAACCGTTGCGGAACTAGAAATGAGTAGTGAGTTATGAGATTTGAGTGTTGAGAAAATGCATAAGGTAAGAGAATTACATATTTGGAAAAAAGCAATGAATCTTGTTTCAGATGTATATAATATGTGTGCCGACTTACCTAATGACGAAAAATATGGACTCATCTCTCAAATAAAAAGAGCAGCCGTGTCAATTCCTACAAATATTGCAGAAGGAGCAGGCAGGAATTCGAATAAAGAGTTTATTCATTTTTTATCGATAGCCAATGGTTCTTCTTACGAATTAGAAACACAATTATTGCTTTTAACGGAATTGAAATTTTTAAAAGACAAAGACATAAATAATATTTTAAATCAATTGGTTGAGATTCAAAAAATGAATTATTCATTTCAAAAATCACTGACATCTCAAAACTAATATCTCAATACAAGACTTATGAAAACAGCATATATAGTTAAAGCATATCGAACCGCAGTAGGGAAAGCACCACGCGGACTCTTCCGTTTCAAGCGACCCGATGAGCTAGCAGCAGAAACCATTCAATACATGATGGAACAACTTCCAAATCTCGATAAAAAACAAATCGACGACGTGATGGTAGGAAATGCCATGCCGGAAGCAGAACAAGGCTTGAACATGGCACGTCTTATTAGTTTAATGGGACTCAAAATTGAAGATGTACCCGGCGTTACCGTGAATCGATACTGTGCTTCAGGAATTGAAACCATCGCAATGGCGTCTGCAAAAATCCAAGCGGGAATGGCAGATTGTATTATCGCCGGCGGAGCGGAAAGTATGAGCTACATCCCCATGGGAGGCTACAAGCCGACCCCTGATTATAAATTGGCGAAAGAAGGAAAAGAAGATTATTACTGGGGTATGGGGCTCACTGCGGAAGCCGTTGCTGAAAAATACAAGGTGTCTCGTGAAGATCAGGATGAGTTCGCTTATAACTCCCATCAAAAAGCCTTGAAAGCACAGGCGGAAGATCGATTCCAAGAGCAAATTGTACCGATTGAAGTAGAACATACGTTCGTAAACAAGGGTGGTAAAAAAGAAACGACTACCTATACCGTCAACAAAGATGAAGGTCCGCGTGCCGACACATCTTTAGAGGTATTAGGAAAACTCCGACCTGTTTTTGCAGAAGGCGGAAGTGTCACCGCAGGTAATTCTTCGCAAATGAGTGACGGAGCCGCTTTCGTTATGGTAATGAGTGAAGAAATGGTGAAGCAACTAAACCTAGAGCCCATCGCGCGATTGGTCAATTTTGCGGCAGCGGGAGTAGAACCTCGTATCATGGGAATTGGTCCTGTCAAGGCCATTCCGAAAGCCTTAAAACAAGCCAACATGAAACTCGATCAAATTGAATTGATCGAATTAAATGAAGCGTTTGCATCACAATCGTTGGCGGTGATAAGAGAACTCGACCTCAATAAAGACATCGTCAATGTGAACGGAGGTGCCATTGCCTTAGGACATCCCCTAGGTTGTACCGGAGCCAAACTTTCCGTGCAGTTATTTGATGAAATGCGGAAACGTAAGATGCAGGGTAAATATGGTATGGTGACCATGTGTGTAGGAACCGGACAAGGTGCGGCAGGAATCTATGAATTTTTAAACTAACAATACTTTTTAGAATATAATATGGAAGCTACTGAAACTAAAAACGAACTGTTGCGAGGGGGACAATTTCTCGTAAAAGAAACCGCATATGAGGATGTGTTCACTCCGGAAGACTTTTCGGAAGAACAAAAAATGATGAAGGAATCGGTGATCGATTTTGTAGATCGTGAAATTTGGCCCAAAAAAGAGCGCTTTGAAGCCAAAGACTACGCCCTGACGGAAGAAGTAATGCGAAAAGCCGGTGAAATGGGATTGTTAGGAGTTGCCGTTCCCGAAGAATATGACGGACTAGGAATGGGGTTTGTAACAACCATGCTGGTTTGTGATTATATTAGTGGAGCAACCGGTTCTATTGCCACCGCTTTTGGAGCCCATACCGGAATTGGCACCATGCCCATTACATTATATGGTACTGAAGAACAGAAAAAGAAATATGTACCAAAATTGGCGACAGGCGAATGGTTTGGAGCGTATTGTTTGACCGAACCTGGCGCCGGAAGCGATGCCAACAGCGGAAAAACCAAAGCGGTATTGAGCGAAGACGGTACACATTACAAGATCAGCGGACAAAAAATGTGGATCTCGAATGCAGGTTTCTGTAATCTGTTTATCGTTTTTGCACGAATTGAAGATGACAAGAACATTACCGGATTTATTGTTGAGAATAATCCCGAAAATGGAATTTCGCTTGGAGAAGAAGAAAAGAAATTAGGAATTCACTCCTCCTCTACTCGCCAAGTGTTTTTCAACGACACCAAAGTTCCGGTTGAAAATATGCTCTCGGAACGCGGAAATGGTTTCAAGATCGCCATGAATGCTTTGAATGTAGGTCGAATTAAATTGGCAGCAGCCTGTTTGGATGCACAACGCCGTGTGATTGATGGTGCCGCCAAATACGCCAACGAGCGTGTGCAGTTTAAAACACCCATCGCAAAATTCGGAGCGATCAAGTCGAAGTTATCAGAAATGGCAACCTCCGCTTTTGCAGGAGAAAGCGCCAGCTATCGCGCCGCAAAGAATATTGAAGATCGAATTTCAATTCGAATGGAACAAGGGAATTCGCATCAGGAAGCAGAATTGAAAGGTGTAGAAGAATATGCTATTGAATGTTCTATTCTGAAAGTTGCGGTTTCCGAAGATATTCAAAACTGTTCCGACGAAGGAATCCAAATCTTTGGGGGAATGGGCTTTAGTGCCGACACGCCTATGGAAGCGGCTTGGCGAGATGCACGTATCGCACGTATCTATGAAGGAACCAACGAGATCAACCGAATGTTAGCAGTTGGGATGTTGGTGAAGAAAGCCATGAAAGGACATGTAGATCTACTGAATCCTGCACAGAAAGTGGGCGAAGAATTGATGGGAATTCCCTCATTTGAAACGCCGGATTATTCTGAAGTACTTTCCGAAGAACTCGACATGATCAAGAAATTGAAGAAAGTATTCTTGATGGTGGCCGGTTCTGCCGTTCAGAAATATGGTCCCGACCTGGAAGAGCACCAGCAATTGTTACTTGCAGCTGCCGATATTTTGATTGAAATTTATATGGCGGAAAGCACCATTCTTCGTGCTCTTAAAAACCATAAGCGTGGTCATGCAGATGCCGATTATCATGTGGCAATGGCAAAATTATACCTTTACCATGCGGTTGAAAAAGTGAACAATAAAGGAAAAGAAGGCATTATTAGTTTTGCGGAAGGTGACGAACAACGCGCCATGCTAATGGGATTAAAGCGTTGGACGAAATACACCAATTTCCCCAACATCGTAGCATTGCGTAATAAAATTGCAGAAAAGGTATCAGATGAGAATACCTATCCCTTTTAATAATTGAATTTTAGTTTTTTAGTTGACAAGAGTCGTTCAGTAAGTTAAGAACGGCTCTTTTTTTGGTCCTATCTTTGCCCTATCTTTATTCACTATGAAACGACTGCTATTATTTTTGACATTGCTAAGCGGACTTTCCGTAACCGCACAACAAGACGCTGAAGTATTTTTAATGAAGGTAGAAAACACCCAATCTGAAACTTGGGAAATTAGCGATTTCAAGAATATTTCCGGAAATGAAGGGTATGATAATCAACCCTCATTTCTCGATCCCAACAATGTTACGTATGCAGGTACTAGAAACGGGGCTACCGATATTGCCGTGTATAACATCCCATCGGGGCAACATTGGTGGCTGAATGTGCCCACTGAGGGCGGAGAATACTCTCCCCAAATAATTCCAGAAGAAAAAGCAGTCGCAGCAGTTCGGTTAGATCCCGATGGGCTGCAACGCTTGTACAAATATCCATTCGGAGAACAACCCCCAAGCCTGCTTTTCGAGGAGCTACAGGTCGCTTATTTTGCTTTCTACGATAGGCATACCTTGCTGTCTTCGGTATTAAATAATGGAGAATTGGCGCTTGTCATGGCCAATTTGAAAACCCAACAAGTAGATACTCTTTTCCAGAACTCCGGGCGATCTATACATAAAGTTCCAAAGCGCAACGCAATGACCTATACGCTGGTAAATGAAGATGGCAATCATGATATCTATTGGTATGATATGGACAAAAAAGAGAGCTTCTTTGTGTGCCAACTCCCCATTGGCATTCAAGATTATGCATGGATCGATGAAGACCGAATGATTTTAGGAAGTAACACCGCATTGTATCTATACGATACCTTGGGAGCACCTCAGTGGAAAAAAGTTGCGGAACTTAAAAATTATAAACTTGAGAATATTAGTCGGATTTCCGCCAATATAGACGGAACCATGATTGCACTGGCAGCTACTTCCAATGCCAAACCACCGATAGAGGTCATCGAAAAACAGGTAGCGTCATACAATGCAAAAGACCTCGAGTCTTTCAGTAATTGTTTTGCCGAAGATGTATTGGTGCGAATTTTTCCTGACCAAACCTTGTATGAAGGCAGACAAACGCTGAAAAGTAAGTATGCTGATTATTATAATTCCGTATCGTCTACCAGTGTAGCAGTCACCAACAGAATTGCGCTAAATGGTTATGTTGTTGATGCCGAAACCGCTACCGATAATGGTAAGAAAAAGAAACAGGTGGCCATTTATCAAGTCAACAATGGAGAAATTAAGACAATGAGTTTTATTTTCGAAAATAATAGTTCTGCTGATCCTGAAGTCATCGTAGATAAACAACTAGACGCCTACAATGCGCGCAATATTGACGCTTTTGTGAACACCTATTCCCAAGATGTACAATTGTTCAATTTTCCTCATACATCTACTGCTCAGGGGCATGAGCAATTACGAAAAAATTACGCCGACTTCTTCGCGCAGACCCCCGATCTTCATTGTGAAATAAAGAATCGCATCGTAATTGGCAACGTGGTAATCGATGAAGAATACATAACAATGAATGGCACCTACTTTAGTGCCATTGCCATCTATGAAGTAGAAAATGGGGTCATTCAACGCGTCACTTTCTTACGTTAATACGTAAATCGTAATTATTATTAACAGCTTTGCGATGCAGATTTACGGACGTTGAGTCGTGCTATGATAGTTTTGGAAAAAAATCTCATGACTCAGTTCTTCCGATTTGTACTTCTCATTTCCATCACGCTTTGTAGTTGCGAAAATGAAACACAAAACAGTACCACCGTTAGTTATACCGAAATTGGTGAAGATACTACACCAGGCTGTCCGGACAGTGAATATCCGGATTGGCGCACTTCTGATTATGTCTTACCATATCCTGTGGGAAAAGAGTACTTTATTGGGTTGAGTCATTGTACACGATCCTTTCATGCGGAAGGAGAACCGGATGAATTTGCGATTGATTTTAACATGAATGTGGGGACTACAGTAACTGCAGCCAGAGAAGGTACCGTAGTTTTTGTTGAAGAGAGCGGTAATGATGGTAATTTTCCCAATAATTTAGTCGTGGTTCGCCATGATGACGGATCTTTTGCACAATACATGCACTTAACTTCCAATGGCGCTGATGTCGAAGTAGACGATATTGTGCAAAAAGGAGACCCTATTGGAAGAAGCGGAGCCACCGGACTTGCAGGATACCCGCATTTGCATTTTGTGGTAACACGAGGAGGGTGGCAATACCCGTATCAATCCATTCCCTATAACTTCAAAAACACGGAAGAAAACCCTAAGAGTTTGCGATCCGGAAAATTATACAGAGCACTTTCATATTAGAGGAGCTTATTCGTCAAGTACATTGCTTTTAGTGTTATGATTGCCTATTTTTAGCATTCTAACACTACAAACATGAAATATAATTTCTTACTAGTACTTCTTTTTTTAGGTTTCTTCGGAACAGCACAAACAGACGCACGCCTGTATGAGATCATCTCAAACATTTCCGCAGATCGTATCGAAGCTGACATCACTACCTTAGCGAACTTCGGAACACGACATACTTTGAGCGATACCGTCTCAAACACGCGAGGCATTGGTGCCGCAAGAAGGTGGATAAAAAAAGAGTTTGAAACAATATCCAATACTTGCAATAACTGCCTAGATGTCTTCTATCAAAAGAATTTTATCGAAAAAGGTGATAACGATCGCATTGTAAAAGATGTATGGATCGTAAACGTAGCGGCCGTTCAAAAAGGAACTAAGTATCCGAATCGCTACATTATTATGAGTGGAGATATTGATAGTCGTATTAGCGACCCAACCAATTACACCGATGATTCCCCCGGTGCCAACGATAATGCAAGCGGTATGGCGGGAGCCATTGAGGCTGCCAGAGTGCTTTCTCAGTACAAATTTGAAGCAAGTATTGTCTACTTAGGGTTGAGTGGAGAAGAACAAGGCCTTTATGGCGGAAAAGGCTTCGCCGAATATGCTAAAGAACAGGGATGGGAAATTATTGGCGTGTTGAATAACGATATGATAGGAAATATCAAAGGTGTTGATGGCGTCATTAGTAATCGGGATTTCAGAATATTCTCAGAACCGGTACCTCCAACCGAAACCGAACGTGAACGGCGAGGGAGAAGATTTTACGGAGGAGAGGTAGATGGGATCTCTCGTCAGCTGGCGCGCTATGTTCATAAAACCACTAGAACGTACATGCCCGAAATGAACCCCATGCTCATTTATCGCTT
Source organism: Flavobacteriaceae bacterium UBA4166 (assembly GCA_002379985.1). Lineage (GTDB taxonomy): Bacteria > Bacteroidota > Bacteroidia > Flavobacteriales > Flavobacteriaceae > DFVG01. The sequence continues at coordinate 48,009 of DFVG01000031.1, forward strand.
AGACCGCTTTGGTCGTGGTGGGCACCATAGACCTTTTAATGATTTTGGTTTTGCAGGAATTCGTATTATGGAAGCGCACGAGAATTACACCCAGCAACATCAAGACATCCGCATGGAAGACGGCATTGAATATGGTGACAAACTCAAATTTGTAGATTTTGATTATGCTAAAAAGCTTACCGCCGTGAACGCAATAACCATGGCGAATCTGGCATGGGCTCCACCGGCTCCCAAAAATGTAGCGATCGGAGGAATTGTAGAACCTTCCGCGAAGTTGAAATGGGAAAAAGTGGAAGGAGCTGTTGGTTATAAGATCTATTGGCGCGATACCACCTCACCCACTTGGGACTATAGTAGGTCTGTAGGAAATGTTTCCGAAGCTACCCTAGAAGGCATTGTTATTGATAATTATTTCTTTGGCGTAGCAGCCGTTGGAAAAGACGGGCATGAAAGTGTGGTTGTTTTCCCTTCTTCTATTTTTAGATAATGATGAAATATATACTACTTCTAAGTTGCCTATGGTGCGGATACACCTTGCAAGCACAACAATTTACACGACAGGATACGCTGCGCGGCAGCATCACACCCGAACGCGCTTGGTGGGACTTGAAAAAGTACGACCTGGCGGTGCAAGTGTTTCCCGAAACACAACGGATTACTGGGCACAATACGATATCTTTTAAAGCCTTGGAAAAGGGAGCCATTTTGCAAATCGACCTTCAAGCCCCGATGCAAATAGATCGTGTTCTGTTTAAAGAAAAAGAAGTGGATTTTATGACAGAGGGAAGTGCTCATTTCATCACCCTCCCTAAAGCCATCAAGAAGGGGAAAGAAGAAATGATTACCGTCCATTTCTCCGGAGCTCCTCGCGTCGCAAAACGCCCCCCTTGGGACGGTGGTTTTACATGGAGTGAAGACAGCAATGGAAAACCGTTTATCGCTACTGCCAATCAAGGAATTGGTGCGAGCATATGGTGGCCCAACAAGGATCATCCTTACGACGAACCCGATAATGGTGTTAGTATAGCCATCACGGTACCTCCCTCGCTTGTTGCCGTCGGGAACGGCCGACTAAAAAAAATGAGCTATACAGAAACAACGCAGACCTATGAATGGGAAGTGATAAACCCCATCAACAACTACGGGGTTAATATTAATATTGGAGATTATGTTCATTTTACCGAGCAATACGAAGGAGAAGAGGGACCCCTTCTAATGGATTATTGGGTGCTACGCGACAATAAGGAAAAAGCGAAAGAACAGTTTGCCCAAGCTCCCATGATGATGGAAGCTTTTGAACATTGGTTTGGCCCC
>DFVG01000057.1 GCA_002379985.1 Flavobacteriaceae bacterium UBA4166
GAGATTACAAAAAAGTGGCCGAAGTTAATGAAGTCGGCTGCCGATTTTCCTGAAATAGCACCCCAAGATATTATTGTGGATGCGCTCTTCGGAATTGGTATCAATCGTCCTCCCGAAGGCTGGGTCAAGGAGTTGATCTTATTCATTAATAAACAAAAAGCCTTTACACTTTCGATTGATATGCCAAGCGGACTCTATGCGAATGAGGTTTTAGAAGATCGGGAGGCCGTGATACAAGCCAATCATACGTTGACATTTCAAGCGCCTAAGCTTTCTTTTTTCCTTCCGGAAACAGGGACATACGTCCCTTATTTTGAAGCGATTGACATCGGACTAGACCCTGAATATTTGCATACAACCAAGGCACTCGCACGGGTGATCTTAAAGCCCGAAGCCCAACGTTTTTACAAGCAGCGTGAAAAATACGCACATAAAGGAACCTATGGACATGTACTTGTGATGGGAGGGAGCCACGGAAAGCTAGGAGCCCCACAGCTTACGGCAAAGGCTGCCTACCGTACGGGCGCAGGGTTGGTCACGGCATATATTCCAACATGTGGATTTCAGTCATTCCAAACAGCCCTGCCGGAAGTCATGACGATCACAGACGGAGGAGAAAAATGCATAACGAAAGCATCTTTTGATCTCAGTCCGACAGTCATTGCCGTAGGAATGGGGATGGGAGTTCATTCTGAATCAAAAACGGCACTAAAAGAACTCTTCGAAAAAACAAAAACTCCAATGGTCATTGATGCCGATGCGTTGAACTGTATTTCAGAGCATTCGGAGCTGCGTGCCTTGATTCCTAAGAAAAGTGTGTTAACACCGCATCCGGGAGAGTTAGAACGATTGGTAGGAGGTTGGAAAAATGATTACGAAAAAATTGAAAAAGCGCAAGCACTCTCGAAAGAACTCGATGTTATCGTTCTCGTCAAGGGTGCGAATACCCTCATCGTCCTTGGGGATGATCTTTATATTAACAGTACCGGAAATCCTGGAATGGCTACCGGCGGTTCCGGAGATGTACTATCAGGAATGATCGCCTGCTTGATAGCCCAAGGTTACGACCCACTGATGGCTTCCATTTTTGGGGTGTATTTGCACGGAAGTGCCGGAAACTTGGTTGCCCAAGAATACGGTTTTGAAGCGCTGATGGCAGGAGACATCATAGCGTCTATAGGAGCGGCGTTCTTAGAATTATTCCGACAAGAAGAGCCACAAGCTTCCGAAAACAAAAAATCTCAATAAAACCGAACGCACTACTACGAAGAGAGCAACTTATTTAGGGTTTCTCGAAGTTCAGGATTCGATGGGCGTGGCGCACTAGGATCAGCCACGTTTCCTTCAGGATCGATCAAAATAAAGCGAGGAATGCCTTTGATCTGAAAGCCAGTGACGAAATCAGATTGCCAACCTTTTGGTGCATAGATCTGAATACCGCCCAAGTCCTTATCGGCTACCATCGCTTTCCAATCGCTCTTTGCTTTCTCCCAAGAGCCGCCATGGGTGCGATCATCATCAATAGACATACTTACAAAAGCAATGTTTTTATCGTGATAATCGGCTTCAATTTCTTTTAGATACGGGATCTCTGCTTTACAAGGTGCACACCATGTTGCCCACACATCCACATAGACAAACTTTCCTTCCAAATCTGATAAAGACGTAGTGCCGCCTTTAAAATTCTCATAATCCTCGAATGTAGGAGCCGGGGAGCCTACCGGAAATGCCTTGCGCACTTGCAAAATACCACCATAATACCCCTGTAATGATTTCATCATCGGATCGAGATCTTTTTTAGCAAAATTAACTACTACCGAATCTAGATCACTTTTAGCGTCTACAAACTGCTGAAGATCACGTTTTGCGTTTTCAATTTCTGCATTCATAGCCGTGATGTCTGAAGCTCTTGAAAAATCTTTATTCAGTGCTTTTTCCTGCTGAAGCGCGTAGGCCGCTAAGAAATTATTATTTTCCGCACCTTCACCACTGTACGTGATGCTTTCATCAAATTCTTGTGTATCAAGAGTTAGCGTGAGATCAAAACCGTTCTTTAGATAGATATTGGTTTGTTCCTTTCCGTCAAACAAGCGATAGATATCAGGAGTAATTTTTAAGGTGTCACTAAAACTGCCATCCGAAGCTACTGCAATTGTCTTTGAATAGGTTTTACTGCGAACCATCAGAGAATCGCTATTGGGATTTTGAATAGTGCCGGAAAGTGTAGCATAGTCGGTTACGGGCGCTTCACAAGAAGCAATGAACAAGGCAATAAATACCCCTAAAAAGATGCGTGTCATAGTGTTACATTTCCGTAAAAATAAGACTTTATTTTTAGCGTAGACAACAAAGTCATCTTAATTAGAATTGGTATTTTTACCCAAACAACTTGACATGCCAGAAATTCATTATATAAGTTCAGAAATACTGGACCTTCCTGCTATCCAAGATATTGTCATTCAGAAAAAAAACCTTGAGCTTTCGGAAGAGGCCATTTTGAATATCAAGAAATCTCATGATTATCTACATAAGAAATTGGAGAACAACGATGCTCCGGTATATGGAATTAATACCGGGTTTGGGTCGTTGTTCAATGTAAAGATTAGTAAAGAGAACCTTTCACAATTACAGGAAAATCTTGTGATGTCACATGCTTGTGGAACCGGAGAATTTGTTCCGAAGCCCATTGCAAAATTAATGCTGTTGTTGAAGATCCAATCTTTAAGTTATGGCTACAGCGGCGTACAATTAACCACCGTACAACGCTTGATTGATTTTTACAATGAAGATGTGATTCCTGTCATTTACAGTCAGGGTAGCCTTGGCGCTTCGGGTGACCTTGCTCCCTTAGCACACATGTCGTTGCCGTTACTTGGAAAAGGGGAAGTGTATCTAAACGATGAGATTATTACAGCCGAAGAAGCACTGGCACCACATGATTGGGAGCCCGTTCAATTGCAGGCAAAAGAAGGACTTGCTTTACTCAATGGGACGCAGTTTATGAGTGCCTACGGAATCCATTGTCTGTTAAAAGCCCACAAGCTGGCCTATTTAGCGGATCTCATCAGTGCCGTTTCTATCGATGCTTTTGATTGTAATATGAGTCCGTTTGACAAATTAGTACATCTCGTTCGTCCACATAGCGGTCAAATTCACACGGCCGAGCAGATCTTAGAATTTTTGGAAGGAAGCGAAATTGGGAAGTCAGAACATAAAATGGTACAAGACCCGTATTCGTTTCGTTGCATACCGCAGGTACATGGTGCGACCAAAGATACGCTTCAGTTTGTCACCAAAACCTTTAAAACCGAGGTCAATTCAGTCACTGACAATCCAAATATTTTCGTGGGAGAGGATACTATTATTTCCGGAGGAAACTTTCACGGGCAACCGTTGGCGCTCGCACTTGATTATTTAGGAATTGCGATGGCAGAATTGGGGAATATCTCAGAGCGACGTACCTTTCAATTGGTATCCGGACTCAGAAATTTGCCACAATTCTTGGTGAATAATCCGGGATTGAACAGTGGTTTTATGATCCCGCAGTACACGGCCGCAAGTATTGTAAGTAAAAACAAGCAACTGGCCACGCCTGCTTCCGTAGATTCAATTGTTTCTTCGAATGGACAAGAGGATCATGTGAGTATGGGCGCCAATGCGGCGACCAAATGTTTACAGATCGTGGATAATGTAGAAACGATCCTCGCCATTGAACTGATGAATGCCTCACAAGCGCTGGTCTTTCGTGAACCTAAAAAATCATCCCCGTTCGTAGAGTCGCTTTTAAAGACCTATCGCGAAGGCGTTCCCTTTGTCGAGAACGATCGATTATTAGCGACAGATATTCATACCTCGGTTAGCTTTTTACAAGATTTGTCCATCGACAAAGAATTGCTATTTTAATTTAGTGAGGGACAGCATATAACTAAAAAAGCACCTTAATAAGGTGCTTTTTTATATAACATTTCTGAAAACATTACGATTCGGTAGGCTTCGTCTGTTTTTCGATATGAATCGTTAATTCTTCTGTTTCTTCCTCAAGGTCCATGGTAATTTGATCTCCTTCATTCAAATTCGAATTAATGATTTCTTCCGCCAGTGCATCTTCAATATACTTTTGAATCGCTCGTTTTAGCGGTCGCGCCCCATAATCCTTATCAAATCCTTTATCGGCAATATAGTCTTTCGCCTTATCCGTAAGGGTAAGCTCATAACCAATGTCTTTGATACGCAAGAATAGCTTTTCAAGCTCAATATCAATGATCTTATGGATATGTTCTTTATCTAAGGCGTTGAATACCATCACATCATCCACTCGGTTGAGGAATTCAGGCGCAAAGGTTTTCTTCAAGGCGTTTTCAATCACACTTTTAGCGTGCGCATCTGCCTGACTTTGCTTCGCGGCTGTTCCGAATCCAACCCCTTGTCCGAAGTCTTTCAATTTACGAGCTCCAATGTTCGAGGTCATAATGATAATGGTATTTCTAAAGTCGATTTTTCGACCTAAACTATCTGTCAAATATCCATCATCCAACACTTGAAGTAACATATTGAAAACATCCGGGTGAGCTTTTTCGATCTCATCCAACAACACAACCGCGTACGGTTTTCTTCGAATCTTCTCGGTAAGTTGCCCTCCTTCTTCATATCCTACATAGCCTGGAGGTGCTCCGATCAAACGAGACACGGCAAATTTCTCCATGTACTCACTCATATCGATGCGTACCAAGGCGTTTTCACTGTCAAATAGTTCCCGCGCCAATACCTTGGCTAATTGGGTTTTACCCACTCCGGTTTGCCCTAGGAAAATAAATGAACCAATAGGCTTGTTCGGATCTTTAAGTCCCGCTCGGTTTCGCTGTATTGCTTTAACTACTTTCGCAACGGCTTCGTCTTGACCGATCACTTTTCCTTTGATGCGATCGGGTAGGGCTGCCAATTTATTGCTTTCCGTCTGGGCGATTCGATTCACAGGGATTCCTGTCATCATAGAAACCACTTCAGCGACATTCTCTTCGTCTACCGTTTCCTTGTGAAGTTTCGATTCTTTTTCCCAGGCTTCTTGCGCAGCCGCCAATTCTTTCTCTAAGTTCTTTTCGTCATCGCGCAATTTCGCCGCTTCTTCGTACTTCTGCTTTTTTACTACGGAATTCTTACGTTCTCGAACCTCTTCTAAACTCGCCTCAATGTTGAGGATCTTGTCGGGAACGTTAATATTTGTGATGTGCACACGAGATCCGGCTTCATCTAAAGCATCAATGGCCTTATCCGGAAGAAATCGCTCGGTCATGTATCGATTGGTAAGCTTGACACACGCTTCCAAAGCGTCTTCCGTATAGCTTACGTTATGGTGACTTTCATATTTATCTTTAATATTCTGAAGGATCTCAATGGTCTCTTCTACGGAAGTCGGTTCCACTAACACTTTCTGAAAACGACGTTCTAAGGCGCCGTCTTTTTCGATGTATTGTCTATATTCATCGAGCGTTGTCGCACCAATACATTGAATTTCGCCACGGGCCAAAGCCGGTTTGAACATATTCGAAGCATCAAGCGAACCTGTGGCGCCTCCGGCACCTACAATGGTATGAATCTCATCGATAAAGAGAATGATGTCGTCATTCTTTTCCAATTCGTTCATAACGGCTTTCATGCGTTCTTCAAACTGTCCTCTGTATTTTGTACCAGCAACCAAACTCGCAAGGTCGAGTGTTACGAGTCGCTTGTCATACAATATTCTTGAGACCTTTCGTTGAGTGATTCGCAAAGCGAGTCCTTCAGCGATCGCTGATTTACCAACGCCCGGTTCTCCAATTAAAAGCGGGTTGTTCTTTTTTCTTCGACTTAGGATCTGCGAAACACGTTGTATTTCACTTTCACGGCCTACTACAGGATCTAATTTACCTTCTTCTGCGAGCGCGGTAAGATCTCTTCCGAAGTTATCCAACACCGGCGTTTTTGATTTTTTATTTCCTTTGGAACTGCTTCCGCCGGAGAACAAATTGTCTTTATCGTCTTCCGAAGCGGTATTTTCATCATCACTAGGAAAGGATTCACTGGTGGGACTTTCCGTAAAGTCATCGTCCTTACCGATCAATTGCTTGAACTGGTCTTTTACGCCGTCATAATCTACCTTCATTTTGTTCAAAAGTTTGGTGGTGGGGTCGTTGTCATTCCGAAGAATACACAACAACAAATGCGCGGTATTAATAGAATTACTCTGAAATAGTTTTGCTTCCAAAAAAGTAGTCTTCAGAGCGCGTTCTGCTTGCCGCGTAAGGTGTAGGTTTTTTTTATCGTTGCCGGTGGTCCCTGCATCGGGATTCGCCGGACTCAATATCTCTACTTTTCTACGTAGATGGTTCAGGTCAACGTCCAAAGCGTTCAGAATGGAAACAGCTTTACCATTTCCGTCCCGAAGGAGTCCCAGCATTAAATGTTCGGTACCAATAAAATCATGGCCCAAACGCAAGGCTTCTTCCTTACTGTACGCAATTACGTCTTTTACCCTTGGGGAAAAATTATCATCCATATATTCAATTCCTATGCTACTAAATTACTTAAAAACTACTCTAAAATGGTCAAAAACCATTCCTCAATGATGGAGAGAATAGTAAAAAGACAAAAAATGCTTTTAAAATCAAAGAATTAATGCAGTAAATTATCACAAAAGCAGTTTAAAAATTTGTTAATAAAATGGTGAATAATGGACTTCGAAACCCGCCCGAAAACCTATAAAATATAGTATCTTGCTCGTTAGATTAACATGTAAATATTAAATTGATTTTTTATGGCTGAAGGCGAAAAATTAATTCCCATAAATATTGAAGATGAAATGAAATCAGCCTACATCGATTATTCGATGTCGGTCATCGTGTCACGTGCCCTGCCAGATGTTCGGGACGGCTTAAAACCGGTACATCGTCGTGTACTCTTCGGAATGCACGAATTGGGTGTTCGAGCGAACAGTTCTCACAAGAAATCGGCACGTATCGTCGGGGAAGTACTAGGTAAGTATCACCCGCATGGAGATACCTCTGTGTACGATGCCATGGTGCGTATGGCGCAAGAGTGGAGTTTGCGATATATGCTGGTAGACGGTCAAGGGAACTTTGGTTCCATAGATGGTGATAGTCCGGCCGCCATGCGTTACACCGAAGCACGGATGCAAAAGATTTCCGAAGAAATGCTTGCAGATATCGACAAAGAAACGGTGGACCATCAGCTAAATTTTGACGACACCATTAAAGAGCCTACTGTTTTGCCTACCAAAATTCCGAGTCTGTTGGTTAACGGTGCCTCCGGGATTGCCGTTGGAATGGCGACCAATATGCCGCCCCACAATCTCACTGAAGTGATCGACGGTACGATCGCTTATATTGACGACAATGAGATTGATGTTGATGGACTCATGCAATACGTCAAAGCTCCAGACTTCCCTACAGGTGGGGTCATTTACGGGTATGACGGTGTAAAAGATGCCTTCCATACCGGTCGCGGGCGTGTTGTGATGCGCGGTAAAGCACATTTCGAGGAAGTAAATGGTCGGGAATGCATTATTGTAAGTGAGATTCCGTATCAGGTCAATAAGGCCAATATGATCAAAAAGACGGCCGACCTGATCAATGATAAAAAGATTGAAGGAATTTCTAATATTCGAGATGAATCCGACCGAAAAGGGATGCGTATCGTGTATATTTTAAAACGCGATGCCATTCCGAATATCGTTCTCAATATGTTGTATAAGTATACGGAGCTGCAGTCTAGCTTCAGTGTAAACAACATCGCCTTGGTGAAAGGGCGCCCGAAATTATTAAACCTTCGAGAACTGATCCACTATTTTGTGGAACACCGCCATGAAGTGGTGGTTCGACGTACAGAATATTTACTTCGCAAAGCGGAAGAACGTGCCCATATCTTAGAAGGACTTATTATCGCTTCAGATAACATTGATGAAGTGATTGCCTTGATCCGTGCTTCGGCGAATGCCGAAGAAGCTCGAAATAAATTGATCGAGACCTTCGAGCTAACCGAAATACAGGCGAAAGCTATCGTTGAAATGCGATTGCGTCAGCTCACCGGACTAGAACAAGACAAACTTCGTAGTGAATATGATGAGTTGATGAAAACCATTGAAGACTACAAAGATATTCTTGCCAAGAAAGAACGTCGAATGGAGATCATCAAAACCGAATTACTTGAAATTCGCGATAAATACGGTGATGAACGTCGTTCTACTATAGAATACGCCGGAGGCGATGTAAGTATTACCGATTTGATTCCTGATGAACAAGTGGTGATCACTATCTCACACGCCGGATACATTAAACGAACTTCTCTTACGGAATACAAAACCCAAAATAGAGGGGGCGTAGGACAAAAAGCTTCTTCTACCCGAAATGAAGATTTCTTGGAAGATCTATTTGTGGGCACAAACCACCAATATATGTTGTTCTTTACGCAAAAAGGAAAGTGTTTCTGGATGCGCGTATTTGAAATTCCGGAAGGGAGTAGAAATTCGAAGGGAAGAGCCATTCAGAATTTGATCAACATTGAACCCGATGATAAGGTGAAAGCCTTTATTTGCACGCAAGATCTTAAAGATGAAGAATACATCAATAGTCATTTTGTGATCATGGCGACCAAACTCGGGCAAGTAAAGAAAACACCATTAGAGCAATATTCTAGACCACGAACTAACGGGATCAATGCGATTACCATTAAAGAAGGAGATGAGCTGCTTGAAGCTAAACTTACTACAGGAGATAGTCAAGTCATGTTGGCAGTGAAAAGTGGTAAAGCGATTCGTTTTGAAGAAGAGAAAACGCGTCCGATGGGAAGAAATGCTTCCGGGGTACGCGGTATTCGATTAGACAATGATACTGATGAAGTTGTTGGCATGATCGCCATCAACGACACAGAGACAGAGGTATTGGTGGTTTCCGAAAATGGATATGGAAAGCGCTCTAGTATCGACGACTATCGTATTACCAATCGAGGTGGAAAAGGAGTAAAAACCATTAATATTACCGAGAAAACCGGTAACTTAGTGGCGATCAAGAATGTAACAGACGGTGATGACCTGATGATCATCAACAAATCTGGAATTGCCATACGGATGGAAGTTTCTGATCTGCGTGTCATGGGACGTGCGACACAAGGTGTGCGCGTGATCAAGGTTCGTGAAGATGATGCCATTGCTGCGGTAGCCAAAGTTGTAATCGAAGAAGAGGATGAAATGGAGGAAAACGAAGATGCACAGGAAAATGGCACCACTCTTGATAATACAAGTGAACAAACAGAAAACAACGAATAAATACAAACCCACAAAAAATGAAAAAGTTACTTTTATTGGCCGGTATTTTTGCAATAAGCACTACCGTATTTGGTCAATCCAAAGAAATTAGAAAGGCGACCCGCGCCATTGATAAAGGAGATGTGGCCGAAGCCATGGATTATGTGAAACAAGCAGAGGGCATGATCGCCTCTGCTGACAAAGATGATAAACTGGATTTCTACCTTGTTAAAGGAGAAGTTTATTTGGCTGATGCCGGGGATTCTGATTTTACGAAAATGACGACTGCCGCAGAATCTTTCAAAAAGGCATATGAAATGAACCCTTCTGATGAGGAAGCGAAAGCTAGATTGGATGCCGGACTTCAAAACCTTCGTGCAGCCTTGGTAAACAGTGCTGTAGCAGATCAGAATGCACAGCGATATGAAGTTGCTGCCGATAAATTGTATACCAGCTATATGGTGACCGAGCGTGACACTTCAGATCTTTACTATGCTGCCAATAATGCTGTAAATGCGAAAAACTATGACAAAGCATTAGGGTATTTTCAAACCTTATATGACCTTGGTTTTACAGGGATCAGAAAAAGATTAGTGGCTACCAACGTGGAAACTGGAGAAGAAGATGAGTTCAGTAATGAAAACGAACGTAAGATGAGTGTGTTGGCTAAGCAACACACCAATCCTAAAGAGGTATATTCTGAATCACTTCGAGGTGACATTCTTTCAAAGATTACATTGATCCTTATTTCACAAGGAAAAGACAACGAAGCGCTGGCAATGATGAAAGAAGCGCGGAAGGAAAATCCTGATGATACCGGACTTATCCGTGCCGAAGCAGACTTGGCTTACAAAATGGGAGATATGGAGCGCTATGGAGAATTGATGCAAGAAGTGATCGCATCCGATCCAAATAATCCTGAATTGTATTATAATCTTGGAGTAGGGACGGCGCAACGTGGTGAGACTGACAAGGCCATGGAGTATTATAAGAAAGCACTTGAATTAGACCCCAATTATTTGAATGCTAAGATCAATGTTGCGGCACTAATCCTTTCTAAAGAAGGTCCAATTGTTGAGGAAATGAACAATCTTGGAACTTCTGCGGCTGACAACAAGCGCTATGATGAGTTGAAAGAGGAAAGAAAGCAACTGTATTTAGAAGCAACGCCTTATTTAGAAGCAGCGATTGCGCAACGCGGTGATAATAAAGAGTTAATAAGAACGCTCATGAATATTTATAGTCAGCTTGGTCAAGACGATAAGTTCAAAGACATGAAAGCGAAACTAGAAACATTGGAAGGCGGTAAGTAATTCACCCTTTTCATCAAAATCAAAACCCGAAGTCTATGCTTCGGGTTTTTTTATATTATTCTTTTGATCACTCTTAACTTGTGGGTGTGCGTTCGTTTTTCATAATTGAAAATACCGGTGTGGTCCAAACGATCGACACGAACGTGACCATGAGCGTGAATAATGTAGTTATCCTTCATAATAATGCCCACATGCGTGATAGCGCCTTCAGTATTATCAAAAAAGGCCAAATCACCCGGCTCGCTCTCCTCAATAAAACTCAACGGTTCTCCTTGGGTTGCTTGCTGACTCGCGTCGCGTAACAGGGCGTACCCATTCAATTTATAAACCATTTGGGTAAAACCGCTGCAATCTATTCCGAAAGGTGTTTTGCCTCCCCAAAGATAGGGGGCATTTAGATATAAGAGGGCGGTCGTTACCAGCTGTGCTTTCGGCATGGTTTTCTCTATAGTAGCTCCTTCATGTTGATGCTTGAGCAGTTGTGTATGCTGAACTTCACAGCCCATGGGGAGAACCATCAACTGCTGACTTTCAGTAGAAATATGGGAAACCAAATCTGAAGTGATCTTGGCTGGCAATGCCACATTTGAAGTATACTCTGATTCTTTCAGAAAACGAAATTGCTTGCGGTCCATCCATCCTTCATAACGATCAAAGGCCAAGCGAATACGACACCATTTTTTTCGGGTCTCTAGCACCTTAAAACATTCTCCATACAATACTTGCGTGACCATTTCACTAGTATCTGCCGGTTCTAGGCGTAAAGGAACGATCGATAAAAAACAAATACCGTATTGCATAAGCGGTAGGAGAGAGGTTAGGCTTTGCGTTCGATCACCATCGCGGAAGCTCCTCCGCCACCATTACAGATAGCCGCGGCACCCAATTTCGCATTATTTTGTTTGAGAATATGAATAAGCGTAATCAAGATCCTAACACCACTACAGCCCAACGGATGTCCTAGTGAAACCGCTCCACCATTAACATTAACATTGCTTGCCTCAAGACCCAACAACTTCATGTTAGCCAAGCCTACTACAGAAAATGCTTCATTAAATTCAAAGAAATCTATATCTCCCTTAGAAACACCTGCTTTTTCTAATGCTTTTGGAAGGGCTTTTGCCGGAGCGGTTGTAAACCACTTAGGCTCCTGAGCAGCATCTGCGTAAGATTTGATCGTGCAAAGCGGAGTCAATCCTAGTTCTGAAGCTTTCTCTGCACTCATTACTACAACAGCGCCAGCGCCGTCATTGATCGTCGAGGCATTTGCCGCAGTGACCGTTCCATCTTTTGAGAACGCAGGACGCAATTGAGGAATTTTATCCATTTTCACGTTCTTATATTCTTCGTCTTCAGAAACTACTACAGCCTCTCCGCGACGTTGTGGAACAGAAACAGGCACCACTTCTTCTTTAAATTTTCCATCGGCCCATGCCTTCGCTGAACGTTGATATGATTCAATCGCAAAAGCATCTTGATCTTCACGAGAAAAATTATGTTCGGTAGCACAAAGATCGGCACACACCCCCATGGCATTGTGATCATACGCATCTACGAGTCCGTCTTTCTGCATTCCATCTTCCATGGTTTTAGGCCCAAATTTGTGTGGGTTTCTCAAATGAACGTAATGCGGAATATTACTCATACTTTCCATTCCACCGGCAACGATCACATCGGCATCTCCCAAAGCTACAGCTTGTGCTGCTTGCATCACTGCTTTCATACCGCTCGCACATACTTTATTGACCGTGGTACAGGGTACTGTATCAGAAATTCCAGCCGACAAAGCTGCTTGCCGCGCTGGAGCTTGTCCCACACCTGCCTGAACTACATTTCCCATATAGACCTCTTGTACTAAAGAAGGATCTAAATTTATTTTATCTAATGCTCCTTTTATGGCTGCAGACCCCAATTGGGTAGCCGTTAGTGAGGAGAGAGACCCCATAAAACTACCGATAGGAGTTCGTACTGCGGAAACGATAACAACTTCTTTGCTCATGCTCTTACTTTTCTGAAAATTTAAAAATGATAAGGGCTTTTGATCGCCCTTTATTACGCATGCGAATTTACGGATTTAATGCCGAAATAACAATCTATATCACAGTGTTGGGAATACTGAAGCGATTATCATACCTTTACATTTCGTTGCTAGACGTATGAATTCATTTTTCACCTTCTTTACCCGAAATCAATCCAACATATACAAGGTATTTCTCTTTTTCGGGGCAACCCTACTTATTTTGTATTTGCTTCCGAAAGGAGGACAATTCAAATATAATTTCCAAAAAGGAAAGCCCTGGCAGTATGAAAACCTGTATGCGCCATTCAGTTTTACGATAAAGAAGGATGATGAAACCTTAGCGAAAGAACGCGAAGAAATTCGGGATAATGCCATTCCGTATTTCGAATACAATACCGAACTCCCTGAAAATGCCCAACAGCAATTCCGAAAACTGTTGAATGCCACCTTTGTTGATAGCATCTATAATATCAGCAAAGATCAGGTACAACGAAAAGGGGAGGAGCTATTAACCTTCTTTTACCGGCAAGGGGTGCTTGATGAAGTGCACTCCTATGAGCCGGACAGGCTGGTGTATTTAAAAAAAGGAAATGAGATTGAAGAGCATACCTTTTCGCAATTCTTTCTGAAAGAAACTCTTAAGACAAGCATCAATAATAGAACTGGCGAGCTGTCAGAAAATGTTCAAGCACTTCTTCGAACCTTGGTAGATAGGGCAGCCGTACCGAATGTCACGTTAAATAATAAATTGACGGAAGAAGAAATTGCCACCGATATTGCTGCCATTAATCCCAATCGCGGTATTGTTGAAAAAGGCGGTCGCATTATTGCCAAAGGTGAAGTGGTGGAAGGAAATAAATTTCAAATACTAAATTCCCTGAAAGCGGAGTACCAGTCGCAAGTATGGAGCAGATCCAACTATTCTTGGCTGATCATTGGCTACGCGTTGCTGATCGCCTTAGTGTTTTTAATGTTGTTTCTATTTCTGAAAAAATACCGTAGGAGCATTTACGATAATAATACGAAGGTTACATTTATCTTCTTTAACATTGTCCTCATGGTGTTCTTAACCACCATGGTCGTGAAGCTGGATGCAAAGTATGTTTATGTTGTGCCTTTGTGTATCCTTCCGCTTATTCTGAAAGCATTCTTTGATCCTCGTTTGGGGCTTTTTGTTCATGTACTTACCTTGTTATTACTTGGATTCATGGTTCCCAATAGTTTTGAATATCTATTTCTTCAGATCATTGCAGGTATTGTTACGATCTTGACCATTTCAGAGTTATACAAACGTGCCAATCTATTTATTTCTGTAGGTCAGATCACTTTGATCTATATTGTGGGGTACTTTGCTTTTTTTATTATTCAGGAAGGAAATATCAATCTCTTGGATTGGGAGAATTTTGGGTATTTCATCCTCTGCGGACTCGCCACGTTGTTTGCACATCCGCTAATCTACTTGTATGAGAAGTTATTCGGTTTGGTCTCCGATGTTTCCTTATTGGAATTGAGTGATACGAACAGCAAGTTGCTAAAAGAATTATCCAACAAGGCACCGGGCACCTTTCACCATTCGCTAAATGTGGCCAATCTAGCGGAAGCTGCCGCCAATGAAATTGGAGCAAATGCTATGTTGGTAAGGGTAGGAGCGTTGTATCACGATATTGGAAAAATGCTACATCCTACGTTCTTCACAGAAAATCAGGTGAATTCTATCAACACCTTAGAGGAAATGCAGCCCAAAGAAAGTGCCGCCATTATCATTGACCACGTAATCAAGGGCATTGAAATCGCTCGAAAAAATAATCTTCCGGATCGTGTTATTGACTTTATTAGAACACATCACGGCACGAGTCTAGTCTACTATTTTTATAAAAAGGAATTAGATGAACAGGAAGCAGTTAACGAAGATGATTTTCGTTATCCGGGACCCATTCCGTTTAGTAAAGAAACCGCTATCCTCATGATGGCCGACAGTGTAGAAGCCGCGAGCAAAAGCTTAAAAGAGCCTTCATCCTTGAAGATTGATCAATTTGTAGAGAATATCATCGATAAACAGATGGAAACAGGGCAATTCTTAAATGCCAACATTACCTTCAAAGAAATACAGGTCATTAAGAAAATCTTAAAGAAAAAACTTAACAATATTTATCACCTTCGGGTGGCTTACCCCGAATAAAATCAAATACGTTATGATCGATATCCGTTACAAATCTAGTGGTCAACTTGAAGAAAACCGATTCGAAAAAATTCATAACGTCCTCTTTGAAGATTCACAGACCGCCTCCATCGCAGTGGCTAAAGAAATCGCTGAATTAATTCAACATAAAGCGAAAGAGGATCAACTTTGTGTCTTAGGGCTGGCCACCGGATCCTCTCCCATAAAGGTGTATGAAGAACTGGTACGAATGCACCAACAGGAAGGGTTAAGTTTTGAGAATGTCGTTACCTTCAACTTAGATGAGTATCTACCCATGCCTGAGGATAGTGTCCATAGCTATCATTACTTTATGAAGGAACATCTCTTTGATCATGTCAATATTCCGAAAGATCAAATTCATATTCCAAAAGGAACCCTTTCTCAAGAAGAAATTAACCAATATTGTAGGCAGTATGAAAACAAAATTGCCGCGTTTGGCGGACTCGATTTTCAACTCCTTGGAATTGGAAGAACTGGGCATATTGGGTTTAACGAGCCAGGGTCTCATGAGAATTCTATCACAAGAGTGATCACCTTGGACCATCTTACACGCCAAGATGCCGCTCCTTCTTTTCTGGGGATCGAACAAGTGCCACGCCGCGCAATTACTATGGGAATCGCAACGGTCATGCAGGCAAAACGCATCGTATTGCTCGGCTGGGGGTCGCACAAAGCAGCCATTCTCAAGGAAACCATTGAAGGACCAATTACTTCGGAAGTTCCTGCCAGTTATCTTCAAAAACACCTTAATACCACTTTTGTGTTGGACAAAGAAGCCGGTTCACAATTGACGCGCATCCACACACCTTGGCTGGTGGGCTCGTGCGAATGGAGCAAAAAGCTGAAACGTAGCGCCGTTATTTGGTTGTGTCAGCAAACCGGAAAATCTATTTTGCGATTAACAGATTCAGATTATAATAATCACGGAATGTCAGGCTTGTTGTCAGAAACGGGTAGTGCTTACGATCTCAACATTGAGATGTTCAATACTTTACAGCATACGATTACCGGCTGGCCGGGAGGAAAACCAAATGCTGATGACACAAAGCGCCCGGAACGCGCCTTACCTGAAAAAAAGCGCGTCTTAATATTTAGTCCGCATCCGGACGATGACGTCATTTCTATGGGCGGTACCTTAGACCGACTTGTCACCCAAGGGCATGACGTCCATGTAGCGTATCAAACCTCAGGAAATATTGCGGTATCCTCAGAGGAAGCTACTAAATTTTTAGAAGTTGCCTATCATTTAGACAAAGATTCAGCTGCTATTAAAACACTATTAGACCTTAATAAGAAAACTTCCCCTTCTGAAATTGATGAGATTGAAATACGTGAACTAAAAGGGGCAATTCGACGTAGTGAATCGCTGGCAGCAACAAGATATCTCGGACTTCCGGAGGATAATGTGCATTTTTTAGATTTGCCATTTTATGAAACCGGAACCATTCGAAAAAATCCTTTAGCCGAGCAAGACATTAAAATAATGATGGAAACAATCAAAAAGGTGAAACCCCATCAAATTTATGCTGCAGGCGATCTCGCCGATCCGCATGGTACTCACAAGACCTGCTTGAACGCTTTGTTTGCTGCTCTTGATAAACTTAAAAGCGAGCCATTTATGAAGGATTGTTGGGTTTGGCTATATCGTGGCGCTTGGCATGAGTGGGAACTTCACGAGATTGCAATGGCAGTACCTATGAGTCCGGACCAAATTCTTCGAAAACGTCATGCTATCTTTTACCATCAGTCACAGAAAGACGGTGTTATGTTTCAAGGAAATGATTCAAGAGAATTTTGGATGCGTGTGGAAGATCGCAACAACGCCACTGCGCAAATGTATCATGACATGGGCTTAGCAGATTACGCCGCTATGGAGGCCTTTGTTCGTTATCAATTCTAAATCTTTAAAACAAAAAACTCCCCAATATCTATAGGGGAGTTTAAAGTGATCCCGACAGGATTCGAACCTGTGACCGTCCCGCCTTCAGCGGGATGCTCTATTTATCTTTTGCTATGAGTCCTTCAATATAGGTGCGTGATTTTTTCGCTTTAATTTCTCTTTCGTTCCTGAATGCCTCCTTTTTTTCTTGATATTTTTCAGCGTAGACTAAGGTCCAATCATTAACTTTTCTAGTAAATCCCTTATGGTTTGAATTGTGCTTACGCAATCGTTCAGAAATTGCTTCACCCGTATGACCTGTGTAGTAAGTGTTGATCGTTACGGAAAATAGGATGTAAACTGTAAAGTCCATAAATAAAAAAACTCCCCAATATCTATAGGGGAGTTTAACGTGATCCCGACAGGATTCGAACCTGTGACCGTCCCGCCTTAAGCGGGATGCTCTATTTATCTTTTGCTATGAGTGCTTCAATATAGGTGCGCGATTTTTTCGCTTTAATTTCTCGTTCTCTCCTGAAGGCCTCCTTTTTTTCTTGATATTTTTCAGTGTAGACTAAGGTCCAATCATTAACTTTTCCAGTAAATCCCTTATGGTTTGAATT
>DFVG01000036.1 GCA_002379985.1 Flavobacteriaceae bacterium UBA4166
CTTCGGCCACTTTTTTGTAATCTCTTTAATACGATCGTAATTGATCAAAAAACACTTTGAGCGTTTGTCTGTAAAATTCGCTACATACAAATTCACTTGATAACCATGTTCTATGAGATGCCTGCCTACTACGAGTCCGTCGCCCCCATTGTTCCCGATGCCGCAAAAAATATGGATTGGTGCTTGGGCTCCCTGCATACGCTGGTGTAGCCATTGAAATACCTGGATTCCCGCTCGTTCCATCAAATCGAGTGATGAGATCCCTTCTTTTTCGGTAGTTCTTTTATCGGCTTCATAGAATTGTTCAGCAGAAAATACTTTCATAGAAAATCAAGTTTCTTGCAAGGTACAGCCTTGTTGAAAACAAACAAAGAATATCACTGTCTGCTTTTAAAGATTATAATACTTTTGTGAAAAATCATACAGCATGAAAAAAACTGCCCTTACACACGTTCACGAAGCCTTGGGTGCTAAAATGGTGCCCTTTGCCGGGTACCTGATGCCAGTTTCATACGAAGGCGTTAATGCCGAGCACGAGACGGTTAGAAACGCGGTTGGAGTCTTTGATGTATCTCATATGGGAGAGTTCTTGATAATGGGACCTAAGGCATTAGAATTGATACAGAAAGTAAGTAGTAACGACGCTTCAAAATTAGTAGATGGACAGGCCCAGTACAGCTGTCTTCCCAATGAGGACGGTGGCATTGTCGACGATTTGATCATCTATCGCTTAGACGCAGAAAAATGGGTGCTGGTGGTAAATGCTTCCAATATAGAAAAAGACTGGGATTGGATCAGTAAACACAATACGATGGGCGCTGATATGCGAAACCTCAGTGATGATTTTTCACTGCTTGCCATTCAGGGGCCAAAAGCTGTGGAAGCTATGCAGTCGCTCACTTCCGAAGATCTTAGCGCCATAAAATTTTATACGTTTAAAGTTGCTGATTTTGCCGGAATAGAACACGTCATGATTAGTGCAACAGGCTATACTGGAAGCGGAGGTTTTGAGATTTATTGTAAGAACAGTGAAGTCGAACAAATTTGGAAGAAAGTGCTGGAGGCGGGTGCTTCCTTCGGAATCAAACCGATAGGGTTGGCCGCCCGTGATACCCTCCGACTCGAAATGGGGTATTGTCTCTACGGAAATGATATTGATGACACCACTTCTCCATTGGAGGCCGGATTGGGATGGATCACAAAATTCACCAAAGATTTTATTAATTCTGAAGCGCTTCAGCAGGAAAAAGAACAAGGACCTACCCGACGATTGGTTGGGTTTGAATTGCAAGAACGCGGCATTCCACGTCAAGGGTATGATATTGTAGATAGCGACGGAAACGCTATCGGTGTGGTGACGAGCGGTACGATGGCACCTTCCGTTGGAAAAGGAATCGGGATGGGGTATGTGCCTTCTGATAAGAAAACTCCGGGAACCGAAATACTGATTCAAATTAGAAAAAAAGCCGTGCCTGCCACCGTGGTAAAACTACCGTTTTACAAAGGGTAATGGTCAATTATCAAGAAATACTCGATGCGATCTACGAAAAGCTCCAAAAACGAGTAGACAAAGGAACCGTAGCTTCTTACATCCCAGAACTGGCCGACGTTCCGAAAGAGAAATTTGGAATCTATCTCAATAGGATCAACGGCGATGATTATTTTGTGGGCGATTGGGAAGAGCCGTTTTCCATTCAAAGTATTTCAAAGGTCTTGTCATTTGCATTGGCCTTTTCAAAATTGAAGAATCAGGTATTTAGACGGTTGGATGTAGAACCTTCAGGGAATCCATTCAACCATTTATCGCTCTTAGAGATGGAAAATGGAATTCCTAGGAACCCATTTATCAATTCCGGTGCGATTGTAATTGCAGATATGTTGATCTCACTGCTCGATGATCCTAAAAATGATTTTCTGGCTTTTGTGCGGGGAATTACGAACGATGACACCATCCAATACAATAAAGTGGTTGCCGCCAGCGAAGCAGAAACGGGCTATGGAAATTACGCAGCGGCCAATTTGTTGAAATCTTTCGGAAATCTTGAAAATGAAGTAGAACGGGTATTGGATTTTTATTTTCATCAATGTTCCATTGAAATGAATTGTCAGCAATTGTCCAATGCCTTTTATCTTTTCGCCAATCGCGGAAAATGTATGCAGAACACCACACATCTTACGATCAATCAAGTAAAGCGCATCAATGCGATCATGCTTACCTGTGGTTTCTATGATGAAGCGGGAGAATTTGCTTTTGAAGTAGGGCTCCCCGGAAAAAGTGGTGTTGGGGGCGGAATCGTAGCCTTATTACCGAACGAATTTACCTTAAGTTGCTGGTCGCCTGGACTGAACGAAAAAGGAAACAGCTACTTGGGTATGCTGGCCTTAGAAGAATTTACCACCCAAACCAATCTATCTATTTTTTAAGCGTTACCCCTATATGACAGATAAGAATCGCATATTGATCTTAGGCGGAAGTGGCTTTGTAGGCTCGCATATATATAGCGAGTTGCGATCATTTTATGATAGTTACGGTACCTACTGTTCGCAACACAACGACTTTGACGAGAACCAGGTTTTTTATTCGTATGATGCTTCAACAGATAGTATTGAGACGATTTTAGAAGAACTACAGCCTACGCATATCATCTCTTCCTTTACGGCTCCTACAACGGCATATATTCAAGCACATGAAGAGTTGAAGACCTACCTTCTTCAACGTCCTTCCATACATTTAATTTATATTTCTTCCGTTTCGGTTTTTGATGCAAACAGGGACTTCCCATCCTATGAAAAGGCGATCCCTTCTTCTATTTCTTCGGAAGGAAAACGTCATGCTGCCGTAGAAAGAATAGTACGCCAATTGCCAAAGCGACAATATACGATTGTACGGTTGCCATTGGTGTTAGGTGTTAATGCTCCGCTCATTGCACAATTAAAACAGGCCATCAAGCATGAAGCAGCTTTTGAAGTATTTCCTAATTTGATTGTGAGTGTTACGACGATTGATAAGATTTGCCAACAATTGCATTATATAATCAATAGAGATTTACACGGAATCTATCATTTAGCCAGTGAAGATTTAATCCATCACGACGACCTTTTTTACGAGATCGCTTCGGCATTGGGAGATAAAATGCCTATCTTTAAAAAAGTGTACAGTAGCAATGACGATGCGTATCTCGCGTTGCTTTCCAAAGCAAATAAACTTCCGGAAACGTATCGTATTACAACCACTGAGGTTATAGATGCTTGTACACTGTTCGACGAAATTTCAACTTTAAAAAACACTTTATGAAAGCTTTATCAGCCACAGAAATAAAAAAACACATCGCAACGCTAGACGGATGGCTCTATGAGGATAATGCACTACATACTTCCATTGAATTTAGAGATTTTAAGGATGCCTTTTCTTTAATGACAAGAATTGCTTTTGAAGCTGAAAACATGCAGCATCACCCCGATTGGTCGAATGTTTATAATAAAGTAAATATTTCTCTTTCCACCCATGACGCCGGCGGCGTAACCGAAAAAGATTTTAAGTTGGCGAAGATCATTGACAAATTGGTAAGCTAACAGTTACTATCTACGTCATTTTTTTAAATTTGTAGCATTCACAGGGAATGGTAGTTCCTTATTACTAACACAAAGCATATTTATGGGAAGAGCTTTTGAATTCAGAAAAGCAAGAAAAATGAAGCGTTGGGCGGCAATGTCCAAAGCGTTTACGCGTATTGGGAAAGAGATTGTGATGGCGGTGAAAGAAGGGGGTCCCGATCCCGACGCCAATGCAAAACTGCGGGCAGTCATTCAAAATGCCAAGTCGGTGAACATGCCGAAAGACAATATAGAACGTGCCATCAAGCGGGCTAGTGACAAAAGTCTGGGGGATTTTAAGACCGTTCTTTTTGAAGGCTATGCTCCCCATGGAATTGCTATTCTCGTGGAAACTGCCACCGATAACAATACGCGAACCGTAGCAAATGTCCGCTCCTATTTTAATAAATGTGATGGAAGCCTCGGGGTGTCCGGCTCCGTAGCATTTATGTTTGATCATGTGTGTAACTTCAGGATCGATGCTGAAGGAATGGATATGGAGTCACTTGAATTAGAACTTATTGATTTTGGCGTAGAAGAGATTTTTGAAGATGAGGATGGCGTGCTTATTTATGCCCCTTTTGAAAGTTTTGGCGCGATTCAGAATTATTTGGAGGAAAATAACATCGAAATTCTTTCTTCAGGGTTTGAATATATTCCGCAGGTCACTAAAAAAATAAGTGCTGAAGAAGCTGAGGACGTTGATAAATTATTGGAGAAGATCGAAGAAGATGATGATGTTCAGAACGTCTATCACACTATGGATGAGAGTTCTTCCGAAGCATAAATCAAAAACTACACAATAAAAAAAGAGCAGCAAAAGCTGCTCTTTTCTTTTTCAAATATAAGCGTCTTACTCTTTATACAGATATAAAGAAGAAGCTCCTTGTAGTTCGTAATTTGCTGTTGGACCAATATCTCCACCTGCGTTCGCATCGGTAAAGGCAAGTACTCTTCCGCCACCATTGGCACGTTCAGCAATATAAACCGTATTGGTTTCTGCGTCAAATTCGGCTGCGACCGGATTTCCTAAAAAGGTACTACCTCCGGCAACACGCACTTGGTTTCCGGCAATCACTAAGATCCCTCCATCACTAATTCCGGCGATTTTGCTCTGAAATTCAGTAATAATATGAAAGGCTCCATCGGTATCTGATCCAGCATCACCAACATCCGTTAAGATCATGGTATCACCATCAAAGGCGAGTCCGTGAGTCCTCACGATACCTTCTACGGTTACTCGTTTTGAAGGCGTAGCGGTTTCATCAATCGTAAAGCTTGTTGCGAAATTGTTGAACACCGCAATATCTGAGGTTTTATCGACCACCACATATAAATCGCTGTTTACAAATTCAATTCCCCAAACGGCGAAATCTACAGTTACTGTATTTCTCAAGGTAAATCCGGAACCATCTTTCACATAGACAAAAAGACGCCCATCATCGGTCATTGGGTCTCCATCTACGTCACTGTTATCGGCAACAACATATACTCCACCACCTACGGCGATATCACGCGGACTCGTTAGGTCTGCAGTACTTGAAAAATTCAAGGCTAGATTAATCCCGTCATCTGCTAATGAAATATCAGCATAGGCATTTAATTGCCCTAAGGTTCGTGAGGCTTGTACCAATTCATCATCCGTAGGATTGTAATAAATTCCTTCAGAATCTTGCGAAATAGTTACGTAGGTTTCAGAATCTTCCACTGATAGATCGGCAACATTGTATTGTGTAACATTCCCGTTAGCATTGTTGGAAGCGTACAGTTCTGAACGTAGGTTTACTGCATCATCGGTTGTATCGTCATTGACCGTACCATTATCATCGTTGCTACATGAGAATAGTACACCAGCAGTTATCAGGCTTAACGCCATTAATTTCATCTTTTTCATAGTATTAGATTTGTTTTAGTTTGATACGTAGATAAAACAAAACATCGAAGAAGGAAAAAAGACTGATGATTATTAACTAATATTTAACTTTAATATACTGAAAAACAGCAGTTTATATTTAATCAATTGATAACTATTTAACAATATATTTCCTTAAAGTGTCGTTAAGAAACGGGTGGTAAAGTGTTAATATAAGATCAGGTATATTCAGGTATTTTACCTTCCACATCTTTGTAATATTTTTTAAGACCGACTGTGTCTTTTGTAACATTTCCGGTGGGATAAAAGGCAGGGTGAATAGACACCGTTTTGGTTCTGTAATCAAAAGCAACAGGAATGATAGGAACTTCTGCGGCAAGCGCGATATAATAGTAACCGGTTTTCCAGGCGTCTACTTTTTTGCGAGTACCTTCCGGGGCCAGTGCGAGTCGGAATTCCTCCCTTTCTTCGAACAAGTTTGCAATAGCCGCGGTCTTTTTTTGTCCGGGCGTGCGATCTAAGGGGGCTCCACCCATCCAGCGGAGATAGGCGCCCATCACTCCTTTAAACAATTCCTTCTTAGCGATAAAATGAATCTCAGTTTGTAAAATCCGTCTGGAAAAGGCACCCACGTAGAAATCATGCCAACTCGTATGTGGAACGACGATGACCACCGATTTTTTTATGGCAGGATCAAAAGAACCGCGTAGCTTCCATCCGAGAAGCCGGTGAAAGATAAATTTGGTGATTTTCATAGGAAATGCGTGCTACATCTTCAAATATAGCGAACGTAGGCGGTCCCTGCTCATCTTTTGCTCCCAATCTTCTCCTAGAGCATTTTCCCATAGGGGAACGAGTCCTAAGGCAATGTCGATCATGGTTTCCATTTCTGTTTCGGAAAGGTTGTTACAAAGCCCTTGCGGAATGTGAATATCATGTTTTGCGACCATTTCTTTGAATAGCGCCACATCGGTTGGGTAGAATTCCTCTAAGTGATTAAAAACGATACAGTTCCCAAGACCGTGTTTGGTTCCCAGTACGTAGGAAAGTCCGTAACTCATCGCATGCGCCACTCCCACTTGCGAATAGGCGATACTCATCCCGCCGTGCCACGAGGCCATCATAAGTTTCCCTCTTGCTTCTTCCTCGGAAAGCTCTTGGTGCAAGAAGATCTCCAGACAAATATCATATGCTTTTTCGCCATAGCTTTTGCTGAATTCATTCAGAAAAGTACCATTGAGGGACTCTACACAATGAATAAAACAATCCATCCCGGTATAGAACCATTGGTTTTTTGGAACTCCCTGTGTGAGTTCCGGGTCGAGAATAACCTGATCAAAGGGCGTGAAATCGCTATTAATGCCAAGTTTTTTAACAGGACCTGTTAGTACCGTGGTGCGCGACACTTCTGAGCCGGTGCCGGAGATGGTAGGAATCCCCACGTGATATACTGCTTTGTGGGGAACGAGGTCCCAGCCTTGGTAATCAGCAGCACTGCCTTTATTGGCTAGCATGATGGAAACAGCTTTTGCCAGGTCTAAAATCGTTCCTCCGCCAATCCCAATGATCCCGGAAGGCACGTAGGTAAACTCTTTTTTAATGGCAGCAACAATCTGGTCTACTTGGGATGTTTTGGGTTCTTCATCTGCCGAAATAAAGAGCAACTTATCATTAAATCGAAGTTGAATGCGATCGGTAAGTGCCGTATTCTCTGTGAACACGTCATCCACTAAAAAGATAAATGGCGCTTTGTCCTTCCGTTGCGAACCGATAATGGAGGTAAGTTGATCGAAACTTCCAGCCCCATACACTACCTTAGGAACCATCGGGAAATTACGGTATTGATGATTCACCGATTTTTGCTGTGTTTCCTTCAGCACTTTGTTTGCTCTTACGAGATCTTCGGGAGTATCTATTTCAATGCCTTGTGTATTTGAGATCGCCATTTTTATGTTTTTTCCGTATTCCAAATATCGTATGCATTCAATTTTTTCCGCAGCTTCTAACGATCGCATGGGCAATCGATAGAAATCCATGAGCGAAGCCTTACGGAATGCATAGATTCCTTTATGCTTATAATATTGAACGGAAGCATTCTTATCGCGCGGATACGGGATAGGTGACCGTGAAAAATACAAAGCGAAATTCTCTTTGTCAACAATCACTTTCACACAATTGGGATCACTGATCTCCTTCCAATCGTGAATTTCGGTCATTAAAGAAGCCAAATCGATCTTATCAGCATCCGGTCCGTTAAAAACACTCAGCACCTGTTCTAAGGCCTTTCTGCTGGTAAAGGGCTCGTCTCCTTGAACATTCACCACGATATCCACATCCATAGGCGCTACTGCCTCGGCAATACGGTCGCTTCCACATTCATGCTCTTTCTGACTCATAATGGCTTTTCCGCCATTACTTTCAATTTCTTTGAAAATGATTTCATCGTCCGTGACAACAAAAACATCATCAAATAATTCGGTCTCAACGGTGGCTTGGTAGGTTCTAAGGATAACCGACTTCCCTCCGAGGTCCTGCATGAGCTTTCCCGGAAAACGTGACGCCCCGTATCGTGCGGGAATCATGGCAATTACTTTCACTAGAATTGAAATTGTTTATGAAACTTCAAAAATATAAAGATTCTACCAGCTGGATGGCCGTTTTCCTTTTTATCTATTCCCTAGATGCAGAAAGCGGTAAAAGGTTTACTGAAAATCTTCAAAAAATTCGTTCTTGAAGCCTATGAGGTATAGTTTTTCCTTCGCACGCGTGATCGCAGTGTAGAGCCAACGAAGGTATTCCTTATCCACACCGTTGGGTAAATAAGGCTGCTCAACAAAAACCGTATGCCATTGCCCTCCTTGTGATTTATGACAGGTTATCGCGTACGAAAATTTTACCTGTAATGCATTGAAATACCGATTGTTCTTAATGGATAAGAACTTTTTGTAGTTTGATTTCTCTTCGGCGTAATCTTCTTTTACCGCTTCATAAAGCCGATTGGAATCCTCATACGAAAGGGAAGCACTTTCAGAGGAAAGTGTGTCAATAAGCAGCGTACATTCAAACGGGCGCATTTTAGGGTAATCTACCATTTGTACTGAAACTTCCGCGAAGCGAAACCCGTAGAGATCCTTAAATTCAAAAATTTCCAGTACCTGAATCACGTCACCATTGGCAATAAATCCTGCTTCCGACTGTGGTTTTACCCAAAAGTAGTTGTTCTTAACCACCATGAGGTGATCGCCTGCAGACAGTTCTTCTTCCTGAAATAGAATTCGATTTCGAATGTTTTGATTGTATAGATTGGCTCTTTTGTTGGACCGAACAATGATCGCGGCGCCTTCAGTTCCAAGTTGATGATACGCATCTTGAATAGCGTCCATGAGTTCCATTCCGTCGGTCGGCCGAACGACTTCTTTAAAGTCTTGCAACGCAAAGCGGAAGCTTTCATACGCTTGGTCATCCAAGCAGGTTCGCAGTTTTGTAGCATTATGCAAAATACCTCCTCCTTGTTTTTGACGCACCACTTCGTCCAATTGAACAGTGATCACTTCTTTATGATACTGAAATGACAGTAGCTCTTGGTCGAGTGCCGGACTAATTTCCAGTTTTACAGGCGGTAGCTGTGCCGTATCGCCAATCAAAAGCAATTTACATTGATGCCCTTGGTCTACATATTGAATAAGATCCTCTAATAACGAGCCGTTTTCAAATAATTTAGAATCTTGATTGACATCAGGGATCATGGATGCCTCATCGACGATAAAAAGTGTTTTTCTGTGTTTATTCGGTTTTAAGCTGAAGGTGACTCCACTCCCCTTTCGGCTTTTCGGATAATAGATTTTTTTATGGATGGTAAAGGCCTCTTTATTACTGTAATTACTGACCACTTTCGCAGCCCTTCCGGTAGGCGCTAACAGAACAGAAGACCATTTCAATTTCCAAAGATTTGTGACGAGCGTTCCTACGAGTGTTGTTTTTCCGGTGCCCGCATACCCTTTTAGTAAGAAAATTTCATTGTTCTCTTTGCTGAGTATATATTTTGAGAGCTGTTGAAGCGCTAGGTCTTGACCTTCTGTTGTTTGATGCGGAAAACTGGATTTTAAGAGGGAATAAAAATGTGAAACATCCATAGTTGAGGTCGTCCAAATGAATGGCAAAGGTAGGCATGATTTTTAGGGATATTACTTTTACGAACCAAAAAAAATTGTAGATTTGCTCTAGACGTTATCGTATAGTATTTAACCAAACTTTCAAATAATGAAACTTGTAATTCAATTAGTGCTTTGGATTGTTATTATTTTCCTCGGATATAAATTATATGACTCTATTACGGGACCCGTACAATTTAACAAGGTAAAAGAAGCGCGCTACCAGGCGGTTATCAAAAACCTTAAAGACATTCGTAAGGCCGAATTAGCACATCAAGAGATTACAGGAAAATTCACAGGAAGTTTTGACAGTTTGGTTCGTTTTATCGATACTGCACAATTTGCTATCACACAACGAAGAGATACGAGTTACGCCGATGTTGAGAAAAACAAGGCATACGGTATCGATGAAGGATACTACATTGAGGAAATTATTTTAGATACCTTAGGGTTTACCCCAGTACGAGATTCATTATTTGGTGGGACCGACCGATATAAAAGTATGATGAACATTCCTGTAGAGGGTGTTGACGAACAATTCAAATTGCAAGCAGGAACTTTGATGAAAAACGGAACGGCCTATTCGGTTTTCGAAGTGAAAGTAGACAAGGATGTCATTCTTTCGGATCTTGACAAAACCCTTCTCGCCCAAGAGAAACAAGTAAACTCAGTAGATGGTGTGAATGGAACTGCAATCAAAGTAGGCTCTATGGACGAGATCGACACGAGTGGAAATTGGCCGAAACTTTATGACTCTGCAAACGAACAATAACAATACAACCACATCCCATAAACGACTGTCCGTTCAAATTTCTTTGACCGGACTTTCTTTTTTTGTGGAAGATAGGAGTGACCAATCTGTTCTTTATGATGAAGAGACTTCCTTTGAAACGGCTCCTTCGCCGGAAGAAATACTTGGGGTAATTCAGGAGTATTTTCAAAGAGAGACCTCTTTAAAAAGTTCATTTGACAGTGTCGTGCTTATATATGCTACTCCCCTATACACATTGATACCAAAAGGGCTTTTTGATCGTGACAAAGCCAGTGAATATTTAAAATTCAATGCGAAGATTCTACCCACAGATTATATTGCCGTAGATGAAGTGACGGTTCATGACAGTGTGGTGGTCTATGTACCTTATGTTAATATCAATAACTACTTTTTCGATAAGTTTGGAAGTTTTTCCTATTACCACGGGATTACCGTACTTCTCACACAATGTATCAAAGAAGCACGCTATGAACAACAACCTAAGGTCTTAGTACAGCTAATGGCTAGTTCTTTTGATTTGCTCGTATTTGATCAAGGGAATCTTATCTTGTGTAATACTTATACATACCAAACTTCCGAGGACTTTTTGTACTATTTGTTATTCGCCTTTGAGCAATTACAACTCAATCCAGATACCATCCCCACAGAACTTATAGCGCCTATATCAGAAACTGATGAACGCTACGAATTGGCGTATCGCTATATCCGAAATATCTCAATAAAAAAGTTAGAAATCAATCAATTAGTCCACACTATCGTATAATGCGAATAATTTCAGGAACGCATAAAGGCAGACGACTTATCGCACCGAAACACTTACCGGTGCGTCCTACCACAGATTTTGCGAAAGAAGGACTTTTTAACATCTTGAGAAATCGTTTGGATTTTTCAACCATTGATGTATTAGAACTTTTTGCCGGTACAGGAAATATAAGCTTTGAATTTGCCTCTCGAGGGGTTCCTCATATCACAGCGGTTGATAGCTATCGAGGTTGCGTTCAATTCATCCATAAAATAGCACAAGAATTCGACTTCCCCATAGAAACAGTGACTGCTGATGTAGATCAGTTCTTAGCTAGAAATAACAAGCGTTTTGACCTCATTTTTGCAGACCCTCCCTATCAATTTGACGCTCAGAGTTGTGCAGATTTTTCAAGGAAAATATGGGAAAATAACTTGCTGAATGACTCCGGGTTTCTTATCATTGAGCATAGTAAACATACTGATTTGTCTCAACTTCTTCATTTTCAGGAGCAGCGAAAATACGGCGGATCTGTGTTTAGTTTTTTTACTAACAACACTCATGACAGCAAAACTCCTCAAAACAATCAATCTTGACTTTATTACGCTCTCATTATACCCAACCTATTTAGTTTCCACCATCAAAGAAGGGGTGCTTTTTGATATTCCTCAGTTAGAAATTTTAGAAACGCTCTTTGACACCCACTATCCCGATACTAACTTTGTAATAATTGCGGATCGCAAATTCGATTATACCATCAACCCAACCTGCTACATGGAGGTTTCTAAATATGAGAAATTAAAAGGTATCGCTGTGGTTTGTTACAATG
Organism: Flavobacteriaceae bacterium UBA4166; assembly: GCA_002379985.1. Lineage (GTDB taxonomy): Bacteria > Bacteroidota > Bacteroidia > Flavobacteriales > Flavobacteriaceae > DFVG01. The sequence continues at coordinate 11,962 of DFVG01000036.1, forward strand.
ACGCTTCCGAAAAGATAGCTCATTTTGAAGAAAAGTTTTACAAAAAACCATTTCAAGTATATCGAAACTTGAAATCAGCAGAGGTCTGGGCAGAAGGAATCCTAGCGGATTCTAACTAAAACTCTTAAAAATAGCCAATTGTATTTGGGATATTAGACATTTTAAGTACATTTAAGAGTACAAACCTGTTCATATCCCTGTTTTGGCATCTAAAAACCCTCACATTAAGGAGTTGGATTTTATTACCTTATACTTTTATGAGGAATATGTCATTTCTATGATACATGAAGGGGTTTTCTTTGATCTGCCCCATTTGGAAGAAGTAACCAAACACTTCAAGGCTTTTTATCCAGAGGACAAACCATTTGCCTCTATTGCCGACAGGAAAAATGATTACACGATTAATCCTACTTGTTTTTTTCAATCGGATATCATGTCTAATTTAGTTTGTATTGGGACCGTTTGCCATTCCCAAACTTCTTATGATACAGCTTCTTTTGAAAAAATGTTTTATAAAGGGAATTTTGAAGTATTCATGTCTATGAAACGATGTAAACGTTGGGTAGAAAAGCGAATTATAAAACACAAAGAAAAAGCAGGCCTGTAAGCCGGATTCTGTCTTCGATAGTTCGAAGCCTTATCATTTATCTGGACATACAATTACTTGCATGCTCTAGCTGCCCACCCTCCCACTCGAGCGGGAACTCTCAAACGCGGGTTTACGTGGCATTTCACCGCATAGAGTTTACCTGATTTCACTACGGCATTACCCGTACATTCTTTCTGTTGCACTTGTCCGCTCTCCTTTCAGAGAGGACGGCTGTTAGCCGCTATGCTTCCCTACGGTGTCCGGACTTTCCTATCCGCTAAGGCGGATCGATAAGGCGGCCTGCGCGGTAAAAATACGCCAATGTTAATAAATACCGTAAAATAGGTGAGGCTAATTTTTCCGTAGCCTATTGCGCTTTTCTATATTTGTAATTCGCATGGAACATTTTATTGTATCAGCCCGAAAATACCGCCCTACTCGATTTCAAGATGTCGTGGGGCAGCAGGCTATTACAAATACGCTAGAGAATGCCATTGCTAATAATCACTTGGCGCAAGCACTGTTATTTACAGGGCCAAGAGGGGTTGGGAAAACTACTTGTGCTCGTATTCTAGCGAAGAAGATCAATCAAGACGGAAGCTCACATTCAGAAGATGAAGATTTTGCTTTCAATATCTTTGAATTGGATGCGGCGTCAAACAATTCGGTGGATGATATTCGGAATTTGATCGATCAGGTGCGTATTCCCCCTCAAATGGGGCATTATAAAGTGTATATCATCGATGAGGTCCATATGCTTTCCTCGGCGGCTTTCAACGCCTTTTTGAAAACCTTAGAAGAACCTCCCAAGCATGCGATCTTTATCTTAGCGACGACAGAGAAACATAAGATCATTCCAACAATTCTTTCCCGATGCCAGATCTTTGATTTTCGAAGAATTACCGTTCAAGATATCAAAGAACATTTGGCAACCGTGGCCAAAGCCGAAGGCGTTGCTGCTGAAGATGATGCGCTTCATGTAATTGCTCAAAAGGCCGATGGCGCCCTACGAGATGCCTTATCCATATTTGACAGAGTGGTAAGTTTTGCCGGGAACTCCCTAACGAGAGAGGCGGTTACCGAGAACCTCAATGTGTTAGATTACACCTACTATTTTAAAATTACAGACCTCTTACTTCAGAACAATATTCCCGAAGTGCTTCTAGCCCTCAATGATATTTTAGCAAAAGGCTTTGATGGGCACCACTTTATCATGGGGCTGGCCTCGCATTTTAGAGATCTTTTGGTGTGTCAGAATGAAGAGACCATTGCCCTACTTGAGGTTGGGGAACAAGTCAAGGAAATGTATCGGGAACAATCGAAATTGGCTTCTAAAGGGTTTCTGTTGAATGCCATAGAATTATCAAATACTGCGGATCTTCAGTACAAAGCAGCAAGAAATCCAAGGCTATTAGTTGAGCTTTGCTTGATGCAGTTGGCTTCCATAACCGCTTCAGATGGAGCCGAAAAAAAAAAGCCTAAGTCCAACTTCGTAATTTCGCCGGCCGCTTTTAAGGGTAGAGAGGTCGCTTCTTTAGAAACTTCCGAAGCAAAGATACCAGTGCCTCATGCTTCAGAAGAACCTGAAGTTCCTGAATCTGCTTCTATTACCAACTCCGAAGCTCCCACGGAGGAACCGAAAGAAGCGGGAGATGAAGTAGCTGCTTCCGAAGCAATCGAAAAAGTCATTGAAAAACCGCAGATCCTGGCGGAACGAAATGCTAAAAAAGTATCGGCACTGTCACTGCGAAGCATTCAGAAAAAACAACAGCTCAAGAAAGAATTAGTTGCCAAACAACCCAATCCGTCTGACCTTCCTACAGAAGATTTCACGGAAGAAGCAATGCAAGAAGCTTGGGCAGCCTATGCGAAATCAGTAGAAGCAGAAGGGCAATACAATTTGTTGTCGCATCTTACCATGGGCGTACCAAAATTAGAAAACACCTTGATTCATCTTGTGTTTCCCAATGAAACCATCAAAGTGGAAGTAGAACGCGCTAAGCACGACTTGTTAGGTTTTCTTCGGAAAGAGCTGAATAACTACGAGATCGATCTTTCCATTGAGGTCAATGAAACCGAAACCAAACGTTACGCTTATACCACGCGAGAAAAATTTGAGAAACTCAAAGAGAAGAATCCCTCTATCGACCTATTACGAACTACCTTCGACCTCGATATATAAAACAGCATACTATGTCTTCTGAAAATGAATCTATAAAAATGCTCGGATTAAAACTTCCTACTGATCCTCGATGGGTCAATATTGTGGAGAAAAACGTCGATGAAATTCTCACCGATCATGCGTATTGTGAACAAAAAGCGGCTTCTACAGCCATTTCGTTGATCATTGGATATCCTGAGTACAATGAGTTGGTGGCCGAAATGACCCTGTTAGCACAAGAGGAAATGAGTCATTTTAAAATGGTACATGAGCTCATTTTGGAGCGTGGTGGTCACTTGGGGAGAGAACGAAAAGACAGTTATGTGAATCAGTTGATGAAGTTCTTTCCCAAGGGTGGTAGTAGAGTCGATCAGTTGGTACACCGATTGCTCTATGCGGCTTTGATTGAAGCCAGAAGTTGTGAGCGATTCCGACTTTTGAGTGAAGAATTGGAAGATAAAAAACTTGCGAAATTCTATCGAAAACTAATGATCAGCGAAGCCAATCATTATACCATGTTCTTAAGCTTTGCCCGGAAATACGGGGATCGCGAAAAAGTAGATGAAAAATGGCAAGCGCTGTTAGCGTTTGAAGCAGACCTGATGAAAGACCTCGGTAAAGAAGAAACCATTCATGGCTAAAAAACGATTGTTAGTAGATATGGATGGTGTGTTGGCAGATGTGTACGCGCAGTTTATTGCGTATGAATTTGAAGCCTCGGGCACGCGCTTTAAGCGAGAAGATGTCGTTGGGATTGATGAAGTTCAAGCCTTTCCGAATGGCAAAAAACACGTCTATCAAAAAGGTTTTTTTCGAACCATTCCTGTGATGAACGATGCTGTGGACGTGATGAAACAGCTATCAGCAAAGTATGAAATCTTCATTGTTTCGGCAGCGATGGAGTTTCCAAATAGCCTATTTGAAAAATATGAATGGCTAGACGAGCATTTTCCATTCATCCATTGGAAGCACCGGGTGTTCTGTGGGGATAAGTCGGTAATACAAGGAGACATCTTGATAGACGATCATTTTAAGAATCTCGACTATTTTTCCGGGAAGACCTATCTATTTACGCAACCCCATAATAGCAACGCAGATCCAAAAGCACACGAACGAGTAGCGAATTGGAAGAATATTGCGGAGAAATTACTTGGGTAATTATTTAGCGATGGTAAAGTGAAAGGTCGTTCCTTTCCCTACTGTAGAAGTCGCTTCAATAGTTCCTTCCAGCGTTTCGATAAGTTTTTTAACAGTAGACAGACCAATACCATGACCTTTCTGCCCTTCTCTGTCTAAATGGCCTACGGTACTGAATAAGTCGAAAATAGAATCTAATTTATCCTGCTCAATACCTATTCCGTTATCGGAAACGGAAAAATGATAAAGCTCTTCATCTTCTGAAGCTTTAATTTCAATGATAATGCGATCTTTGTCGTTATACTTAATACTGTTGGCAATCAGGTTCAGGAAAATTTGTTCCAAAGCAGAACGGTTGCACTGAACGTCCATATGCTCTTCCGGAAAGTGTACTTCACAATCATACTTTATCTGAAGTAATTCTACGATATCCTCGAGTAATACGTTCAGCTCAAAAGATTCGGCATCATCCCGATGGTACGCAGTACTTTCATAGTGATCAAGGATGTTTCCGATGTAATCACTTAGCGAAAGCGCTGATTTTTTCAAATAGCCAAGGTAATTGACACCGCGATTGTCTAACACTTGCTCATATTCTTTCCGAAGAATATCAGAAGTAAGAACAATATTAGACAAGGGCATCTTCATATCGTGAGAGACGGTACTTGCAAAATCTTTCAACAGTGTATTATGAATGGAAAGGGTGTCTTTTAAATTAATAAGCTCGTGATTCTGACGACGTAATTGAAACAAATGTTCTACTTGTACCGCCAATTCTTTCAAAGCTTCGAGTTGTTGTTCCGAAAGTTCATTGGGTTTGGTGTCTAAGACGCAAAGTGATCCCAGCGCATTGCCAAACTCATCTCGAAGCGGCACCCCGGCATAAAAAGCGATCCCGTTCTCTCCCATGGTCAATGGATTGTCGGTAAATCGTTCATCTTTTGAAACATCATTGACCACCATAGGCTGACCGGGATTGAGAATGGTATGAGAGCAGAAAGAGCTATCTCGGTCGGTTTCACACAGGTCGGTTCCCACCTTTGATTTAAACCATTGCCTATCCTTTTCGATAAGGGTAATGAGCGATACGGGCACCTGACATATATACGAAGCCAATCGCGTAATGCTATCGTATTCTTCTTCAGGAAGAGTATCTAGAATCTGTAGACGTTGAATGGATTCAAGTCGTTTGGATTCATTGGTTGGCACAGGAGCTACAATCATAAAAGCAAAATCGTTCTTAGATGTTAAAGGTACGCATTAATTATAATGAAATGTTAAAAATTATTACCGTTAATGCAACGAATGTGGGCGTTATTGCGTGTGAATGCGCTATTCGTGGACTTCTAAGGTGTTCACGCTCTTTTCGTTATACAGACTTTTAACGATCCCGTCTGCAAGTCCGATTTTAGGTACGTAGATATTTTTTGACTTGCTCCATTTCATCGCGGAAAGATAAATACGTGTTGCGGGGATGATCACATCGGCTCTGTCGGGATTCATCTGAAGTTCGAAAATACGTTCGTGATAAGTGTAGTTTTTAATCTTTTCGTAGTAATCGATCAAATAGAAGTAGCTCAAGGGTTTTCCTATCTTCTTGCCACTGCTTTTGTAAATGCTATTGATATTTCCTCCGGAACCAATACAGTTGACCTTCTCATATCGTTTCGTGTGCTTTTTGATCCAATCTTTTACCTCTTCCCAAATCGATTCTCGCACCATATCGTTCAAAACGCGCACAGTACCTAATTTAAAAGATCTTGAAACCACCGTTTTCCCGTTGGCAAACACAGTAAACTCAGTACTTCCACCTCCCACGTCTACATAGAGAAACACTTTGTCATTATCGATAAGTTCATGCAGATCTGTGGACGCAATAATGGCTGCCTCATCTTTGCCGTCGATGATGTTGATATGAATACCTGTTTTCTTCCGAATCTTTTCTGCAATCTCGGCTCCGTTCTTTGCTTCCCGCATCGCGGAAGTCGCACAAGCGCGATAGCGCACCACATCATGATTCTTCATTAGCAATGAAAAGGCCGTCATGGCCTCTACCATACGCTCGTAGTTTTTTTCTGAAATATTTTCTTTGAGAAATACGTCAGCTCCTAAACGAATAGGAACGCGCACCAACGACGTTTTTTTGAATTGTGTTTCGCGCCCTTCCTTCTCTAGGACCGTTGCAACTAGTAATCGGATCGCATTCGATCCGATATCAATCGCCGCATATTTTTCAATGGTTAACAAACTGATCTCTTTTTTCTTGATAGTATTCGTACAGTTTAAATTGCGAACGCACCTTGGGTCCTTTCGTTTTCCGGTAGGAATTATCTTGTTCCGCAGAAATACGACGGGCTTTCACATTATCACTCCAACTGATCTCAAAAGTGTCGTCCAATTCTTTTTTTATGTCCTCATCGTAAATGGGACATGAAATTTCGACGCGATTGTCTAAGTTTCGCGACATCAGATCTGCCGAAGAAATATACATTTTTCGATCTCCGCCATTTTCAAAGATATACAATCTAGGATGCTCTAAAAACTTGTCAACAACGCTTATCACCTCAATATTTTCACTCATTCCTTCCACGCCCGGAATCAAACAACAAATCCCTCGCACGATCAATCGAATGTTCACTCCTGCCCTGCTGGCCGCGTACAATGCATCGATCATTTTGAAATCAGACAAGCTGTTCAGCTTTATACGAATGCCACTCGGTAACCCATTTCTGTGGTTCTCAATTTCCTTTTCAATCAAATGCATAAACGCATTTCGCGTATAATGTGGCGATACAATGAGGTGTCGGTATTTCTTAATTTGGTAGTTCACTTCGAAGAAATCGAATACCTTGTTGATTTCCTTACAGATCTTCGCATTGGCCGTGAAAAGGGTGTAATCAGTATAAATTCGCGCGGTAGATTCGTTGAAATTTCCAGTACTCACAAATGCGTACCGCTGTACTTTTTTATTTTCCAAACGTTCAATAACGCAGGCTTTACAGTGCACTTTGAGTCCGGATACCCCAAAGATCAATTTTACTCCTTCACTTTGCATTTGCTCGGCATACCGTATGTTAGCAGCTTCGTCAAAACGCGCTCGCAATTCTATTTGTACCGTAACATCCTTTCCGTTCTTGACAGCATTGATCAACGAACTAGAAATATGACTCACTTGTGCAAGACGATAAATGGTGATCTTGATAGATTTGACATTAGGATCTAAGGCCGCCTCTCGCAGAAATTTTACAACATACGAGAAGGTTTGATACGGTGCATACAGCAAATAGTCTTTTTTCGCTATGCTGTCCAGCAAACTTCCTTCTAGGCTAAGACCGGGAATGCGCAAGGGAGTAATGGATTGATACATCAGGTCAGCTCGCCCCAAGCTAGGGAATTTCATGTAGTCCCTGCGGTTGTGGTAGCGTCCACCGGGAATAATACTATCGGTGCTGTCAATTCCCATGGTATCCAATAGAAATTGTAAGGTCTCAGCATCAATGCTTTTATCATACACAAATCGAACCGGATCTCCCGAGCTTCTGCGTTTCACACTTTTAGAGATCTTTTCTAAGAAACTCCGACTCAAATCACTGTCAATATCTAATTCAGCATCACGCGTAATTTTAATCATGTGAGCGGTGATCGTTTCATATTTAAAGATGCTAAAAATATTTCCTAAGCAATGGCGAATGAGGTCATCTAAAATAATGATGTATTGTTTTTCACCTTCCGAAGGCAATACAACAAAGCGTTCAATGCTTCTCGGAATTTCAATCAAGGCGTAGTTGGTTTGCTTCTGAAAGGTCTCATCTTCTTGCTTCATGGTAAGCTTTACGACCAAATAGGCCGCGCTATCTTTCAAGTTTGGGAAACTCTCTAATTCGCCGATCATGATGGTTACTAACGCCGGACTTACTTTTTGGATGAAATATTCGGAAATGAACTTGCTCTGTGATTCAGAAATTTCGGTTTCATCGATAATGAAGATCTGTTCTTTCTGAAGCTCTTTTTTGATACCGCGAAGTATATTTAGGCTGGTCGCCTGCTGCTGAATGACCGTCTGAGTGATCTCTTCTAATAGGTCTGAAGCGGAGATCCCTCCCAAGGCGCTTCTTCCACCCTTACCGGCTTCAACAATTCGTTTTATCGTAGCATAACGCACTTTGAAGAATTCATCTAAATTATTTGAAAAGATCCCCACAAAACGCAAGCGATCAATAAGCGGAACCGATTTATCACCTGCTTCTTGAAGTACGCGAGCATTAAACTGCAGCCAACTTAACTCACGGTTCAAATAGCTGTTCTTCACGGAAGGTTTGTTTCTTGTCTCCTCCATTATTTCTTCAAATGTCTAGGAAATATCATGTTTTTTGTGGTTCCGGTGTTAATGTCTTTCCAGTGATTCTCTTCAAAATCAATCGCGACAAACCCACTAGTGGGAAGGTTATCAATATATTCACTTCCCAGCATATTTACCAAAGACGTAAATGCGTGATTATGCCCTACAATCATCACGCAGCTTAAAGTATCTTCTAAATTGTTGACAACACGCATCACCTCTTGCCCGCTAAAATCGTACAGATCGTATGTTTCTTGGTAATCAGCGTCCTTAATCTTAAAGGCTTTTTTAAAATACTCAGCTGTGGTACGCGCTCGATTGGCATCACTGGTAATGATTTTTTCAGGCGGTTTCATGGTTGACGACACTTTTTCTGAAACCAAGGTGGCATCATTATACCCTCGTTTTTTTAATGGGCGTTGGTGGTCTGAAACATCATATTTCCAAGACGACTTCGCATGTCGTACTAAATAAAGCGTTTTCATAATAGGTTTTTAAGGTTGTAACCGCTGAAGGATCCAACGGTCTTGTTCTTTTCGATATACGATTCGGTCGTGTAACCGACTCCTACGGCCCTGCCAAAACTCGAACTCTAACGGACTCACAATATAGCCTCCCCAATGTTCGGGCTTTGGAATTTCTTGATCAGCATACTTTTCTTCTAAGGCTTGCAGGGACTTTTCTAATAGTTCTCTATTTTCAATAACAGCACTCTGTTTGGAAACCAACGCGCCTAACTGACTCTTCCGTGGACGCACTTTAAAATAGGCCTCAGATTGTTCTAGCGGAACTTTACTTGCAGTTCCTTTGATAATGATTTGCTGTTCCAAATTCGGCCAAAAAAAAGACAGGCAAACAGAAGGATGTACTGCAATAGCACTTCCTTTTTCACTTTTGTAATTGGTGTAAAAAACAAAGCCCTTTTCTGAATATTCTTTGAGCAACACCACGCGGGCACGGGGTTCTCCTTTATCATTTACTGTGGCAAGCGTCATGGCGTTCACCTCTCGAATTTCTTCGGAAGCTTCTGCAACTTCAAACCATTTTTTAAACTGTTCGAAAGGGTTTTTCGCAACTGCATCTTTTGTAAGGATTCCTTTTTCGTAAGAGTCGCGATACGTGTGTAAATTCTTCGCCATATGCCTACAAGGTACGGGTTTTACGATTTTTTTTAAAGTTCCGAACGATTAAATGTAGGTTAAAATTCGAAGCTTTTGCCGTCTTCAGCCAATTGAGTATTTGGAAAGATCTCCATAGCTTGTTCTTGAAATACGGAAAGATCGCGATAACGCCCTGAAAAATGCCCAAGAATTAATGTTCCCACAGCTGCTTTTTTAGCAATTACCGCGGCTTCCTTGGCAGTACTGTGTTTGGTTTTTTCAGCGAGAGCAGCGTGTTCTTCTAGGAATGTGGCTTCGTGATATAAAGCAGTACTGTTGGCGATATGCGGAATCACTGCAGGAAAATATTCAGTGTCACTACAATAGGCATACGACAAGGCTGGGTCCGGTGCGTCTGTTACGGAATCATTTGAAATGGTTTCGCCGTTTTCGTTTTCCACATCAAAACCTTGTTTCAACTTAGAAAAGAGGCTGTGATGAATATTGGCTTGCACGGCTTTAGGATGGTTTAATTTTCGTTCGCCGGGTTTTTCCTGAAAGTGGAAACCATTGGTATATACCCGATGCGATAAGGGAAATGAACGAACGGTCACTTTCTCATCTTCAAAAAGCACCTTAGGCTCTTGCGTTTCTAATTCATGAAAATGTAGCGGATAGTTAATATGAGAGGCGCTCAATTTCAATTGAAGCATGATGATCTCCTTAATTCCTTTAGGGCCATAGATATGCATTTCGGCTTCTCTCCCTAACAATCGAAACGTTGAAATGAGTCCGATAAGCCCAAAAAAATGATCCCCGTGCAAATGAGAAATGAAGATATGCTTGATGCGGGAAAACTTCACCTTGGTACGCCGCAGTTGCATCTGTGTTCCTTCCCCGCAATCGATCAAAAAAAGATGTCCCCTAATTTCCAAAACCTGCGCGGTTGGATACGCACTAGCTTTGGGCGTGGCAGAATGACATCCTAGGATCGTAAGTTTCAAGGTATTTCGTTTTAGAATCCGAGATCTCGCTCGATCGCTTCCATTTCTACAACATCAACCCCTTCTTGCAGCGTTGGCACCACGATCATTTCCATCGGGATGACGTCAGGGTTAATCGCATCATTTACGATGACGAACGATTGTTTGGTCTTTCGATGTAAGTTAGAAGTTTTTAGGAACAGCAAGAGTTCTTGTAGTTCAAGGTTTTTAAATTCTGAAAGGTCTATGATCACATTTTGCCCCTTGAATTTATTCGGAATTTGATATTCCAAGAAAGAGGCGAAATCGGTGACATCCCCTTTCTCGTCTGCCAATACAACATACGTATCGTGATTATTTATTTTCATGCGTTCGTTCAATTTTTGAAGCTAATAAATAGAGCACTGCCATGCGTATGGCAACTCCATTTTGTACTTGATCTAGTATGATCGCCTGTTCGCTATCAGCAACATCACTGGTAATCTCCACACCTCGATTGATGGGTCCTGGGTGCATAATCACCACTTCTTTCTTAAGACTATCGAGCAACGCTCTGTTGACACCAAATTGCTGGGTATATTCTCTTGTAGAAGGAAAATAACTAATATCTAATCGCTCATTCTGTATACGAAGCATATTGGCGACATCACACCACTCGAGTGCTGCTCGAAGGCTTGGCTCTACTGTAACATTTAATTCATTTATATACTTGGGAATTAAAGTGTTAGGGCCACAAACTTTAACTTCTGCTCCAAGTTTTTGTAAAGCGAAAATATTACTCAACGCGACTCTTGAATGAAGTATGTCTCCCACAATAACTACTTTCTTTCCAGCCACATCACCTAAACGTTCTCGAATAGAGTAACAATCTAGGAGCGCCTGAGTGGGATGTTCGTGGGCTCCGTCGCCGGCATTTACAATACTGGCATTAATGTGCTTTGATAAGAACACTCCGGCTCCCGGATTAGGGTGTCTCATCACAACCATATCGACTTTCATAGAAAGAATGTTATTCACCGTATCAATAAGGGTTTCTCCTTTTTTTACGGAAGAAGAAGCTGCAGAGAAGTTGATCACATCTGCAGAAAGGCGTTTTTCTGCTAATTCAAACGAAAGTCGGGTTCGTGTGCTATTCTCAAAAAATAGATTGGCAATCGTAATGTCACGCAATGAGGGCACTTTTTTGATCGGGCGATTGATCACTTCTTTAAAATGGTCTGCCGTTTCAAAGATCAGTTGAATATCAGCTTCTGTGATGTATTTAATCCCCAGTAAGTGATGTACGCTCAGTTCCTTCATAGTTTGGTTAACTCTTCACTAAATAAACGGCATCTTCTCCATCGTTCTCTTTCCAGTGCACTTTTACTTTTTCTTTATTGATGGCATCTACTTGTCGGCCTCGATAATCAGGCTGAATAGGCAGATTTCTACTAAATCGGCGATCGATCAAGGTGAGCAATTCGATTTCCGTAGGGCGTCCAAACGACTGGATCGCTGTTAAGGCAGCTCTTATACTCCTACCTGTATACAGTACATCGTCAATAAACACGACCTTTTTATCTTCAACAACAAAATTGATCTTTGTTTTATTAGCTTCCAGAGGTTTTTCGCTGCGGCGGAAATCATCACGAAAAAACGTAATGTCTAAATAGCCTAGTTTGATACCTTCAATATGATATTCTTTCTGAAGCAATTGCGCCAGCCGTTCCGCCAGAAATACTCCCCTGGGCTGGATGCCCACAAGAACGGTGTCTTCAAAGTTATCGTGATTTTCAATAAGCTGACAAGCCAGACGATGAAGTGCAATGTGTACTTCGGTAGCGTTTAACAACACTTTTTGGCTCATAGGAAGTCTGAATACTGTTCAGAAAGCAAATTTAAGGTAATTATTTGAAAAAAGGCTTTCTCTCAAGCTTTTTACAACAAGGAAGCGAGCAAGGCTATTTAATTCAAACGAATACAAAAAACAACCAAATGCTAAACTTGGTTGTTTTTTATAAATAGATAGGTAAGCATTTGTGATAAATGCAGAAGTCTATTCCTTAATTATCATTTGGTTGTATTGAATTTCTGGATGATCCTCAAATGTAACATTCAAAATATAAGCGCCTTTTGAGAGTGTATCCAGGTGAATTGTGTTTGAAGTGATGTCCGTAAAAGCCTTTATCAATCGACCGTCTAAGGTGTAGATGGTAAGCTCTTGGATCTTTTGATTAGCATTGTGTTCTATGGTCAAGACACCTTCCGTAGGATTAGGATACAGCACAAATGGCAGTGGTGCCTCTATGGAAGAAACTGAAAGATTTTCGCAATTGTTCATGAGCTCTACAAGCGAATTGTTTAGGTTTAAACGTCCTTCGGTTGTTGTAATCCCTTCCAGAGAAGGATTTGGATCTACTCCTGAAAAGATAAAATCACGTACAATTCTAGCCGCACGAGCAGGATCAGACATGGCTAGTTCTGCCAAATCTTGACAAGGCGCCGAATACAATAAAGCGATGGCCCCTGTAACATGTGGAGTGGCTCCGGAAGTACCTCCAAAACCGCCATACCCATTTCCGTTTTGAGTATTGTACGCCCCGGCTCCGTGAGCTCCAAGATCTATTGTTTCTGCTCCGTATCCGGCATTGGTCACCTTTGTATCTGAAATATCCATGTTGGTCACTGTAATTAGGTACTCACTGGGGCACGCCGTTGGGAGGTCCCCTACCACATCTACATCAAAGTTTCCGTTGATCGTAGCTCCACAGCTAAGTATACCGTTTTCTCCCATGGTATCATAAAGCATACACCAAAGGGGAGCGTCGGCAGGATCGCCAAAATCAATCCCCCAAGAGGCATTCGTAGAAACCACAAAGGCACCTTCTGCTCCATTAGTGTCATTGTAACGTATTCGTGCCTCTAGCGCATAGCTATAGGCTTCTATTACAGCGGCTTCGTTGGTGTTGAAATTATTTTTAATGACCATGAGTTTGACATCCCAGTTCACGCCGCTTACACCAATTCCATTATTTCCTTTCGCTCCAATAATACCGGCGACAGGGGTGCCATGACTTCCTCCTGAAATATTATCACTATTCGAAACAATACTCCATCCCAAATAATCATCCACATAATTATTATTATCATCATCAATGCCGTTTCCTGGAATTTCAGCTTCATTCACCCATAAATTATCTCCAAAATCTTCATGGGTAAGTTCAATACCATCATCTAACGGTGCTGCAACGATCACGTCTCCGTTCATCGTGGTGCCACCTGTGGTGATTTCCCAGGCCTCATCAGCATCAATATCGCCATCACTCGCTTGTTTGTATTGCCATTGATTTCCGAATAAAGGGTCATCGGGCTCTATGGCCCGCGACGTTATCTTGTGATTCTTTTGGGCTTCGAGTACCTGATTGACCTTGTATAGCTCATTCACAGCGTTGTTTTCTGTCACAGATGGCGCTAATTCTAGGAGCCAAATATTCATGGGTCTGGATACCAGTTTGCTCGACACGATAGGTATTGAAGCTAGTTCCTGTGTTAATGTGTCGGGGTTATAACCCTCATTGAATTGAACCAAAACTTCATTGGCTACGAATTCTGGTTCTTGGGCAATTCCTTGTGAACAAATAAACAACGTAAGGACTCCGAGTAGTACTTTTTTCATATTAATTGATATTTCGGGTTTGGACATTTCTGTTTTCTTGAGCTTCTTTTACAAGTTCAGAAGCTTTTAGTTCTTGTAGCAGTCTCGCGATAGTGATTTTTCGTTGATCGTACGAGAACAAATAGATATTTGTAGGTCTACTTACAAGCTTTTCAAATGCGAGGTTGTATTCTGAAAAATCATTCTCTAGTGCTGCTACGGTTGCCTTTTCCTCGAGCCGCACCAATACTGTTACCACCGGATCACTTTTGTCCTGCTTGCTCTTACAGCTGAAAAGTGAAAGAAAAAGAATGACATATAATATTCGGTATCCAGTTACTGAATTTAAAGGCATGATGTTGTTGTGATTGGTGAACAAAATACTAAATACTTTACGATAAAAAAACGCCGGTTCATTATTTTGAACCGGCGTTGCTATTTCTCGAATGAAAGAAGAAGTTACTTCTTACCTTCCATTTGATCTTTGATCTCTTGAAGTTTCGAGTTGGCATCACCAAGGGTTGGTTTTGCCTCTTCCGCTTGCTGCGCTGCTTTCTTAGCTGCTTGCTTCACGATCTTCGCTTCTTCTTCACGGTGGATCGTCATGTGCGACGCTACCACTTTCTTGAAATCTTTATTGAACTCGATGATCTGGAATTCAGCTTCTTCTCCTTTCTTAAGGCTAGAACCGTCTTCTTTCTCCATATGACGCTTTGGTACGAAAGCCGTGATATCGTCGTTAAACTTCACGGTAGCACCTTTGTCAACGATCTCTTCGATCTCAGCGGTATGCTTGCTTCCTACTTCAAACTCATCAGAATACTTGTCCCATGGGTTTTCTGTAGTTTGCTTATGACCTAAGCTTAGCTTACGTCCTTCCACATCTAATTCAAGAACGATCACCTCTAGAGTATCACCAATATTGGTAAATTCACTTGGGTGCTTCACTTTCTTGGTCCAGCTCAAATCGCTGATATAGATCAATCCGTCGATACCTTCTTCCAATTCTACGAACACACCAAAATTGGTGAAATTACGTACAATACCGCTGTGCTTACTTCCTACAGGGTATTTCTTAGTGATATCAGTCCATGGATCCGGAGTCAATTGCTTGATACCAAGACTCATCTTACGTTCTTCTCTGTCAAGGGTAAGGATTTCAGCATCTACTTCGTCTCCAACGTTCACGAAATCTTGGGCACTACGTAAGTGTGTAGACCATGACATTTCGCTTACGTGAATCAATCCTTCCACTCCTTCAGCCACTTCAATGAACGCTCCGTAGTCGGCAATCACCACTACTTTGCCTTTCACTCGGTCGCCTACTTTCAATTCATCTCCAAGCGCATCCCATGGGTGTGCTTTTAATTGCTTCAATCCTAGTTGGATACGCGTTTTGTCTTCGTCGAAGTCTAAAATTACCACGTTCAACTTCTGGTCTAGCTCTACGATCTCGTTCGGGTGGTTGATACGCGACCAGCTTAGGTCGGTAATATGCACCAATCCGTCGACACCTCCAAGGTCTACAAATACTCCATAAGAAGTGATGTTTTTCACCACACCTTCGAGTACCTGACCTTTTTCCAGTTGTCCGATGATCTCTTTCTTCTGCTCTTCGATATCTGCTTCGATAAGCGCTTTATGTGAAACAACAACGTTTTTGAATTCGTGGTTGATCTTTACCACTTTAAATTCCATTGTTTTTCCAACGTACATATCGTAATCACGAATTGGCTTCACGTCGATCTGTGATCCGGGAAGGAAAGCTTCGATTCCAAATACGTCAACGATCATACCTCCTTTGGTACGACATTTCACGTATCCGTTCACGATCTTACCATCGTCATGTGCTTCGTTTACGCGATCCCATGCCATGATGGTACGCGCCTTACGGTGCGATAGAATCAATTGTCCTGTGCTGTCTTCGCGTACGTCGATCAACACTTCCACTTTATCACCTACTTTAAGATCCGGATTGTAACGGAACTCGTTCAATGAGATAACGCCTTCGCTTTTCGCGTTGATATCAATGATCGCATCACGATCGGTAATGTGAATTACTTCTCCTTCTACCACTTCGTCATCTAAGGTGTCAACGAAATTTTCAGAAACGAGTTTTTCAAATTCGTCTAGTTTGGCATCTGCGATAGGGTCGATCCCTTCTTCGTAGTTGTGCCAGTCAAATTCTTTTAGAAATTTTTCAGGGTCACGCTGTTGTAATGATACCTCCTCTTGTGGAGTTTCTACTTTGGTTTCTTCAGCGGCAACCGCTTCTTTGTTTGCTTTATCAGCCATTTGTTATAGTTATTCTTTGCACAAGTGCTTCGAATAATGATTTGTATTCTGTGTTCTTACGGAAAGTGACGCGCGATCCCACAGAAGGGTTGTGTAAATTATTTGTTTCCTTTCTCTTTCTGATTATGCGCAAAAAGGGCTGCAAAAGTAGCGGTTTTCTTTTGATTTTCAAAAGCTTTCCTTTTAAATTATTCTTATTGAAATTCCTATCTTTAAAGACTAAACACCATCCATTATGAAACACTATTTTTTACTTTTTCTTTTTGTGGGCTTCGGAATGACCTCCGTGGCGCAGAAAAAAATGTCTGCTAATAAGAAAGCGGTCGTCGCTTCTGTCAATAAACACGAGGCAAAACTGAAAGAAATTAGCAATGCCATCTGGGCTAATGCTGAAATTGCTTTTCAAGAAACCGAATCTGCAAAATTGCTAGCCGATTATGCTGAAAGCAACGGATTCACTGTAGAACGCGGCTATGCCGATATCCCAACAGCCTTTATCGCCACCTACGGAAGCGGTGACCCTGTGATCAGTATTTTAGGTGAATTCGACGCCCTTCCCGGAATTTCTCAAAAAGCACAACCTACCAAATCTCCTTTGAAAGAAGGGGCTGCAGGACATGGGTGTGGGCATAATCTCTTCGGAACAGGAAGTTTGGGCGCCGCCATCGCGATCAAGGAACTCATGGAAGCCGGGAAGATAAAAGGAACCGTAAAGTTTTTGGGTACGCCAGCGGAAGAAAAGTTCTTCGGAAAACTCTGGATGGCGGAAGCCGGTGCTTGGGATGACGTGGATGTCAATATTAGTTGGCACCCTTCCGCAGCCACAAAAGCAGATGTACAAAGTTCTTTGGCTTTAGTAGACTTTATCGTTGAATTTGAAGGGCAAGCGGCACATGCAGCTTCTGATCCTTGGAACGGAAGAAGCGCGAGCGATGCGTTAGAACTGTATACCACCGGAATTAACTACTATCGCGAGCATATTCGCCCAACGGTACGAATTCATTATCATATACAAGACGGCGGACAAGTAGTGAATGTGGTACCGGATTATTCCCGACTCTGGGTACGGGTGCGAAATTCAGACCGAGAAGGTATGATGCCGGTCTATGAACAGGTAAAGAAAATGGCAGAAGGTGCTGCTATCATGGCGAATGTAGACTATAAAGTATCATTAGTTTCAGGGCTTCATGAAGTACTGGTGAATCGCAAAGGAGGCGCGATCATGCAAAAGAATCTCGAATTATTAGGTCCTATTGAATACACTTCCGAAGAAACCGCCTTCGGAAAGAAAATTCAAGAAGTCACCGGAAAACCACAAGTAGGTATGGATAGCGCCATCACTCCCCTAGAGGAAACTAAAGAACATCCGGGCGGAGGTTCCACCGATGTAGGAGATGTAAGCTGGAATGTGGCAAACATTAATCTTGGAGTGACCACAGCACCAAAAGACACGCCCTGGCATTCGTGGGCTGTAGTAGCTTGTGGAGGTATGTCGATTGGGCATAAAGGAATGCTCTATGCATCGAAGGCAATGGCCATGACTATGGTAGATTTATTCGAAAATCCCAAAATGGTAGAAGAAGTAAAAGCCGAGTATAAAGAACGAAAAGGCGATTATGAGTATAAAGCCATGATCCCTGAGGGTCCGCCGCCAATTGGTTCCAGCAATTAAACCCTGCCCGCAATTCGGTCTTGCGCCAATTGCAAAATGGTATGAAATTGGTCTTCGAGGTTCATTTCGCTATTATCAATAGCGATGGCATCGGAGGCCTTTTTTAATGGAGAATCTTCGCGTGTCGTATCAATATGATCACGCTCATTTACATTCTCAAGCACTTCTTCATACGTCACTTCATCACCGCGAGCTAGCAATTCTTTGTAGCGACGTTTGGCGCGCTCTTCGGCACTGGCAGTCATAAAAATTTTTAGATCGGCATTAGGGAGAACCACGGTACCAATATCGCGACCGTCCATCACCACGGTACCGCCTTCGGCCATTTTTTGTTGCTGTTCGACCAGTTTTTTACGCACTTCGGAAACGGTGGCAATCGGACTCACAAATTCAGACACGGCCATGGTTCGAATTTCTTTACTAACATTGCGACCATTGAGAAAAATCTCGTTAGCACCCTTGTTATTTTTCTTGAATTCCAACGAAATATCCGCAAGTGAATCGATTAACGCGGTCTTATTAAAATGGTCTTCCGAAATAAACCCTTTTTCCATGGCAAATAACGTGATCGCACGATACATCGCACCGGTATCAATGTAAAGGTAATGGAGCCAATCGGCTAATTGTTTGGCAACGGTACTTTTTCCTGTGGAAGAATAGCCATCAATGGCGATGGTAATATTGGGCATTTACTGAAGGTTTAGATTGAGTCCAAAAAAACTAGAACTTCCGGCCAAACTATACTGCGAGTAAGAATAACTAAGTCGTAGTTTATTCAACTTAATGGAAAATCCACCACTGAGTCCGGCAAAAGCTCGCTGCTCCAAGATACGTAATTCTTCTCCCCTACGCACATTATATCCCAATCGTAGATTGAAACCACTTTCCGGAAATAGCTCGATCCCGAAGATCATATGGCGCAAGGCATGATCAAAAAAATTGATATTCTCTTGAGTGGTGTTCCCCTCCAAATCGGTTTCATCCCGATTTGGGTTTGCAAAGGCGACGCGCCAACGTTGCATGTTTTCCAATGTAAAATGCCAACGCACCGGAACATTCTGAAGGGTTTGTGAGATTCCTAAAATAACTTCGAAAGGAAGTTTCTCGTAAGAATTCTCATACGGCGTGATCTGCGTTCCTATATTTCTGGCGACTCCGGTAATGTGCAGGTCCCAATCTTCATATACGTACATCACCCCGATATCCAAGGCGGCTCCAAAAGAGGTGTATTGTTCTAATTTGGAAGAAATCAATTTCAGGTTACCACCAATATGAAAATTTGTAAACGCCACATTTCTAGCATGTCCCACAGACAAGGCCACCTCGCCCCCACTAAATGTATTTGTAGCATTACCAAGTTCGTCATAACCGTCAAATTCACCGTAATTTACATAGGTAGCGCCAACGTGAAGTACCTGAGTTCTGCGGTCCCAGAGGTAGGCGTAGGCGGCGGTTCCGTAGTTCACATCGCCTAAATAGTTGACGTAGTTTAAGGACAATTGGTTGTCCATTTCCGGGTTGATGGCAGCCGGATTGAAAAGTCCCTGGGTAGGATCGTAATCGTAATTTGTCACTGTTTTCCCACCTAAGGCCGCTTGCCGCGGCGAATTCACCAAATTGAGAAACTGATAGGTAGCACGGCCACCCACCTGTGCCCAACAAGTCGTTGAAAGAAAGAATACGATAAGGGAAAATTTGTACAGGTGGTTCAAGGTGTTTTCTTTTTCCTGCCTTTAAAACGACTGCAAGTATAATTTATTTTTGAAGACAAAAGAAATCATGAGCAGGATTTCCTACTCATGATCATATCTTCTTTGCCATTATAGCAATTTTGGGTTTTTGACTTTCTGTTTTGTCAACGCGAGATCGAGTACATCGATCATGTCTTTTACGTAGTGAAAAGTGAGTCCTTTTAGATATTCATCTTTAATTTCTTCTATATCTCTTCGGTTATCCTCACACAGTAAAATTTCTTTGATGCGTGCTCTTTTCGCCGCTAAGATCTTTTCTTTAATTCCGCCCACCGGCAAGACCTTTCCGCGTAGCGTAATTTCCCCCGTCATGGCGATACTTTTCTTCACTTTCCGTTGGGTGAACAGCGAAACCAATGAAGTTAACATGGTGATCCCTGCGCTAGGTCCATCCTTTGGTGTCGCTCCTTCCGGAATGTGAATGTGTACATTGTATTTTTCGAAGATATCGGGATCGATGGATAACTGACTAGCATTCGATTTGATATACTCCAGTGCAATGGTAGCCGATTCTTTCATCACTTTTCCTAAGTTTCCGGTAAGTGATAGTTGGCCTTTTCCTTTTGACAGCGTTGATTCAATAAATAAAATATCACCGCCGACGCGCGTCCAAGCCAAGCCGGTTACCACACCTGCAACATCGTTGTTTTCATACTTATTGCGCTCCATTTTGGGGGCTCCTAGTACTTCGATCACGATATCATTGGTCACTTTTACATCATAAGATTCTTCCATAGCGATCTTCATCGCCGCATATCGTACCATTTTCGCGATCTGCTTTTCTAGTCCGCGTACTCCGCTTTCCCTGGTGTAGCCTTCTACGATCTTTTCCAGTTGTGGTTTCCCAATTTTCAGGTGTTTTTTTGTGAGTCCGTGTTCTTTTAATTGCTTCGGAAGCAAATGTCGCTTTGCGATCTCTACCTTTTCTTCAATCGTATAACCCGAAACTTTGATGATCTCCATTCGGTCTCTCAGCGCAGGCTGAATGGTACTCAAACTATTCGAAGTGGCAATGAACATCACCTTTGAAAGGTCATAACCTAGTTCCAGAAAGTTATCGTGAAATTCGCTGTTCTGTTCAGGGTCTAAGACTTCCAACATCGCAGATGAAGGATCTCCTTGGTGACTTGAAGAAAGCTTGTCGATTTCATCTAAAACGAAGACCGGATTGCTGGTCCCCGCCTTTTTCAAGTTCTGAATAATACGTCCTGGCATGGCGCCAATGTAGGTTTTACGATGGCCTCTAATTTCGGCTTCGTCGCGCAGACCACCCAGCGACATACGCACATATTCACGTCCTAAGGCTTCGGCTATGGATTTTCCCAAAGAGGTTTTCCCCACGCCCGGAGGTCCGTATAAGCACAGAATAGGCGATTTCATGTCGTTGCGAAGTTTCAAAACCGCCAGGTATTCGATAATACGTTCTTTCACATCGTCGAGTCCGTAGTGATCTCGATCTAAAATTTTCTTCGCACGTTTTAAGTCGAATTGATCTTCGCTGAATTCATTCCACGGCAGATCAATGATCAGGTCCAAATAATTTCGCTGAATGCTAAACTCGGCAACCTGTGGATTCATGCGCTGCAATTTGGAGATCTCTTTCTCAAAATGCTCAGCTACTTTTTCATCCCAGTCTTTTTTCTTAGCGCGTTCTCGCATTTCCTGAATTTCGGCCTCATACGAATTGCCACCCAACTCTTCCTGAATGGTTTTCATCTGCTGCTGAAGAAAATATTCACGCTGCTGTTTGTTAATGTCGCTCTCTACTTTCGATTGGATATCATTCCGAAGCGATAATTTTTGCAACTCCACATTCATGTGTTTCAGGGTTGCCAACGCACGCTCTTTTAAGTCATTGATCTCTAACAGACTTTGCTTTTCTTCGACACTAATATTGAGGTTTGAAGACACAAAGTTGATCAAGAACGAATTGCTTTCAATATTTTTTATCGCAAAGGAGGCTTCCGTAGGAATGTTGGGGCTATCCTTGATGATTTCTAAAGCGATCTCTTTAATAGAATCGATGATCGCATTGAACTCCTCATTATCCTGCGCAGGACGTGCTTCGTCTACTTTTCGAATGGAAGCTTTTAAATAAGGATCAGTTTCGATCAAGTCGGAAATCTCAAACCGTTTCTTTCCTTGAATGATCACCGTAGTATTTCCGTCAGGCATTTTTAAAACACGAAGAATACGCGCTACGGTCCCTACGGTATGAATATCTTTTAAACTAGGGTTCTCCTCTACTTCCTCCTTTTGTGCGACTACACCAATGGTCTTAGTGCCACTATTGGATTCGTTAATGAGCTTGATCGATTTATCTCTTCCAGCCGTAATTGGGATTACAACACCGGGAAATAAGACGGTATTTCGTAGCGGAAGAATCGGTAACGAATCCGGGAGTTCCTCACGATGCATGGCATCTTCATCTTCGGGGGTCATCAACGGGATCAATTCCGCATCTTCGTTAATATCTTGAAATGACAGACTGTCTAATGTTTTTAATTTTGATTGCGCCATAGCTAAGTTTGCGACATTATGACACCCAAGGTACGGTTCATAATGTGGTTCTGCATTAAAGTTTTTATAAAATTTCAGGAAAGCCCTTAAAAACTAGGAGATCCTTTCTTTTTCTATAAAGAGAGGTCAAGAGTTATGCCACTTCAGAAAAAAAATTAAAACAAGTGTAACATTATTGTTACCACAGTATCTTTATAGCAAACAATTGTTTTTTTGTCACTAACCAACTACGACATACAACCATTATTAGTTCTTTGTCAAGAAGGAAACCAACTCGCACAATTGGAGGTGTATAACCGCTACCAGCATGCGATGTTCAATGTTTCAAAGCGAATTGTAAAAGATTCGGCCATTGCGGAAGATGTGATGCAGGAGTCGTTTATTGCTGCCTTTCAGAAGTTAGACAGCTTTAAGGGCACGGCAACTTTCGGCGCTTGGTTGAAACGCATTGTGATCAACAACAGTTTGGTGCAGTACAAGAAGGAGTCGAAGTTCACCTCGTTAGAAGACGAATGGGTCGCCGACACTCCAGAAGTGCCTACCACCTATGCTGAAGATTCACAAGATGTGCAAACGCAACGGCTGCTGAACGCTTTGGAATCCTTACACGACCGTTATCGAACCATCTTAACCCTTCATTTTATTGAAGGATACGATTACGAAGAACTCTGTGAAGTGCTGGAAATAAGCTATGCAAATTGCAGAACGCTTATCTCGAGAGCAAAAGATAGTTTACGTAAAAAATTAAAAGTAGCATCATGAAGGAAGATTACATTACCGGCTTATTCGAACAACACAAAGGAAGTTTGGATATTCACGAAGCACCGCAAGGGCATCAGGCTCGGTTTATGAGCAGATTACAGGAAACCCCTGTTTCTCGAAAACGTACCGCTTGGTGGAAACCCCTGTCGATAGCAGCTTCGGTACTACTCATCTTAACGTTGGGCATGTTCCAATGGAATGGTAGTAGTGCAGACCAAGATTTAGCAAGTATTTCTCCTGAAATGGCGCAAACTCAATCTTTTTTTACCACCGCTATCAATGATGAACTCTCAAAACTAAAATCACTCGAGAGTCAGGATACCCAAAAAATGGTTGAAGACGCCTTACAGCAACTTTCCATTTTAGAAACCGAGTATCAATCCCTTAAAGAAGACCTTATCATTAGCGGAAACGATAAACGCGTGATCGCCGCGATGGTCAGTAACCTTCAAAATAGAATCACATTATTAGAACACGTTTTATCCAAAGTTGAAGAAATCAATAACCTTAAAGCCACACAAAATGAACTCATATTATAATATTCTCATCGCATTTTTGCTACTGCCTTTATTGGCGGGGGCTCATAATGATAAATTTAAAGGCAAGTACACCAAAGAAAAAACGCTTTCCAAAGAATATACGGTCAATGCGAATGCCGGATTGGAAGTGTCGAACAGCTACGGCAACATAGATATCGTTACCTGGAACCAGAATCGTACGGTGATCGAAGTGCGCATTCAGACCAATGGAAATAACGAAGAAAAAGTTCAAAAGAAATTGGAAGATATTGACGTAGAGTTTTCGGGAAATGGCACCCTTGTGAAAGCCAAAACCGTTTTTGACGGCAGAAAGAACTCTTCATGGAGCTGGTGGGGAAACAACAATAATAACGTTAAAATGCAAATTGATTATACCATCAAACTTCCGGTTGGAAACTCGGTAAACCTTTCCAATGATTACGGTGCGATCACTATCGATAAGTTAGAAGGAAACGCCAAAATTGATTGTGATTATGGCCAATTGAACATTGGTGAACTGATGGCCGATGACAACTATTTGAACTTTGATTACACCAAAAATTCTACGATCGCCTATATGAAGAGCGGAAAGATCAATGCAGATTATTCTGAATTCACCTTAGAACAGGTAGACCGCCTCGAATTAAATGCTGATTATACCGACAGCACCATTGAGGAAGCCAAATCACTAAATTACAACAATGACTACGGAAAGATTAATGTTGGCCAAGTAGGAGAACTCGTGGGGCGTGGGGATTACATTCCGCTACGTTTGGAAACCTTAAAAGGAAACCTCAATGTAAATACCGATTACGGTTCGGTACATATTGATCGAATCACTGCGGAAGGTGGTGATATTACCATTGATGCCGACTATGCCACTATTAAGATGGGCTTTGATTCGGGGTATAGTTTTAATTTTAAATTCGACTTATCCTATGCTAATTTTAAAGGAGAAGATAAAGTAACCGTCACCCAATCGGTGAAAGAAAATCACGGCCGGAAAGTACAAGGATATCACGGCAGTAAGAGCAGTAGAAATTTGATTTCTATCAACTCAGATTACGGAAATGTAAGTTTTGAATAACAACAAATAACAATAATCATTTAAAAATCAACTTCAAATGAAAGCACTAACTAAAACAGTACTTCTTCTCTTCAGTACGCTTTTATTAAGCGTACCCGCACAAGCACAATGGGGATGGGGAGATCGCGTAAAAGGGAACGGGAATATTACCACCAGAACGGTTTCCACCGGAAACTACGATGAGATCAAAGGCGTTGGCTCTATTGATATCCACCTACGTAAAGGTTCCGAAGGAACAATTACCGTAGAAACAGACGAAAACATTCAAGAATATGTAGAAATTGAAGTGAGAGGAAATGCGTTGACCGTTAAGATCGAAAAAGGCGTCAATGTTTCTTCAAAGCACGGCGTGCATGTTACCGTACCCTTCAACGATATTTCTGAAATTTCTTTAGTAGGCTCTGGAGACATTGACACCCAAGACCCTATTTCTGTTGATGAATTAGAATTGAAGATCGTAGGGTCGGGAGATGTGATTCTAGATGTGAATACCGGGAAACTTGAAGCCGATATTACCGGTTCGGGAGATATCGAATTAGAAGGAAAGACGGTTGATCTCGAAGTGAAAGTGAATGGTTCCGGAGATTTTCATGGGTATAAGTTAATGGCCGACAATGTTCAGGCAACCGTTTCCGGTTCGGGTGATGTAGAAGTATATGCCAAGAACAACATTCGGGCGCGGGTGAACGGCTCAGGCGATGTGTATTACAAAGGAAATCCGGCGCAAAAAGACACCAAAGTTTCAGGATCAGGTGATATCACGATGCAGAATTAACATTTGCATTCTTAGTACATTTGAAAACCGCTTCATTCGAGGCGGTTTTTTTATGCCTTCCGCGGAACTCGAAACAGCAACAGTAACCCTACAATAAAGAATAGTATGAAGAATAACACCGCGTAGCGAATGCTTCCGGTTACTTGTGCTACATATCCATAACTAAACATACCGATAACGATCCCAATTTTTTCCGAAACATCGTAAAAACTAAAATACGACGCCGTATCTAACGCTCCTTCCGGAATGAATTTAGAATACGTAGAACGTGATAACGATTGAATTCCACCCATCACCAGCCCAACTACCGCTGCGGTGGCATAAAATTGATACGGTGTGGTAATGGTATAGGCATAAATACAAATAGCGATCCAAATGACATTCAATACCATCAACGTGGGAATATTACCAAAACGTGCCGAAGATCGAGACGTAAGAAACGCTCCCAACACCGCAACTAATTGGATTAAAAGAATGCTTACAATGAGTCCGACGGTCGCATCGGTAGCGCCCCAATCAAGTTCTTCGATCCCAAAATAGGTGGCGACTAACATAATGGTCTGTACCGCCATGCTATAGACAAAAAAGGCTACCAAATAGCGTTTTAAGGCGAGGTTGTCTTTCATTTTTCGCCAAATAGTGCGCAATTCTTTAAAGCCATTGAAAAGCAGGTCACGCTTAAATTTTTGTTTTTTATTGCCTTTCGGAAGGTAATAATAGGTATACTGACTGAACCCGATCCACCACACACCGGTAAGTACAAACGATAAACGTGTAGGCAAGCCTTCATCTTCAAAACCGAAGGTGTCGTGCATCAAGATCATCGCCAAACATACCAACAACAAAATAACGCTACCAATATATCCTAGCGAATACCCTTTTGCACTGATGCGATCCTGTTGTTCCGGAAACGCTATATCCGGTAAATACGAATTATAAAAAACCAAACTAGCCCAAAACCCGATGAGTGCTAAAAAGTAGCATAGGAGTCCGAACCACAAGTATTCCAAAGAAAACCAAAAAAGACCGATGCAGGAAATGGCTCCCAGATAACAAAAGAACTTCATAAAGATCTTTTTGTTTCCTACGTAATCTGCAATTCCGCTTAATAACGGACTCAATATCGAGACCATTAAAAAGGCAGCAGCAGTCACATAGCTAATAAGCGTATCATTATTAAAATCGAATCCTAGAAATGTGACGGTATCGTCGAGAATATTGCCTTGTTCATCCTTCACGAGCGTTAATGCTCCATAGAAGATCGGAAACACCGCCGAAGCGATCACTAAACTATACACAGAATTGGCCCAATCGTAGAACGCCCAGGCATTCAGTAATTTTTTATTTCCTTTCGGTAACGGTGATTCCATTGTAACTAATTAGGGCGACCAAAAAACGGTCGCCCTAAAGTAGTGATTATAATGTTATCTATGGATTAAGATTTAAATTTCGTCACGCCGTACTTTCTCCCTTCCGCACGTGCCTGAGGCGCCCATTGCATAATATTGTTGATACGCGTGCCACTGGACGGGTGGGTGCTCAAAAATTCTGGTGGGGCTTGTCCTCCGGCATTCGCCTGCATGCGTCTCCAAAGATCAGCTGCCACTAAGGGGTCGTAGCCGGCAATCGCCATCAGGGTGAGTCCGATTTGATCGGCTTCACTTTCGTGCTTCCTGCTAAACGGTAGGGTCACTCCTAAGGTGGTTCCCAATCCATACGCCTGATTAATAATTTCAGCATTTTCAGAATTAGAAGTAGCCACCCCTACGCCAACAGCTCCCAGGGCCTGCAACTGCGCGGCGCTCATACGTTGCTGTCCGTGATTCGCCAAGGCATGTGCCACCTCGTGTCCCATGATAGCCGCTACGCCGGCTTCATTTTGAGCGATCGGCATGATCCCCGTGTAAAAAACGATTTTTCCACCCGGCATACACCATGCATTTACGGTTGGGTCTTCAATAAGGTTGTATTCCCAACGATAATTGGTCAAGTAGCCTGCATTTCCATTAGCAGTGAGATAACGTTCAGCAGCTGCGGCTATCTTTTGGCCCACATTCTGTATCATTTGAGCATCAGCAGTACCTCTAACCACTTTATTTTCCGATAAAAATTGATTGTATTGCTGAAAAGAGGCCGGAAATATTTGAGAATTAGGTACAATAGCTAGAGTTGATTTTCCGGTAAATGGATTGGTAGCGCAAGAAACCATGAAAAGAAACATGGCAGTTATTGAGAGGGTCGTTTTATAATTCATAATGTGATTGTTTCAAATATTTAAGACTAAAGTACATAGATTTTTAGGGTACTAATCTTAAAGAAAAGTTATTTACACTCTAAGCGCTGAGGAAACTTGTATATTTATGGAACGACTTTTGATTCATCTACCGAAAAGAACTCTATTATGAAAAAAATACTTTCCCTACTTGCTTTATTTTCTATTGTCTTATTTTCCTCATGTGAAGGAGATCCGGGACCTCCGGGACCTCCGGGCGAACCTGGGATCAATATTCTAGGACAAGTGTTTGAAGCCAATGTAACCTTCAACAATGGAAACGGATTTCAACGATTGATCACGATTCCTTCTAATATTGAAGTTTTTGAAAGCGACGTCATTTTAGTGTATTGGCTAGAGGATGTGGTAAGTGACACCTCCGGCGGAACTATTGATGTATGGTCGCAATTGCCACAGACGATCTACTTAGACGGTGGCGGTTCGTTTCAATATACGTTCAATCATACCTTTATCGATGTTTTACTATTTCTTCAAGGAGATGTTGATCTAAATTCGTTAGGAAGTGGCTTTACAGACGACCAAATCTTTAGAATTGCCGTAGTTCCTTCAGAATTTGGTTCTGCAGACCTAACCATGGAAGAACTTATGAGCAACTCAGAAATTGAATTTGTTGATATAGAAAACCTTGAAAATTAATATGTTAAAACCTTGTGCAATACTCTCTGCCATATTCTTGTTGATTTCCTGTAATTCGAAAGCACAGGACAGCGAAAAAGCTGACTCCTTCCCTGTTTCCAAATCAGAAGCCGAATGGAAGGCTGAACTTACCGACCTAGAATTTCAAATACTTCGAAAAGAAGGTACCGAACCTCCGTTCAGTAGTGAATTGAATAAGAATGAAAAAGCTGGAACCTATGTATGTGCGGCCTGTCAAACACCTGTCTTCAAAAGTGAACATAAGTTTGATAGTGGCACCGGATGGCCAAGCTTTGATCGTGAAGTAGAAGGGAATGTGGCGTTTTCAACCGATTATAAGATTGGGTACGCTCGTACGGAGGAGCATTGTGCCACTTGCGGCGGACATTTAGGACATGTGTTTAATGATGGACCTTCCGAAACTACCGGAAAGCGTCATTGTATCAATGGAGCTGCTTTAGACTTTATTCCGAAGAATGATGAATAAATCAAAAAGTAGCTATCCTGTTCAAAAAACAGAAGCCGAATGGCGAGAATTATTAGGCCCTGATCGCTACCGAATTCTGCGAGAAAAGGGAACTGAGCGTCCCTTTACCGGAACCTATAATTTATTTTTTGAAGAAGGAACGTACGTGTGTGGAGCCTGTCACACGCCGCTGTTTGAAAGCGACCACAAATTTGAAAGTAAATGTGGGTGGCCGTCTTTTGATGAAGCCAAAGAGGGTGCCATAGAGTATGTGAGAGATACGACGCATGGGATGATCAGGACAGAGATCTTGTGCGCTAATTGTGGTAGTCACTTGGGTCATGTGTTTAACGACGGACCCACAGAAACTGGACAACGCTACTGTGTCAACTCACTTTCCGTAGATTTTAAAGAATAAACGCTTAAAAATAATGAGTAGAAGCACCTTGTAGCTCAAGGTGCTTTTTTCGTTTAGTAGAACCCTTCGCCATTCAGCGAACATTTCGTAAATTCGTGGGCTCAAAGAACAGACAAACACCATACCATGAGTAAATATGATATCATTGTTGTAGGAAGCGGGCCCGGAGGATATGTTACGGCCATTAGAGCTTCACAATTAGGATTTAAAACCGCCATTGTAGAAAAAGAAAGCTTAGGAGGCGTATGCCTCAACTGGGGGTGTATTCCCACCAAAGCGTTGTTGAAGAGTGCTGAAGTTTTTGATTATCTGAATCATGCTGAAGATTACGGATTAAGCGTGAAAGAGGCTGATAAAGATTTTACCAAAGTGGTAGAACGCAGTCGTGGCGTTGCCGATGGAATGAGCAAAGGCGTTCAATTCTTAATGAAAAAGAACAAGATCGATGTCATTGAAGGCTTCGGAAAGATAAAACCCGGAAAGAAAGTGGATGTGGATGGAAAAGAATATTCCGCAGACCACATCATTGTTGCAACAGGGGCGCGTTCACGCGAACTTCCAAACTTGAAACAAGATGGTGAAAAAGTGATCGGTTATCGAGAAGCGATGAGCTTGAAGAAGCAACCCAAAAGCATGATCGTTGTGGGAAGTGGTGCCATTGGAGTGGAATTTGCCCACTTTTATAATACGATGGGCACCGAAGTAACCATTGTTGAATTCTTACCCAATGTAGTTCCCTTAGAAGACGAAGAAGTGTCAAAACAATTTGAGCGATCCTTTAAGAAAGCGGGAATTAAGGTAATGACAAATTCTTCAGTAGAAAGCCTTGATACTTCCGGAAAGAATGTAAAAGCGACGGTAAAAACAAAAAAAGGAGAAGAAACGCTTGAGGCGGAAGTGGTCCTTTCCGCAGTCGGTATTAGTGCAAACTTGGAGAACATCGGGTTAGAAGACGTTGGTATTGTAACCGATAAAGGTAAGATCCTTGTGAACGATTGGTATCAAACCAATATTCCGGGTTATTATGCCATTGGTGATGTAGTTCCCGGTCCGGCTTTGGCGCATGTCGCTTCCGCGGAAGGAATTACCTGTGTTGAAAAAATTGCCGGTATGCATGTGGAGCCGATCGATTACGGAAACATCCCCGGATGTACGTATGCAACACCTGAAATCGCCAGCGTAGGTATGACCGAAAAGCAGGCCAAAGAAGCCGGATACGAACTCAAAGTTGGTAAATTTCCTTTTTCGGCTAGCGGAAAAGCTAGTGCTGCCGGAAAGAAAGACGGTTTTGTAAAAGTGATCTTCGATGCGAAGTACGGAGAATGGTTAGGCTGCCATATGATTGGTGCCGGAGTGACCGATATGATCGCCGAAGCAGTTTTAGGAAGAAAACTAGAAACTACGGGACACGAAGTACTGAAAGCCGTGCACCCCCACCCTACGATGAGTGAAGCGGTGATGGAAGCCGTTGCCGATGCCTACGATGAAGTGATTCATTTATAATTAAAATCAGAGAATAAAAACCTCGGCCATGACCGAGGTTTTTTTATGCTTTATTTTGAGCGACAAAGCTTTCTATGGCCAGCTCGTAACTTTGGAGTCCGAAGCCCACGATCACCCCCTTAGCTCCTTGTGCAATATAGCTTTGGTGTCGGTAGCCTTCTCGTTGGAAGGTGTTGGAGATATGTACTTCTACCACTGGAGTTTCAATCGCTTTTACAGCGTCTCCGATTCCAATGGAGGTGTGAGTATATGCAGCCGCATTTAAAATAATTCCGTCGTAGGAATAGCCAACTTCCTGAAGCTTGTCGATGAGCTCACCTTCGATATTCGACTGAAAGTGTGCCAGTTCTACGTCTTTGTATTTGAATTGTAATTCTGAAAAGAAATCATCAAACGATAAGTCACCATAGATATCGGTTTCTCGTTTTCCGAGGAGGTTTAGATTGGGGCCGTTGATGATGATGAGTTTCATAGCTTCAAATATAGAAAATAAAAAACGGGATGTTTAAGGACATCCCGTGATAAAATATGGAATTAGGAATATTAGTTAAATCGATACCCTAGTCCTGCATTAAAGAAGTCTATTTTTGATGTGATCTGTGCGTTATCGGGGCCGTTGAAGTAGTTGTTTAACTGAAACACATATTTAGCATTCACATAGACTTTAGAAGTAATGTCGAAGCCAACTCCAGCACCGGCACCAATATTGAACTTGGTGAAGTCTTCAAATATTTCTTCAAGCGTATAAGTAATTTGTGGTCCGGCTTGTAGATAGAACTTGTTTACCGGATAGAATTTGATCATTAAAGGAGCTTGTAAAAAGTTGGAACCGTCAATACTCATAAATACGAGATCTGCAGCAAAATGAAGTTTTTCAGTAATTTCGTTATTTATGGTTATTCCTCCATAGAGACCGCTTTGTCCCTCTGAATTCTTATCGCCCATAATGGTTAGCTTTGCATTACCATTAACATATCCTGCGGTTACACCAAAACTTGTATTTTGACCAAAAGATACTGCAGTAAAAGCGATAAAAAGTAATCTAAAAAGTAATTGTTTTCTCATGTTTTAATAAATTGATTTCAGACAAATAAACTTTATTTGAAAGCGCTAGCAAAATTAAAGTTGTTGCTCCTCTGTTATATTCCTGAAGATGATTTCGTTACCCCTAAAACTTTAACATTTCGCAGCAAGACATAAAAAAAGCGAGACGTTTGGTCTCGCTTTATAGGTTTTTTAGGGGATCTGATTAATTAAATCCAAATTCAACTCCGAAAAGAACTGCTGAAACGGTTATACCATCACCAGCTATTCCAGAATATCCTAACGTAGCCGCAACCGGACCGAAATCGTATAATGCGTGGGGTTTATAATAGAAACCACCATCAAGACCATCACTTAAGCCAACAGCATATCCAAGATCTGCACCGAACCAAAAGTTATCCACCGGACTAAATCGAGCGGTACCAGAAATCGGCAAAAAGGTTTCATCCCTACTTATATCATCCCCAAGAATATTAGTGAAGGTTTCACCAAAGAAGTGCTGTACTCCGGCAGACGGTCCCGCTTGAAAGCTGTCATTGATCTCAAAGAGATAGCCCAACTCAACTGCTATAGCAAAAACTGTGAAGTTATCGGCATCGCCAACTGGAACTCCACCTTGGGCGCCTACCCTAAATTGATTTTGTGCTTGGGTCATGCCCATCGCAAAAATGGCAAATAATCCTAATAGTACTAATTTTTTCATTTTTAAAAGGTTTGGTTAATAGACACTTAAATTACAAAAATTTATTTAGCTGCTTTTAGGGCATCTGCCGTACTTATGAACAGAAATAATAACAGGGCCCTAGGGCCCTGTTGTATATCACAATATGATATGTTATTAGAATTTAAATCCTACAGATAGCGATAATACGGAGTTGACAAGGTCATCTTCAACATCTTCTCCTTGCGCATCATCAACATCTTCCGGTACATTACTGAGCCCGTAGATGTAGCGTCCTTGAAAGAATAATCCGTTATCCAATTGGTAGGCTAAACCACCGCCGATTCCCAAATCAAAGCCCGAAACTTCGTCTTTGATATCATCTTCACCAGTAATTTCAAAATCACCATCAGTATCGCCGCCAGTCACCTCGAGTTCCTGTTTTGCATTGATATTAAAACCAAATTGAGGTCCGGCCTCAATACTAAGGCCATCTATCAAATAGAATTTAGCCATCACGGGTACATTTAAGTAGTCTAGCTTCACTTTTGTTTCAAATTCGGTACCATCGAAGGATTCTTTTGATTGTAGTCCTTGTTGTGAGTACACCAACTCGGGCTGAATTGCAAATCGTTCACTCAACGGTATTTCCGCTAAGAAACCAACATGAAATCCGGTTCGCCCGTCGGCATCTTCCAAGGCCTCCCCAGAAAGCTTAGCAAAGTTCACACCTGCTTTTGCTCCCAGTTTTACATCTTGGGCAATCATCGTAGATGTTCCGAAAATTAGAGTTGTTGCTACTAATAACACATACTTTTTCATAAGGGTTGTTTTAAAAGTTTGGTCAAATCTATAAAGTGTTTCGCCACCTTTTTCCCAACAAAACCTTATAAAATCCTTAAACTATTATAAAAAAGAATATCCCAGAGACAAGGTAAACACACTGTTATTACTCTCGTCAAAGACGGGACCGTCTGAGATAGAATTGATTCCGAAGTTATACCGTCCTTCCAAGCGTAATCCAAGAGGAATATCGAGTCCGAGTCCTACCACTCCTGAAAAGTCAAAATTGTTCGTAGCAATATCGTTTACCACTTCTCCGGCTCCTGTTTGCGTATCATCATTGATAAGAACACCAAACTGCGGTCCTATTTGTGCATGAAATCCTTTCGCAATGTATAATTTTAAAACAATAGGAATATTAACATAATCTAAGTTAAATTCTCCAGCGTCAAGCTCGGCACCTTGCTGAGAAAATAGCACGTCGGCTTGCATTCCCACATTGTCGTTAAACTTTCCGCCAACAAATCCTCCTACTACAAAACCGGTTTTGTTATCAAATCCGCTTGCATCGGTAACATTAGAAAAGTTCACACCGGCTTTAACTCCTAGGTCGAGTCCTTGTGCGCTTACTGAAGTTGCTGCAAAAAGAAGGCAAATAGCAATACATAGATGTTTCATAATGAGTTGTTTTTGAGTTACTGTTATTTAAATATACTTGATAAACGGGAATCAAGACGGTTATATTCTTTAATTTTTCTTTTTTTTCAGTACTGAAAAAAGTATCATCGTACTATGAAATGGCAAGAAGCGCTTCAGGAGTATACCCGGTATTTGCGATTAGAGCGTGGGCTTTCGCAAAATACCATCTCAAATTATACGTTCGATATCGAAAAATTATCAAATTGGCTGGAGGCACATGATATCAAAGAAACGCCTATTGCTATTTCAGAAAAGACAATCCAGGAATATCTCTATGAAGTCGCCAAGAATATTAGTCGGGCAACACAAAGCCGATATCTTTCCAGTTTGCGTGGCTTTTTTACATTTTTGAATTTTGAAGGGTATCGCGATACCAATCCGCTAGCTTTAATGGAGAGTCCGAAACTTGGTAGAAAATTACCGGACACCTTATCCATTTCCGAAATTGACCAATTAATTGGCGCCATTGATCTTAGCAAACCACAGGGCGAACGCAATCGAGCGATGTTGGAAACACTATATGGTTGCGGATTGCGGGTTTCTGAATTAGTAACGTTACGAATTTCAGATCTTTATTTTGAGGAAGGATTTATACAGGTGTTAGGGAAAGGAAACAAACAACGACTTGTTCCTATTGGTGCTGCTACCATGAAATACATTACTCTTTATAAAAATGAAGTTCGAAATCATCAAGAAGTTGTTGCTGCCTTTCAAGATACATTGTTTCTGAACCGCCGCGGAAAAGGACTCACGCGGGCGATGGTGTTTACCATTGTTAAGAATGCTGCGGAAAAAGCAGGCATTCGCAAAAATGTGAGTCCGCATACCTTCCGACATTCTTTTGCCACCCATTTACTTGAAAATGGTGCGGATCTTCGGGCCATTCAACAGATGCTAGGTCATGAAAGCATTACCACCACTGAAATCTACACACATCTTGACAAAACACATCTCACCAAAGTCCTTCACACATTTCACCCTAGAAGAAAGGGTTAAAAATAAGCTAAACACGCGCATTTTCTTTCAGAAATTGAGAGGGTTCATTACTTTCAGAAGATAACTTGAAAATCAAAAAAATGAAAACCTTACAATTCGATAATAAAGATACTGTTCACGCCATTGGACTGGGAACGTGGAAGAATAAAGGAAATGACGTAAAAAATGCGGTGAAAGAAGCTTTGCATGCCGGATTTCGCCATATAGACACTGCGGCCATCTATGGAAACGAAGAAGAGATTGGTGAAGCCTTGGCGGAAGTATTTGCAGAGGGAGAAATCAATCGCGAGGATGTTTTTGTAACCTCCAAATTATGGAATGATGCACACCAAAAAGGGTATGTAATTCCAGCTATACAAGACTCACTTAAAAAATTACAATTAGATTACTTAGACCTCTATCTTATTCATTGGCCGGTCGCGTTGAAACCGGGTGTTCATTTTCCACGAAAAGCAGACGACTATCTATCTCCGGAAGAATGCCCTATTAGTGAGACTTGGGAGCAAATGGAGCAAATTAAAAAAGAGGGGTTGGCAAGACATATAGGAGTTTCAAACTTCAGTAAGAAAAAACTGCAAGACCTGGTTGCCAAGTCGAATATAAAACCTGAAATGAATCAGATAGAAATGCATCCGCTCTTGCAGCAACCGGAATTAGTTGACTATTGCAAAGAAGAAGGAATCTTTATCACGGGATACTCTCCGCTAGGATCTGGAGATCGTTCTGAGGACATGAAAGCAGCGGAAGAACCGAGCTTGATGGAACTTTCTGAGATCAAGAATATTGCTAAAAAACATAATGCCACCCCAGCGCAGGTATTGATCAATTGGCAAACCGAGCGTGGTACAGCGGTCATTCCGAAGGCAACTTCCAAAGAACATATTGTTGCCAACTTTCAGGCAGCGCGCATCGCGTTAGAGGAAGAAGACATGCAATTGATCACAGAATTAGATAAGAACTTTCGCTTTATTACGGGTAAATTCTTTGAAGAACCTGAAAAGGGCTATGACAATATCTACGATGAATAAATGAAAAGCAATAAAAAAGCCTCCATTTTGGAGGCTTTTTTTATTTAGCAATATTGACTGCTCTCGTTTCTCGAATGACCGTTACCTTCACTTGCCCAGGATAGGTCATGTCGGTTTGAATTTTCTGTGAGATCTCAAACGAAAGTTGTGAGGCTTTCTCATCGCTCACTTTTTCACTTTCTACGATAACTCGCAATTCGCGCCCTGCTTGGATGGCGTAGGCTTTATTTACGCCATTAAAGCCAAAAGCGATGGATTCTAAGTCTTTTAAACGCTGAATGTACGAATCAAGAACTTGGCGCCTTGCTCCAGGACGTGCACCACTAATGGCATCACATACCTGAACGATGGGCGATAACAGATTGTTCATTTCAATCTCGTCGTGATGGGCTCCAATCGCATTACATACATCTGGTTTCTCTCCGTATCTTTCGGCCCATTGCATTCCCAAGATGGCGTGAGGAGTTTCGGTTTCAGTTTCCGGTACTTTTCCGATGTCGTGTAAGAGTCCAGCCCGCTTTGCCAGTTTGGCGTTGAGTCCGAGTTCCGAAGCCATTACACCGCAAAGTCGTGCAACTTCCCGTGAGTGATGTAATAAGTTTTGTCCATAGGAAGAACGATAGCGCATGCGTCCCACCGCTTTGATTAGTTCGGGATGGAGTCCGTGAATTCCCAAATCAATAACCGTTCGTTTTCCTACTTCAAGGATCTCTTCTTCGATCTGTTTGGTGGTTTTTCGAACAACTTCTTCAATACGTGCCGGGTGAATTCTTCCGTCGGTTACCAATTTGTGTAACGAAAGACGGGCAATTTCTCGACGCACCGAATCGAAACACGACAAGATGATCGCTTCCGGAGTATCATCCACAATGATCTCAACTCCCGTTGCGGCTTCAATCGCACGAATATTTCGCCCTTCACGACCGATGATCCTTCCTTTTACATCGTCACTTTCTAGGTTGAAAACAGAGACGCAATTATCGATGGCTTCTTCGGTACCAATGCGTTGTATTGCATTGATTACGATCTTTTTAGCTTCTTGTTGTGCTGTCATCTTCGCCTCTTCCAAAGAAGATTGAACAAATGCCATGGCATCTGTTTTCGCTTCTTCCTTCAGGCTTTCCACAAGTTGTGATTTGGCGTCTTCCGCAGAAAGGCTTGAGATCACTTCTAATTGCTCGATCTGGCTCCGATGTAAGCGATCTACCTCTTGTTGGCGTTTGTCCAGCACTTCTAGACGCTCATCGTACTCCGACTTTTTCTTTTCGAGGGTAGCGTTTAATTTTTTGTTCTTAGACAATTCACTAGAAACCTGCGATTCTTTGTCTCGCGTACGTTTTTCGCTATCGGAAATCTTTTTATCCCGATTCATGATCACTTTTTCGTGCTCAGCCTTTAGTTCTAAGAACTTCTCTTTGGCCTGTAGAATTTTATCTTTTTTAATAGACTCTGCCTCAACATTTGCCTCTTTTATGATCGATGCCGCCGATTTTTTTGCGGATTTTACCATATGAGACGCACGGTTTCTTTCTAAAAGCTTTGCGATAAGAAACCCCACTCCTATTCCTGCGATGCCTGCTATTATAATGGTAATAATACTTTCCATATTACTTCGCTTTGATGTATAAAAAAAGCCTACATTAATAGCTGATTTTGATTAAACTCCTTAAAAACAAGTTTAGGGCTAACAAACTGGTCAAGTATCCGCTCAAAGACGGCTCGCTTTTACAGCTTAAACTCACCCTTTTTAAAGAATTCGTGTTGAGTTTACCAAATGTGTATTAATGTAGGCAGTAACCTTATTTTATTTTAAAGAACGTTACGATAAATGTTCTTGCAGTACTTGATTAAGTTCCTCTAATTGTGTCTTGATCTGTTCCTGCTCATTCTCGTTATCAATCCCTTTTTGCTCTACTTGTGCGGCAAACTGTAAGGCGCTCATGGCCAAAACATCCTGTTTGTCGCGTACGGCATAGCTTTTTTCAAATCGTTGGATCATTGCGTCAATTCGTTTCGCGGCTTTCCGCAGGCCTTCCTCTTGTTCCGGTTGAATGGTTAGCGGATAGACCCGATCTGCAATGGATATCTTGATTTTTAAAGGGTTCGACATTATTTTTAAGTTATTCGGAAAGTTGTACGATACATTCGTCTAACTCCCGAATTAAAGCATTTATTTTAAGCTTTGTATCTTTTTTATATTGATTGCTGCCAAGCATTGAATTTGCCATTTGCAACGAAGAACACTGTTCTTGCCAGGAGAGGATTTCGCGTTGTAATCGTTCGTCCTCAGCTTTTAGTTGTTCGTTCTCTTCAGCTAATTGTTTATTTTGATGTTTCAGCTTTTCATACCGGTGCAACAATTTGCTCACTTTATTCTCAAGAGCATCAACAATTTCCGAAAGATCGTTCATCGCAATTCAATTCAATACGCTTCATACAAAGTTAACATACCCCACCAAATAACCAAGTGCTTTTCCTTAATTTTTTGTATTATTGACCTTCCTGAACAATAAAAAACGCAACTTCCCATTTAATTCTTAGAACTCTATTTTTATGCGGATTTTTATGTTATTGTTTTTGTCTGCCATTGCTATCGTGCAAGGCCAAGAACAACTTCCCCAAGATTATTTTCAAAACCCTTTAGACATCCCATTAATCCTTTCGGGTAGTTTTGGGGAATTGCGAAGCAACCATTTTCATAGCGGACTCGATATTAAAACACAACAGCGTCGCGGCTTACCGGTATACGCCGCAGCTGATGGTTTTGTGAAGCGCATTAAAGTCTCTGCTTTTGGCTACGGAAAGGCGCTGTACATTCAACATCCTAATGGCTATAATACTGTCTATGCGCACCTCCAACGGTATGCAGGACCTATCCAAGAGTATGTGAAGGGCCAACAGTACGAAAAGGAAAGCTATGAAATAGAACTGTTTCCAGACAGTGAGGTGTTAGCGGTGAAGAAAGGAGATTTGATTGCTTATTCCGGCAACAGCGGAAGTAGTGGCGGCCCTCACCTCCATTTTGAGATTCGCGATGCGGCTTCGCGCCCTATGAATCCTATGTTATTCGGTATTCAAGTACCCGACTCAAAACCACCTTTAATTAATTCGGTATATGTCTATCCGCAAAATAATGCGCATGTAAATGGCAGTGCCAATCCTATGAAACTTCGCTTGATGCTTCAAAACAATGGTTCGTATAAAACAGAAGCCATTGAGGCGAATGGCCTGTTGGGCTTCGGAGTTTCTACCAATGATCAATTGGATGGCGCGTCTAATAAAAATGGCGTCTATACCATCAATACCACCTTCAACGGGGTTCCCACGTTTGGAATTCAATTTGACCGGTTTTCCTTTGCGGAAACCCGATACTTGAATCGTTATATTGATTACGGACACTACCGTACCGATCGGGAGCGTGTTCAGAAGTTATTCCGCGAAAGCAATAATCCGCTAAGCTTGATCCTACAAGAAACCAATAGTGGATACGTTGACATCGCCGAAACCTATAATGGCATGTACACGATCGAGATCACAGATTTTGCTGCTAATAAAACAACCATTACCGTCCCAATTAAAGGAAAGAAAGTACTTTCCGTCCCTTCTGCAGACCGAAACGAAACCAATGATTACGTTTATGCTGATCAAAGTACGGCGATAACTACTGGCAAATTTAGTGTGTTTATTCCTTCTAATGCGCTTTATGAAGATGTGTACCTCGATATTAGTAGTAAAGGAGATACGCTATTTCTACACGAAGATACCGTCCCGATCCATAAGAACATCTCAATCTCTATTGATGCCTCTAATTATGCATCACAAGATCTGGATAAAATGTATATCGGTAGGCTGAACTACAGAGGACAACCGTACTACACCACAACGTATAGAAACGGTAATAAGCTTACCGCCAAGACCAGAACTTTTGGAAAGTATACGCTTGCTACAGATACAACTCCTCCAACGGTTGAAGCCGAAAATTTTAAGGACGGGCAATGGATTAGTAAACATTCGACCTTGGAGTTGAAAATTGATGACGATTTAAGTGGAATTGCTTCGTATCGCGCCACCCTAAATGGAAGGTTTATTTTGACCGAATACGATTACAAGACCGATAGCCTTACGTACTATTTTTCAGATAATGTGGTTACGGAAGCTGAAAATAATTTGAAACTCATCGTGCTGGATAATGTGGGAAATAGTACTACATTTGAAGCAACCTTTTTTAGAAAATAACCATAATTTTTGCTTTTGAATTCAACTAACTTCTTGCGTTTTGTGCTGTTTTTTTTGGTTTCCGGAACGCTTTGGGCACAAGATGCTATTATTCGTGGTGTCATTTTAGATGAAAATAATCAGCCTATTCCCAGTGTTAACGTAACCTACGGTGAAGAGGGAACGCTGTCAGATTTTGATGGATTTTATTCGTTGGCCATTCCTGCCAATCAATCGGTTACCGTGGTCTTTTCGCATGTGAGTCATCAGAACGTACAGCTAACGTTGCAGCTAAGACCCACTGAAAACTATGAATTTAATCCGGTGATGAAAACGGATATCGCTCAAATTAGCGAGGTGGTGATAGATGCAAAGAAACGAAAGCGTGTAGAAGGGATTACCACCATTAGCCCAGAAGCCATCAGAAAAATCCCCGGTGCCAATGCCGGCGTAGAGAATTTACTAAAATCTTTACCGGGTGTTAGCGGAAATAACGAATTGAGTACCCAATATGCTGTGCGGGGTGGAAACTACGATGAAAACCTCGTCTATGTCAATGAAGTTCAAGTATATCGCCCTTTTCTTATTCGAAGTGGTCAACAGGAGGGATTGAGTTTTGTGAATAGTGACCTAACCGCGAATGTTGACTTTTCTGCCGGAGGCTTTCAGGCGAAATACGGCGACCGCTTATCTTCCGTATTAGATATTACCTATCGTCGCCCTACAGATTTTGATGCTTCTATTGATTTGAGCCTTTTAGGCGCCAGTGTTGCTGCTGGAGGCTTATCGAAAGACGGGCGTTTTTCCGGAATTGTAGGCGTGCGATATCGCGATAATAGCTTGTTTGTGAATGCAAAACAAACAGAAACTAATTTTAGACCTGTGTTTGCGGATGCTCAGACTTGGCTAACATATAAGGTAACCAATAAGTTTGAGCTTGGTTTTTTAGGAAATATAGCTATTAATAAATATAGTTACGAACCGTTAACGCGCCAAACAAACTTCGGAACTTTGGCAGATCCTGTAGCCCTATTGGTTTTTTATGAAGGTCAGGAAGAAGATCGATATGACACGTATTTCGGAGCGTTGAAGGGAACCTATGTCGTTTCAGATTCATATACAGCGAAGTTTATTGCTTCCGCCTATCATACACAAGAACAAGAATACTTTGATATCTTGGCACAATACCGCTTGGGCGAAGTGAATACCAATATTGGGTCTGAAGACTTGGGAGAAGTACAATTTTCCGAAGGAATCGGTTCTCAATTGACACACGCCCGAAATGATCTGGACGCCCTTATTTTCAACCTAGAGCACAAGGGAACTATTAATCTCGATGATCATACTGTTGAATACGGAATAAAATATGCGCATGAAGATATTCGTGATCGCGTTCAAGAATACGAGATCATTGATTCTGCAGGCTTTTCCATACGCCCTCCTATTATCGACTTTGCCAACAATCAACCGTATGAGCCGTTCGAATCGCCTATCGTTCCATTTACTGATATCAGAGCGCAAAACGATGTGCAAATAGATCGTTTTATGGGGTTTGCACAATGGAGCAAACGTACGGATTGGGGAAGCAATGAAGTATGGCTAAATGCTGGGGTGCGAGCTCAAAATTGGACCGTTAGCGGGCAAGGGATTACTAGTATTACGCAAACAGTTGTGAGTCCGAGAGCCCAAATTTCACTGAAACCCGATTGGGATATGGATATGCTATTCCGCTTGTCGGGCGGACTCTATCATCAGCCTCCCTTTTATCGCGAATTGCGGGACTCTACCGGAACGGTGCGTCCTAATGTAAAAGCGCAACAATCGGTTCATATTGTGGCCGGAAACGATTATAGTTTTGATCTTTGGGGGCGTCCCTTCACGTTGAACACAGAGGTCTATTATAAATCTTTAACCGATGTTAACCCTTATACGCTCGAGAATGTTCGTATTCGTTATCGTGCCCGAAATAATGCCGTGGCGTATGCCTATGGTTTGGATATGCGACTTTCAGGGGAATTTGTTCCGGGGACAGAAAGTTGGGTAAGTTTTGGGTATTTAAAAACGGAAGAGAATATTGACGATCGAGGATATATTTTTAGACCCACCGACCAACGATTGAAGTTTGCAGTTTTGTTTCAGGATTATGTGAAGATCATTCCAGACCTGAAAATGTACTTGAATTTGGTGTATAATACCGGGCTTCCCGGAGGATCTCCCAGCTATGCTGATCCCTATGACTTTCAAACCCGATTACCGGACTATAAGCGTGCCGATCTTGGGGTTTCCTACGTTTTAGTACATGAAGAAAAGCGTAAGGAGCGTGGAATTTTTAAGCCGTTTAAAGAGCTTGCGATAGGTGCAGAGATATTCAACATTTTCGATGTGCGAAACTCTATTACGAATACATTTGTGCGTGATGTCTATACCAAAGTACAATATGCCATCCCTAATTTCTTGACTCCTCGCGTCTTCAATGTTCGCTTGACGGCTAAATTCTAAGGTATTATTCTGAAAGAAATTCTTTTAGTACAGCGACCACGTACGAGACTTCTTCTTTTGTATTGAATTTAGAAAAAGAAAAACGAACGGAAGGTTTGTTGATGTCTTCTTCCGAAAGAAGCTCCGCTAAGACATGCGATCCTGCATCACTACCGCTTTGGCAAGCACTTCCTTTTGAACAGGCAATTCCTTTTAGGTCTAATTGAAAAGGTAGTAACGTCG
The DNA here is from genome assembly GCA_002379985.1 of Flavobacteriaceae bacterium UBA4166. Classification (GTDB taxonomy): domain Bacteria; phylum Bacteroidota; class Bacteroidia; order Flavobacteriales; family Flavobacteriaceae; genus DFVG01. The sequence continues at coordinate 54,748 of DFVG01000036.1, forward strand.
CTTTCTCAGGAGATAACGGCAGACACACATTAACGATTGTATACGTGCTGTTCTCAGGATCGTCGCAGGCGCCAT
>DFVG01000043.1 GCA_002379985.1 Flavobacteriaceae bacterium UBA4166
TCTGTATTGACCAATAAATATGCGGAAGGATATCCCGGAAAACGCTATTACGGCGGATGCGAAGTGGTGGATGAAGTGGAACAAATTGCCATCGATCGTGCGAAATCCCTGTTTGGAGCGGAATATGCCAACGTACAACCCCATAGCGGATCGCAAGCAAATACGGCAGTCTTCGCAGCATGTTTGAATCCGGGGGATACTTTTTTAGGTTTTGATCTATCTCATGGCGGTCATCTTACCCATGGTTCTCCGGTGAACTTTTCTGGTAAGTTATACCGCCCCGTGTTTTACGGAGTGGATGCCGACACCGGTCGCTTAGACTATGAGGCTATTGAAGCGATCGCGGTACGCGAAAAACCTAAGATGATCATTGCCGGTGCTTCTGCCTATTCTCGAGAGATCGATTATGCCAAGTTCCGAAAGATAGCCGATAAAGTAGATGCTATTTTGATGGCGGATATTGCACATCCAGCGGGACTGATCGCCAAAGGGATCATCGCAGACCCCATTCCGCATTGCCATGTGGTCACAACCACTACACATAAGACCTTACGAGGCCCAAGAGGTGGCTTGATCTTGATGGGGAAGGATTTTGAGAATCCATTCGGACTCACATTAAAAAGTGGCAAACCAAAAATGATGTCTTCTTTATTGAACAGTGCAATCTTCCCTGGAAATCAAGGAGGACCCTTGGAACATATCATTGCGGCGAAGGCAATTGCTTTTGGAGAAGCCTTGACCGATGACTTCTTACACTATATGGTTCAGGTAAAGAAAAATGCCGCTGTGATGGCAGAAGCGTTTGTCGAAAAAGACTATAAAATCATTTCAGGGGGTACCGATAATCACATGATGTTGATCGATCTTCGGAATAAGAGCATTTCAGGAAAAGAGGCAGAAGAAGCCTTAGGAAAGGCTGAGATTACAGTGAATAAGAATATGGTACCTTTTGATGACAAATCACCTTTCGTGACGAGTGGGATCCGTGTAGGAACCGCTGCGGTAACGACACGTGGATTGAAAGAGGAGGACATGAAAACTATTGTTGGATTAATTGATGAGGTAATTACTCACTTTGAAGATGATTCTCGTCTTAAAGAAGTGGCAGAAAAGGTAAATGCAATGATGGAAGGGAAGCCATTATTTGCTAATTAGAAGCACTATTTTTAACCGTTAGTTTTCAATAACGTTTGTTTTTCTAGGGATGCATAGACGGCATAAAATTTTGTGAATGTTGTTCGATGGACATTTTGTATTTTTAGCTGACTAAAAATACAACCATGACAAGACACTACGCATTTTCTATCCTTACGCTTTTTATTTTCTTCGGAATCACCGCTCAAGAGCGAAGCCTACCAATTGACACTACAGTCGTCACCACACATTCAGCAACCATAAACGGGTCTAATGTAAATTATACTGCCACCACCGGAACACAACCGGTGTGGGATGAGATGGGCGAACCGATCGCCAGTCTGTTCTATACCTATTACAAACGAACGAACGGAAAAGCAAATACAGAGCGACCATTGTTGATCTCCTTTAACGGGGGACCGGGTTCCGCTTCGGTGTGGATGCACATCGCATATACGGGGCCTAAGGTTTTGAAAATTGACGAAGAAGGCTATCCGGTACAGCCCTATGGAATTCAGGACAATCCCTATTCGGTATTGGATGTAGCCGATATTGTATTCATCAACCCGGCAAACACAGGGTATTCTCGTACCATCCCGGCGAGTGGAAAGGATGTAGACCGAAAAAAATTCTTCGGGATCAATGCTGATATTAAGTATTTAGCCGAATGGCTTACCACTTTTATGTCGCGACACAACCGATGGAGCTCTCCCAAATACCTCATTGGAGAAAGCTATGGAGGTACGCGTGTGGCGGGCTTAGCACTAGAATTGCAGGAAGCGCAATGGATGTATCTCAACGGAGTGATCATGGTATCTCCGGCCGATTACAAAGTGTTTGAAAGTGATCCGGCAGTTTCTTCGGCGTTAAACCTTCCGTATTTTGCAGCTGCTGCTTGGTTTCACGAAATGTTGCCGTCACGATTGCAACAAAAAGATCTTACCGAAATGCTTCCGGAAGTAGAGCAATATGCAGTCAATACGCTTATGCCGGCCTTGGCCAAAGGCGGATTTATTTCCGAAGCAGAAAAAAATCAAGTAGCCGATAAAATGGCAGAATACACCGGACTCTCAAAAAAAGTGATCTTGCAGAACAACTTAGACGTTCCCACACGTTTCTTTTGGAAAGAATTACGTCGCGAACGTGATGGCTATACCATTGGTAGACTTGATTCACGTTACTTAGGAATCGATAAGACCGATGCGGGAGATGGACCAGAATACAGCGCAGAGCTTACTTCCTGGTTACACTCGTTTACGCCTGCGATCAACTTCTATATTCGTGAGCATCTTAATTTTAAAACGGACATTAAGTATAATATGTTCGGACCTGTACATCCATGGGATCGAACCAATAATAATGTGCGCGACGGATTGCGTAAAGCCATGGCAGAAAACCCCTATTTGAATGTCATGTTCCAATCTGGTTATTATGACGGGGCGACCACCTATTTCAATGCTAAATATACCATGTGGAATATTGACCCGAGTGGTAAAATGAAAGACCGTTTGAGCTTTAAGGGA